>NZ_JBQFMI010000010.1:0-118547 GCF_056531755.1 Ruegeria sp. L11
AAAACAACCCGCTGAAAAACGCCCCCCACACGGTGCGTGATCTGGTCGGCGACTGGGACCGCCCCTACACCCGCGAACAGGCCTGCTTCCCGCCGGGTTCCATGGGCGTCGACAAATACTGGTCCCCCGTCAACCGCGTCGACAACGCATACGGCGACCGAAACCTCGTATGCACATGCCCACCAATGGACGCATACGAAGACGCCGCAGAGTAACACAAACAAACCCCGCTGAAACATCGGCGGGGTTTTTCGCCAATCGGAAACGCGTGTTCTGATTTGTGCCCGTTTCAGATGTCGTTTTTACCCGGTAAAGCGTCTTTTCCGCTTGCTGCAGGTGCGAAGGCCCCCTAGGTCTGTCCGTGGGACACCCCTCCCCAACGAGGGGCGTGTATCTGGAAGGGTAATACACATGACGATCGAACAACCGGCGACGCGGCCGGCCAATCCGCGCTTTTCTTCCGGCCCCTGTGCCAAACCCCCCACATTTGACCTGACAAAACTGTCCGATGCCGCATTGGGCCGGTCGCACCGTGCCGCTGTCGGCAAGGACAAGCTGAAGGCGGCCATCGAAGGCACGCGTGAGATTCTGGGCATTCCGGCGGATTACCGCATTGGTATCGTTCCCGCCTCGGACACTGGCGCGGTTGAAATGGCGCTGTGGTCTTTGCTGGGTGCGCGCAAGGTCGAGATGCTGGCCTGGGAAAGCTTTGGGTCCGGCTGGGTGACCGATGTGGTCAAGCAGTTGAAGATCGACGCCGAGGTGAAAACCGCGGATTACGGGCAGATCGTTGATCTGGCTTCGGTTGATTTCGCAAATGACGTGGTCTTTACGTGGAACGGCACCACCTCGGGTGTTCGGGTGCCCAATGGCGACTGGATTGCCGATGATCGCCAGGGCCTGACGATCTGCGATGCAACCTCGGCGGCCTTTGCGATGGATCTGCCCTGGGACAAGCTGGATGTAACGACCTTCAGTTGGCAGAAAGTGCTGGGCGGCGAAGCAGCCCACGGGATGCTGATCCTCAGCCCGCGTGCTGTTGAACGGCTGGAAAGCTATACCCCCGCATGGCCGCTGCCCAAGATTTTCCGCCTGACCAAGGGTGGCAAGCTGATCGAGGGCATCTTTACCGGGGCAACGATCAACACACCGTCAATGCTGGCGGTTGAGGATTATCTGTTTGCGCTGGACTGGGCCCGCTCGGTGGGCGGATTGCAGGGGCTGATCGCGCGGGCGGATGCCAATGCGGGTGCGGTACACGCGTTCTGCGACCAGAACGGCTGGATTGCCAATCTGGCCGAGGATGAGGCGACGCGTTCGAACACATCCGTCTGCCTGAAGTTCACCGATGCCCGTATTCAGGACGGTGCAGCCTTTGCCAAGGCAGTCGCCAAGCGGCTTGAGACCGAGAATATCGCGCTGGATATCGGTGCCTATCGCGACGCGCCAGCAGGTCTGCGCATCTGGTGCGGCGGTACGGTTGAAACCTCGGATATCGAGGCGATGCTGCCCTGGCTGGCCTGGGCCTTTGCGACCGAGATCAAAGCGCAGGCGCAGGCTGCCTGAGTTTCATGTGCCGGGCTGAAGCCCGGCCTACCCCATCACCGTTATAGGGCGGGCGTCAGCCCGCTATCCCCCTGAAGAATTCAAAGGACCAAGCAAAATGGCTCCCAAAGTACTGGTATCCGACAAGCTCAGCGAAACCGCAGTGCAGATTTTCCGCGACCGTGGCATCGACGTGGATTTCATGCCCGAGCTGGGCAAAGACAAGGACAAGCTGGCCGAGGTGATCGGTCAATATGACGGTCTTGCCATCCGTTCAGCCACCAAGGTCACACCGACCCTGCTGGAAAAAGCCGACAGGCTGAAGGTCATCGGCCGCGCCGGGATCGGCACTGACAATGTCGACAAAGAGGCGGCCTCGAAAAAAGGTGTGATCGTGATGAACACGCCCTTCGGCAACATGATCACAACCGCCGAGCACGCCATCGCGATGATGTTCGCCGTGGCGCGGCAGATCCCCGAGGCCAGCACCTCGACCCATGCGGGCAAGTGGGAAAAGTCCAAGTTCATGGGGATCGAGCTGACGAACAAGACACTGGGCGTGATCGGTGCCGGTAACATTGGTGGCATCGTGTGCGAACGAGCGTTGGGCCTGAAGATGAAAGTCATCGCTTATGATCCTTATCTGGGCGAAGAGAAAGCCTCCAAGATGGGCGTCGAAAAGGTCGAGCTGGACGAACTGCTGGCGCGCGCCGATTTCATCACCCTGCATGTGCCGCTGACAGATCAAACCCGCAACATCCTGAGCCGCGAAAATCTGGCCAAAACCAAAAAGGGTGTACGGATCATCAACTGTGCCCGTGGCGGTCTGGTCGATGAAGTGGCTCTGTCCGAGATGCTGCAATCCGGCCATGTTGCCGGAGCGGCTTTTGACGTGTTCAGCGAGGAACCCGCCAAGGACAACGCATTGTTCAACCTGCCCAACGTGGTCTGCACGCCCCATCTGGGCGCGGCGACGACCGAGGCGCAGGAGAACGTGGCCTTGCAGGTGGCTGAACAGATTTCGAACTACCTGCTGACAGGCGCGGTCGAAAACGCGCTGAACATGCCCAGCGTGACTGCGGAAGAAGCCAAGCTGATGGGGCCGTGGATCAAGCTGGCAGGTCATCTGGGCAGCTTCATCGGCCAGATGACGGACGAGCCGGTCAAGGCGATCAATATCCTCTATGACGGTGTGGCCGCTGAAATGAATCTGGCTGCGCTGAATTGTGCCGTGGTCGCGGGGATCATGAAAAAGTTCAACCCCGAGGTGAACATGGTCTCGGCCCCTGTAGTCGCGAAAGAACGCGGGATCAAAATCTCGACCACCAATCAGGACAAGTCGGGTGTTTTTGATGGCTACATCAAGGTCACGGTCGTAACGGACAAGCGTGAACGGTCGATCGCCGGCACCGTGTTCAGCGATGGCAAGCCGCGCTTTATCCAGATCAAGGGCATCAACATCGATGCCGAGGTCGGCGCTCATATGCTGTACACCACCAACGAAGACGTGCCCGGCATCATCGGCACGCTGGGTCAGACCATGGGTGAGAGCAACGTCAATATCGCCAACTTTACCCTCGGCCGCGCTGAGGCCGGAGGCGAAGCGATTGCACTGCTCTACGTCGACGAACCGGTCCCGGCCGAAGCGCGGGCGAAGCTTGCCGAAACAGGCCTGTTTACACAGATCAAGCCACTGGAATTCGACGTCGCCTGATCGGGGCTGTTGAGTTTGAGGAACAGTTCAGGACCCGGTTATGCGAATATCCGGGTCCTTTGTTCTCTCAAACCATGATCTGAGGCACAAGCAAGCTGAACTTTACCGCCGGAGGCCGTCTATGACGCAGCCAATCTATGTTATTGGTGATCTGCACGGGCAGGTGGCTGAGCTGGAGCGTGCGCTGTCCCTGATCCAAAGCGACGGCGGACCCGATGCTCAGATCGTGTTTCTGGGTGATTACGTGGACCGCGGCCCTGACAGTCGCGGGCTGATCGAACGCCTGATTGAAGGGCGTGATGCGGGTCGGAACTGGATTACTCTGCTGGGCAATCACGACCGCATGTTTGCCTGGTTCATGGAAGACACTCCGCGCCACGATCCGCATTTGTTGGTGGGATACCACTGGTTGCATGACAGGTTGGGCGGGGTCGACACCCTGCGCAGCTATGGGGTGGAATTCGAAGGTCAGATCCGCCTTGAAAACCTGCACAGGATGGCGCAGGCAGCGGTGCCGAAGTCGCACCTGACCTTCCTGCGCGATCTGGTGGTGATGCATCAGACCCCCGAGATTGCCTTTGTTCACGCGGGTATCCGTCCGGGTGTCCCGCTGAATGAACAGCAGGCAAGTGATCTGATCTGGATCAGACAGGACTTCCACGACTACCAAGGCCCGCATCCCAAACTGATCGTTCATGGACACACGCCTGTGGATCAGGCGACGCACTATGGCAACCGGATCAATCTGGACACGGGGGCCGGGTACGGACGCCCGACGGGCGTCGCCGTATTCGAGGGACAGAATTGCTGGGAACTGACCGAACAAGGTCGAACACCATTGACGCCCTGACCGTTCCGCATGGGTATGACACTGGAGATTGGAATATGTACGTCGCCACTTTGCTGACCAACCCGGCTGCACCCTCACTGGACCGCGCCTTGCCAGAATCGCTGCGCAACGCGTGGGGCGGTGGGGATGTCCTGTGGCTCAGCCCGGACGAGGCGGTCGAGTTTGACCTGCGCGACATGCCCGCCAATCGCTGGGACGTTTGGGCAGACTTGCAGGGCATGGGCGTGGACCTGATTGTGCAGCCCGCACAGGGGCGGCGCAAACAGATGCTGCTGGCCGATATGGACAGCACCATGATCCAGCAGGAATGCATTGATGAACTGGCGGATGAGGCTGGCGTCGGCGAAAGGGTCAAGGACATCACCGCCCGCGCCATGAACGGAGAGTTGGATTTCGAAGGTGCCCTGATCGAACGGGTTGGTCTGCTGAAGGATCTGGATGAAAGCGTCATTGGCAAAGTTCTGCGCGAACGGATCACGCTGATGCCCGGCGGACAGGCGTTGCTGGCAACGATGCGGGCTAACGGAGCCTATGCTGCACTGGTGTCCGGTGGCTTTACCGCCTTCACCACGCGGGTGGCAGAACTGCTGGGGTTCGATGAAAACCGCGCCAACACTCTGCTGGCCGCAGATGGCAAACTGACGGGCGATGTGGCGCGTCCTATTCTGGGACGTCAGGCCAAAATCGAGGCGCTGGAACAGATCTCCACTCGCCTTGGCCTGTCCGAAGTTGACGTGATCGCCGTCGGCGACGGGGCCAATGATCTGGGCATGCTGGGGCGGGCCGGAACCGGCGTTGCCCTTCATGCCAAGCCGTCGGTGGCCGCGAAATGCGATGTGCGGGTGAATCACGGCGACCTGACGGCACTGCTTTACCTGCAAGGGTACAGTCGCGCGGATTTTGTCGAGTCTTGACAGGGCTTTTCATTATTTAACATTTGTGTTAAATATAGGTCATGAGCACGCTTCTGACCACCTTTTCCGCTTTGTCCGACGCCACCCGGTTCTCGATTGTCGAGCAATTGATGGAGCAGGGCGAACTGCCCGCCGGTGACCTGATCGAAGGGCGCGGAATGTCCGGCGCTGCGATTTCGCGCCATCTGAAAGTATTGCGCGAAGCCGGGCTGGTTGAACAGCGCGTGCGGGGCACCCAACGGATGTACTCCATCCGGCCCGACGGGCTGCGGATGATTGCCGACTGGACGATCTCCAAACGGCAATTCTGGGAAAGCAGCCTCGATCGCCTCAGTGATATCATCGAAAGGGAGAATTCATGGCCGACCTGAAACTGGAACGGGACTTCCCCGTCAGCCCAGAAGACCTGTTTGCATGGATCAGCGACGGCAGCCGGTTGTTGCAATGGTGGGGGCCCGAAGGGATGCACGTGCCTGAACACAATCTGGATTTCTCGCGCACCGGCCCGTGGTATTCGGTCATGGAAAACGGCGAGGGCCAGCAATACAAGGTCTCGGGCCACGTCACGCATGTCGACCCGCCAAACTCGGTGGGGTTTACCTGGGGCTGGCATGACGATCAGGATCAGCGCGGGGCCGAAAGCCACGTCATCTTTACAGTCACAGCGACAGGCACGGGGTCACGCCTGGTTTTGGACCACCGCGAACTGGCCGATGCCGAAGCAGCCGCGAACCACAATCAGGGCTGGACGTCTTCGCTGCGCAAACTCGAAGCGAAGTGCAAATAACGTTTCATCAGGGAGGAGCGATATGCCCCAATATTTGTTTGTCTATCACGGGGGACACACCCCGACCGACCCCGCCGAGATCGAGGCGACCATGGCCGCTTGGGGCGCATGGTTTCAGGGTATGGCCGAAGCGTTAGAGATCCCCGGCAACCCGGTCGGACAATCCTATACGGTCAGCAGCAGCGGGGTTGTCGACAATGGCGGTGCGAACCCGGCTTCGGGCTTTACCGTGATTAAGGCCGACAGCATCGAAGCCGCGACCGAGATGGCCAAGGGTTGTCCGATGGTCGTCAACGGTTCGGGCTCGGTCGAGGTGGCCGAGGTGCACGAGATCGAGATGTAGCGGCCTTAGCCGGGGAAACCCGACGCAGGTTTGATCACGCCGCATTCCAGCCCCCGGCGGCTGTATTGCGTGGCGTTCATGAATTTGCGGGTGGCCGGGTGATCGGCCTCCAGCACACCAAGGCTCACCAGAATAGCGGCGATGGCACATTCGCTGGCCCGTGTGGTGCCATCGGTGATCTTCAACGCAACGCCCATGCGTTTTTCCGGGATGATGGCCACAAACACCGCCTCGGCCCCGGTCTTGATGGCGACGCGCCCGTTCATGGCGCGCATCAGTTCGGTGCAGGCACGGGTCTCACCGGCTACCAGTTCCGGGTGTTTCACCATTGCCGCCACCAATTGCACCGCCGCCTCGCTGGAACGGTCGGACCGATCCGAGGCGCTTGCGAACCACGCCATCGACCGGGCCAGCCCGGCCAGCGACACGGCGAAATTCGGGGCGGAACAGCCGTCAATACCGTAACCGGGGCTGGTTTCGCCTGACGTCTCTTCGATGGCAGACAAGCAGGCCTGTTGCACCGGGTGATCAATTTCCAGATATTCCGGCCCTGCGCCCATATGCTGACCCAGTGTCAGGAAACCACAATGCTTGCCGGAACAATTGTTGTGGATCTGGCACGGGGTGTCATCCGCCAGGATCAGCCGATCCCGCGCGGCAGTGTCTGCCGGCTCCTGTGGCCCGCAGCGCAAGTCGTGCTCGCTCAGCCCCAGATGATCAAGCCACGCCGTCACGCGGTCGGTATGGATCGCGGCCCCGTTGTGTGACGCGCAGGCCAGCGCAAGATGTTCGCTGTTCAATCCGTATTTTGCCGCGGCTCCTGACGTGACCAGCGGAAGCGCCTGAATCATCTTGGCGGATGAGCGCGGATAGATAACCGCCTGCGGGTCGCCCCAGCTGCGCACGATCTGGCCGGTGTCGTCGCAGATGACCGCGTGGCCCAGATGCAGGCTTTCCAGCAACTTGCCGCGCCACAGTTCTGTCATTGCTACGGGCTGCGTCATCAGGACCTCCGAAATTTATGCGCAAAAATCTGCCAATCGCCCTTTCGCCTGTGGCGAAACCTGCGTTAGTGTGTGTATGTCGGCAATCATCGGAATGCGCAACGGAATAGACGGGCCGGAAGGGTTCGCAGCCATGTCCGATGGATTTGAGGTATCGGTCGAGCTAGGAGGCTGGACAAATGGGATCAATGCTCGTTCGTACGATTGCGGGCCTGTGTGTGGCAGGCATCGCCGCAACGTCTGCACTCGCCCAACAGGCGACAAGCACAAACCGGGTTGCTGCAAAAACGGACTGGAGCGTTTTTGTCGAAGATGATCCCACCGAATGCTGGAGCGTTTCGGCCCCCAAGGAAACCGTGAACACCCGGGGCGGGCGCGTCGTATCCGTGCGGCGCAGCGACATCCTGTTGTTTGTGTTCTATCGCCCCAATGCCGAGGTCAAAGGGCAAGTGACCTTTACCGGCGGCTACCCGTTTGCTCCTGGATCGACGGTGAACCTGAATGTCGACGGGTCCGAGTTTGAACTGTTCACCGAAGGTGAGTGGGCCTGGCCCGCATCAGATGCAGATGACGCCAAGATCGTCACCGCGCTGAAACGCGGAACCGAGGCTGTTCTGACTGCCCGGTCCGAACGCGGCACACAAACCAAGGACACCTTCTCGCTGCTGGGCTTTACCGCAGCAATCGAAGACGCCGAAAAGCGCTGCACCAAGTAAGCACCCCGACCTAAGCAAATGGTCCCGTCTTTGGCGGGGCTTTTTTTTTGATTGGCTACGGTCAACGGCGTTCAGCAATTGCTACGGCATTCCTGAAATGTCCGTTGGTTCAGGAGTTACCCCTGTCGCAGTGAGCATGGCATGTACCTGTCCCCGGTGATGGGTTTGGTGGTTGAAAAGCTGAACGACACAGACAGCTTTCGGCATTTCAATTTTGGCAGAGCCGTCCGGAGGGTACCATTTGATCGCGCCCTTGAGATCTGTGTCGGTTGTACTGGCTGCCCACCGTTCGATTTCCGCGTCTCGTTCTATGCGTAAGCTTTTGAACTCAGACCAGTCTGTTGGACTGGTTAGTGAGTGTGTGATCGTATCTTGTGGGCGTTCATTGCCTTTAATGCGCTCAAGGATAAGCGCGTCGGCCCAATAGAGGTGGTTCAATGTCCCGGCGATGGACTGAAAAAAAGCGCCTCGATCCATCCAACGCTCGGCATTTGTCAATTCGTTGGCCGCTGTAACGAGTGAGGAGTTTTGCCAGCTGTTGTAGCGTGCCATGAGTTGGCAATATTCGGCTGAAATCATTTTCAATGACCTTAGTTCTATTGAAGGGATTGTGGAAAGATGGGGCGCTTAGCATTGGCATTGAGCAAATTGCGCCTTCAAACGGGCAGGCTAGCGCGCCGCCGCGTGACGCCATGTTAGATGCGCCACCGACTTTGCGTAAGCTTTTTCTTATTTGTGCATGTCGGGGTTCAGTATCACCGAGCGCCGCTTTCGGTACGCTCCGCATTCAAACAGTATGCCACACAAGCGCTTCCGTCGTAGTTATGTTGAAACCCTCTGAGATGGGGAACCTTCAACACCGCAGAACTCAATAACAATGTGGAACAGCACTGTTACTCACCCCAGAGCGCAAGATGCAACTTTACGCAGGATCAACCCGTTTACTTGATCCGTATCAATGTGAGCCCTGACGATTTCCGAACTAATCAGTTCAAGAGAAACCAAGGAGTTGCCACCATGCTGAACAAATCTCTTGTCGCGTTGATGATGATATCAGCCATGCTGCTGAGTGCCTGCGAAAACAAGGGCGAGACTTATCCTGTAACCGGCGAACAATGCGGACCGAACGATCCGGTCAAGACCCTGGATGCCGAAGATTGCTATATCCCACCCGCGGGTGTCTGACGCGGAACTGCATTTCCGTTGGTTTAGGGGGCCAACCGGCATCTAAACCTTTCTGGCAAAACATGTTACTCTGGCCTGACCCCAGCTGAATGGATGAATGAGGCGGCCATGCGTCTGATCTTGATCGCGCTGCTTTTGCCAGCCACCGCAACCGCCGACCCGGCGTTGGAATGTTCCGACGCCGGATCACAAGTCGAAATCGGATCCTGCGTCGGAGAGATGGAAGCACGGGTCTCGCGCGCGCTGCAGGTGAGTTTTGATTTGGCGGTACAATCTGCCAAGGAGCTGGACGAGGTCACCGGGCGGATAGTGGCTGAACCTGCCCTCATAGCGGCGCAACAGGCCTGGGAAACCTATCGCGATACGCATTGCACCGCCGTCGGCGCGTCGTTTGGTGGCGGATCGGGTACAGGTATCGCAATCACATCATGCCGGGTGAATTTGGGGCGGGCACGCGTTGAGGAACTGTTGAGTTTTGCAGACTGACTGAAACGATTCCTTTTGATCTTTGCACAGGTTCCTATATAGAGGCGCATCCCAAGCCAGAATCCTTGAAGATACGCCTCAGCAGGTACCACAATGTCGCCCAAAGCGCCGATCACTCAAGACGTCATGACCCTCCCTCGCAAATTGCCCGAGGGGAAGGTGAACCTTGTCGGTCTCACCCGCGACCGTTTGCGCGAGGTCCTGATCGAACATGGTACGCCCGATAAGCAGGCAAAGATGCGTACCGGTCAGATCTGGCAGTGGATCTATCAATGGGGCGTGCGCGATTTTTCCCAGATGACGAATCTCGCCAAAGCGTACCGTGCGCAACTGGCCGAAAACTTTGTGGTCGAGATACCCGAGGTGGTGACCCGACAGGTATCCGAGGACGGCACCCGCAAATATCTGTGCCGTATCGCGGGCGGGCACGAGGTCGAGGTGGTCTACATCCCCGAAGAAGATCGCGGTACGCTGTGCATTTCATCTCAGGTCGGATGTACACTGACATGTTCGTTTTGTCATACGGGCACCCAGAAGCTTGTACGTAATTTAACATCTGCCGAAATTGTCGGGCAGATCATGATGGCGCGCGACGATCTTGACGAATGGCCGACCCCCGGTGCGCCAAAGGATGAAACGCGCCTTCTGTCAAACATCGTTCTGATGGGAATGGGCGAGCCGCTTTACAATTTCGAAAACGTCCGCGATGCGATGAAGATCGCGATGGACCCCGAGGGGATTTCCCTGTCGCGCCGCCGCATTACGCTGTCGACCAGTGGAGTGGTACCCGAAATTGCGCGCACGGCTGAGGAAATCGGCTGTCTGCTGGCGATCTCGTTCCATGCAACCACGGATGAAACCCGCGACGTTCTGGTTCCAATCAATAAACGCTGGAATATCGAGGAGTTGTTGCAGGCGCTGGCCAGCTATCCCAATGCCTCGAACTCCGAGCGGATCACGTTCGAATACGTGATGCTGGACGGTGTGAATGACAGCGACGCGGATGCCCATCGTTTGATCGACCACATCAAGCGTCACAAAATTCCGGCCAAGATCAACCTGATCCCGTTTAACGAATGGCCCGGCGCGCCGTACAAGCGCAGCTCGAACAACCGCATCCGCGCTTTTGCCAACATCATCTATCAGGCAGGCTACGCCTCTCCCATTCGCAAGACACGGGGCGAGGATATCATGGCGGCGTGCGGTCAGTTGAAATCGGCAACCGAACGTGCCCGCAAATCGCGCAAACAAATTGAGTCCGAAGCCGGTTTAACCCCGTAGTTTTTCTGTTCGGTTCATCATGGATCGGGTGGTCGTGCTTTGATTGTCCAAGATGACCGCCTGCACGCATGAAGTGTGCCTGTAAACTTAATGTTTCAGATGCTGATTCAATATGCATAATTTGCTATATTTCAATGATTCAATGCCGCAGGATGCAGGTTCAAATCGATGCACAAGGCGGTGAGATTCCGGGACCTGAGCTGGTAAGAGTTCCCGGAGCCGCTAGAATAAGAACTCTGTCGTCACGTGGCGCTCAGGCGAACTGATTTTCAGGTGGGTCGTAATAATGGACTCCTATCTACGAATAATTCTCCAGCACAAAGCCATTGCGTGCGCGATACTTCTGATTTCTTCAGGACTGGCAACGGCGGATGGTCACAACGCTCATATCGCGATCGAAAATCCGGCAGAGCTGAGCAAGGATGAGGCCGCGGCCCACTACCATTCACTAAGCCGTCGCATGGCACGGGGGTATGCCGCGGCGCAACTGGATCTGATCCTCAACTACCAAAGCTGGCCGCTTTTTAACGACGCGCCTTATATCTCGGCCACGCACGGGCAGCGTTACGTAAACTCGTATGCCAACCGAATGGCACATAACTACGGGACATTGCAGCAAGGCGAAAAACTTCCCATGGGATCGGTGCTTGCCAAGGACAGCATGACGGTGACCGATGAAGGTCACATACATCCAGGCGCCATGTTCATAATGGAAAAATTGCCAGACGGTACCAGCCCGATCACCGCTGACTGGCGTTATATAATGGTGCTGCCGGACGGGTCGGTGTTCGGGGATACTATGGGGGACCGCGCCAGTGAGGTCGCGTACTGCCATGTCTGTCACGAGCAAGTGGCGGATCGCGACTATACGTTCTTTATCCCCGAAGAATATCGGGTGGGAAACTAAGCCGGTTCACCCGGCAGCTTGAGTTCTGTCGCCTCACGGCGGCTGAGCTGTTCGCCTTGTTTTCGTTTGGACAGTACCTCGCGGGCCAACGCGTATTTGTCATCCTGCCAGAAGATCAGGCATCCGTTGCAGCCCTTGCCGCAGCATCCTTCCGTGCCGATGCGGTTTGTCTTGAACCGGCGTTCGTTACCGTCTTCGCCAATCTTTTCAACCAGATCATCGCGACGGCGTGCATAAGCTGTTGAATTGTCGCGACCGGAGGTTTCCAATCCCTGCACGAGCTTGTCAAAGCGAATGCGGCTCCAGTGTTCGTCGGTCAGGGCGCGTTCCTTGCGCAGCACTGAATAGACCGGAAAACGGGCGCGCAGATCGTCGATATCCTCGTGATCAAACAGGGTGAAAGGCAACCGGATGATGGTTTTTGTGCTGCCATGAACCACGTCCAACCGTGCGCCATCATGGGCGCGTTCGAAATCATAGACCCGCAGCAGAACCGTGTCGCGTGCGACTGGCGAGACGAAATCCAGCACATCACCCGGTTCCAGCTTGTTCTTCACCTCAACCAGAAAGGCATCCTCGGTCACTTCGGTGACGATCCCGGCATATTCCCATTGCGAGATCGAGGCCGTGTGTTCGTAATCATGTGCATAGTTTGTCAGCCGACCCTCGTGAAAGGCCAGCGTATAGCCGCGATTTCCGACGGTTTCGAGCTCGCGCATGTAAGGCTTGGGGTCCCAGTTTTCGGGATCCGCGAAATAGTCATCGATGGCCATACGATAGGCCCGCGCGACGATCGCGGCGTAGTATTCCGATTTGCCGCGCCCTTCGACCTTGAGGCTGTCGACACCGATTTTCAGGTACTCGTTCAGCTTCGGCATGATGCAGAGGTCGCGTGAGTTGAGGATGTACGAGCCGCGATCATCCTCTTCGATGGGCATCAGGTCACCGGGGCGGCAGCCTTCTTCCAGCAGGAATTCGAACAGGTCGGCGTTTTCCTCGGTGATACGCAGCTCCTGATGTGTGCCATCCTTGAGGCGCAGTTTCAGACCATAGTTCCAGCGACAGGAATTGGCGCAGTTGCCCTGGTTGGCCCCGCGTTCGGCCATGAAATTCGACAGCAGACAACGGCCCGAATAGGTCATGCACATAGCACCGTGCACGAAGGCTTCTAGCTTAATATCAGGGCATTTCTCACGGATCTCGACCAGTTCGGGATAGGAAACCTCACGCGCCAGAACCACCAGCTCGGCGCCCTGATCCTGCCAGAACTTCACCGACAGCCACGAACAGATATTGGCCTGGGTCGAGATATGCAGCGGCAGTTCGGGCGCGCGCTCGCGGACGTATTGGAACACGCCTGGATCGGCGATGATCAACCCGTCGGGCTGCACCTTGCGCACCGTGTCGATATATTCATCCAGCTTCGGGATGTCTTTGTTATGCGAGAACAGGTTCAGTGTCAGGTAGGCGCGCCGGCCATGGCTGTGGCAGAACTCGATCCCTTCAATCACCTCGTCCAGCGAAAACTCGGACTTGGTGCGCAGCGACATATCCGGCGTGCCCAGATACACGGCGTCTGCCCCATAGAGGATGGCGAGTTTAAGTTTGCGCAGATTGCCCGCAGGCATCAGCAATTCGGATCTGGGCTGGGTCATGGAAGCTACCTGACAAAGGATCAAGGCGGCCTTCTACGCCAAAATCATTGCGCCCAAAACCCTGTTATCTGCGACGGAACCGCGCTGTGCCAATGACCTCGATCAGTTGTTTGCGCACCGGCTCGGGTTGCGCCTCGACTGCGTTCAGAACCTCACGCAGTTCAGCGCGCAGCCCATGCATCTGATCAATCAATGAGATCATCATCGACAGCGCATCGGCCTCCATGTCGTATTGCTCGTGCAACTCGCAAGCCAGTTCCAGCCGGGCAACGTCGATACTGTGATAGACCAGCCCCTGCTCCGATTGTTCAGGGATCACGATTTCGGCCGCAAGATACTCGGTCAGGCGGTCCGAGGTCAGGCGCGAGACGGTTTCGATCAGTTCCTTTTCGGTCAGGGTCATGACGGCATTCCTTTCCGCGGATCGTAGCGGTGCGTTTCGCGCCATGTCTCCATGAACTGCCTGAGATCATCATCGATCTTGTCGGGCATCGAGACAGTCAATTCGATCAGTTGGTCGCCGCGCAGGGACGAGCCGCGCTTCTTCACCCCCTTGCCGCGCAGGCGAAGGGTTTTGCCGCTGCTTGTGCCCGCCGGAACATTGACGTTCACACCGCCATCGATGGTGGGGGCGGCGACTTTCCCGCCCAGAATGGCCTCATCGATGCTGATCGGCAGCGTGATATGGATGTCGTCGCCCTGACGGTCAAACACCGGATGTTTGGCGACCGTGACGGTCACCAACGCATCCCCCGGAGGGCCTTCGCCATAACCCGGAGCACCCTTGCCGCGCAGGCGGATGGTCTGACCTTCGGTTATACCGGCGGGGATCTTGACCTCGATCCGATTACCGTCTGGTAGGGTCAATTTCTGGCTGGCGCCAAACACGGCATCCAGAAAGCTGATTTGCAGGGAATAATTCAGGTTATGCCCCGGCGCATGAAACTCATGCCTTTGCTGGCCGCCAAATCCACCGCGGCCGCGCATGAATTCGGCAAAGATGTCCGACATGTCGTCCGGGTCCGCCTGACGCCCGCGATAGGGGTTTCCAGCGGCCTCAGCATAGTCCCGGTAATAGTGTTGTTGCGGGCGTTCCTGACCCGATGCGTCGATTTCGCCATTGTCGTAACGGGCGCGGGTTTCAGGATCTTTCAGCAAGTCATACGCAGCAGCTGCGGCCTTGAATTTGGCCTCGGCCTTGGCATCGCCGGGTTTCAGGTCCGGGTGGCACTTCTTGGCAATACGCCTGTAGGCTTTCTTGATTTCGTCGGCACTGGCGTCTTTCGATACGCCAAGGACGGAATAGGGATCGTCGCTCATCTCACACTCACGGGTCAGGGACAGGTCTGATCTTGATGAATGTGTTCTACCACGTGTTTTCAACGGGTCAAAAGGAAGAGGCGATTGAATTGTCTCGAAAAAACTCAGAAGCCTGCTAATATCTTCATATTTCTGATTGTAGATTGACGGAGGCCATCCCATGTCGCGCAGAATCAAATCCGCTTTGGCCCTGCTGGCCGGCAATGCCATCGGGCTGTTGCTGGCTTCGCTGATACTGTCCGGTTTCGCGATCAAACCGATCTCATTTATCGTGGTTGTGATTGTTTTCACCGTCGTTCAGGTGATCGCCGAGCCCTTGATACTGAAGCTTGGCGAAAAGAAAGCGCCCGCATTGAAAGGCGGGATCGCTCTGGTCGTAACATTTGTGGGCCTGCTGGTGACCGACCTCATCGCGTCGGGGCTGACCGTTGGCGGTATCTCGAACCTGCTGGCGGCGACGCTGCTTGTCTGGCTGGGGGCGCTGATCGCCAGCGTGGTACTGCCGATCTACGTTTTCAAGGACCTGCGTGCCGCGAAGAAGTAATCACAGCGCGTTCAGGCTGGCCTCGATCGCCTTCCACAGTTCGTCCACCGGTTCGCATCCAACGGACAGGCGGATGAAGGCCGGGTCGACACTATCGCCCCAGCGCGCGCGGCGCTCGGCCGAGCTGTGAACACCACCGAATGAGGTGGCGGGGCGCAAAAGCGGGCAAGTGTTGATGAAGGCTTCGGCCTTGTCTTCGCTTTCCAAAGTCAAGGATAGCAGAAATCCGAACCGTGCCGTTTGTGCCTGCGCCAGTGTGTGTGATGGATCATCGGCCAGCCCAGGATAGCGGACCTGTTTGACCGCCGGGTGACCTGCCAACCGTTCCGCTATTACCTGAGCCGAGTTGCACATCCGGTCGAACCGGACATCCAGCGTTTCCAACCCGCGATGCAACAGCCATGCCTCATGCGGTCCGGGGATTGAGCCGGAGACTCTCCGCCATTCCTCGACCCGTTCCATGATGTCACTGTTGCGGCTGGCCACGTGACCCATCAGCATGTCGGAATGCCCGCCCATCGCCTTGGTGTCGGACGACACGACCACGTCGATGCCCAAATCCAACGGGCGCTGACCCAGCGGTGTCATCGTCGTATTGTCGGCAATCGTCACCCCGCCAGCAGACCGCACCTGTTCGGCTATAACTTTCAGGTCAATCATGTCCAGACCGGGGTTCGAAGGGCTTTCGGCGAACACAACGTCAAACCCGTCAAAACCACCTTCGGCAAACGCAGTGGTCGGTCGCTCTTCAACTGTCACGCCAAGACGCGAAAGGAACAGGTCCGCCAGCAGACGGGTGACATAGTACCCGTCCGAAGGGATCAGAAGGCGCGAACCGGCTTGCACCGTTGCAAACAGAGCCGCAGAAATCGCGGCCATGCCGGACGGGAAGCTGCGACAAGGCGCGTCTTCCAGATGCGACAAAACATGCTCAAGATGTACCCAGGTGGGGTTATCGACACGGCCATAGGTCGGGTGGCCGTCCGGCGCACCGGGCAGATGGAACATGCTGCTTTGCGTCAGTGGAAGGGCGACGGGTTCGCCTTTTGACAACGCGTTGCCACGCAGGTGGAGCATTTCGCCTGTCTTTGGAGTTTTCATCGCTCAGCGCCCCGGAATTTCGTCGCGGGGCGGGGCGGGTTCCCAGTTCTCGATGATCTCGGCCGCCTCCTGCGCGGTATCGACAAAGCGGAACAGGTCCAGATCCTCGTCCGAGATCGTACCGGCATCCGCCAGTGCGTCCCAGTTGATGACCTTTTCCCAGAACGCGCGGCCAAACAGCAGGAAAGGCACACGATCCATTCTGCCGGTCTGGATCAGGGTCAGGGATTCGAACAGTTCATCCAGCGTCCCAAACCCACCGGGAAAGATGGTGATGGCGCGGGCGCGCATCAGGAAGTGCATTTTGCGGATCGCAAAATAGTGGAAATTAAAGCTGAGATCTGGCGTCACGAAACTGTTTGGCGCCTGTTCGTGCGGAAGCACGATGTTCAGCCCGATCGAGCACCCGCCTGCTTCGTGTGCACCGCGATTGCCAGCTTCCATTACACCGGGGCCGCCGCCAGTGACGATCACATTCTCGCGGCATCCGGTTTCTTTCGATTTCACGGTCATCAGTCGCGCGAATTCGCGTGCCTCATCATAATATTTCGACAGACCGGCCAGGGTTTCTGTCCGCGCGGTGTGCTTTTGCGAAGGTTCGGGAATGCGGGCACCGCCGAACATGACGATGGTCGACGTGATCTCACGCTCGGTCATGATCATTTCGGGTTTCAGCAACTCAAGCTGCAAGCGTACAGGGCGCAGCTCGTCCCGGCACAGAAACTCGTCATCCGCGAAAGCCAGACGGTAGGCCGGAGAGCGTGTTTGCGGTGTGTCCGGAACCTCTTTTGCGGTCGAGCGGTCGGTCTGCGCATCGCGAAACGGACTGTGGCGGTCTTCTCTCATCGTTGATCGATCCCTGCTTGCGTGTTTGACAAACAGCTATAGGGTTCGCGGGCAGAGTGCCAGTCACGGAAAGACGAGAATGAATTGGAAAAGTGAAATATCGGCAGCACGGGACCGCATCGCGGGTTATGCGCAGGTAACCCCGGTTATGGAAAGCAACATTCCCGGCTATCCGGTTGAGCTGAAACTCGAGCACATGCAGCATACCGGCAGTTTCAAGGCGCGGGGTGCGTTCAATACGCTGCTCAGCTCGGACGTGCCGGCTGCGGGTGTGGTCGCCGCATCCGGTGGCAATCATGGTGCGGCGGCGGCCTATGCCGCGCAGACGCTGGGGTATCCTGCAAAAATATTTGTGCCGGAACTGGCGGGCCCGTCCAAGATCGCACTGATCCGGCAAACCGGTGCCGACCTGAGTGTTGTTTCCGGTGAATACGCGAACGCGCTGACCGCAGCGCAAGAGCATGAGGCAATGACGGGTGCAATGCAGATACATGCTTATGACGCCCCGGCCACGGTGGCGGGGCAAGGGACCTGTTTTGCCGAATGGGACGCCCAGGGCTTGCAGGCGGATACGGTACTGGTCGCTGTTGGCGGCGGCGGGCTGATTGCAGGGGCGCTGGCCTGGTTCGGTGGCGCGCGCAAGGTTGTGGCGGTCGAGCCGGAAACGTCCTGTGCGTTGAATGCAGCGTTGCGCGCTGGTGAACCGGTCGATGTTTCCGTGTCGGGGATCGCCGCAAACGCGCTGGGCGCGCGGCGGATCGGCGAAATCTGTTTTGAACTGGCACAGGGTATGAGTTCGGTTCTGGTGTCTGACGATGCCATCGCTGCGGCACAACTGGCGCTTTGGCGCGCGCATCGCATTCTGGTAGAACCTGCGGGCGCGACCGCATTGGCAGCCTTGACCTCGGGTGCGTATCGGCCTGAACCGGGTGAACGCGTGGCCGTTCTGGTGTGCGGTGCAAATATCGCGCCGGACCCGTTCGCTGGGTAAATTATCGGGTTGTGGTTGTGGATGGTGGATTTTATCTATAATCCATGACTGCAATGATTTCCGACACGATTTACCAAAGCCTCAGCCAGCGGATCATCACCGGAGAGCTGGCGGCCGGTGAAAAGCTGCGGCAGGATCATATTGCCCGAACCTTCGATACCAGCCATGTTCCGGTGCGCGAAGCCTTGTTGCGGCTTGAGGCGCATGGGTTGGCCCGGCATGAACCACGCAAGGGAATGCGGGTTACGGCGCTGGACCCGGCAGAGGTTCGGGAGGTGATCGAAATGCGCGTGGCGTTGGAAACGCTGGCGTTGCAGCAATCGATGCAAAACATGTCTCCGGTCGCGCTGGAGAAGATCGAAAACGCACGCATCGCCTGTGACGAGGCGCAGTCGATGCCGCAATGGGAGGCTCTGAACAGAACGTTTCATCGCGCCATCCTGACACCTTGCGGGTTGCCTCGGCTTTTGCACGCAATCGACGATCTGCATATCGCAAGCGCACGCCATTTGTTCGCGCAATGGCGGTTGAAATGGGTGCAACGGGCTGACACGGATCATGCGGCCATCGTGCGGGCGTTGAAGCGCAAGGAAATGGCCACAGCAACGGCGATCCTGACCCGCCATATCCGGCGCGCAAGCTGATGACCCTTTGCCTCAGACGCAATTGGGCCCGTCTACGTCGCATTGCGCCATGGGTCGGGCTTGCGTATAGGCCAAATCAACGTGAACAGATTCTGTAGGGAGACACCCCATGTCCAACGCGCAACTGGAAGCCGCCATCGAAGCCGCCTGGGAGGCACGCGAGACCATCACGCCCGCCACAACAGGCGAGCAGCGCGAGGCGATCGAGGACACGCTGAATGCGCTGGACAGTGGCTCGTTACGCGTGGCGGAAAAGCTGGAAACCGGTGACTGGCACGTAAATCAATGGGCCAAAAAGGCGGTTCTGCTGGGCTTCCGTATCAAGGACATGGAAATCCAGCCGGGCGGTCCGCAGGACGGCGGCTGGTGGGACAAGGTAGACAGCAAGTTCGCCGGTTGGGGTGAAAACCAGTGGCGGTCTGCCGGGTTCCGCGCGGTTCCAAACTGTGTGGTTCGCAAGTCGGCATATATTGCACCGAGCGTGGTGCTGATGCCGTCTTTCGTGAACCTCGGGGCCTATGTTGACGAAGGCACGATGGTTGATACCTGGGCCACCGTCGGATCCTGCGCGCAGATTGGCAAGAATGTGCACCTGTCGGGCGGCGTTGGCATTGGCGGAGTGCTTGAGCCGATGCAGGCTGGCCCAACCATCATTGAAGACAATTGCTTTATCGGCGCGCGTTCGGAAGTGGTCGAGGGATGTATCGTCCGCGAAGGCTCGGTTCTGGGGATGGGAGTGTTCATTGGTAAGTCCACCAAAATCGTGGACCGCGAAACCGGAGAAGTCATGTATGGCGAGGTTCCGCCCTATTCGGTTGTGGTCGCGGGTTCCATGCCGTCAAAGAACAATGTCAGTCTCTATTGCGCGGTGATCGTGAAGCGGGTTGACGAAAAGACCCGCTCGAAAACGGGCATCAACGAATTGCTGCGGGACTGATCGTTCTGGGAATGTCATAAGGCCGGAGCAGTTACGCTCCGGCCTTATTTGTTCTTTGGGTCAGGTCGGCTAAGGCAGATACCAAGCTTGTGGCCCTAGCCTGCCTTGAAGTGCTGCTTAGCGGCTCTCACCCTGCATGGCTTCCACTTCTGTGCTTCCTGCATTGGTTTCCGCACCATCGGCCTCACCACCGCCTTCGGCCTCGCCGCCACCTCCGGATTCACCATCGCCGCCGGATTCGCCTCCGCTTTCGGCCTCACTACCGCCTTCGGAATCGCTACCGCCCTCGGTTTCACTGCCACCTTCGGCCTCACCATCGCTGCCGGATTCACCTCCGCCTTCGGTCTGCGCGCCGCCTTCGGCCTCGCCGCCACCGATGGCTTCGCCGCCTTCACCGCCCGCTTCTTGGGCATAAGCAGCATCACTTGTTACAAAGGACAGAATTGCAACAGCCGGTATACCGGAAAGTACAATCACGCTTGCTGTTGTTGTCATCAATCTGGACAGAACACTCATCTCAACTCTCCTTTGAAAATGACTTATGCAGTACCCACAGCGTAGGGTCGGCATCGACGCTTAGTTGTGAATTGCTGGCGTCGTGTCCCGGCTAGCGGGAATTGGCCCAAAATGAAGAGGAAGACTGGCGCAAAAGTGCCGGATTCAACTCAACAGCTTTTCAGGCCGGAGGCCTTCAATCAATGAGGGAGGCCGAGACTCGCGTTCACTGAGTCTCTCACCCAGCTTATCCCTTGATCGGATATCGGTCCGGTTCCTCGAAAACATCTATGACCCGTGTGCCAGCCTTGATTTTGCCGCCATGTTCCACGCCTGATGGGATCGAATAACTGTCGCCCGAGCGGTAGGTCCGGGTCTGCCCGTCGATGGTCAATTCAATCTCACCCTCCACCACTATGCCCCATTGGGCTTTGTGAGAATGTAAGGGCAATTCGAAATCCTGAAGAAACGTAAAGAACGCCACCAATCCTGCATCCGACCGGATCACGGCCGTTTGCACCACGTCGTCGGGGAACGGTACGTCGAGGCTGGGAAAACTCGCTATGAAATCTGGGTAGGGCATGAAGGCGTCCTTTGTATTCGGGATCGGTTTATTCCGGGTACTATGGGGGCAAGGCGGGGCTCCTGCAATTGTTGGCTGCTTGACCGCGAACTGGCGCGGGGCTATGGCCCGGTGCATGGAGAAGCAAAAGAAACCCTCGCGTCAGCAAGTCTATACCCTTCTGGTCCAGATTGGCCGCAAGGAGGGCGACGGGCTGCCCGATGGGGCGACCGGCGCGGCGCTAATGTGCTATGCCAGCGGCGTGGATGAGGCCGAGGCCGTGCGTGAGACGGTCGCGATCCTGAAGCAGGCCGACACCGCACCGCTGGATGTCACCGGATACGGCACATTGGCCGAGCGTGAAGCGCAAGGTCACGATATCGAGGCGGACGAACGTGCGCTGATGCAAAGAGCATTGGATGAAAACGCAGTGATCGTCGCGCAGATGACACCGTTTTTCGGAGACGAGGCGCAGGCCTAGTTCCGCGATCCGAACCACTTGCGATAGATTTCGTCATAGGTTCCGTCTTCGCGCAAGCCAAGCAATGCCTGGTTTACATCCTCGACCAGAGGTGATCCGGTCGGGAAAGCGATGCCGTAGTTTTCGCGCAGGAAAACACCACCTGTCATCGACGCAATGCGCCGCCCTTCATGGGCCGCAAAATAGGACAGGATCGGCGCGTCGAATACGACGGCATCCAGATCTTCGGCCTTGAAAGCGTCCAGCATCTCATTCAACCCCGGATAGCTGGTAAACTCGATCTCGCGCCGGTTCAGAAAACTGGCCGCTGTCGACCCTGATATTGTCCCGACAGTCTTGCCGTACAGGTCGTTCACCGAATTCACGCTGCCGGTAATGGCGTCCACGGTCATGACCGAGGTGATACGGGCGGTGAACACCGAAACGATGAACAAGGATGACACCACCAGCACGACACCCAACATTCGACCGAACGGAGTGCGCGGCATTCGCTCTTCGAAGCCGCCATTCACAACCAAGTTCAGCGCCCACCAGAACGATGGGAACCACGCTTCGTTCAAGTCGCGGTCGAAATAGGGTTGGGCGCGGCGTTCAAAGCTCCACATCAACATGCCGCCACCGAGGAGAATGGCAAAGGCCAGCCCTATGGCGATGAACAGTTCTTTCGAGAGCAGGGCCTGCAACAGCGATGGTTTTCGTACCGCGTCCGAGGGTACCATGATCTGAAGACCCGCTTCGAAGATCGGCTGAGAGAAATCCATTTGCGTTTCACGCAGGGCGGTGATCGAGATATTGGCGATGGCAAGGTCTGCAGATCCGCTCTGCACGGCACCCAACATGTCAGAAAACGCCTCGACGCGGTTGACCGTGTAGTCCCAGTTCAGAGCCTTGGCCAAAGCCGCCAGCAAATCCATAGAGAAGCCGGTTTCGTCGCCATCCTCGACATAGGAAAATGGCGGGCGGGTCACGGTTGTGACCGAAAGGGACTGTGCCAGGCTTTGCTGTGCGATGACGGCGAAAGTCAGGCAGATCAGTGCGAAGAAGGCGCGCTTCATATTCAATTCACCTGTTTCGCGGCCCTGTAACGCGAATTTGTGGCGGGCGGCAAGGTGGTCGCAGGGTAAAGTGCCATGTTTTATTGGGGTGTCGCTTTGACATCTAAATATTTGGATGACCGTTTTTTTACGGATTGGGGTTGGAAAACCGGCCAAATCGTTGAATCTGTGCGCGAACCCGCGTCAGACACAGTTCCAGAGGCCCCCGCATGACTGATCCCGTCCAATTGACAGCCGAACTGATCCGTTGCCCTTCGGTCACACCTTCAGAAGGCGGAGCACTTGTTTTGCTTGAGGCGGTGCTGTCGGAGGCAGGTTTCGAATGCACGCGCGTTGATCGCGGCGGCATCAGCAACCTTTTCGCGCGTTGGGGGCAGAAAGGTCATGCGCGCAGTTTCGGATTCAATGGTCACACGGACGTCGTCCCTGTCGGCGACGAAGCTGCCTGGACTGCGCCGCCCTTCGGGGCCGAAGTGCGGGATGGTGTGATGTATGGGCGCGGCACCACCGATATGAAATCCGGAGTTGCGGCTTTTGCGGCTGCGGCAATGGATTTCGTGCGTGACACCCCGCCGGACGGGGCAATTGTCCTGACGATTACCGGTGATGAGGAAGGCGATGCGTTGGACGGCACCACTGCGCTTCTCGATTACATGAAAGGCGCGGGTGAGCGTATGTCGGTCTGTCTGGTAGGTGAGCCAACATGCCCGAACAAAATGGGTGAGATGATCAAGATCGGCCGTCGGGGCTCAATGACTGCGTGGTTTAAGATTACAGGTGTGCAGGGGCATTCGGCTTATCCCCATCGGGCCAAAAACCCGCTGCCCGCAATGGCGCGGCTGATGGATCGGCTTGCCAGTCATGAACTGGATCAGGGCACGGACCATTTCGACGCCTCCACACTGGCTGTTGTCACCATCGACACTGGAAACGCCGCGACCAACGTGATCCCGGCGCAATGCAGCGGCGCGGTCAATATCCGCTTTAACGATCTGCATTCCGGGGCAAGCCTGAGTGACTGGTTGCAGTCAGAGGCGGATCAGGTGGCAGCTCAGTACGGTGTCGAAATCGGTGTCACGATCAGTATTTCGGGTGAAAGTTTTCTGACCCCGCCGGGGCCTTTGTCGGATCTGGTGGCCAAAGCGGTCGAAGCCGAAACCGGCGTTACGCCTGAGCTGTCGACAACCGGCGGCACCTCGGACGCGCGCTTTGTCAAAGACCATTGCCCGGTGGTGGAGTTCGGCTTGGTCGGGCGCACGATGCATCAGGTGGACGAGTGCGTTGAGGTTGCGCAGATCGAGCAGCTCAAATCGATCTATACCCGTATCCTGACGGATTATTTCGCCTGATCCATGCAACGCACATTGGTGATCATGGTCAAGGAACCCAGACCGGGTCGTGTCAAGACGCGGCTGGGGCGCGATATCGGCATGGTTGGTGCCGCGTGGTGGTTTCGGCATCAGACCCGCGCCTTGATCAGCAGGCTACGTGATCCCCGTTGGCAGATTGTGCTGGCCGTGTCGCCCGATGCAGAAGGCCTTGTAAGCCGTGTCTGGCCCGATGACCTGCCACGCGCGCCGCAGGGGTCCGGTGACCTGGGTGGCCGGATGAAGCGGATGTTGTGCGGAATGCCCAAGGGGCCGGTTTGCCTGATTGGTGCGGATATTCCGGGTATTTCGCGTGCACATATTGCCCGTGCATTTGGTGCGCTTGGGCGATCCCAGATGGTGTTCGGCCCCGCGCCGGATGGCGGCTATTGGCTGGTCGGTGCGCAGCGCTATGGCGCGCTGCCCGCAGGTCTGTTCCACGATGTGCGCTGGTCCACAGAACATGCATTGGCCGACACACTTGCCTCAATCCCAAACTGCCGTGTGACCCTGCTGGACCAGCTGCGCGATGTGGATACGGTCGCTGATCTGAAACCCTGAGGTTTTTTGGTCATGACGCGGTCGCAAACGCGTGCTACGCCGGAAGCATGACTCGCATCCCTACCAAGCAGGAGGTCCTTGACTGGATCTCGGCGAACCCCACCCTGACCTCGAAGCGCGATATCGCCAAAGCCTTTGGCATCAAGGGCGCGGATCGTATTGACCTCAAGCGCATTCTCAAAGAGCTTGAGGCCGAAGGGCATCTTGAAAAACGCAAACGCAACTATCGCGATCCGGACCGTCTTCCACCTGTCAGTGTCTTGCAGGTGAAAGAGCCGAATGCCGATGGTGATCTGTTCGCCCGACCACTGGAATGGCATGGCGAAGGGGTCGAGCCCATCGTTCTGATCATCGCGCGGGCCAGCGACCCGGCCTTGGGCGAGGGTGACCGTATTCTGGCCCGCCTGACCGTCGTGCACGAGGAAGATCACAATTACGAAGCGCGTCTGATCCGCCGGATCGGAACCAACCCGCGCAAGATCGTGGGCATATTCCGTAAAGGGGCCGAAGGGGGCAGAATCGTCCCTATCGACAAGGCAGGCCAGACCGAATGGCTGGTTGCCGATGGCGCGGTGCATGGTGCCAAAGACGGCGAATTGGTCGAGGCCGAACAGGCCGGGCCGAAAAACCGCATGGGCCTGCCGCGCGCGCGCATCGTTGAACGGCTGGGTGATCCGACCGCGCCCAAGGCTGTTTCGCTGATCGCGATCCATCAGCACGGTATCCCGGATGACTTTCCCGACAAGGTCATAGCCGAAGCAGACAATGCCAAACCCGTTGGCCTGAAGGGCCGCGAGGACCTGCGGGACATGCCGCTGCTGACCATCGACCCCTCGGATGCGCGTGATCGTGATGATGCCTGCTACGCGCACGCGGATGAAGACCCCAAGAACCCTGGTGGACATGTGATCTGGGTCGCTATCGCCGATGTTGCTGCTTATGTGCTGCCCGGCTCGGCCCTGGACCGCGAGGCGCGCAAGCGGGGCAATTCAAGTTATTTCCCTGACCGAGTGGTCCCGATGCTGCCTGATCGTCTGTCGGGTGATCTGTGTTCCCTGCATGAAGGCGTCCCGCGTGCCTGTATCGCTGTGCGGATGCAGATTGACGCGGACGGTAACAAGATTGGTCATCGTTTCGTGCGGGGGTTGATGCGTTCGGTCGCGTCGCTAAACTATGCCGAAGTGCAGGAGGCCATCGACGGCAACCCGAACGACCGCACCGGGCCATTGGTGGAGACGGTCTTGAAACCGCTTTATGCCGCCTATGCCGCGCTGAAGAAAGCGCGGGCTGTGCGACAGCCGCTGGAACTGGACCTGCCCGAGCGTAAGATCGTGCTCAGCGAAACGGGTCATGTTGAAAGCGTGGCGTTCCGTGACCGGTTGGATGCGCATCGGTTGATCGAAGAGTTCATGATCCTCGCCAATGTCTCGGCTGCGGAGACACTGATCGCCAAGCGCCGTCCGCTGCTGTTCCGCGTGCACGAGGAACCCGCGCCCGAGAAACTGGAAAGCCTGCGGGAAACGGCGCAGGCTGCCGGATTGAACCTCGCCAAGGGGCAGGTGCTGCAAACCCGCCACCTGAATGCGCTGCTGAACGCCGCCGCCGGGACCGAGGATGCGGAACTGATCAACCTGACCACTCTGCGGTCAATGGCACAGGCATATTACAACCCAGAAAACTTCGGCCATTTCGGGCTGGCGCTGCGGAACTACGCGCATTTCACCTCTCCTATCCGGCGCTATGCCGATCTGGTCGTGCATCGGGCGCTGATCTCGGCCCACGGTTGGGGCACGGACGGTTTGACAGAAGACGAGATTACCCGGCTCGAAGAAACGGCCACTCATATCTCGGATACTGAACGCCGATCCATGATGGCTGAACGGGACACGACTGACCGCTATCTGGCCGCGTATCTGAGCGAGCGAGTCGGCAATGAATTCACGGGCCGGATCAGCGGCATTGCCCGGTTTGGTGCTTTTGTCAAAATGGACGAAACCGGTGCGGATGGCTTGGTTCCGGTGCGATCACTTGGGCGCGAGTTTTTCCATTTCGACCGCGAGGCCGGGACACTTATGGGGGCGGACACGGGGCTGACTATCGCCATTGGTCAACGTGTCACCGTTCGACTGACCGAAGCGACACCAGTGACCGGCGGGTTGGAGCTGGAGCTGCTGTCCATTGACGACCAGGCCCTGCCGCGCGGACAAGGGCCAAAAGGGCGATCATCCCGGCGCAAAGCGATCAGCACCAAGCGCAAGAAAGACAAGATCAAGCGCAAGGTCGAACGCAAACGCCGTCAGAGGTGATAGGTCAACGCCCGGGCAATCAGCCATCCGTGGCGTGTTGGATCGATTTGTGTAGTGTCATCAAACAGAACGGCACGGTTCCCATCTATCTGGTCCTCGCCCGGAAAGGCGGATGTGAAATCGCTTATCAACCGGGTTCGGCAGTGCACAAACAAGGCGAAACTTGCCGACTTGTGCGCGCCCAGCCGGATCGTTGACCCCTTGGGCGCAAGATAGGCGGGCTGACCCCACCGCAGTTCCTCTTGCACCGTGGGGGCGGCAGGCAGAGAGGCTGCCGTGTCAAACACAAGCGCCCGCAAGGCCAGAGCCCCCGCACGGATTTGCGGGGGCAGGGCTTCAAAGGCCGAAGCGACCAAAGGGTTTTCAAAGGGTTTCATGCAATTGGTATCGCCTGTTCCAACCGATCCACGTAGCTGTTTAGCAGGTTATCCTGTTTGATCCGGCGGGTCAGGGGGGTGTCCGCAGGTGTGGCGCGCATCGCTGCAAGCATTGGACCAACGCTCATGTCAGCCGATGTCGGCCGGTCCCCAAGCAGGAAAGAGGATTGCCACAGATAGGCCGAGATCGCCTCGAGGTCACGTTCGACCCGGTCCAGCCGTTCGGACAGCGAAAACCGCCCGATTCCCTGCGACGTGATCCCCTTCAGAACGGATTTCCGGATCGCATTGGATGCGGGTTTTCGGATCAACGCCGGAATTCCGGTAAAGAACGTATCTCGCAAGATCGGCCAGACTTGGTCATTGCCCCAGCGATCTAGAACGATATGAAAATACAGATGCTCTTCGGCCATGCGCACCAGGGCGCGGGACTGCGCCTTTTCGACATCCGTCAACCCTTTGTCGAAATCCGCGCCCTGCTGTTCCAACCAATCGCGGATCAGGTCGCTGTCCGGGACTAGGCGTTCCGGCGTCCGCAAAACGGGCAGCTTCTGGTGGGGCATCTTACGGGGGTCAAGCATGTCCGAGCGCTGCCAGGTCTGGCCGGACTGCTGAAGCATCAATGCTGTCTTGACGCAGAAGGGGCTGGCACTGAACAGGCCGAAGGCAGAGGGGAAGGTGAGAAGGGTCAGCATTATAAGGCTCCGTGTTATGGGGTGCTGACTGAGTATCGGGGCCTAATGACAGTTTCTGTCATTAGGGATAAGCTATAATACATCATGTCCCGCACCGCCCGTTTGTTCCAACTGATGCAAGCCCTGCGTTCTGGCCCTTCGCCCAGAACATCCGAACAGTTAGCGCAGGATTTGGGTGTTTCGGCCCGAACAATTCATCGGGATATTGATGCATTGCGCGGACTGGGTGCCGTGATTGATGGCGAAGCGGGGTTTGGCTTTACGCTGATCGAGGACGCAACCCTGCCCCCATTGGGGTTCACTGATGATGAGCTTGAAGCGTTGGTTCTGGGCCTGCGCGAAGTTCAGGTGATTGGCGATCCGGCTTTGTCGGGCGCAGCGGGCACGGCCCTGCGGAAACTTCAGGGACGCTTGCCGCAACGCCAGTCCCACCGGCTCAGCCATGCGGTTCTGGCAGCTACACGGTTCAACCGCCCGCCTGAGCCCACGATTGACGTGGCCACTCTGCGGCAGGCGACGTGGGATGAGCGCGCGGTCGAGTTTTTCTATACGGACGCGAAAGGCGACGCTACGCACAGGCGCGTCAACCCTTTGAGCATCGTCTATCTGGATCACTCGAACGTGTTGTTGGGCTGGTGCCACCTGCGACAGGATTTTCGCGTTTTCCGGTTGGATCGCTTGCAGGACATGTCAGTGACGGAACAAAGTTTCAGGCCGAACCGCGTGCCCCTGCTGCGCGAGGCATTGGAACGCATTCGGGCAGAGCGTGCTGCGCAGGAGCGAGAGGCGAACGTCTGAGCACTTTGTGAATTTCTGATTCTGCGCTACCCTGTGGTCGAGCAGTAATCAGGAAAAAACGGAATGCGAAAATGCGTAGGCGGCGTCATGACCGTCGCATTGTGGGCATCCATAGTGCAGGCGGAAACAACAGAAAACACCAGATGGGCAGACAGCGGGATTTCACGCGAAGCGCTGCTACTGGCTTCGGCGGATGTGACCGTTTCGATCCGTCCGGTCCCGCGCCCGTTGATTGAGGCCTTGCCCGTGGTTTCTGCGACAACGGCACGGTTTCAGTCCTGGCTTGGCGCCTTTCAGGGACGCGCGCGGCGGCAGGGCATTTCGCAGGGAACACTGACTCAGGTGTTTTCGGGGATGAGCTATGACGAAGATGTCCTGGAACGGGATCGCAATCAGGCTGAGTTTTCGAAACCCATCTGGGAGTATCTTGAAACCGCAGTGTCGGAAACGCGCCTGTCGAACGGGCGCGCCGCCCTGCAGCGGCATCGGCAGGTGTTGAACCGGATCGAGGCTGAATACGGTGTCGAAAAAGAGGTGGTCGCTGCCATCTGGGGGCTTGAAACCTCTTTCGGGTCTTATCGCGGCAGCAGTCCAACGCTTCGTTCATTGGCAACGCTAGCCTTTGATGCGCGGCGGGCACAATTCTTTGAAACGCAGTTGGTCGCTGCCCTGCGGATCGTGCAGGCTGGCGATATCAGCGCCGGCAACATGCTTGGCAGTTGGGCGGGCGCAATGGGGCATACACAATTCATGCCCACGTCATATCTGGATCACGCGGTGGATTTTGACGGTGATGGCCGGCGGGACATCTGGTCGGATGACCCGACGGATGCGCTGGCTTCGGCGGCGTCTTATCTGGCGCGGCATGGTTGGACCAGGGGTCAGCCGTGGGGCGTGGAGGTTCGTCTGCCGACCGATTTCGATTACGCCTCAGCCCGTCGCGATTTTACGCTGATGCCGTCTGAATGGGCCGCTCAGGGTGTCGTGGCGCGGGATGGTACCGTCGTGCCGGATCATGGGAAGGCCGCTATCCTGCTTCCGGCGGGAAGTCAGGGCGTTGCGCTGATGATCTTTGACAATTTCAACGTGATCGAGACGTATAACGGGGCCGACGCCTATGTGATTGGCATCGGGCATCTGTCCGACCGGCTTGCAGGGGGCGCACCGTTTCAATCCGACTGGCCGCGCGGCGACCGGGTGCTGAGCTTTGCCGAGAAAAAGGAACTTCAGACCCGTCTGACGGATGCGGGCTTTGACACAAAGGGTGTCGACGGGCGTACCGGGCCAAATACGATCAACGCGGTTCGGGCGTATCAAATGGCGCAGGGGCTGGTCCCGGACGGATACCCCACGCCAAACCTGCTGGAGAGGTTACGGTAAAGAAAAGGCGGCCCGAATGGGCCGCCTTTGAAGACGCATAAGTCGCTAAATCAAGATGCGGCTTTCATCAGCCCTTGTGCAATGATCTCGGCCTGCGCTTCGTCCAGCGACTTGTAGATCCGCACGAACATCTCGTCGATATCCGCAGGTGTCAGGATCAGCGGGGGTGAAATGATCATCCGGTCGCCGACGTGGCGCATGATCAGGTTATTGGCAAAGCACCGATCACGGCAGATATAGCCGACCGTGCCGGGTTCGGATGCGAATTTGGCGCGGCTTGCTTTGTCCGGGGTCAGCGCGATGGAGGCCATCATGCCAACGATCTTGGCCTCACCCACCAGCGGATGATCTGCCAGTGCCTCCCATTTCTCTTTCAGATAGGGGGCGGCAACGTCGCGCACGTGCTCAACGATCTTCTCTTCTTCGAGGATGCGCAGGTTCTCCAACGCCACGGCAGCCGCGACCGGGTGGCCGGAATAGGTATAGCCGTGATTGAATTCGGTACCGCCGATCACTTCGGCGATTTCGTCGTTCACGATGGACCCGCCGATGGGTGCATAGCCCGAGCTAAGGCCCTTTGCGATGGTCATGATATGCGGTTTGATGCCAACGGTTTCCGATCCGAACCAGTTGCCTGTCCGGCCAAATCCGCAGATGACCTCGTCGGCTATCAGCAGGATATCGTACTTGTCGCAGATACGCTGAATTTCCGGCCAGTATGTATCGGGCGCGACGATCACGCCGCCTGCACCCTGAACCGGCTCGGCGATAAAGGCGGCGACCCGGTCTTCACCCAACTCTTCAATCGCCTCTTCCAGCTCGCGCGCGCGGGCCAGACCGAATTCTTCGGGCGACATGTCGCCGCCTTCGGCCCACCAGTTGGGTTGGTTGATGTGGTGGATATTCGGGATCGGAATGCCGCCCTGCGCGTGCATCCCGGCCATACCACCCAGCGAGGCTGAGCCCACGGATGAGCCGTGATAGGCGTTCTTGCGGCTGATGATGATGTTCTTGTCTGGCTGGCCCTTCTGGGCCCAGTAGGTGCGCACGAGGCGGATATTGGTATCGTTTGCCTCGGACCCGCCTGCTGCGAAAAAGACATGGTTCAGATCGCCCGGGGCCAGTTCGGCAATCTTGGCGGCTAAAGCAATCGCGGGGACGTGGGTCGTTTTGAAGAAGGTGTTGTAATAGGGCAACTCGCGCATCTGGCGCGCGGCAACATCGGCCAGCTCATCACGCCCATATCCGATATTGACGCACCACAGGCCTGCCATTGCATCCAGAATTTCCTCGCCTTCGCTGTCGGTCAGATAAACACCATTGGCACGTGTGATCACGCGCGCCCCTTCCTTCCCCAGCGCACCATTGGCCGAGAAAGGGTGAATGTGATGCGCGGCATCCAGCGCCTGCAATTCGGCGGTCGGCATGTGGTTGGTGATGGTAGACATCGGAGAATCTCCTACAAGAACGCAGTTGGCGAACACAATATGATCAAATTTTTTCCTGTCAATCGAATCAAGTTAGATCAGACAGACGTCAATGCCTCCGCCATCAGGTCCATACCCTGTTCGATGTCCTGAGCGGTTGCCTTTGCAGTCATTTCTGCGTCACCGGCGCGCAAAGCGGCAATAATGTCCTTGTGCCGATCCGGAAGGCTCTGTGTGCCGAAGCGCCCGCAGACAACACGCAAAGAGGGGCCAAACCGCAACCAAAGTCTTTCAGCCAGATCACTGAGGATCGGCGCGTTTGCGTAAGAATACAGCGTTTCGTGAAAAGCTTGGTTCAAACGCAGATAGCCACCGACATCACCATCGGCGATCATGCGATCCAAATGCCTGTCCAGGCGTTCCAGGTGATCAATGTCCTGCGTTTTCAGGTTGGCGGTTGCACGTCTGGAAAGCTCTGATTCTATTGAAATTCTGGCGAAGATCATCTCTTCAATATCGTTCGAGTTCAGCAGCGGTACACTGACGCGCCGATTGCCCTGGAAAACCAACCCTCCATCCGAGATCAACCGGCGAATCGCTTCGCGGACCGGAGTCATCCCAACACCCAGCGAATCAGTCAGGCCCTGGATTGTGACGGGCTGACCTGGGACCAGTTCACCGAACAGAATCTGTGATCTGAGTGTTTGGTAAACCTGCTCATGCGCGGGTTGTTTGCCCCCTTCGGTCGACGGCGCATATGCCTTATTTTTGATCAAATCCAATTGGTTCTTCCCATTTCGACTAAGCCTGACTTGTCAGGTGACTGGCCACGTGAAACCATACGCTGGATCGAGGGAAAACGCAAAACTTGATCAAATCCAAAAAAACGGGAAAATACCCGTACACTTGCAGGGAGAAGAATATGACAATCAAAACGCTGACTATGACGGCGGTCATCGCATTGGGGACTTCGGCGGCATTTGCTGAAGAGGTGCGTGTTTACAACTGGTCCGACTACATCGACGAAGAACTGCTGAGCAAATTCGAAGCAGAAACAGGTCTGACCCTGATCTATGACGTGTTTGACAGCAACGAGGTTCTGGAAACCAAGATGCTGGCTGGTGGTTCGGGCTATGATGTGGTGGTGCCGTCAGGTACATTCCTTCAGCGCCAGATCCAGGCCGGCGCGTTTCAGCAGCTGGACCAAAGCAAGCTTTCGAACGCCGGAAACCTTTGGGATGTAATCGAAGAGCGAACCGCCGGTTATGACCCGGACAACGCGTATTCGATCAACTACATGTGGGGAACAACCGGGATCGGCGTGAATGTCGGTAAGGTCAAAGAGGTTCTGGGCGACGACGTTGCTCTGAACAGCATGGATCTGGTCTTGAAGCCCGAGAACATGGAAAAGCTGGCCACTTGCGGCGTGCATTTCCTGGATGCCCCGGCCGAGATCATTCCCATGGTGCTGCAATACCTTGGTGAAAACCCCGACAGCCACGACGCGGACGTGATTGGCAAGACCGAAGCGGTTCTGACGGCGGTCCGCCCGCATATCCAGAAATTCCACAGCTCGGAATACATCAATGCACTGGCAAACGGCGATATCTGCGTTGCTGTGGGCTGGTCGGGTGACATCCTTCAGGCACGCGACCGTGCTGCAGAAGCAGATAACGGTGTAGAGATTGAATACCACCCCTTCGCCGAAGGGTCGCTGATGTGGTTCGACCAGATGGCAATTCCTGTCGATGCTCCAAATCCCGAAGGCGCACACACGTTCCTCAACTTCATTCTGGACGCCAACAACATGGCGGCGGCATCGAACTATGTGTATTACGCCAATGGCAACAAAGCGTCTCAGGAATTTCTGGAAGAGGACGTGATCGGCGATCCGGCCATCTATCCGGATGATGCCACGATGCAGAACCTGTACATCACGACACCTTATCCGGCGAAAACACAGCGGGTCGTGACGCGTCTGTGGACCAAGGTCAAATCGGGTACCTGATCCGAATTGCACCGGCAGGGCGGCGCCGCCGCCTTGCCTCTCTTTCCAGCTATTCGAACGAGGGCCGTAGTGAATTCTGACGTCTTTGCGCCATGGGATGACCCGCAGGCGAAACCCTTGATCCAGTTCCGAAACGTGACCAAGCGTTTTGGTGAATTTACTGCCATCGACAACCTGTCTCTGGATATCTTCGAGCGAGAGTTCTTTGCCCTGCTTGGTCCGTCTGGATGTGGCAAAACGACGATGATGCGGATGCTGGCCGGGTTCGAAACACCGACCGAAGGCCAAATCCTGCTTGGGGGGAAGGATATCGACCCGATCCCGCCCAACAAGCGGGCCGTGAACATGATGTTCCAGTCCTATGCCCTTTTTCCTCATCTTAGCGTCTGGGAAAACATCGCCTTTGGCTTGCGCCGGGACAGAATGCCCAAACACGATCTGGAAGACCGGGTCGAAGAGATGCTGCGCCTGACCCGGCTTGAACAGTTCGCCCGCCGCAAACCGCATCAGATATCGGGTGGGCAGAGGCAGCGTGTGGCGCTGGCGCGCTCACTTGCCAAAGCGCCCAAGCTTTTGCTGCTGGATGAACCGCTGGGCGCGCTGGACAAGAAGTTGCGCCAGGATACCCAATTCGAACTGATGGATATTCAGGAAAAAACCGGCACCACATTCGTGATCGTTACGCACGATCAGGAAGAGGCCATGACAGTCGCCAGCCGTGTGGCGGTGATGGATCAGGGTCAGCTTATGCAGGTTGCCACTCCGGACCGGATTTATGAGAACCCCGCCTCGGTCTATGTCGCTGATTTCATCGGGGACGTGAACATCATCGAAGGGCGCGCGACATCTGTCGGAGAGGATACCTATCAGGTAGACTGGGCCGAAGGGCAAGCGCCGCTGACCGCCGCATCAGCGAAGAACTTTGAAAAAAGTCAGTTTTGCCATCTGGCGATCCGCCCGGAAAAAGTGACAATCTCGGCCGAGCGTCCGGCAGATGCAGTGAATGCGGTGCAAGGCAAGGTTCATGACATCGCGTATCTGGGCAATCTGTCCACTTACCACGTTGAGTTGGCAAACGGCACAATCATCAAGGCACAGACGGCCAACACCCGCCGCATCTCGCGCCGTTCATTCACCTGGGAAGACCCGGTCTGGCTGTCCTGGACGGCCACGGCTGCGGTTCTGCTGGCCGACTGATGCGCCGCGCTGTTCTGATCGCCATACCTTATGTCTGGCTGTTGGCGCTGTTCATGGTGCCATTCTTCATCGTTCTGAAGATTTCGCTGTCGGACACCGCGCTTGCGATCCCGCCCTATACACCGACACTGGATTTTTCAGCTGGTTGGTCGGGGATCAAAGAGTTCTTCAGCCAGCTTGATCTTGAAAACTTCATCTGGCTGACCGAGGACGACCTGTACTGGAAAGCGTATCTGTCCAGCGTCAAGATCGCTTTGATCTCAACCTTCCTGACTTTGCTGGTTGGCTACCCCATCGCCTATGGCATGGCCCGTGCGCCCGAGGAATGGCGGCCAACACTGATGATGCTGGTGATCCTGCCTTTCTGGACGTCATTCCTGATCCGGGTCTATGCGTGGATGGGCATTCTGTCGAATGAAGGGTACCTTAACCAACTGCTTCTGTGGACGGGCATCATTTCGACGCCTTTGACGATCCTGAACACCTCGACTGCCGTCTATATCGGTATTGTCTACACTTATCTTCCGTTCATGATCCTGCCGATCTATTCGTCATTGGAACGCATGGATGGTTCGTTGATCGAGGCGGCCGAGGATTTGGGTTGCTCGAGGGCACAAGCCTTCTGGCTGGTCACCATTCCACTGTCCAGACCGGGCATCATCGCAGGTTGTTTTCTGGTGATGATCCCCGTGATCGGTGAGTTTGTGATCCCGTCACTACTGGGTGGGTCCGGCACGTTGATGATCGGCAAGGTTCTGTGGGAAGAGTTTTTCTCGAACCGAGACTGGCCCGTGGCAAGTGCTGTCGCGATCGTGCTGTTGCTTATTCTGGTCGTTCCCATTGTGCTGTTCCAGCGCAACCAGCAGAAACAGGCGGAGGCTGACGGATGAACAGATTAAGCTGGTTCAATACAGTTTCGCTGACGCTGGGTTTTGCGTTCCTCTATATTCCGATGATCATCCTGATCATCTTCAGCTTTAACGAAAGCAAGCTGGTCACGGTCTGGGCCGGGTTTTCGACCAAATGGTATGGCGAACTGGTTCAGAACGAGGCATTTCTGGATGCCGCGTGGGTCACGGTCCGGGTTGCGGTGTTTTCTTCGACACTGGCAACGATTCTGGGGACTGCGGCCGCTTATGTGCTGGTTCGGGGCAAGCGGTTCTTTGGCCGGACACTGTTTTCCGGCATGATCTACGCGCCACTTGTGATGCCCGAGGTGATCACCGGCCTGTCGCTGTTGTTGCTGTTTATCGGGATCGGGCTGGACCGGGGTATCCTGACAATCGTTCTGGCTCACACAACATTTTCGATGTGTTTTGTCTCGGTTGTCGTCTCGTCACGGCTTGTGACATTCGACAAATCGCTGGAAGAAGCCGCTTTGGATCTGGGTTGTTCACCCGCGCAGGCCTTTGGTCTGGTCACCCTGCCGATCATCGCGCCTGCGGTAATCTCGGGCTGGCTGCTGGCTTTCACATTGTCGCTGGATGATCTGGTTATAGCGTCGTTCACATCGGGCCCGTCGGCGACGACCCTGCCGATCAAGATCTTTTCGGCCGTGCGGCTGGGCGTCAGCCCCGAGATAAACGCGCTGTCGACGATTATGATCGCGGTCGTGACGGTTGGGGTGATAACGGCCTCACTTGTGACCAAGCGCGCCATGATGCGTCAACGGCAGGACGAGCAGGCCGCTGCGCGCACCGAATGAAACGGATATTTCCCGAATACACCTATGGTGCGGGTCCTCGTGATGGTTGCTGGTGGGACGAGACCATTGCAAACCCGAACTGGCCAGAGTTTCAGGGCGATCTGAACGTTGATGTCGCCATCGTCGGTGGCGGCTTTACAGGGGTCTCAGCGGCTTTGCATCTGGCTGAAAACGCGACCTCGGTTGCTGTGCTCGAGGCAGGCCCACCGGGGTGGGGCGCATCAGGTCGCAATGGCGGTTTCTGCTGTCTTGGCGGGTCAAAGCTTGGGCAAAAGTCCATGGTGCGCCGCTATGGCCGCGAAGCGGCGCAAGCCTATGAGACGGCTGAACAGGATGCGGTCCAGCTTGTTGCCGATCTGCTGGCGCGGCATCGGATAGATGCCGATACGCATTCCAACGGTGAGACTCAACTGGCCCATTCGCGGCATGCGATGGATGTCCTGCGCCGATACGCGGACGAGACCGGCATTCTGCACCAAGCCGCCGAATTACCAGCGCTCGGTATGGGTGGTGCATTTTTTGGTGGGTATACTCTGCCGGTTGGCTTCGGGTTCAATCCCCGGAAATACCTGTTCGGGCTGGCAAGCGCTGCGGCAGCTTCGGGAGCGAATTTCTTCCAGAACAGCCCCGTTCTGAACATTGAAAAAACGACGTCCGGCTTCAGGCTGCAAACAAGCGCGGGGCAGGTTAACGCACAGGTCGTGCTGATTTGTACCAACGGGTATTCCAGCGAAGACATCCCCGATTGGATGTCCGGACGCTATTTGCCTGCGCAATCGACCGTGATGGTAACACGCCCACTTAGCCAGGCAGAACTATTGGCGCAGGGCTGGAACTCGGACCAGATATGTTACGACACGCGCAATCTTCTGCACTATTTTCGCCTGATGCCGGATGGGCGCTTTTTGTTCGGAATGAGAGGCGGCTTGTTGTCGTCGCCCCGGTCCGAGGCCGCGATCCGGGCAAAGGTTCAACAGGATTTCAAACGCATGTTCCCGGCCTGGGCAGCGGTTGAGGCGACTCATATCTGGTCGGGGATGGTGTGCCTTTCGCGAAGCCTGATGCCTTATGTCGGTGCCGTGCCCAAGCAGCCAGGCATGTTTGCCGGATTTGCGTATCATGGCAACGGCGTCGCTATGGGGACTTACAGCGGGCGCGCATTGGCGCGGCTGGCATTGGGCAAAGAGGCCCACTTGCCAGCCCCGATGAGGCAAACTCCTGAACGGTTTCCGATGGGCCGCTGGCGTCGCGCATTGATGCCACCGGCATACGCCCTCTTTGCGCTTTCCGACCTCAGGTAAACTCAATCGGTTTCAGGATTTCGATTTCCAGTTTCAACCCTTCGGAATAGTCGGGTGCACCGTTTTCTGCGCGCCACAGGCAATAAGCGGCCATGCGCCAAGCATACCATGGCTTGAGCCGTTGATAACGGGCAACAATCTCGGGTCTGCGATAGGCGGACAGAAACTGAACTTCTTCCGCGTCCGACAATGGTGAGCCCCGGTACAACCTTTGCATTGCCGGGGACAGAAACAGCGCAAGGTCTTCGCACGGGTCGCCAAAGGCCGGGCATTGCCAGTCGATCAAGGTCAGGCCGCGGGACGCGACCAGAATATTTCCAGCGACCGGATCGCCATGGATCAGGCAAGTCTTGGTCGTGGGGGGGACGGATATCGAAGGTTGCAGTTTTGCCAGTTCGTTTCGGGTTTCTGACCTGCACCCTTGCAGAATTCTGTGCCCATGGGCCATCAGGTCCGCGCTGCCGTTACACCCGGCGGGCGCTGGAATGGTGTTGGGCAGCGAGTGCAACCTGCGCAGCAGTTCACCAACCTTGTCCGACCCATTCCGCCAAGGTGTTCCGGGTGCGTGGTCGTAAAACACCCAATGCGCGTTCCTGTGCTGTCCTGCGGCGCGAAGCCTTGGTACAAATCCGGTCGGACCAAGCGCCTTGAGGCAGAGGGCTTCCAGCTTTGCATCATTTCGAAACAGGGGGTTGCGTAAGGTCGGGCTGTAGAGCTTCAGTACTTTGTCGCCGTTGTCCCCCAGCACTTTCCACACCCTGTTGGTCCGACCACCATACAGGATTTCGAACTGCGCGTACATGTTGACCAACCCCATAGTGCTGAGGTGTTCAACCAGATCATGAGGGGGGGCAGGCAGGTCGGGCAGAGGTCTTTTCACTTCTTCTGGCGAGTCGAGTTGCCAACCTTTGGCCCGTACTGCCTGACAGATCAAGCGCCCGTTCGGACCGCAGTGACCAGATCTGCGGAAATCACTTGACCACCTTGCAGGGTCAGCAGAACAGCATCCTCTCCCACCTGCGCTTCGACAACGCGGTTATAGGCAGCGACCGGTTTCTCGGAAATCAGCCGGTCATTCTTGTAGCTTTCCAGCGTCGCGGTGTAGTTGCCAGTAGCCATCGGATCGCCTGAGGAACTCACACCTGCCCAAGCAAACTCCGTCGCTGTTGTGGGAACAGAAACCGTGTCGACGACTGTGCCTTCATGATCACGGATCACCAGTCTGGTTGCGTCCGCGTCAGAATCCGCGTTCGAGAACAGGGTCACCGGCTGGCCGTTGAAATGGAAACCCGAGGCAGATCGGACGTCCATTCCGACCCAGCTTGCAAGGTCGTTCAGATTGACACTGCCAAGCGTGCTGGTCAGGGCGGAAAGCAGGTCATTGGTTTGAACCTGTTGTTCAACCATCGAAAATTGCGCAAGTTGCGATGCGTATTCGGTTGAATCCATCGGCTCCAGCGGGTCCTGATTCTGGGCCTGCGCGGTCAGCATCAGCAGAAACGTTTCGAAATCCGAGGTGATCGCAGAACTCCGGGACGGACCGGCAGTTTGCTGAGAGGTGGCAGCCTGTGTGGCGGTGACGGGTGTGATCATTTTCAATATCTCATATCGATGCCCCTGACCGGAGCAGGAGTTTGTGGAAGCGGCGTGGCTTGAGCGAGGTGTACGTTCTGAACCGGTTCGGATTCCGGTGCGGCCTGAGCGTCGAATTCATCTGTCCACTGATCCCGTGCACCTGAATCCGACGGAGTCCCCAGATCAATGCTCAGGTTTCCATAGCCCAGTTTCTGAAACTCCTCCGTAAGAACGGACAGGTGGCGGCGCAAAAGCTCCATCGTGTCCGGGCGTTCGGTTGCGATTGTCATCTGTAGCCCGTCATCCCGACCGTTCAGCACAATGGATACGCGCCCCAATTCTTCGGGGCTTAGCGAGATTTCCATGATGCCGGTTCCCGGTCGGGTCTGAATCGTTGCCGCCAATTGCCCGGCTATGGCACGGGCAATTTCAGCACGGGCGAACGGAGAGGGCATCGCCGAGTGTTGTGCCACCTCGCGGGGGGCTTGCTGAACGGGTTCGTCTAAGGCGATGGGCACAGAGTCAACCTCATGAACCGGTGCCGCCTGTTCCGCTTCGATTGAGTTGAGGATCAGTTGAAGCTGCGCAACGGGTGTCGCGCGGTTTGGATTTGTCGGATTGGGCGTGGCAGCGACTTCCGCTGTCTCGGGCGCCGTCTTTGCGCTTTCAAGGAGGGGTTCGGCTTTCAACCCGCCTGTCTGGTCCTTTGATCGGGTTGGCTGGCTCAGCACAGGCAAAGCCTCTGAGGGTTTTTGGGCTGGCGTGACCTGGGTCGAAGCGGTGTGAACCTGCTCTTCGATTGGTTGCCCGGGCACAAAGGGTTGAATGTCGGTCTGACGGGGCAAACCCGTTGACGCAACGGTTTGTTCCGGTTCTGTCGTACCCGTTGCGGGGATATCCGCTGCGGCAGGAACAAACGGCGCGGGATGCACTGTATCTGCCCCAGGCGTTTCGGATGTCCCGGCCATTTCGGTCTGCGATGAAATGTTGTTTGCCAACTCTGGTGCCCGAGGTGAAATCTCCTCGACAGATGCCTCAGCCGTGTTTGACAGAACGGCCTCAACCTCAATCTCGGCAGTTTCGTCGGTGGTTTCGATAGAAGTGGCCAAAGTCGTGGTGCCGGGGAGAGGATGTGTTTGGTTTCCCTGTTCAAGGATGTCCTCGAAACTGTCCGCCCCGGCAGTACGACCCGGTTCTTTGGCGGGCGAATTGGGTTTCGCAGTTGCTGTTGGCGCTGCGGCCGCCAGCGTTAGTGGGTTGGGCATTTTGCTCTGGCTCCGTGTGATTGATCAGAACTCTGCCCGCAGGAAGTTACGTTTATTTTAACCGCTTTCACCTTTGATCGAGAAAGTTCGAAGCATTTTCGGAGAAAACCATGCACGTCTCAGCAATTTCCCAGGTGGCTCAAACGCCATTGGCCCAGACACGACTGAAAGACGCGGCCATAGAGTTGGAGGCCGCATTCCTCAGCGAAATGATGAAGTCGGCCGGATTGGGCAAAACGCGCCAGTCTTTTGGAGGAGGAGCCGGTGAAGACCAGTTCTCTTCGTTTCTTGTTCAGCATCAGGCACGCGAACTGGCCCGGGCTGGAGGGGTGGGTTTGTCAGAAATTCTGCTGAAATCACTGATGGAGAAAACCGATGACATCTGAAGTCGACATGGCACTGATCAAATCTCTGGAAGAAGTTCTGGATCTGGAGCGTGCGGCGCTTGTCCAGGGCGATCTGGATCGCCTGACGCATATGGTGCCGGAAAAAGAAAAACTGATCGGCGCGATCAACGACCTTCAGGTGATTGACAGCGATGCATTGGTTCGAGTGCAGCAGAAAGTCGAACGCAATCAGGCATTGCTGAACAGTGCCGCCGACGGGATTCGGGCCGTCGCCAGCCGCATGGCTGAACTGCGACGGGTTCGGCAGGAATTCAGCACGTACGGCGCGGATGGGCAACGAAGTGAGTTTTCCGTTCGAAATACGGCAAAGCTGGAAAAACGCGCATAGGCTTGGGTTTGATTCAAATCTGAAACACCTGGTTCGGGCGTTTTAGCACTCCGTTAGGGGATCGGGCTCAAAAGTGATGCTGCACCTGGAAACATCAGGTGGCGCGAACAGCCACGCGGCGCGTCGCACAAGTCAGAAAGACACCAATGCCCGCAGATATTGTGGGGTGAACATGGGCGAAAATCGCCCGAAGGCAAAAGGATAAAAGCTATGTCCAGCATTCTGACAAACAATGGCGCGATGGTTGCGCTGCAAACTCTCAAGTCGGTCAACAAGAACCTGGCGATGACCCAGAACGCGATTTCGACCGGTAAGGACGTCGCGACAGCCAAGGACAACTCAGCGGTTTGGGCGATCTCGAAAGTGATGGAGTCCGACGTCAAGGGCTTTAACGCGATCAAAGACAGCCTCGCGCTGGGCGAATCGACTGTTGCGGTTGCGCGAAATGCGTCTGAAACTGTCACCGACCTGTTGACCCAGATGAAAAGCAAGATCGTCGCGGCGCAGGAAGACAACGTTGATCGCGGTAAGATCAATGACGATGTGACCGCACTGAAGGATCAGATCGCATCGGTTGTCAGCGCGGCCCAGTTCAACGGTCTGAACCTTGTTGACGGCTCAACCGGCTCTGCATCGATCCTCGCATCGCTGGATCGGGACAACACCGGGGCGGTGACTGCGTCGTCAATCTCAGTCTCGGGGCAGAACCTGTCGACCGGTGGATATGTCACCAAACAGGTTTTCGACGGCTCTACCGGCGCATCGACCGGCAATGACCGCGTGGGGGCAACCATTGACAATGGTGCAACGGCCGCGACGGCGTTGGTGACCGATGAATCCAGCGGTGCTTTCGCGGCCGGAGACAAGGTTGTCGTCGCCATTAACGATCAGGTTGTTTCCTATACCGTTTCCGCGGAAGATGCTGCTGCGACGACGACAGGTGACCTTGTTGCTGTCGGATTGAAATCGAAGATCGAAGAGCTGGGAATTACCGGCCTGACTGTCGATTACGACTCCGGCACTGCGGGTACGTTGTCGGTTACAAACGGCACAGGATCTGACATCTCGTTCTCGGCTCAGTTCGTGAATGCGGGTGCCGGTGGTTTGGGCGCGCTGGCAGGTATTGATGTGTCGACAGGTGCGGGGGCAACCGCTGCGTTGGCGGCTGTCGAATCGCTTATCGATACTTCGATTGATGCCTCGGCCGCCTTTGGCTCGGCGCAGGGTCGTATCGAGACCCAGAAAGAGTTCATTTCGAATCTCTCTGACTCGTTCAAATCCGGTATCGGTGCGCTGGTCGACGCTGACATGGAAGAAACCTCGGCGCGTTTGCAGGCCCTTCAGGTGCAGCAGCAGCTGGCAACACAGTCGCTTTCGATCGCCAACCAGGCGCCGCAGTCGATCCTGTCGCTGTTCCGCTAATACGCAACGCGGTCCGGGGCGCGGTTTTCGCGCCCCGGTCGTGACTATCTGACGACGGCTTTTTGGAAGGATTTCAAGTGACCCCGCAAACCCTCGCTCAATACACCTATGCGCAAGCCGCCGCGCCGACGCGAACGCCCCGTGACACTGAATATGAGGCAATTTCCAGAATTACACGGCGTCTCAAGGCGGCCACGGCGCGCAAGGCAACGGATTTCTCGGCGTTTGTTCAGGCCGTGCACGAGAACCGCCGGTTATGGGGGGTGCTGGCGACAGGTGTCGCGGATTCGGCAAACGCTTTGCCGAACGATATTCGCGCCAGGATTTTCTACCTTGCCGAGTTTACGGAACTGCACAGCAGCCGCATTTTGGCGGACGGCGCGTCCATCGAACCATTGCTTGAAATAAACACGGCGATTTTGCGCGGATTGCGCCAGATGAGGGCAACCTGATGAGCGGGCTGGTTTTGAAACTTGCCCCGAAGGAAAGGGTGCTGATCAATGGTGTTGTGATTGAAAACGGCGACCGCCGTGGCCGGTTTTCGATCATGACGCCGCAGGCCAATGTCCTGCGGTTGCGCGATGCGATACATCCGGATGAAGTAAATACTCCGGTGCGCCGTGTCTGCTATGCCGCGCAACTTGTTCTGTCCGGAGACATGGATCCGGCTCGGGCGCGTCAACACCTGTTGCGCAGCGTAGAAGAGCTGAGCCAGGTTTTTACGGATACAGACAGCCGTCGTGTATTGTCCGAGGCGACAGACGCGCTGGTGGCCGAGCAATACTATAAATGCCTCAAGTCACTTCGCTCGCTTCTCCCGCGCGAAGATCGGTTGATGGCCTATCAGCAATGAGCTTTCAACCTGTCATTCCGACCGGCGGGATCGTCGGCTGGCGGTTTCTGCAACGTACTTACCAAGGACAGTTTCAAAGTTTCTCGTCTTCGGCAGTGAATGAGAGGGAGACAAAGTATTTCCTGGACAACATTGCGAAAGTGAAGACCGCCGAACAGTTGGTTTCGGACCGCAGATTGTTGCAGGTCGCTTTGGGTGCCTTTGGGTTGGAAGGGGATGTGGATAACCGGTTCTTTATCCGGAAAATCCTGGAGGACGGAACACAGGCGGATGACGCTTTGTCCAATCGTTTGGCGGATAAACGGTACCGGGAGTTTTCGGATGCTTTCGGGTTTGGTCCGGGAGCTGTTCGAAAAACGGTGCTGGTCACAAAAATGGAAGAGATAGCTCAGGCCAGCCTGTCAGCGCGGTTTGAGATCGCGGTCGGACAGTCAGATGAGACGATGCGCATTTCGCTTTATGCCCAGCGCGAGCTGTCTGATCTGGCGAAAAGCGGAAGCAGTACAGATACGAAATGGTTCGATCTTATGGGGTTGCCACCACTGCGCAATATGATGGAAACGGCGCTTGGGCTGCCGCAGTCATTCGCCCAACTGGATATCGACAAACAATTGGTCGAGTTCAAAAGCCGGCTATTCCGTCTGACTGGATCGGATGATCTGGCACAGTTTTCCGACCAGAAGGCGGTTGAGAAACTGACCGACACCTATCTGGCCAGAAGTCAAATCGCGGGTCTTCAGAGTACGATTTCACCAGCGCAGACCGCTTTGATCCTGCTTCGGGCTGTGTGATCAGAAGACGTGGGGCAAAAGCCCGGGTCGCAATCTAGTACCCGACTTCTCTCGTTTGACCTGCACAAACCAAAAGTTAACCGTTCAAAATCTCGTCGGCTGTGGTTTGCAATGCGTAGCATATAACGGGTCTAGTCACGTTGTGCAGGTTGACCGCGCCCAATGGTAAGGCGTTGGAACAGGCAGGCTCAATATCTTCGGACACGACTATGCGATGGCCTTCGGTTTTCCCATATTCGCCCAACCGCGCTGCTATGTTGGCCGCTTGTCCAATAACCGTAAAATCAAGTCGTTCACGAGAGCCCACATTGCCATAGGTGACGCGCCCATAAGCCACGCCAATAGAACAGTCGCAATGTATGCCGGTACCTGCTTTGCGCAACTCTCCCAACGTTTCGACGATTTTGATTGCCGAGCGCTGGGCATTGGCACGGGCCGCGCTGGCGTTTTCATTGGCTGCCGGGAATACCGCCAGAACAGCGTCACCAATGAATTTCAGAACTTCACCTTCGTTTTCGTGAACGATACCCGAGACGGTTTCAAAGAACTCGTTCAAAACACTGATATATGTGCCCCGCCCTAGTTTCTCTTCGAGGCTTGTCGAGTTGCGGAGGTCACAGAACATGATTGCAGCGTCGATTTCATCCCCGTCACCGCGCCGGATCTCACCCCCCAACACGCGTGCGCCAGAGCGTTTTCCAACATATGTTTCCAGCAAAACCTGTGCATTCTCGCGTTGCATGAACACTTCATAAAAGCGTGCGATTACCGAAGAGCATTCGAATACAAGGCCCAGATTCTCGGTGGTGAACCCGTTGGGATGGTCACAGGTCAGGGTCAGAACGTTGGTCCGACCGTCAGAGAAGGGCAACGGCATCGCGACATAGTCGGTGGCACCCTTTGCCCGCAACTCCTCCATGATTGGGAAGCTGTAATGCGGGTTATCGTCGTTCAGTCTTTGCCGTACGCCGCCCAACCCGTTCGAGACATGGCGCAACGGGCTGTTGATGAAAGCCGGGTGATCATAGATTTCGTAGGTCGGGGCGCGGGTCAGAATCTCGTCCTGATCCTTTTCCCAGATATAGTGTTTGCCCGCGATCAGGGGGTGCAAGGACCATGCCAGAATGCTCAGCCGCTGGATGGCGATGCCGTGCTCCAGCATCTTCTCGGCCAATGCCTGGGTAAAGCTTTCGGGCGTGGTCGCGGCGGAAGCACCGCGCATCAGCCAGTCGATCAGTGGTCCGCTGATATTGCCGTCGTCAGGCTCGCGCAGGCGATTGTTGCCCAGGTCAATCCGGGTGTAGGCGCCGGACACAAACCCGATACAGCCCCGGATGTCCGCGCTTTCCGGCAGGGCTTGTTCATAAGCCCAGACGGAATTGGTCAGGGGCCCCGAGGCCAGTTGGATGTCGTGGTAAGTGGCGGTGCCTTTGAACGGGCAGAATGTTTGCAGGTCTGTTTCTTCGCTCAGATCCACACATACATCTGCGCGGGGAACGTAAATCGTTGGCGGCAAACGCGTTTCATACATCACCTTTGCGTTTGTGCTTTCAGCCAGAAGAATGTCGTTCCGGTAAATGGCAATCCTGCCTTCCAGCGGCTCAACTGAGATTCCATATCCATTCATCTGTGGCGCGGCGTGGACGTTCATAAGCGACCTCCTCTGCCTGGGGTTTGTTTAGAATGGGGCTTTCCACCTGACATTCCAAGAGGCTGCAACGGGAATTTACCGGGCGCGAGCGACGCGCCAAAACGTCAGACCATTTGAATGACGTCCTTCTCGATCGACAGCATATACCCCTTCTTGGCAATATTCTTGACCAGCAGTTCGCTGACCATCTGGTTGCCAAGCGCGTCGCGCAACCGCTTGATCCGTGTTGCGCCCGCGGCTTCGTCACAATCGGCGGCATCGCGACCGGAAATCATGGCCTCGATCTGGGCGCCGGACAATACCTCGTCATCCAACCGGGATTCCGCCAGAATCGACAAGGTTTCCATCGCGGCGGGCGTCAGTTTGAAATCCATGTTGTTAAGGTAGACAGTGTTTTCTTCGCGACTGATCAGCAGCGACGTTACCTGAATGCCGGTACGTTCGATCTGTGCCATGCGCCGGTTCAACAAGACCAGCATCACCAGAAAGACCAGTGCCGAGATCATCATCGCACTGGCAAAAACCAGCAGCACATAAATCACCATCCGATAACTGGACAGGGTGTCGGCAAAGGCGGTGCCAGACTGGGCCAGAATTTCAAGCAGACGAATCTCGGTCTGTGACGTCAGATCGGCCTCGACAAACAACCGCTCGACACGTGCGTTGAACGCATTTGCGTCCGGCAAGGTCCAGAACAGGAAAACGGCAGCGGTGATCAGAATGACGACAATGGCCGCGATGCCCAGCACAACCAGCCGGACACCCGACCGGCGTGCATCAGAAACGGAGATAGAATTGTCCGGCATTGCCTTTCCTCTGATCCAACCCTTCCGGCCCGAAAACGGACTGCACCTCAAGCAAGGTCCAACCTGATGCGTTCAGGCGCTGGGCGATTTCTGCCCGGGCCTGCCCCTTGTCGCAACTTGTGACCTGCATGACGCCGTAATGCAAACGCAGCGGGTTGTCCTTCTTGGCTTTGTAGTCCGCGTAACAATCTGCCGCTGTCGCAGCAGAACCAAGCGATAACAGGGCCGCAAAGGTCAGAGAAGAGAGGATCTGTTTCATAGGCCGCATCCTGCGCATGAGTTGTCGCGATATTCAATAACCCAAGGGGTTTGCGGCACCTGATATCCGATAACACCGGGCCGTTATTGCTTGTCTGGGGCAGGTGCTCCCACTTTCAGGGCAATCAGCACGCGGTCCGTCATGCGGTCGCACGAACATCCGAAAGGACAGGCATCATGCATAAGAAATTCATCGCTTTAATCATTGCGGCCGCAGTTGCGATTACCGGTGTGTCGGCTTCTCAGGCGAAGGCGGCCGACGCAAAGGACATTCTTGGAGGGTTGGCGGCCATCGCAATTATCGGTGCCGGCGTTCATTACTATAACAAGGAAAAGAAAAAGGATCGGGCGACGCGTCAACAGACCTATACCCATACACCATATGTGGCGCAGCCAGTGCGCCCGTTGCCGCCGCATGTGGCGCGTTACGACCTGCCCCAGCGCTGCCTGCGCACCTATGATGGGTATTCGCAGGATCATCCACTGCTTGGGCCGAAATGCCTTGAAAAACACTACAAACATGCCAATAGCCTGCCGCAAGAGTGCAAGGTCGGTTTCTGGAATGGCAAAAAGGTCAGGCAGGCTTATGAACCTGCATGCCTGCGCCAGAAGGGATACCGCGTCGTTTATCAGTAGTTTGGGTTGAGCAGGAACGGTGCCACAGAAGTGCCATGAGAGAGAGGGTGGTGTGGGCCGCCCTCTCTTTTCTTCTTGCGGTACTGCGCGAAACGCGGTTTTCCAAGGGCATGACAATGCCGACTTTCGAACTTGAGCAGGCGCTACTGGACATGGGCCACATCCGTATCGCAGGTGTGGATGAGGTCGGGCGCGGCCCATTGGCCGGGCCGGTTGTGGCTGCCGCCGTGATTCTGAACCCGCAGCACTTTCCTGATGGCCTGAATGACTCAAAAAAGCTGACCGCAAAACGCCGGGCTGCGCTGGACGCTGAGATTCGAAACACTGCTGAGTTCGCGGTAGCCGAAGCTTCTGTCGCCGAAATTGATGAGGTCAATATCCTGAGGGCGTCGCACTTGGCGATGATGCGCGCGGTGGAGGCGTTGACCTCGGCACCTGATTTTGTGCTGATTGATGGCAACCTGATACCGCAGGGTCTGAGAATTCCGTCACAGGCCGTTGTGAAGGGCGATGCACGATCGGTGTCGATCGCGGCTGCTTCGATCCTGGCGAAAAACTGGCGCGATCAGGTGATGGTGGATTTAGCGCAACAGCATCCGGGTTATGGGTGGGAAACCAACGCAGGCTATCCGTCAAAACAACACAAGGAAGCGCTGCGAAATCTTGGCGTGACCCCACACCATAGGCGTTCGTTCAAACCGGTGCACAATATCTTGTATCAAGAGTAAATCGTAAGCTGCTGATTCAAAAAAGAATTTGACGGCGAATCGACTTTGACTCATCCTTGTCTCAACCAAATGAGCGCAAAAGCGCCGTGGACACTTGAGGCAGTGATATGACAACAACCACCAAAAAGGGCGCAAGAGCGCTCCCTTTAAACACGATTCTATCCGGGGACTGCATCGATGTGATGAACAGTCTGCCCGAGGCGTCAGTGGATCTGATTTTTGCGGACCCGCCGTATAACCTGCAATTGAAAGGTCAGTTGCATCGTCCGGATAATTCCCAGGTCGATGCGGTGGATGATCACTGGGATCAGTTCGCAAGCTTCGGGGCGTATGACCAGTTTACGCGCGAATGGCTGAAGGCGGCGCATCGTCTGCTGAAACCCAATGGTGCGATCTGGGTGATCGGGTCTTATCACAACATTTTCCGCGTGGGGTCAGCGCTGCAGGACGCCGGATACTGGATTCTGAACGACGTTGTGTGGCGTAAGTCGAACCCGATGCCGAATTTCCGCGGCAAACGGTTCACCAATGCGCATGAGACGATGATCTGGGCGTCCAAGCGCGAAGGCGCGAAATACACCTTCAACTATGAGGCGCTGAAAGCCCTGAACGAGGGTGTGCAAATGCGCAGCGACTGGGTGCTGCCGATCTGCACCGGGCATGAGCGGCTCAAGGATGAAAACGGCGACAAGGCGCATCCGACGCAAAAACCGGAATCGCTGTTGCACCGCGTGCTGGTCGGCTCGACCAACCCTGGCGATGTGGTGCTGGATCCGTTCTTTGGCACCGGCACCACCGGGGCCGTCGCCAAGATGCTGGGGCGCGAGTTCATTGGTATCGAGCGAGAGGAAAGCTATCGCAAGGTGGCTGAAAAACGCATCGCCAAGGTCCGCAAGTTTGATCGCGAAGCTCTGGAAGTCAGTGCCAGCAAACGTGCCGAGCCACGCGTGCCATTCGGCCAACTGGTCGAACGCGGGATGTTGCGCCCGGGTGAAGAGCTTTATTCCATGAACCAGCGCCACAAGGCAAAGGTGCGTGCGGATGGAACGCTGGTGGGTGACAATGTCAAAGGGTCAATCCATCAGGTCGGCGCGCATCTGGAAAACGCCCCGTCCTGCAACGGCTGGACATACTGGTGCTTCAAGCGGGACGGCAAGACCGTACCGATTGACATCTTGCGGCAACAGATCCGCGCAGAGATGCACAACTGAATTCACGAACACCGCCGGTGCCTGTGGCCTGACACATGGCACTATGCCTTGCCCCGCCGATCAACCGGCGGGGTCTTTTGTTTTGCCTTCAACAGTGATTGCATAAGGCTGCCTAGCCTCCGCAAGAAAGACCACGGCCATGACCGAGACGACCGCACAGCCCCGCCGAAGCCTGTTTTTCACCCAGCCCGATGCGTTTGATCTGGACAACAAATATACCGAGGCCGCGTTGGAACGGCACAAGCGCGAGGGTCTGGAATTGGCTGTGCGTGCGCGATGGGTGGCGATGGCGCTGACTGCGGTGCTGCTGGTTTTTCTGAACCCGCAATGGGAGGTGCTTTGGTATCACTTCATTCTGCTGCTGATCTGCGGCAACGGGTGGTTGATCCGCCGTGCAGGTCGTGTCGGGCAATCGCGGGGCGAGTTGTTTTTGATTTTCGTCGACCTGCTGATCATGACACTTGGGATGATCGTACCCAATCCCTTCAGCGATGATGTCAGGCCATTGGCCATGCAATACCGGTTCGACAACTTTCAGTACTTCTTCATCATTCTGGCGGCAGGCACATTGGCCTATTCCTGGCGGACCGTGATCGCCATCGGGACCTGGACGGCGATGATGTGGACGATCGGGTGGATCGTTGCCTGGTGGGTCGCAACGCCCATTCCCGGGATCAGCGAAAAAGTTGCGACCGCTTTGCAAGACTACCCGGATGTTGCCGAGCTTCTGGATCCGAACAGTTTCATGGCGCCTCAGCGCATCCAGCAGGCAATCGTGTTCATGATGGTGGCCGTGACTTTGGGCCTTTCGATGCAACGGCTGAACCGGCTATTGATGAGCAATGCAGGGCTGGAACGGGAACGGGCCAACCTGTCACGCTATTTCTCGCCCAACGTGGTAGAGGAGCTGAGCCAGAATGACGAGCCGCTGAAACAGGTCCGAAAAGAGAATGTGGCCGTTCTGTTCATCGACATCGTCGGATTCACGAAATACGCCGCCGGTCGTGACCCCTATGATGTGATCGAAGTGCTGCGGGGCTTTCACGCCCGCATGGAAACCGAGGTTTTTCGTCACCACGGGACCCTGGACAAGTATCTGGGGGATGGGCTGATGGCGACCTTTGGCACCCCGGTGCCCACGCCGTTGGACGCAAGCAACGCGCTGGGATGTGCGCGCGCGATGGTCAGCGTGATCGACCGATGGAATCTGGACCGCCGCCGGGCGGGAGAGCCTGAAATCCGCGTCGGGATTGGGGTGCACTATGGCTCGGTCGTGCTGGGCGACATTGGTGCGAACCGGCTTGAATTCGCGGTCATCGGGAATGCCGTCAACGTCGCGGCCAAGCTCGAGGCGCTGACGCGTGATTTACAGGCGCGTATCGTGGTCAGCGATGCCGTGCGCGCGCGGATTGCAGAGGAAAACCAGTCTGCGCCTGTCGCCATGACTGGTTTTGCAGAGCTTACCGATCAATCTGTGCGCGGCGTGGAAACACCGATGGATATCTGGGTGATGAAAGGCTGAAGACCTTACACCTCGCCAGAACAGTACCCAAAGCGCCGAGCCTGATGGGCCGGGCGGTGCATCGGTTACGCATCAGGTGCGGGGTTCAGGGCCTTGTTATAGGCGTGCCAATCGGTGATCTCGGGGTAGTACTGACGCCGCCAATCCCGGACCCGTGGGTTCATGACCCGTCGCCACAGCGGTGGGATCATCGCAGCCACAGTCATGACGGGATAGCCATAGGGCAGTTGCGGTGCCGTTTCGGGCGTGTGGTGTTGAAGCAGCGGGAACCGGCGGTTTGGTTTGTAATGGTGATCCGAATGGCGTTGCAGATTGATCAGCAACCAGTTTGAAGCTTTCTGCGAGGCATTCCAGGAATGTCGGGGCAGGACGTGCTCATACCGCCCGTCGCCCAGATGTTTCCGAGTCAACCCGTAATGTTCAACGTAGTTGACCAGTTCCAGCTGCCAGATCGCGACACCGGCCTGCAACAGAAACAGGGCCAGACCGGACCATCCTCCGACCAGCGCCGCCAGTGCCAGCATTCCCCCTTGCAACGCCCAATACCGCCAGAACGGGTTGGAGCGGTCGGTCCAGGGGCGGTCCTTGCGGGCCAGTTTTCCGCGTTCGGCGTTGAAGGCCGAGACCAGGCTTTGCCGCAACACCCTAGGGTAAAAGCGGTGAAACCCTTCGTTGTATCGCGCCGTCACCGGATCGCGTGGCGTGCCCACATGACGGTGATGGACCAGCAGATGCTCGGACCGGAAATGAGAATAGAGCACCATGGCAAGAAGGATATCGCCCAGCCAGCGTTCCCAACGGCTTTTCTGATGCATCAGCTCGTGGCTGTAATTGATACCGACCGTACCCGTGATAACACCCATGCCAAAGAACAGGCCGATTTTCTCAGGCGTCGAAAGCTGACTGCCGTGGCTCGCGTACCAGATCAGGCCAAACAGGGTAAGGAACTGAAGGGGTGCCCAAAGCTTGGTCAGCAGGATATACCGTTGAAGAGCGTCGTCTGGCGTCTCAGGGTCCGCATTTCCCACGTTGAGCCCGGTGATCCGGTCCAGCACGGCAAAGACCCACCAGGTCGAGATCGGGATCAGCAGAACCCACCATCCGCCCGCGAAAGCAGTGAACCAGATCAGTGGGATCAACAGCAGGGACACCCAGAAGGGTGATGCCGATTGCCAGCGTGCCAACGAGACTGTTGCGCTCATCTCTGGTGCTCCTACTAGATGGGGACAGCCTAGCCGCGAGGCCAGGGAATGCACAGCGGTCTTATTGTCCTTTCCACAGATCATAGGCTTTGCGCATCACCGTGGGCAGGTCGCTGGGTTTGAAGCTGTGCTTTCCCACTGCGATTAGATGATCGGGAGCATCTTGACCGGTGGTTTCTGCGGTCCAGATTCTTAAAATCAGATGAAAATGCGTAAAAGTGTGGCGCACCTCGCCCGACACCATCTTCCAATCTGCCGCAAGCGGGGGGTGCTCGACCGGATCGTCAGCCCACTCCGATCCGGGCCAGCCCAGCATTCCGCCCAGCAGACCCTTGTCCGGTCGGCGCTCGAGCAGCAAGGCCCCATCTGGCATGCGCGCGATGTAAACGTGACCGTGACGGGTGGGTTTGGGCTTTTTCGGTGTTTTTCGGGGAAGATCAGCCTGTGTTCCCGCAAGCCGCGCTTGGCATGGATCGCGCAGCGGGCAAATGCCACATGCCGGGGATTTCGGTGTACAAATTGTGGCCCCCAAGTCCATGACCGCCTGAGCGTAATCACCGGGCCGATTAGAAGGTGTCAGCGCCGAGGCTTTTTCCTTCAGCAAGGGTTTCGAGCCGGGCAGCGGCGCGTGGATGTCGTAAAATCGGGCCATGACGCGTTCGACATTGCCGTCCAGAACCGTTTCAGGCTGATCGAAGGCGATGGCCGAGATTGCCGCAGCTGTATAAGGGCCGATGCCGGGTAAATTCAGCAGCGCACCATAAGTTTCGGGGAACTGACCATTGTGATCCCGCGTCACAACGCGGGCGCACTTCAAGAGGTTGCGCGCACGCGCGTAATACCCAAGGCCGGCCCATTCCCCCATGACCTGCTCATCCGGCGCGGCGGCCAGCGCCTGAACCGTAGGCCAACGTGTCACGAAGCGCAGAAAGTAATCCCGCACCGCTGCTACAGTCGTCTGTTGCAACATCACTTCGGATAACCAGACCCGATAGGGGGCAGGGCGTACCCCGGCGGCGCGCTCTGCCGGTCCTGTGCGCCATGGCATGGCGCGAGCGTTGTGGTCATACCACTCCAGAAGCGCAGCGCTGACGGTGAATTCAAAGGAATCACGCAAGTTTTATTCGTCTCCCTGTCAGGTTTCGCTGGCACCCGGTGTTCTGCCTACTACAATAGCGGTGCAGGAGTTGGAAACCAGATGCAACGCAGACGTTCGTCAACCCGCGGGTTCAAGCGCACCGCGTCTTTGCTGAATGACCAGATCAGGCGCGCCGGGGAAAGCCGGGGCTTTGCTGTGTCACGTCTGTTGACCCATTGGGCCGAGATCGTGGGTCAGGATACCGCCGCCATCGCGCGCCCAGTCAGTGTCGGCTATGGCAAAGGTGGTTTCGGCGCGACTCTGACCGTTCTGACCACAGGTCCGCAGGCCCCGATGCTGGAAATGCAGAAGGAACAGCTGCGTGGTAAAGTGAACGCGGTTTACGGTTACAATGCCATCAGCCGTGTCCGCATTACTCAGACCGCTCCGACCGGATTTGCCGAGGGGCAGGCCAGTTTCGACCATAAACCGAAGCAAGCAAAACCCGAGATTGCACCTGAAATTGCTGCCGAGGCAGACAAAGTGTCACGCAGTGTAAATGATGAAGATTTGCGCGCGGCCCTTGAACGTCTTGGGCGCAACGTTTTATCCAAACAGAAACGCTGAGAAAGGGCTGAGAATGAGCCGTATTGCAACCGTAATCTGTGCGGCCGTCGCCGTGGCCGCTGGCGGCTATTGGGTGTCGCTGTCAAATTCCAATACAAGTTTTCCGCTGGTCAGTGCCGCCGAGGCGCAAGAGGCGGACCTGGATACATCCACCATCATTGACATGGTTCAGGGCGCCGAGGGCGCGCCTGTCGAAATCATCGAATACGCATCCTACACCTGCCCGCATTGCGCGAATTTCCACAAGAGCGCGTATAAACAGCTCAAGAAGGATTTCATTGATACTGGTAAGGTCAAGTTCACCTATCGTGAGGTCTATTTTGATCGCTACGGACTGTGGGCGTCGATGGTGGCCCGCTGCGCCGGTCCCGAGAAATTCTTTGGCATCACCGATCTGATCTATGAAGGTCAGGCAGAATGGACGCGCGCAGGAGGTCCGGCCGAGATCGTCGATGAACTGCGCAAGATCGGTCGTCTGGCAGGTATTGATGGCGACCAGCTTGAGGCCTGTTTGCAGGATGGCACCAAGGCGCGAACATTGGCCGCATGGTATCAGGAAAACGCTGAACGCGATGGAATTCAGGCGACCCCGTCCTTCATCGTGAATGGCAAGAAAGTCGACAATCAGTCCTACGCGGACTTCAAAAAGCTGATTGAAGCTGAGCTCGGCAGCTGACTCGACCCCAGCTGGCCCCGCCGGGGGCCAGCCTGGTTTACTTTGGTGAAGGGGCGGCTTTCAAAAGCATGTCCCTGACCCTGTCGGCGTCTGAAATCTGAAGCCGAACCGGCAAAGTGATCACCTTGCTTCGGAAAGCGGGGGGCAGGCGAACGGCGTCTTTTTCGGTGGTGACCATCTGAGCGCCCAGCAAACGCGCCTCGTTTTCCAGTCGGGTCATTAGGGCTTGTGTCAACGGCTGGTGATCGTCCAACGCCTCGGCCCGTACCAGATCCACACCCAGCCGCCGCAGGGTTTGGAAGAACTTTTCGGGATAGCCGATGCCTGCAAACGCCAACGCACGCGTTTCCGACCAATCCATACCGGTTTGCAGGGGTTCGACTGCCCCGGTGACATGAGGAACGGTCAACCGGCCTTTCCAGTTGTTGGCAAATACCTTTTGTGCCGCCTCTTCCCCCAAGGACAGTACAAGATCGGCCCGTTGCAGGCCGGTATCGACGGGCTCTCGCAATGGACCGGCTGGCAGGCATAAGCCGTTTCCAAATCCGCGCTGGGCGTCCACAACGATAATCGAGAAATCCTTGGCGACCGAAGGGTTCTGAAAGCCATCATCCAGAACGATCACTGTTGCCCCCGCTGCGGCCGCTGCACGCGCGCCCGCCGCCCGATCCTTGGCAACCCAGACCTCGGCAAACATCGCCAGCAACAGCGGCTCGTCCCCCACCTCGGCGGCGGTGTGCCTGCCCGGATCGACCTGCACCGGGCCTTCCAGTGACCCGCCATGTCCTCGCGTCACGACATGCGGTTTGTGCCAGGCATTACCCAGTTGTTCGATGGTCCAGATGACGGTGGGCGTTTTCCCGGTTCCACCTGCATTCAGATTGCCGATGCAGATCACGGGCACACCGGGATTTTCCCCTGATTTCGAGGCAATCCTGCGGGCTGTCGCTGCGGCATATAAGCGCCCCAGCGGGGTCAGCAGCCGCGCCCTCAGATCCGGCTGGTCCGGAGGAGTGTTCCAGAAATCAGGTGCCCGCATGATCTGCGCTCCGCTGGTCCAGAATATCCTGCACCATTTCGATGAGGGTGTCTGCCTGCGGCGCACCTTCGGTGATTATCTGCCATCCAGCCAAAGCCATGTCAGCGGCGCGGTCTGGTGCCAGAAGCTGTACGACGGCATCGCCCAACTCGGTTGCTGACTTGACCTCATTGGCTGCCCCTGCCTGTTGAAGGTGGGCGTAAAGCTCGTGATGGCGATGCACGAATGGTCCAGAAATTATGGCGGACCCCAGCGCGATTGCGTCGGACGGGTCCTGACCACCTGCGCCGCGTTCCAGTGAACTGGCCATGAACGTCACTGCCGACACCCGGTGCCACAACCCCAGATTTTCGGGGTCGGCAGTCAGAACGACCTGCGTGCTGTCTTCGATCAAGCCACCATCGTCCCAGTTGACACAGCGTAAATCCATCGTCTCCAGCCGCCGTTTTAGGGGGGCAGCCTCGTGAACGTCGGCGACGTGAAGTACCAGAACCAGCCGGTGCAACAGGCGCAATGCCTGACGATGTGCTGTCAGAACCGAAATGAACTCTTTGTCCTGCACCCAGGCAGCCAGCCAAACAGGCCGCCCTGCCAGCGTGTGGTTGGTTTCGATCAGCTCGTCTTCTGGCCAAGGTCTTGGATTTGGGCTGATGCGCAAAGGTGGCGATTCTTCGACTGTTGAAAACGGGATGCCAAGTCTCCGGATGTGCCGGGCGGTTTCAGAATTTGCAGTCAGTATCTTGCGAAAGCAGCTAAAGGTCACTCTGGTTATGTCTGGCAGCCAGCGCGCGTTCCGGGACAGTGCAACGGTAAATTGGGCGTCGAACAACACCAAGGGTACGGCCTGTTCATCAGCTCGGGTTATGATGTTGGGCATCAGATCACCACCGAACCAAATCCCGATACCTGGGCGCCAGTATTCGATAAAGTCACGCGCGGCCCCGCTCTGTTCCTGAGGCAGGTTGATCAGGGGAAAGCTGCATTCCGGCCAGGCAGACAGATCCGCGTCCGGCGGGGCGGTCAGTAGAAAGTGCAGCTCGGATCGGGACTGAAGCAACCGGCGGCAAAAATCACTCACCGCCCGCAGGCGGTCTGGCGTGGCGACGTGCATCCACACGACCTCGCCTTCGGGGCGTGGCAGGTCGGTTTTTACACCAACGCCGTTCCGCATTCTCCAGGACAGCACCCGATAAGCGGCAAGGCTTAATGAGCGCGGTTTTCTCATGCGCCGATTCCGGGCCCGATCGGGTCCAGCTGAGCCCACAGTTGCCCGTGGATCGCGGTGCTGGCGGCGATTACGCCATTCAGCCTGGGGTGGGCATTGTTGAAGATCAGCGGTTGACCCAAACGGTCTGAACAGACGCCGCCCGCCTCTCGGATGATCAGATCGCCAGCGGCAATATCCCATTCCCAGCTGGGGCGAAGGGTCAGCATGGCATCGAACCGCCCCTGCGCGACCAGCGCCATGCGATAGGCAAGCGAGGGACGGTATGCGCGGCGGAAGGCTGGACCATTCTGATTGCGCCAGTGCTGTGCGTCCAGATTTGGTTTGGCGGCCAGAACCTGAGATTGCGATAGCTCAGGCGTTTTTGATGTCGTGATCTTTTGCCCGTTGAGAGTGGCGCCCTGACCCTGCGCCGCGGCATAAAGCAAGTCGCGCATCGGCAGGTAGATTACAGCGGCAGTTACAATGCCATCGACTGCAATGGCCAGCGAATGCGCCCAGGTGCGCGCGCCTTCGGTAAAGCTGCGGGTGCCGTCAATCGGATCGACGATAAAGGCGTTGCTGCGGTCCAAGCGCTCGGGCGAATCCTCGGATTCCTCGCTGAGCCAGCCATAGCCTGGCCGCGCAGCGCACAGCTTTTCTTCCAGCATCGCGTTGACGGCCAGATCGGCCTCGGTCACCGGACCGGCGCCACCAGGTTTGTCCCAACGCTGTGCTTGCGTTCCGGAATAGCGTGTAGCGATCTTGCCGGCCTCAATCGCGGCCTCAATCAGAAGGGGCAGATCAGTTGCCGGCAAGTGTCATTCCTTCAATCAACAGCGACGGGACCACGCGCGACAAATATGGGCGCGCGTCATTGGCGGGAATGATCCGCCGCAACATATCACGCAGATTACCTGCGATGGTGCATTCGTTGACAGGATGCGTGATCACACCGTTTTCGACCCAAAACCCTGATGCACCACGGGAATAGTCGCCTGTATTGGGGTTGATCGTCGATCCGATCATGGAAGTGACCAGCAAACCGGTTCCCATATCGCGCAGCAGATCTTCGCGACTGCGGGCCCCTTGCGTCAGGCTCAGGTTCCAGTTGCTGGGCGAGGGTGGGCCGGACACACCGCGCGCAGCGTTGCCTGTAGAGTCCATGCCCAGCTTGCGGCCACTCGACAGATCCAGCGTCCATCCTGTCAGGACACCGTTTTCCACGATCACCCGGCGCTGCGTTGGCAGGCCTTCTGCATCAAATGGGCGCGAGCCTGAGATGCGCGGGCGGTGCGGATCTTCGATCAGCGACAGATGCGCGGGCAGAACATCCTGCCCAAGACAATCCTTGAGCCAAGACGCGCCCCGCGCAATAGCGGCCCCATTGCTGGCGGCCAGAAGATGCCCGATCAGCGAAGACGAGATACGTTCATCAAACAACACCGGGAAACTGCCGGTCGCAGGTTTGCGCGCGCCAACCTGTTGCACAGCGCGTTCCCCTGCGGTGCGCCCAATCTCAGCCGCGTCGCGCAGGTCGGATTGAAACGTCCGGCTGTCACCGTCATAGTCGCGCTCCATCCCGGTGCCTTCACCCGAGATCGCAACACATGAGATGGATCGGCTGCTGCGCTCATACCCACCGGAAAACCCGTTTGTAGCCGCCAGATGCACCCGGTGCGTTCCGTAGCTTGCAGCAGCATCCGACACCTGCGTGACGCCTTTTACTGTCAGTGCTGCGGCCTCGGCGGCCAGCGCATCCTGCATCAGGCTTTCCGCGGACGGGGCCGGGGCAGTGTCCAGCAATTCCAGTGACTGAATATCCCAGTCACTGGCCAGTTGGCTTTTGTCCGCCAGCCCGGAATAGGGGTCCTCGGGCGCCTCTTTTGCCATGGCCACGGCGCGTTCGGCCATCGCCGCAAGGGTTTCCGGGCGGCTGTCAGAGCTGGACACAATGGCTGAGTGTTTACCCAGAAACACGCGCAAACCCAGATCGGCGCCTTCAGAGCGTTCCGCATGTTCCAGTGCGCCGCCCCGCACATCGACCGAGACCGAGGACCCTTCGAGAACGATGGCATCTGCTGCCTCTGCGCCTGCCCGGCGAGCAACATCGAGCAATTGTTGGCTGATTTCTTCTGGTGTGCGGGTCATGAGGTCTCCAGGTTGATTGCCAAGGACCTAGCCTTGCACCGCCCGCCCCGCAAGACCTGTGACCGGATTGTGCTGTGTGGATCGGGATAAATCCATGCCGCTACCGGGTTTGGCACAAGGTTCACAGGAATGGAAAGGGCCGCACTGCGCGGCCCTTTCAGATAGGTATCACTTGATACGCTGGCCATTCGCCAAAATCTGACCGTCTTCCGTGAATTCGATGGTCGAGTTCAGGGTGTCAGGCTCATCGCCGGGGACAGCCATCAGACCCATCATCATCCGCGCGCCCAGCGCATCGTCGTCCGAAATGAGGCCCATGCCGATCAGCGTATCGATCAGCTGATTGGCGCCAACAAGTTTCAGGTTTGCCACGCCGCTTGGGCTGGGCATTCCCCCAAACTCTTCTGTGTTCGAATTGTCGAAGGCGAAATCGCCATCACCGGTCAGTTTGGCACCGACCAACGAAACCAGAAGCTGGCTGATTTTCAGCGAATGCAGCTCACCCGGAGCTTCGTCCGACTCGACGTCGATTTCTGGATCGAAGATGTTCATCAGAACTTTTGCCGTGCCGGTCGTGTCCAGCGCAATTGTCGCCGGATCGCGGGGCAGCGCGCCTGCCGGGTCAAAAATGCCCCACAGGACATCAGACATGGTGAAATCGGTCATGTTGAGGCCAAAGGCAAAGGGCTGTATTTCGTCCGATTGCTGGATCGGGAATTCGAAATTCAACCCTGCGCTGGCCATGGACAACTCGATCGGGAATGGCAGGTCTGCTGTTGTAACCGCCAGTTTGGTGCTGTTCTGCGCGATGTCATAGGCGATACGCTCGGCGTCGATGCTGGCGGCAAAGCGCCCACCCTCCGAGGTGCTGTTCATCGAGAACGCCTGGCCTTCGCTGGTCCCGCTCAGGTCGGTGCTGCCGGATGCATAGGTAAACGTGCCATCAAAGGCGAAACCCGCTTGGTAAAACGCCTGCGGATCAGACATGTCAAAATCCAGCGGGATCACGTTTTCGCCTTCAAAGGCCAGTTGGCCCAGTTGGCCATTGATCAGCCCGCTTTCACCGTTTTCCGGATCCTGAAAGTTCAGGTTATAGGTCAGTGTATCGCTGTTGAATGTCTGGGTGATGTTTCGGTGTTCGCCTATTTGCATCCGCGACCGACCGGCCAGATCACCTGCCTCGACCGCGATGCTGAAAACCTCGTTCGGCAGCGGTTCGCCATCGACTTCAATCGAATCCAGTGAAATGCCCAGTTTGTCAGCAGTGTAGTCATAGGTCATGTCTTCGGGTGTACCCGAAACAACCATGTTCAGTTGGCTGTGCGAATAAATCACTTTGGCTGCAAACTCTTCATCATCGGCTTTTCCCGTGACATCCATGGGAAAGCTTTCGGGCAGTCCGATGGTAACGGTTCCGTCACCATTTTCGGTCAGCGTCATTTCAGGCATGACCATCTGGAACTGCCCGTCTTCTTCCGGAAAGGTCAAAGAAAGTGTCATGTTCGAAATAGTGGTGACGTCACCGGTGATGCTTTCGTCACCTGTAACGGTGTAGCCCATTGAAGTGAAATAGCTTTGCCAGTCGGACCAGACATCATTTGCAGTAAGGTCGGCGAACGCGCCCTGGGTCGCAACGGCGTAAGCCAGAACAGCACCGCAGCTGCGGTGGAAGAAAACGGACATAAGGTAACCCTTCTTGATCAATTTGCGGCGCATGGTCGGGGTTGTGGCACCTATCGTCAAGGGGGCAAGGGCTGGACCATTTCCCCGTTTCCGCGTTACGGCTGTGGCCGGGATCAACAACAATACGTGAGGAGAGGCAAATGCAGGGGAAAACAGTTCTGATAACCGGGGCCAGCCGTGGCATCGGGGCCGAAGCGGGGCGCGTTTTTGCCGCAGCCGGGGCCAATGTCGCATTAGTGGCCCGCAGCCGAAATCAGATTGATGCCTTGGCCGCTGAACTGGGTGATCAGGCCATCGCGCTGGCCTGCGATGTCAGCGATTTCGCGCAGGTCGAGCAGGCTGTGGCCACATGTGTGGATCGGTTCGGTGGGCTGGATGTTCTGATTGGCAATGCCGGTGTGATCGATCCAATCTTTCATCTTACAAACGCCGATCCTGAGGCCTGGAGCAAAGCCATCGATATCAACCTCAAAGGTGTTTTCTACGGGATGCGTGCGGCATTGCCGGTGATGCGGGCCGCCGGGGGCGGAAGCATTCTGACCGTCTCGTCCGGCGCGGCGTCCAACCCGGTTGAGGCGTGGAGCCATTATTGCGCGTCAAAGGCCGGGGCAAAAATGCTGACGGAATGCCTGCATCTGGAAGAAGCCCAACACGGTATTCGCGCCATGGGGCTGTCGCCGGGGACGGTTGCCACGGATATGCAGCGGTCCATCAAGGCAAGCGGCATCAATCCGGTCAGTCAACTGGACTGGGACGCGCATATTCCCGCAGACTGGCCAGCACGTGCCTTGTTGTGGATGTGTTCCAAGGACGCGGATGAGTATTTGGGAACGGAAATCTCGCTGCGTCTGGAAGACATCCGAAAAAGGGTTGGGTTGATATGATCGACCTGAGGAAAGAGGATGGCCTGTGGGTCGTTACGATCAACAATCCCGAAAAGGCAAACGCCCTGACCGGAGCGATGCTGAATGAACTGGTCGGGATTGCCGAGGCCGCAACCAGCGCGCGGGCGCTGATCCTGACGGGCGCGGGCAAAGTGTTCAGCGCGGGGGCCGATCTGGACGAGGCGCGCGCCGGTCTGGCCACCTCTGACGTCTGGGAAAGACTGTCCGGTGCCATCGCCGCATTGCCCTGTCTGACCATTGCCGCGTTGAACGGAACTTTGGCTGGCGGGGCCAATGGCATGGCTTTGGCCTGTGACCTTCGCATTGCGGTGCCAACAGCCAAGTTCTTTTATCCGGTGATGAAGCTGGGGTTCCTGCCGCAACCGTCCGATCCGAAACGGCTGGCGGCTTTGGTGGGCCCGGCCAGAACCAAATTGATCCTGATGGCAGGTCAGAAGATCACCGCGCAAGAGGCGTATGACTTTGGTCTGGTTGACCGGATCGTCGAGCCCGATCATCTGATGCAAACCGCGCGTGACTTTGTGGCAGACAGCGTGAACGCTGACCCCGTTGTCGCCAGGGATATCGCAAGGATGTGTTCATGAGGATTTCGGCCGTTCGGTTGCGGGTCGCTGACCCGGAAGGACTGGCCCTATTCTATCGCGACGTTCTGGGTATGCGGGTTGACCGGCAGGGGTCAGGTTGCCGCGTCGGCTACAACTCGGAAGATGCGGACCTTCTGCTGTTGCCGGGTGGTGGGGGATACACCCATGACCGGGGCCAAAGATATTGGAAGATCGGAATTACCGTTCCTGATGTCGATCTTGCGGCAGCGCATCTGCGCGCGCTGGGTACTGCGGTAAGCACGCCGAGCCAGTTTTTGGATATCGGGTATATGTGCCATCTGGCTGATCCCGAAGGGTTTGTCGTCGAATTGCTGCAACATGATTTCGAAGGTAACAAACCGGTGCAGGTTGCAGATCCGGATGCTCCGTTTGCGCAAGCCCGGATCGGTCAGATAACCCTTCGAACCGGTGATATTGCGGGTGAGGACGCGTTTTGGCGCGCGCAAGGTATGTCCTTGCTGTCGATGCAGGAGGTGGCCCCCCATGGCTTTGATCTGCATTTCTACGCCTTTACCGACGAAACCCCTCCAAACCCCGATTTGTGGGCCGTCGAGAATCGCGAATGGTTGTGGAAGCGACCGTATACGACATTGGAGTTCCAGCATCTTGCGGGTGCGCAGTTTGCGCCCGTACCGGATTACCAGGGAATAGAAGTCGAGGGGTTGGCCGCACCTTTGAAAGACGCCTTTGGCGATCCGGTCCTGCCTGGCTGATCACCTGTTGCGTCGCTTGCCCGGAACTTTCGACCGAAATCCGGGTGGGCGTTTACGCACCCAGATCAGGAATTTCTCAAGCCTGGGATGCGCGCGCAAGGCTGCGACCGTGTTGTAACTGCGCGCCAGTTCGGCCTCGGTCAGAGTGGCATGCACTTCTTTGTGGCAAATCTGGTGCAGAAGGACGGTGGGTCCGCCCTTGCCTCCTTTGAGTTTTGGGATCAGATGATGCAGGCTGCCACCCCCGCTGGGGATTGGGCGGTCGCAGAGCGGGCAGATCGGATCGTTGTTCGCCATGATGGTTTGAAACTTGCGCCGATGGATGGCGAAGGCAAGAGGGTGCGAATGGCGCAGGCAGTGGTGATCGGAGCAGGCCCCGCAGGGTTGATGGCGGCCGAGCAACTGGCCGAGGCCGGGCATTCCGTACTGGTTGCCGAAGCCAAGCCCTCGGTTGCGCGCAAATTTCTGATGGCAGGTAAATCGGGGCTGAACCTGACAAAGGACGAACCGCCTGAGACACTGATGCGGTCGTATGCCAATGCGGCGGACTGGTTGTGCCCGATGATCACCGCCTTTGATGCGCAAGCCGTGCAGCACTGGGCGCGTGGATTGGGCCAGACATTATTCACGGGCTCCACCGGGCGGGTTTTTCCCGAGACCATGAAGGCGTCGCCCTTGTTGCGCGCATGGCTTGCGCGACTGGACGCAGCAGGGGTTGAGATCAAAACCCGTTGGCGATGGAAAGGTTGGGAAGCTGATGCGCTGGTATTTGAGACCCCGGACGGGCCGCAAAACCTGATTGCTTCTGTAACCGTTCTGGCGCTGGGCGGGGCAAGCTGGGCCCGCCTTGGGTCGGATGGTCAGTGGGCGCAAATCTTGTCCAGCAGGGGCGTGGAACTGGCACGGTTCGAACCTGCGAATTCAGCCCTGTCGGTGGACTGGAGCCCTCATATGCAGCCACATTTCGGGGCGGCGCTGAAATCGGTTCGGTGGATGGCCGGTGACCAGGATAGCCGCGGCGAGGCCGCAATCTCGGCAACCGGGCTGGAGGGAGGCGGGCTTTACACCCTCACCCCTGCTTTGCGCAATGGGCAGCCACTTTATGTCGATCTGGCACCTGATCTGGACCTGCAATCCTTGCGGGCGAGATGGTCGTCCAGAAAGTCGAAAACCACGTTTTCGCAATGGATGAGAAAATCGTTGAACCTGTCACCGCAGAAGATTGCCGTGTTTCACGAGATGGCAAAACGCAGTCAGTTGCCGCTGCCCGGCGAAGTGGAGGTTCTCAAGAAACTGCTAATCCTGCACGCGGGGCTGCGACCGATGGATGAGGCCATTTCGACGGCAGGCGGCGTGAAACGATCCGCGTTGGATGACGGGTTGATGCTGAAAACCATTCCGGCTGTATTCTGCGCAGGTGAGATGCTGGATTGGGAAGCGCCAACCGGGGGCTATCTTTTGACGGCCTGTCTTGCCACGGGTCGCTGGGCCGGTCGGGCCGCTGCCGATAGGCTGGATCAGGTCAGATAACTCAGCGCGACCGCGCAAGCATCGCCAGACGAATCATAGCACGCTCAACCAGAGCCATTGAGGGGGCTGTCTGTCCGGCGGATCGCAGGGAGAGGTCGGTATCCGTCAGAACGGTCAGAGCAGTTTGCAGCTTGGGCGCCCCCCAGCCCTGTGCCTGACGCAGAATACGGTCACGGCGTTTCCCGTAAACCGGCGGGCGCAACTTACCGATACCCTGCGCAGCACCACCCGGATCCGAGGCGCAGGCATAAAGTGTGCGGAAATGCCGGGTCGCCCCAATGCACAGAGTTACCCCGTTGGTGCCTTGAGCCTGCAACCGCCGGATCAGCGGCCCGATCTCTCCGGCGCGGCCTTCGGCAACCACGTTCAGCACATCGTCAAGCGCCGCCTCGGTCGAACGCGGGGCGCAGGCTTCGATGTCTTCCATTGTCAGCTCAGAGTTGTCACCGCGCTTGTAAAGCGACAGTTTTTCAACGGTTTGGGTGAGGTCACCAGGGCTGAGACTGTTGGCCAGTTCGCTGATGGCAGACATGACATCGCGGGGGATGTTTTTCAGATGTGCTTCGGCCAGAACCCGCTCGACCTCTGCGCGCGATGGCGGGTCGTCATAAATGCCTATCGCATAGGCGGCGGGATGCCCCTCGAATGCTTTGCGGATTTTCGAATTTGGTTTCAGCTGACCAGCCGTCACGATGATCTGAGCGTCGCCGGGGGTCCAATCTTCAAGCGCGGCCAGAATCGCAGGCGCGGCTGTTTCCGTGGCGTCTTCCACAAACACCGCGCGCGGGCCAGGGAAAAACCCAACCGCCTTGACCGCGTCCAGCAGCGACGCCGGATCGCCGCGCAAATCACCGCCCGGCAGGCGGGTCAGGCGCATTTCCTCTTCCGCACCGGGACCAAGCAGTGCGGCCAGAACCTGTTGCCGCTTAAGCGCCACCCGCATTGCATCCGCACCATAGATCAGCAGCCCGGTCTTGTCCGCATCCGGCTTGGCGAAATACCCGTCAGCCTCGCGCGGGCTCAACTTCATTTGGACAAGCCCGGCGTAGAATACAGGCGGTTCACGATATGCCCGGACAGGATTACCATCAGGCGTTCTTTCGCATCGCGTTCGTCAGCCAGCGTCGACACGGTAGAGCCCGAAGCAGAATAGCCCACAAAATCGGTTACGGTGCCGGACGCCGCGACTTGCCCGGTTTCGTTGGATTTCAACGCGTATTGCGCCCGTCCATCAATCGTGTACCGCGTTGTCTCGTTCGTCGTGGTTATGGCCGCGCCGCGGGTTTCGGTCGAGACCTGAACATCCAGAGTGTAATCGCTGACAGATCCCGCGCTGCGGCCCAGTTGGTGTTCAAGGTTTTGAACCAGAAGATAGCTTTCGACGGTATTTGGCGCAGATACCGCCACCCGACCGAACAAGGCTGAGCCTGACCCGCCCGGAGCATAAACCGGTTGGAAGCCGCAGGCAGCCAGTACCAGCGGCATCACAAGCAATGTTCTGCGATCAAACAACGACATTCACAATCCGGCCCGGAACAACGATCACTTTTTTCGGCGCGTTGCCATCCAGCGCCTTTTGGACAGCTTCGGTGCTGAGCGCGATATTTTCAACCTCGGCTTTGTCCATATCTTTCGGAACGCTGATTTCCGCGCGACGCTTGCCGTTGATCTGGATCGGCAGGGTGACGGTGTCATCAACCAGCATCGCCTCATCCGCGACGGGCCACGGGGCGACGGCCACAAGGCCCTCACCACCCTGATGCGCCCAGATATCTTCCGCCAGATGTGGTGTCATCGGTGACATCAACTGGGCCAGTGTTTTGATCGCTTGTTTCTGAGCCGCCGCACCGGCCTTGGATTTTGCCAGCGTATTAGTGAAAGCATAAAGCTTGGCTATGGCGGCGTTGAAACCAAAGCTTTCGACACCCAATGTCACGTCGCGGATGGTTTTGTGCATCTCGCGCAACAGGTCCTCATCGCCTTCGCCCGCTGCATTGGCCTCCATGGTACCGATCCTGTCACACAGATTCCAAACGCGATTCAGATGCTTATAGGCGGCTTCGGCTCCTGCCGCCGTCCATTCCACGTCTCTCTCGGGTGGCGAATCGGACAACACGAACCAGCGGGCCGTGTCGGCGCCAAAGGCCGAAATGATGCTGACTGGATCGACCACGTTTTTCTTGGATTTCGACATCTTGGCCGAAGGGATGATTTCGACCTCAGTACCATCGGCCAGTTTGCCGTCGGTCACATCCTCGGGCAGGTGATAGACCGGGCGGCCGTTGGCGTCGCGCGTCTGGTAGATCTCATGCGTCACCATGCCTTGTGTGAACAGCGCGTCGAACGGCTCGATGGCCTTTTGGGGCAAGTGACCGGTGAGGTTCATCGCCCGCGCGAAGAAGCGTGAATACAGCAGGTGCAGAATCGCGTGTTCAATGCCGCCGATATACTGGTCGACATTCATCCAGTATTCGGCCTCGGCCAGATCGGTGGGTGTTTCCGCACGCGGAGCGGTGAAACGGGCGAAATACCACGACGAATCGACGAAGGTATCCATCGTGTCGGTCTCGCGCTTGGCCGGTGCGCCACAAGACGGGCAGGCGCAATCGCGCCAGGTCGGGTGTCGATCCAGCGGGTTGCCGGGTTTGTCGAATGTCACATCGTCGGGCAGGCGGACCGGCAGGTTTTCTTTCTTCTCGGGCACCACACCGCAGCTTTCGCAATGCACGACGGGAATCGGACACCCCCAATAGCGCTGACGGCTGAGGCCCCAGTCGCGCAGACGGTATTTGGTGACACCCTCGCCCCAACCGGCTTTTTCAGCAAAATCGACGGTGGCGTTGATCGCCTCGTCACCTGTCGCCTCGGTCAAACCTGCAAAATGGTTCACCCAGCGAACTTTCTCGGTTTTCGGCGGGACGAATGCAATTTTGTCGACCGGCGCGTCGTCATCCAGCGCAAAGAAGGTATCGACCACAGGCAGGCCGTACTTGCGGCAGAAGTCGAGATCGCGCTGGTCATGCGCAGGGCAGGCAAAGATTGCGCCAGTGCCGTAATCCATCAGGATGAAATTGGCGATCCAGACCGGCAGTTCCCAGCTCGGGTCCAGCGGGTGCTTGACCTTGATGCCTGTATCAAAGCCCAGCTTTTCGCCAGTTTCGATGGCTTCTTCCGTGGTGCCACCTTTGCGACATTCGGCCACAAATTCAGCCACTTCGGGGTTTTCGGCCTCAAGCTGTTTTGCGATCGGGTGATCGGGCGAGATGCCAACGAAAGATGCGCCCAGCAGCGTGTCGGGGCGGGTTGTATAAACGGTGATCGGCTCTCCGCCATCAGTGCGTTCAAAGCCGAATTGCAGACCGCGCGACTTGCCGATCCAGTTCTCCTGCATCAGGCGCACCTTGGCGGGCCAGTTGTCCAAAGTGTCCAGCGCGTCCAGCAATTCTTCGGAATAGTCCGAGATCTTGAAGAACCACTGGGTCAGTTCGCGCCGCTCTACCAATGCGCCCGAACGCCAGCCACGACCATTTTCAACCTGCTCGTTGGCCAGAACGGTCATATCGACCGGGTCCCAGTTCACCACAGCGTTTTTGCGATAGACCAGCCCGGCATCAAGCATATCGAGGAACAGCGCCTGTTGTTGGCCGTAATACTCGGGGTCGCAGGTCGCGAACTCACGTGACCAGTCGATGGACAGGCCAAGTGGTTTCATCTGATCGCGCATGTCTGCGATGTTGCTGTAGGTCCAGTCCTTCGGATGACCCCCGATAGCCATCGCGGCATTTTCCGCAGGCATCCCGAATGCATCCCAGCCCATCGGGTGCAGCACGTTGTGACCCGTCGCCAATTTGTGCCGCGCGATGACGTCACCCATCGTGTAGTTGCGCACATGCCCCATATGGATTCGGCCAGACGGGTAGGGAAACATCTCAAGCACATAGTATTTCGGCTTGTCCGCCTTGTGGTTGGCGGTGAAGATCCCGGCCTTGTCCCAGGCCTCTTGCCATTTTGCTTCGATTTCGGTGGCCGAGTAGCGCGACATTTTGCGGTCCTTCGTGAATGAAAACGCCGGGTAGGAACCCGGCGTGGTAATATTGTGATTTTCGGCGGGTTGCTAGAACTTGTTGTCCGCTATGCGTAGCTGTCGGGCGCGCGACAGAATCGCATCCTCGACTGCGCGGGATGTTGCCGCACTCACCGGGGCCCCTCCGCTCGATTGAAGCGCTACCGACAACGAGCGCGCGGCAAGCGCCGGATCGCTGATATGAACAGTAGCCCGGTAGGATCGGCCGCCGCCCGGAGGTGTGCCGTAACCCGTTACGATTACACCGGTAAACGGATCAACCTCCTGCACGGGCAGGAAGCTCAGTACATCCAGTGAAGCCGCCCACAGATACCGGTTTACGTTTGTGGTCTGCTCGGCGGTGCTGCGGTCAAAGATATCCCAGATAGTTGCCCGATCGGGGTCATTCAGCTCTTGTTCGTCCGAATTGCCGCCAGCGATGTTCGGGGAGTATGTTGTCGAAGCGTTTCGATTCTGCCCACATGCCGAAAGAGCAGCGGTCAGCAGGATCATTCCCAAAATCGTCGGCAGGCGCATTGCAAACAGGTCCTGTTTCACTTGTTCTACAGTATTCAGGGGATACTCCTAGCCAAGGACCCCCGCTGCAACAAGCCCATTCTTCTGAAATGTAAGTGTATCAGCTGCATCGGGGCGAAAACTGACTGTGGCATCCTTGCACCAATTTGACCTCAATGACGCCGACGTCTTTATGCCAAGCTTGCGCAAAGGGGGCAAAAAGAGCGAAACGGTGTCCGTGCTGAGACATGTGCCGAGGCATATGTCGAGTAGATAACTCTTTTGAAACCGAGGGAAACAAGATGAAAAAAGTTCTCTTCGCATCGACGGCGCTGATTGCGACCGCAGGCGTTGCAGCAGCTGAAGTTAACTTCAGCGGTTATGGCCGCTTTGGTATTGGTTACGTTGAAGATCGTAGCGGTACCGTTGTAAACGTCCAGACAACCGGTACCGCGCCAGGCGTTGGTACGGCTGTTGTTCAAACTGACGACGCGATCCTGGTTTCGCGCTTCCGTCTGAACATCGACGGTTCTGCAGAAACCGACGGTGGCGTTCGTTTCGAAGGCCGCGTTCGTCTGCAAGCTGACGAAAACAGCGGCAACGGCGAAGCAAACCGCGCTGGTCTGAACGGTGCACGCTTCTCGGTCATCTACGGTGGCCTGCGTGTTGACGCCGGTAACGTTGCAGGTGCCTTCGACAACCTGGCAAACTACTACGGCAACGAAGTTGGTCTTGAGCTGTTCGCTGGTCAGTACTCGGGTGTTAACTACAACTTCCTGGGCTACACTTCGACCGGTTCGGGTTCGAACGCCGTGTTCTTCCAGTACTCGGTTGGTGACTTCTCGTTTGGTGCATCGTACGACCAAGCGACTGTAGCTCTGAACGGCGTGCCTATGGACGCAGACCGTTGGGACATCAGCGCAACCTACACCTTCAACAACATCACAGCTGCTTTGGCCTACGGCCAGACCGACGCTGGTGTTGCTGGTGTAAGCGATCCGAGCCTGACCGTTCTGACCCTGGGTGGTGAATGGGGTGACTTCGGCGGTACTCTGTTTGTTGCAGACGACGCAACTCAGGTTGCAGCAACTGACGGCACCGCATGGGGTCTGTCGGCAACCTACAACGTTGGCGCTGCAACAACCCTGATCTTCGCTTACGGCGACGGTAACGCATCTGCTGATACTCAGCAGGTTGCTCTTGGCGCGATCTACGACCTGGGCGGCGGTGCATCGCTGCGCGGTGGTATCGGTGTCAACGACTGTGACAGCTGCACAGACTCGACCTTCGTTGCTGACTTCGGTGCTCAGTTCAACTTCTAAGCTGATCTGAACCGCAAGGTTTAAGGGCGGGTCTTCGGACTCGCCCTTTTCTTTTGTGCCGACTTGGTGTTTTTCTGCGCAAAACAGGATGAGGGTCCCATGTCGTTGCAAGACGTCACCGCACGTATCGCCAAAGCCGAAGCCAAGTCGAACCGACCGGCAGGTTCCGTCAAACTGATTGCTGTGTCCAAAGTGCAGCCGAATGACAGGGTGCAGGCAGTTCTAGAGCAAGGGCACAGATGTTTTGGCGAGAATCGCGTGCAGGAGGCGGCAAGCAAGTGGCCCGCTTTCAAAGAACAGTTCGAGGGTATTGATCTGCACCTCATTGGCCCGTTGCAGACCAACAAGGCCCGTCACGCAATGGAACTGTGCGACGCGATCCATTCGGTAGATCGACCCAAACTGGCCAAGACACTGGCGCGTTTGGCACAGGAAATGGGAAACTGCCCGAACCTGTTCATTCAGGTCAACACCGGCGAGGAAGACCAAAAGGCCGGTATCCTTCCTGTGGACGCGGACAGTTTCATTGCCGAGTGCAGGTCATTGGATCTGCCCGTGCGTGGATTGATGTGCATTCCTCCGGTCGATGAAGAGCCTGCTCTGCACTTTGCGCTCTTGGCAAAAATCGCAACGCGCAACGGGCTTGACGGATTGTCTATGGGGATGAGTGACGATTTCGAACAGGCCATCGCCATTGGCGCGACACATGTGCGCGTTGGCTCAGCTATCTTTGGCGAACGAATTAAACCTCGGGAATAATCAACCGTGTTCCGGGGGCAATGCGCTGTGATATCCAGTGCAGATGGTCCCGGCGAAAGGCAACGCAGCCTTCGGTTGGATAGCCGGGTCTGCGCCATTGGTGCAGAAAAATTGCCGATCCCCTGCCCGGAACGGCGTTTGGCCAGTTCCAGTCGGTTAACAGAATCAGGTCGTATAAGGGGTCGGCGCGGCGCAACTTTTCATGGCTGAATGCATAGGGTGCGCTGACCATGTGGTTGTATCTGCTTTCAGACACGTCGTCAGACCACAAGTCCCGCGGGCCAATGGCGCGGGCCCATTTGCTGGGGGCGGCCATTCGGTCGGCCCGGTATAGCATGCCGACGATTCGATGATGTCCAGTTGGGGTCGCGCCATCGCCTTCGCGTTTTGCGTTGCTCAACCCGCCTTTGCCCACGGAACAGGGGAACACCCTGCCAAGAAACCGGATGCCTCGTGGAGTTAGAACAAGATCGTTTGGGGTCAAAGCAGATGCCCTGACTTCTTGGCCTTGGTCGCCAGGTATCCCCGGTTGTGAGAGGTTTCGCCAACCTTCAGAGGGACACGCTCGGTTACTGCGATACCTGTCCGTTCCATCATGGCGATTTTGGCCGGGTTGTTGGTCAGCAAGCGGACAGAGTTGAAACCCAGCGATTTCAATATGTCCGACCCAAGCCGAAAATCACGCTCATCATCCTCAAAACCCAGCCTGTGGTTCGCCTCAACGGTGTCAAAACCCTGATCCTGAAGGAAATAAGCGCGCATCTTGTTCGCCAGACCGATACCGCGCCCTTCCTGATTCAGATACAGAAGAACGCCTGCACCTTCTGCCCCCATCTGTGCCAGGGCACCGCGGAGTTGCGGGCCGCAGTCACATTTCAGGCTTCCCATCAGATCGCCGGTGAAACAGGCAGAATGCAATCGGGCCAGCACAGGCTTGTCGCGGTCCGGGCGACCGATCTCGACGGCGTAGTGCTCTTCACCACCGTCTTCAGGTCGGAAGACGTGTAACCGACCGGCTTCGGACACCTCCATCGGAAGGCGGGCCGCGACGACTTCGTGCAAAGTACTGCGATCCGCCAGATGAGGCGTGGCGCGCGTGTGATCAATGCAGGTCAAACCGTGCAAAGCGGCAAATGCCCTGCCGTCCTCGACAGGTACCACGACCACAGCGGGAAGGATGCGCGCGGATTTGGCCAATGCTATTGCGATACGGTGCAGATTGGCATTGCCGTGCCGCTCGGTCATCAACGGGCCCTTCATGGGCGCGTTCAGATCGTCGGAAGGATCAGCAACCGCCTGTACCCACGCGATATCTGCATCCGCCGGGATCGAAACCCGCGCCAGATCCCCGTCGTACGCCCGCGCTTTCAGGGTTTCAGCGCGTCGCCCAGTTATGGCCACCACCGGATTCCCTAGTTTTTTCAGGTCGGCCAGACGCTGCGGGCTGAGCGTTTCGGCAGAAACCGCAAGCACGCTGAAGCCACTGTCATCGGTCAGCGCAACGGGAACGCCCATGCGCAGATCGGCCCGGGCCCGGGCGAGAAGTTCCGTGATATCGGGGATGAGACTCATCAATGTTACCCTATAACGCTCAATCTTTCTCCTAGCCCTTTCGAAAGGAAATGTGAAACATTTCCGCGAACTCTGACACGAAGGCGTGAAACGGTTGCAGCAAATCTTGTTGATTGCATATTCCACGCGCAAGTGATGGAAAAGCGTTTGGAGGACCGGGAAATGGCTCAACTCAAGAAAATCCTGCTGGTGGACGATGACGAGGACCTGCGCGAGGCGCTCAGCGAGCAACTTGTCATGACCGAAGACTTTGACGTGTTTGAGGCGTCAGACGGTCACTCTGCCATGGAGCGCGCGCGCGAAGCGATCTATGACCTGGTCATTCTTGATGTGGGTCTGCCGGATACCGACGGGCGCGAACTGTGCCGCCTCATGCGCAAACAGGGTGTCAAAAGCCCGATCCTGATGCTGACCGGTCATGACAGCGATGCCGATACGATCCTGGGCCTGGATGCCGGCGCGAATGACTATGTTTCGAAACCATTCAAGTTCCCGGTGCTTCTGGCACGTATCCGTGCGCAGCTTCGCCAGCATGAACAATCCGAGGACGCAGTATTTGTACTTGGCCCCTATACGTTCAAACCGGCGATGAAGATGCTGATCACGGAAGAGGACAGAAAAATCCGCCTGACCGAGAAGGAAACCAACATCCTCAAATTCCTGTACCGCTCGACCGACGGCGTGGTGGCGCGGGATGTGCTGCTTCACGAAGTTTGGGGATATAATGCTGGTGTTACAACGCATACGCTGGAAACCCACATCTACCGCCTGCGTCAGAAGATTGAGCCCGATCCGTCAAATGCGCGCCTTTTGGTCACAGAATCCGGTGGATATAGGCTAGTGTCTTAACTGGGTGTGGATTGACTTGGATCAAAGTGATACCCTGTACTCATAATTAGGTTACTCCCAACCCGCGCATGTCCGGGTTATGACATGCACCTCCCTGTTGGACTGCCGGGCCGAATGGCCCGGCTTTTTTCTTTTCCGAAGGACGAAATCATGTGCCGCCTGTACCGTCACAGGCGTTGCGAAACCCTGAATGTTCCTGTAATGTTCTATTTCTCGCGAAAGGTTGGAGGAGCGCGTGATGATTGAAGGAAGCTGTTTGTGCGGGGCGGTGAAGTTTAACCTGAAGTCTCAACCATCCGTGATGGGAACCTGCCACTGCTCAAGATGCAGAAAAGCCGGGGCTAGCACAGTCGTATTTGTCAACAAAGAAGACTTGGTGTGGGTTCGGGGCAGGGAAAACGTAACGCTGCACCAGCCCGATCCGCCCTACAAATACGGCAGGTGTTTCTGCACGAAATGCGGGACATCTTTGGGCGAAATCATTTCAGAAGCAGATAGTTTTCCAATCGCAGCAAATGCACTGGATACCGGGTTAGAGCAGAAAGTTCAGTTTCACGAATTTGTTTCGGAAAAACCGGACTGGTACGAGATTTGCGATGATGCCCCCCAAAATGAAAGCCACCCGTCCTAGATTTTCTTTTCTGATGGTACCCCATCCCCCACCGCGTTAACCTCCGCCCAACCGCGACAGAGGATTCCCTGACCATGCCCTTCACCCTTGCCACCTGGAACATCAACTCGGTCCGACTGCGCGAACCAATCGTGCTGAAACTGTTGGAAGAAGAGGCGCCGGATGTTCTGTGTTTGCAGGAATGCAAGTCTCCGGTTGAAAAGATTCCGACCGAAGGGTTCGCGGCGCTGGGCTATACCCACATGATTGCCCGTGGCCAGAAAGGATATAATGGCGTCGCCATCCTGTCCCGCCTGCCGATAGAAGAGGTGGGCGACAAGGATTTCGCTGATCTCGGCCACGCGCGCCACATAGCCGGGCGGCTGGAGAATGGTGTCACGATCCACAACTTCTATGTCCCCGCGGGCGGTGATGTGCCGGATCGTGAAGTGAATGAGAAATTTGGCCAAAAGCTCGACTATCTGACGGACATGCGCGATTGGTTCCACGCGGAAAAGCCGGAAAAATCCATCCTCGTCGGCGATCTGAACATTGCCCCGCGTGAGGATGACGTCTGGTCGCACAAACAATTGCTCAAGGTCGTCTCGCACACTCCGATCGAAGTGGAACATCTGGCCGAGACCCAGGACGCAGGTGGTTGGGTCGATATCACCCGGCAGGATATTCCCGAAGGGCAGCTTTTCAGCTGGTGGTCCTACCGGGCCCGCGACTGGGATACGGCAGACAAGGGGCGGCGGCTGGATCATGTCTGGGCCACGCCCGATATTTCAAACGCGGGCCATTCCAGTCGCATTCTGCGCGACGCGCGTGGGTGGGAAAAGCCCAGCGATCATGCGCCGGTCTTTGCGACTTTCGACATTTGAACTGAAACTCTGCCCTTGGTTTCTGCGACAAGCGATTGCATATAGAGCGCAAGTTCGAACGAAAGAGTGATTGCCATGGACATCCTGAACGGCGCAGCCGCCCCAGCCACCGATCTGATCAAGGACGGGACCGAGGCCACTTTCATGGTCGATGTGATCGAAGCCTCGCAGGAAACGCCTGTTATCGTTGACTTCTGGGCACCCTGGTGCGGCCCGTGCAAGACGCTGGGCCCGATGCTGGAAGACGCGGTTACCGCCGCCAAAGGCGCGGTGAAGATGGTCAAGATCAACGTGGACGAGGCACAGATGATCGCCTCGCAGATGCGCATCCAGTCGATTCCAACGGTCTACGCGTTTTTTAAAGGGCAACCCGTGGACGGTTTTCAGGGCGCGCTGCCGGGGTCCGAGATCAAGGCTTTCGTGGATCGCGTGATCGAGGCGTCAGGTGGGGAAAGCCCGGGCGGCCAATTGGATGACGCCGTAGTTGCCGCCGAAGAAATGCTGAGCGACGGCGCCGCGGCAGATGCTGCGCAGACTTTTGCCGCCATTCTTGGCGAAGACCCGAACCACGCGGCAGCATATGGCGGGCTGGTGCGGGCACATATCGCCACTGGCGATCTGGAACATGCCGAGGCCATCCTGAACGGTGCACCCGCCGAAATATCCAACTCGGCCGAGGTCGAGGCTGCGCATGCGCAATTGCAGCTGGCCAAGCAGGCGGCTGATGCAGGTCCGGTGGCGGATCTGACAGCGGCCGTTGATGCTGATCCCGATAATCTTCAGGCCCGGTTTGACCTGGCGCAGGCCTTGCACGCGAACGGCGAAGTGGAAGAAGCCGTGGCGCAATTGCTGGAATTGTTCCGCCGGGATCGTGAGTGGGATGACGGGGCCGCCAAGACCCAGCTTTTCACGATCTTTGACGCGCTCAAGCCCAATGACCCGATCGTTCTGAATGGTCGCCGCAAACTCAGCTCGATGATATTTGCCTAATTTCTGATCAGAGCTAGAATTGGGACATGATGCATCCCGCCGACTTGCCGGACACCGTATCCGTTTTCCCCTTGCCCGGGGCGCTGTTGTTGCCCCGCTCGCGCTTGCCGCTTCACATCTTCGAGCCGCGCTATTTGCAGATGCTGGACGATGCCCTCAAGACCAAGGAACGGCTGATCGCGATGGTCCAGCCAAATCCTTCGGCCCATGATGAGAACAAACTGCACCGCATCGGATGTGTCGGGCGCGTGACCCAGTTTTCCGAAACGGAAGATGGCCGTTATCTGATCACGCTGACCGGTGTGTCCCGGTTCCGGGTGGTGTCAGAGCTGGACGCTTTCACGCCATATCGGCGATGCGAAGTCTCGTGGGACGGCTTTGACAGGGATCTTGGCAAGGCCGAACACGACGACAGGTTCAATCGCACCAAGTTCCTGGCTTTGCTGGAACGTTTCTTTTCGTCCCGGCAATTGTCCACTGACTGGGATTCGCTGAAAGATGCCGAGGATGAATTGCTGGTAAACTCACTGTCCATGCTGTTGGACTTTGACCCGGAAGATAAACAGGCCCTCTTAGAGGCCCCTTGCCTGCGCACACGGCGCGAGACGCTGATGACATTGATAGAATTCGCAATGCGAGGCGGATCGAATGAGGAAAAACTGCAATGACTGACCCTGAACACGCCTTTGATCGCCGTATGCTCGAAGCTTTGGTCTGCCCGCAGACGCAAACGACCCTGCGCTATGACGCCGAAAGGCAGGAACTTGTGTCACAGGCCGCTGGGCTGGCTTTTCCCATCCGCAACGGCATTCCGGTCATGCTGGTCGACGAGGCACGGCAGCTGGACTAAATTGGCTGCCCTTGCAACAGCTTGGGCAAATCCCCGGTCAAACCCGCGGCTTCGCGGACGAAACCGCGCCGCAACCCCGGCAGTGCGCCGACAATTCCCATACCAACGTCGCGCCCAATGCGCAGCAACGGGTTGTCGTTCGAGAACAGCTTGTTGAAGACATCCGTTGCCATCGCAAGAGCAGCGGTGTCGAACCTGCGCCACTCCTGATAGCGTTCCAAAACCAAAAGCGACCCGATGTCTTCGCCGCGCCGTCCTGCCAAGGTCAGAACTTCTGCCAGCGCGCCGACATCACGCAAACCGGCGTTCAGACCCTGACCGGCAATCGGGTGCATCCCGTGGGCGGCATCCCCGACCAGTGCCAGACGATCAGCGATAAAGGAATTGGCGATGGTCAGGTTCAAAGGATAGGTGAAACGATCTCCGGCCAGGTGGATGTCACCGAGGAAATCGCCGAACCGCGGGCGTAGCACTTGCAGATAGGCGTCCTCGGGCAGGGCGTTGATCTGCTGTGCGGCCTCGGTGCGTTCGCTCCATACGATGGAACTGCGATTGCCGGTCAGCGGCAGAATCGCCAAGGGACCCGGCGGCATGAAGAACTGATGGGCAATGCCGTGATGCGGCAATTCATGTTCAATGGCGCAGACAAGTGCGGTCTGGCCATAATCCCAACCGGTGCGCTTGATACCTGCGCGGTGCGCGGTGCCGCTGCGGCGACCGTCACACCCGACCAGCAGGCTGCTGTTCACCGTCGCACCATCGTCCAGCGTCACGGTCACTCCGGTAGTGTCGGCCTTTTGCGACACAACAGTCTTGCCACTCAGCTGAGTGATGCGGCGCTCATCGGCCATAGCGTCCAGAAAGGCGCGGCGCAGGTGACGGTCTTCGACCATATACCCCATCGGGCCTTCTTCTATTTCGGCATGGTCGAAATGCATAAAAAACGGTGACGGGCCTGTACCTGCGTGGCCGTCCGTGACCTTGATTTCCAGCATCGGTTGGGCGTGTTCCGCAACACGGTCCCAGACGCCGATGGCAGCCAACAAGCGCTGTGATGCCAAGGCCAGGGCATAGGCTCTCCCGTCGAACGCCGCATTCTTGCGGACCTTCTCATCCAGCGCATCAATCACTGTGATCGAATGTCCGGTTTGTGCCAGAGCCAATGCCAAAGCCGGGCCGTTCAGCCCGCCGCCCACGATCAGAATGTCAGATGCCTGTGTCATGCCCTGCAATATGCGCGCCCTTTCAGGATTGTCCATGTGCAGTCCTGTCGCTACCGTTCTTTCAAGCCAAAAAGCAGGAGGGGGCGGGATGCAGGATTGGTTGACCATGACGGCGTGTGATTTGGGCCGTGGAATTGGGATGGGCCAGATCGATCCGGTTGAATTGACGGAAACCTACCTGTCCGCAATAGACGCCCATCCGCACCGCGACCGCATCTATGCCCGCGTCACCCATGACCGCGCCCGCGCCGAGGCCGAAGCCGCGCAGCAACGCGCGAAGATGGGATTGCGGCGGTCGTTGCTGGATGGGGTTCCCATTAGCTGGAAAGACCTGTTCGACACCGCTGGTACTGCGACCGAGGCCGGGTCGGCGCTTTTGAAAGACCGGGTGCCGGACGCGGATGCACTTGTGGTACGCAACGCAACCCAGATGGGAACGGTCTGTCTGGGTAAGACGCATATGAGCGAGCTGGCCTTTTCCGGCCTTGGATTGAACCCGATCACTGGTACGCCGCCTTGCATTGACGATGAGGACGCCGTGCCTGGCGGTTCATCTTCAGGCGCGGCGGCTTCGGTTGCGTGGGGTTTGGCAGCTGGGGGTATCGGGTCCGATACTGCTGGGTCAGTACGCATCCCATCGGCTTGGAACAATTTGGTTGGACTAAAAACCACCGCCGGGCGGATAAGTTTGGAAGGGGTTGTACCTCTGCGCCTTCGGTTTGACACGGTGGGCCCTTTGGCGCGCTCAGTTGAAGACGCAGCACATATGCTGGCTTTGCTTGAGGGCGGAACGCCTGCCGATCTGCGAGGTGCAAACTTAAAAGGCCGCCGTTTTGCAGATTTGCAAAACGTGGTTAAAGACGATTTGCGCGATGTACCGCGAGTCGCTTATGAGGTTGGTTTGGAACGACTTCGAGACGCAGGCGCAAAGGTTATACCTCTTGAGGTTCCCGAACTTCACAACGCAATGTCCCTGTCTAGTGTTGTCGATCCCACCGAATCGTACGGACTGTGGCGAGATGTGATCGAAGCGAATCCTGATGTAATGTATCCTCCGATACTGGAACGGTTCCGGGCTGGAAAAGACGTATCCGGTCCGGACTACGTCGCTGCGTGGTCGAAGCTGGAAGCCTGTCGCGCGGCATGGGATACCGCCACCGCCGGGTTCGATGCCGTTCTTGCGCCAACCGTTCCCAATCTGCCACCCAATCTGGACCGGTTGATGACCGATCACGACTATTACGTGACTGAAAACCTGCTGGCCCTTCGCAATACGCGGATCGGCAACCTGATGGGGCTTGCGGCGCTGACCCTGCCCACCGGAACGCCCAGTTGCGGGCTGATGATGATGGGGTATCCGAACTCGGAAGAGGCCCTGTTGAGGTTGGGGTCAGCGGCAGAATCGGCATTGGCCTGAATGCCACAATCCACTGATTCGGAACCTCTTTGTCTGGACGAAGAGGTATGCGGACTGTAATCTGCCAAAAAAACGGGGCGCAAATGACCCCGATATTGAGGCAGTAACATGGATTTTCCCGAGCGGTTTTCGAACCTACCGGAATATGCATTCCCGCGTTTGCGCGCCCTGTTGGATCACCATCAACCGGGCGGTGACGTCGTTCATATGACGATTGGCGCGCCCACGCATGATTTTCCGGCCTGGGTGACGGATGTCATCATGGAAAACGCGGCCGGGTTTCAGGGCTATCCGCCGAACGAAGGCTCGGAAGACCTGCGCGGTGCAATCTCGGGCTGGATCAAGCGGCGCTACGGGGTCGAAATGGACCCTGACGCCAACGTCATGGCGCTGAACGGCACACGTGAGGGGCTGTACAATGCGGCCATGGCGCTGTGCCTGGAACAGAAGAACGGCAAACAACCGATCATCCTGTGCCCGAACCCGTTTTATCAGGTCTACATGGTCGCGTCGATTTCGGTGGGCGCGCAACCCCATTTTGTCCCTGCAACCGCCGCGACGGGTCATCTGCCGGATTATTCCGGCCTGCCCGAAGATGTGCTGAACCGAACCGCGGTGGCTTATATCTGTTCCCCGGCCAACCCGCAGGGTGCAGTCGCGTCGCGCGACTATTGGGCTGACTTGATCCGTCTGGCCGAGGCATATGATTTCCGCATCTTCGCCGACGAATGCTATTCCGAGATTTACCGTGACCAAGCCCCGACGGGGGTTCTGACCGTCGCGCAGGAACTGGGGGCTGATCCCGAACGGATCACGCTGTTTAATTCCCTGTCCAAACGCTCGAATCTGGCCGGTTTGCGCTCGGGCCTGATTGCAGGTGGACCAAAGTCCATCAGCCAGGTGAAAAAACTGCGCACCTATGCCGGATCCCCACTGCCTTTGCCCTTGCAAGCCGCCGCCGCGCGCGTCTGGGCGGATGAAATACATGTCGAGCAAAACCGCGCGCTCTATCAGGAGAAATACGCAATTGCCGATGAAGTGTTCGCGGGCGTGCAGGGCTACATGTCGCCAGAGGCCGGGTTCTTTCTGTGGTTGCCGGTCGAGAATGGCGAGGACGCAGCATTGAAGGTTTGGAAGGAAACCGGGGTTCGGGTTCTTCCGGGCGCATATCTTTCACAAGGTGATCCGGGAAATAACCCGGGCGAAGGCTTTATCCGGGTTGCATTGGTAGCCCCAAAAACAGAGTTGCAGCGTGGTTTGATCACACTCCGCGACTGCATCTATACGTGAGGTACGAGGGCAAAATGGCATCCTATAACGCGCGAAACCGCGACCCATTGCTGGACAGCACAACACAGGCAGCCCTGGAGCGACGCAGTAAGGAACTGATCGGTATCGCGCTGATCCTGTTGGGCTTGGCCGCGGCTGCGATGATCTGGTCCTATACGCCCGATGATCCTAATTGGATGGTTTCGACCGACGCGCCGGTGCAAAACTGGATGGGACGGGTCGGCGCGTCTATTGCAGCCCCCTTGTTCATGATCGTGGGCTGGGGAAGCTGGGGCATCGCGCTTGTTCTGGTCGGATGGGGTCTGCGTTTTGCGGGCCATTTCGGTGAAGACCGGGCCATTGCCCGCCTGATCTTTGCCCCGATCTGGATCGCTGTAGCCTCGGTCTATGCCGCAACCCTTGTTCCCGGTGCCGAGTGGCGTGCAACGCATAGCTACGGTTTGGGCGGTTTGTTCGGCGACACGGTCATGGGCGCGTTGCTGACGCTAGTGCCGATCTCTTCGCATTTTCTGGTCAAAATGATGTCGCTGGCCATGGCCGTCGGCATGACCACGCTGGGTGTTTTTGTGCTGGGCTTCACCAAGGCCGACGTGATACGCGGCTTCCGCGCCTTCATCCTGGGCCTTGTAATGTCTTATGACATGCTGATGACGCTAATGGGGCGTGGTGCGGCCTCGGCCGCGCAAGCCGCGCGGGATCGGCGGGCGCAGTGGGAAGAACGCAAGCTCGCCCGCGCTGAAGCGGCTGAGGCGATGTTTGACGACGAACTGGTCTATGCCGACACTGTTTTTGAAGAACCTGAATTGGGGCGCCCTGAACCTCCGGTCAAATCAGGCCTGTTGGCACGAATGCCGTCACTTATCCGGCGCCCTGATCCAATGCCCGAGCCTGAGTTGGTGGATCCTGAACCGATCGCGGGCTTTGACGACATGCCCGGCGAAGATCGCATCCGCTCCAAAATCTCGGCCGCCGTGCGAAATCGCAAGGTTGCCGTGGGCGAAATGACACCCGAGCCGGATCCCGACCTGCCGCTGACCAAGGGTCGTGGACGCCGTCCCGATCCGCTGATCCTGAACCAGCATCCCTCGTCCGAACTGCCCCCCGAACCGCCGATGACAGTGTATGGGCTGCGCCCCGAGCCGCAGGTGTCCGCTGGTGACACGCCAGAGGCGCGAGAGTCCGCTGTGTTCGGTTATGAGGCCGGGACAGAACAATACGACTACGCGTCCGAGTTGGATATCGATGATGAGTCGGTTTTCGAGGATGTCACCGACGCCGCGCCGCAACCGCGTCAAGCGATGAAGATCCCGGTGGCTGAACCGCGCAAGCCTGTGGTGGCGCAGCCCGTGCGCCGGACACCGTTGCCGTCTCGTCGTGCGCAGGCTGAAGCGCAACCAGCATTGTCCTTCGAGGAACGGCACTCTGACTTCGAACTTCCGCCTCTGGGCTTGTTGTCCAACCCCGCCAGTATCCAGCGCCATCACCTGAGCGATGAGGCCTTGGAAGAAAACGCACGGATGTTAGAAAACGTTCTGGACGATTACGGCGTCAAGGGTGAGATCGTCAGCGTACGCCCCGGCCCGGTCGTGACCATGTACGAGCTGGAGCCCGCTCCGGGCCTCAAGGCGAGCCGTGTGATCGGTTTGGCAGACGATATTGCGCGTTCGATGTCGGCGCTGTCGGCGCGGGTTTCGACCCTGCCGGGGCGTTCGGTGATCGGTATCGAATTGCCCAACGAAAACCGCGAGATGGTCGTGCTGCGGGAAATCCTGGCCAGCCGCGATTTTGGCGATGGCAATCAGGCGCTGCCGCTGGCGCTGGGCAAAGATATCGGCGGTGAATCCGTTGTGGCGAACTTGGCCAAGATGCCTCACCTGCTTATCGCCGGGACCACGGGTTCGGGTAAATCGGTGGCGATCAACACGATGATCCTGTCGCTGCTTTACAAGCTTACGCCGGATGAATGCCGTCTGATCATGATCGACCCCAAGATGCTGGAACTTTCGGTTTACGATGGCATCCCGCATCTGCTGTCACCCGTTGTGACCGATCCAAAGAAGGCGGTCGTCGCCCTGAAATGGGTCGTGGGCGAAATGGAAGACCGCTATCGCAAGATGTCCAAGATGGGCGTGCGCAACATTGCGGGCTACAACGGCCGGGTGAAGGACGCGCTGGCCAAGGGCGAGTTGTTCAGCCGCACGGTGCAGACCGGGTTTGACGATGAAACCGGTGAACCAACGTTCGAGACGGAACAATTCGCGCCCGAAGCGATGCCCTATATCGTCGTCATCGTCGATGAGATGGCCGATCTGATGATGGTCGCGGGCAAGGAAATCGAAGCCTGTATCCAGCGTCTGGCGCAAATGGCACGGGCCTCGGGCATTCACCTGATCATGGCCACACAGCGCCCCTCGGTTGACGTGATTACCGGCACAATCAAGGCCAACTTCCCTACGCGGATTTCGTTCCAAGTGACGTCGAAAGTCGACAGCCGCACCATTCTGGGCGAGATGGGCGCCGAACAACTGCTGGGGCAGGGCGACATGCTTTACATGGCCGGTGGCGCCAAAATCACCCGTTGCCACGGACCGTTTGTGTCGGATGAAGAGGTAGAGGAGATCGTCAACCACCTCAAACAATACGGTCCGCCCGATTACGTGGGCAGCGTTCTGGATGGCCCGGCCGAGGACAAGGTCGACAACATTGACGCCGTTCTGGGGCTGAATACTGGCGGCAACACGAACGGAGAGGACGCGCTGTACGATCAGGCGGTGGCAATTGTGATCAAGGATCGCAAATGCTCGACCTCTTATATTCAGCGAAAACTCGCCATCGGGTACAACAAGGCGGCGCGTCTTGTTGAGCAAATGGAAGACGAAGGTGTTGTTTCGTCAGCAAATCATGTCGGGAAACGCGAAATCCTCGTTCCCGAGCAATAGGATATTTAATAACAAGGGCAGACAGCCTATCTGTACAGCATGAAACAGATTGCTTTTGCCCTTGCTTTGACACTGGCCGCACCCGCCGCATGGGCGGCGGAAAAACTGCCGCTTTCGCAGATTTCCAATTACCTGAACGGATTGAAAACGGTTCAGACAACGTTCACGCAGGTGAACGATGATGGCTCGTTGAGCACCGGACAGCTGTGGATGCAGCGCCCGGGCAAGATGCGGTTCGAATATGACCCGCCCAACAGCGCTGTGGTGCTGGCGCGATCAGGCAGTGTTCAGATCTTCGATCCGAAATCGAACCAGCCACCCGAGCAATACCCGCTGAAGCGCACGCCTCTATCCATTGTGCTGGCACGCAACGTGAATCTTGATCAGGCCAATATGGTTGTCGGCCACAGCTTTGACGGCACGGCCACAGTGGTCACCGCGCAAGACCCCAAGAACCCTGAAGCAGGCCGGATTGAACTGATGTTCACCGATAATCCGGTTGAGCTGCGCAAATGGGTGATCCATGACAACGCCGGCAGCCAGACCACCGTTCTTTTGGGTGCGTTGACCGAAAGCAATGGTCTTGATCAGGGTCTTTTCTCGAACAAGGAAAGACGCGGGTCAGTCAATCGCTGACCCGCTTTTTGCTGGTCAATACCGGCAGTTCGCCAACTGTGCCTGATACAGTTGCGCGCGCGCGTCCACGTCATTGGCCACGCTCAACAACCACGACTTGCTGTTGTGGGTGCCGCGAGCGTACCCCGTGTGACCTTCGTGATAGGCCAAGTATTGATTGCGTGTGTCGCCGGGGTGGATGCCGTTGCGCTCATAGCTTTTGTTCATATACCAGCCGATGAAGTCCGAGGCATCGCGGATGCGATCCCGCTTGGCCCGGCGCTTGCCGGTTTCGCGCTGATATTGATCCCAGGTGCCGTCCAGTGCCTGGCTGAACCCATAGGCGCTGCTTTGCCGCCCCATCGGGATCACGCCCAGCACGTAACGGTGCGGGGTACGCGCGTCGTGGCGATATCGGCTTTCCTGATAAATCGTGGCCATCTGAACGTGAACCGGAACACCCCATTTCTGCTCGGTGCTTTTGAAAGCCTTGATAAAATCCGGTCGTTCGTGCGCAATGCTGCACGCGTCGTTCAGCTTGCTGGGCGGTTGTTTTGACCCGCCGCCACAGGATGCCAAAAGCAGCACCCCGAAGAGTACGATAAGAATTCTGCTCATGTGCCTCATGCCTTTTTTGTTTATTCTAGCGCAGATTGAGCTCTGAGGAAATCACAATCGCTATAAAACAATGGCAAGAATTATGGGTAACGCCGCCACGGAAAGTACGGTGGACACCATGACCATGCCGGCAACGGCATCGGAATCGGCTTCAAATCGTTCTGCCAACAAGTATGAGGTCACAGCGACCGGTGTACAAATTTGCAATACCAGAACGCCAAAGGCGACAGTGTCCAGATCAAACAACACCCCAATCCCCCAGCCCAACGCAAAGCAGACGATAAGCTTCAGGACTGACAGCCAGAGCGCTTGCCCCAGACTACGCGAGGTCAGGCGGGCGATTGCCACACCCACCGTGACTAACATCAGCGGAACAGCCATTTGCCCCAAAAGCTCTAACGTGTTGGTTAGAAATGTCGGAGTTTGCCACCCCTGCCACAAAAACACCGCACCCAGAATGGTCGCCCATGCCATCGGCTGGCGTAAGACCTGTCCCCATGCGCCTTTTCCGGCGACTAGGTAGATCCCATAGGTGAAAGAAAACAGCGCGGTTACAGACAGAAAGATGACTGCGTAACCCAAACCAATCTGCCCGAACGCAAAGATACATAGCGGTAGGCCAAGATTGCCGGTATTGCCGAAAATCAGCGGTGACAGGTACGTGCGCTGATCCAGTTTCAATCCGCGAACAATCAACCAGAACACCCCAGCCAGCAGAAGATTTGCGACCAGAGTTGCCGACGTGAAACGCGACAAATCTCCGCCCGGAATGTCGGTTTGCATGAGTGCAACAAAGATCAGACTGGGCATTGCCAGTGTCGTTGCAAAGCGTGTCACAAATTGCAGCCGATATTCGAACCCCAGTTTGACCCACGTAAAGCCAATGGCCGCCAAGAGAAAAACCGGGGCCACGATTTCGAACACTGTCAGTATTAGGTTCACAGACTGTTTCCCTGAATTTCACATCAATGATTGGCATTTCGGGCCAAAAACCGTTAGTAAATGCGGTGGGGGCCGAAACAATGTTAAAGACACGCGCGAAATACGGATTGGGCCAGGTGGTCCGTCACAAGAAACACCCTTTTCGAGGGGTGATTTTTGACGTGGACCCGGAATTTTCGAACACAGAAGAATGGTACCAGGCCATTCCGGAAGACAGCCGTCCACGGAAAGAACAGCCGTTCTACCACCTGCTGGCAGAGAACGACCAATCCTTCTATGTTGCTTATGTTTCAGAACAAAATCTGGTTGCAGACTATTCTGGAGAGCCGGTCGAGCACCCGGATATCTCCAACATGTTCGGCCCGTTTGAAGACGGTGCTTACCCTCTGCATTTCCACCTGAACTAGGTTTGGCGAACCGGTCGGCATTGCACTGCCGCTGATCAGTATCCAAGGGCGCACCCATCTTTGCGCGGGTCGCTGGCACCTTCCAAAACACCGTCTTTTCGGATTCGGATCGCTTGCGCTCCTCCAAGCGGCGTTTCTGGAATTTCAATATTGTGTCCAATTTCAGACAATTGTTTCGCTACCTCTTCGGAATAGCCCCGCTCCAGCTTCAGGACATTCCCATCGAAAAAGGCACGCGGCGCGTTGATGCTTTCCTGTAGCTCCAGCCCAAAGTCCCTAAGGTTCGAAACGAAACGCGCGTGCCCGGTCGGTTGATAAGCACCGCCCATGACGCCGAATGGCATCGTGACACGGTCATTCTCGGTCAACATCCCCGGTATGATCGTGTGCATCGGGCGCTTGCCGCCAGCCAGTTCATTGGGGTGACCCGGCTGAAGCGTGAACCCCGCGCCCCTGTTCTGAAGCAAGATACCGTATTTCTCGGATGCGATCCCTGATCCAAAGCCATGAAAGATCGAATAGATCAGCGACACAGCCATAAGGTCGCGATCGACCACCGTGATATGGACCGTGTCCTTGTGAATCGCTTCCGTCAAAGGTGCTGCTGCGGGCATTGCGCGTTTTGGGTCAATCAATGCAGCCAGCCGGACCGCAACATCCAAATCAAGAAACCGCTCGGCCCGTGCGACATGATCGGGATCCGCAATGAACCGGTTGCGCGCGTCATAAGCCAGCTTGGTGGCTTCAGCCTCGATATGAACCCGTTCTGCTCCAAATGGATCCATACTGGCCAGATCGAATTGTTTTAGAATGTTCAGCAACAGGATCGCGGTCGCGCCTTGGCCGTTTGGCGGGTGTTCGACCAGATCAACACCCTTGTAGGCTCCGCGCATGGGCTGCGTTTCAGTGCACTTGGTGCAGTGAAAGTCTTCGGCGGTGTGGACACCTCCGCGTGCAGACAGGGCCCGGATCATATCCTCGGCAATGTCTCCTGAATAAAATGCGTCGCGTCCCTGACTGGCGATCCTGCGCAAGACCTCAGCCTGACCGGGAGCGCGAAAGATCTGACCGATAGCTGGTATCTGCCCTTTGATCAGATAATGGTCACGCGCAGCACCCTGTAATGTGGCCGCCCCGGTTTTCCAGTCAAACGCAACCCGGGGGGCCACCGGAACGCCAGCCTCGGCATAGTGGATTGCGGGTTCCAGAATCGCGTCCAGCCCCAATCGCCCTTCGGTTTCTGCAAGGTGACAGAAGGCGTCCACGGCACCGGGAACAGTCACCGCATCCGGACCGCTCAACGGTACAGACGACAGGCCTTTGTCCCGCAAGGGCTGCGCCCGCGCGGCGGCCGGTGCGCGACCCGATCCGTTCAATGCGCGTATCCGGTTTTCGCCCGCACGGCTGAACAAAACGAAACAATCGCCCCCCAACCCGGTCATCTGCGGTTCGCAGATGCCAAGCAGAACCGCACCTGCTATCGCGGCGTCCATGGCGTTGCCGCCGCGCTCAAGAATATCGATTGCCACTTTGGCGGCTAGCGGGTGCGACGTTGCGCACATCCCCCGCGTTGCAAAAACTTCCGACCGGCCAGGTTTGTGCAGATCACGCATGGTGGGTTCTTTCTCCTTCAAACAGGGGAAAGCTATTCTCTGATTGCCGGTTGTCCAGTCAATTCAAGTTTGGGGGGAGATCCTCGGCGCCGTTCACTGGGTGGGGGCTGTGATAATTGGCGCCGAGGGAAGCTATCTGAGCTACGAGTCACTGTATGGCGGCGATTTGCGGCGCGACAATGTTTCGAAAATGGCGTTATTGTGGCCAATTGCGGCTGATTACCCGTTCTTGTCAAAGTTAAATCGCAGGGATAGCCGATTGCACCCGTCGCGACGCTCATAACAGATATCGCTGGTCAGTTGATGAATCAGGAACCAGCCGAACCCGCCTTCGGGCAAATCCTGAATGCGGGTTCCCAGTGGTGCCGGCGTCCCGTCTGGTGGTTCGTAGCCGGGCAATGGATGGCCCGTGTCCGAAATCAGAATGTCCAGCCGGTTTCTGTCCAATCGGCATGTCACCTGAACCCCGGCCGGGGCCACGTCCATATAGGCATGTTCCACAACGTTGTTGATTGCTTCTGCCAGTGCGATCTTGACATCGTCCGCCTTGTGCGGCGGCAACCCTCGTTTCGCCAGTCCGGCGCTGAGTTTCGCAATCCCCGCACTGGCTTCTGTTTCCGTTGCGGGAAAGCTCAATTCCAGGCAGGTCGCGTTACAAATGGGCTCCACGTTGTCGCACTCCTGCTGTTGTCACCTGTCTGGTTCCGACAGGGCGTCATCCAGTGTTGCAAACAACCTGAACACGGTATCCATGCGCGTCAGGCGAAAGACCTTTTCCACCACGGGCTGCGGGCCTGCCAGATCAAGCCTTCGGTTCAGCCCCAGTTGTTTCATGGACGCTACGATTGCGCCCAGTCCGCTTGAATCGATGAACTCGACGCCTGAAAGGTCCAGGACAACCCGATCGGCGCAGGCCTCGGTCTCTGCGCGCATGTCTTCTTTGAACTGAATGGCCATCGCAGCGTCGATCCGGTCAGAGTGAACCGTGATAATCTGTGTCGTTCCGTCTGATGTGCTGGTCAGCCCCATGGTCCGGCTGCCTCCAATCTGAAAATGAGTCGTAGAAATACGCTAGACGCGAATTCTTACCATTCGGTATTCAAGGGCCGGACGACAGGAGAATTATCCGGATGAGAGATGTTGTTATTGCAGGTGCTGCCAGAACACCAATGGGTGGTTTTCAGGGCATGTTCGACGGTGTCGCAGCATCCGAGCTTGGCGGCGCAGCGATTCGTGCCGCGTTAAAGCAGGCAGGGGCGCAGACGGTTGACGAGGTGTTGATGGGATGTGTCCTGCCCGCAGGTCAGGGGCAGGCTCCGGCGCGCCAGGCGGGTTTCGCGGCGGGCTTGGGCGAGGAGGTTCCCGCCACCACGCTGAACAAGATGTGTGGTTCCGGGATGAAGGCGGCGATGATGGCCTTCGACCAGATCGCATTGGGTCATGCGGATACAATGGTCGCCGGAGGTATGGAGAGCATGACCAACGCGCCCTACCTGCTGCCGAAAATGCGGGGCGGCGCGCGCATCGGTCATGGTCAGGTGATCGACCACATGTTCCTTGACGGGCTGGAAGACGCCTATGACAAGGGCCGCCTGATGGGAACCTTTGCCGAAGATTGCGCCGAGGCGTATCAGTTCACCCGCGAAGCGCAGGATGAATATGCCTTGAAATCCTTGTCCAACGCACTTTCCGCGCAAGAAAGCGGTGCTTTCGAGGGCGAGATCGTCCCCGTCACAGTGCGCACGCGTAAGGGTGAGGTCGTACAGGTCGCTGATGAGCAACCCAAATCCGCCCGTCCCGAGAAAATTCCGACACTGAAACCGGCTTTCCGCAAGGACGGGACAGTGACCGCCGCCAATTCCTCGTCAATATCCGACGGCGCGGCGGCGCTTGTTCTGGCATCGGCTGAGGTGGCAGAAGCGCAAGGACTGACAGTTCGGGCCCGGATTTTGGGACATGCCAGCCATGCTCAAGCGCCCGGACTTTTCACGACTGCACCGGTTCCGGCGGCGCAAAAGCTTCTGTCCCGCATCGGTTGGAACAAGGATGATGTCGACCTGTGGGAGGTCAACGAAGCCTTCGCAGTTGTGCCGATGGCTTTCATGCACGAAATGGGATTGCCGCGCGACAGGGTAAACGTAAATGGCGGGGCCTGCGCCTTGGGCCATCCTATTGGCGCATCTGGCGCCCGTATTCTGGTCACTTTGTTGAACGCGCTCGAGAAACGAAATCTCAAGCGGGGGGTTGCTGCAATCTGTATCGGCGGCGGTGAAGGAACAGCTATCGCGATCGAACGCATTTGACCCTTCATCTTTTTCGAAATACTCCGGGGGTTCGGGGGCGGCGCCCCCGAGTTTTCCAAGGGGTTTGGAACCTATGACCGTCGATTACAGCGCGCTGGCTAGTACAATTGCAGCATTGACCGAAGGCGAAAACGATCAGGTTGCCCTGATGGCTACCGTTGCTTGCGAGGTCCACCATTCCGACGATCGTTTCGACTGGACCGGGTTTTACCGGGTGACAGAACCGGGCTTGCTTAAAATTGGCCCGTATCAAGGTGGCCATGGCTGCCTCGTCATCCCGTTCGAACGCGGCGTCTGCGGGGCGGCAGCGCGCACTGGCGAAGTGCAACTGGTGCCCGACGTGGACGCGTTTCCGGGTCACATCGCCTGCGCCTCGTCCACCCGATCCGAACTGGTTCTGCCGGTCCGGAACGCATCGGGCGAGCTGATTGCAGTTTTCGACATCGACAGCAATCAACCCGACGCGTTCTCAACCGAAGACGCGGATAACCTGTCCGCGATCCTGTCAAAGACCTTCGCGCAAGCCTGATTGATTTTCGGTCTGTACAAGGTGCGTCTACCGGTTTCCTCTTTTCGATTTCGCTCGGGGTTTGATAAAACAGGAAAGCCCGAACCGTATTGGATTAACCATGGTCCCAGGCCATTTCCGAACTCCGCGCCTCTCGGTTCGCAACTGGAAGGTTGAACTCGCCGATCCGCGATTGCGGGTTCGGCTTGAAGATGATCTTGTCACGCTTCTGACCCCTGAGGTCCTGAAACACCTGCCACCGACGATGCAGTTGCAGGGCCGGGAAATTTCGAACTGGATTGATGACAGACGTGCTGAAAGCGGTATTCTGCTTGTGCGCCATAACCGCGGTAACCACCTGATCGGCCTCATGGTGTTGGCTATGAGTTCTGACGCCGAAGCAATTCCAAGCCTTCACATCGGCTATCTGATTGCTCAAACCGCTTGGGGGAATGGTTACGCCTCCGAGTTGCTGCAAGGCTTGCAGGACGCATTGACGCCTGGGCCTGCCGTGCGTCTCATTGCCGGGGTCGGGCGTGACAATCCAGGTTCAGCCCGCGTTCTGGAAAAAACAGGCTTTACGCTTTGGCCGGAGCGCGCCTCGGACACCGCCGATATTTATGTTTACCATATTAGCTGAGTGACCGAGCCGTCAGGGCATTGCCAATCCGAAATATGGATTCACGTGAAAAAATGCTTGGAAATTTCATGAAATCGAGTCATCGTGAAAAAAGAGGTGAAATTTTCACGAACGTTGGAGCTATCCTTGAACAGTCAGGCCCCGCAAAGTGCGACACTCGGTGCTGATATCCGCGCGCTGCGCAAGGCGCGAGGATTGACGCTGAGTGATATTGCGATCCGGTTGGACAGGTCTGTGGGCTGGCTCAGCCAAGTTGAGCGTGACATGTCCGAGCCGTCGATTTCGGACCTCAGGCAGATCGCCGAATGCCTTGGCGTCCCCATGTCGATGTTGTTTGCGCATTCGGCGGCACCGGCGGACGAGCAGGGATATGTCGTGCGTGCCGGCTCGCGCCGGCCCATGGGGTCGGGCGAGGAAGGGTTGATCGAAGAACTGCTCTCGCCGGATCTGACCGATGATTTCGAAATGGTACATTCTACCTTCAAACCCAACTCGCAGATGCAGACACCGGCCAATCGTCCGACACAGGAAGTCGGATACATGATCTCGGGCAAGTTGGACCTGACAATCGGGGCGCGCGCGTTCACGGTTGGGCCAGGTGACAGTTTTCGGATCCGACACGAACCTTATCAATGGGCCAACCCTTACGACGAGCCCGCTGCGGCCATCTGGGTCATCGCCCCGCCGGTCTACTGATGTCGTTCGAAGCCTGGACCATATTTGCGTTTTTCTGGGTGGTTTTCGTAACCACGCCGGGCCCAAATGCGGTCAATTGCATCTCGAACGGGATGAGCCTTCCGTTCCCAAAGGCAATGCTGGGCGTATTGGCAATTCTCACGCAAGCCAGCGCCTTTCTGATCCTGTCTGCGCTGGGTGTGACGGCGCTGATCGCCGCATCGCCGACCGGGTTCTTTGTCGCCAAGCTGATTGGTGCGGGGTTTTTGATCTGGTTGGGCATTCGCGGATGGATGAATGCAACAAAACCCGCACCAGCCTCCGAGCGTCCGGCGCGACATGTCTATCTGCACGCGCTGGCAGTGGCAACGATCAATCCCAAAAGCGTCGCCGGATACCTGGCCGCGTTTTCGCAGTTCGTTCAGCCCGAGGTCCCGGTCTGGCAGCAGATGGGGGTTATCATGCCTACCGCGCTGATCATCACCACACTCAGCTACACCGGCTTTACGGCGCTGGGCGCCTTGATGGGCAGGGCAGCGCTGAGCGCCGTGTTCAATATCTGGGTGCGCCGGATCATGGCGGCCTGTTTTGTCATCTACGGTGTGTTGTTGGGAACCAGCACCACACCCGCAATAAGGGGGTAGTCAAATGCACAAGGGATCCTGCCTTTGCGGCTCGGTCGCGTTCACGATTGACGGAGACCTGTCGCTGCCTTCGGTCTGCCATTGCGGACAGTGCCGCAGACAGTCGGGCCATTTCTGGGCTTCGACCTCAACCCATCAGGACAACCTGAGTTTCTCGGCCAGCGACACGCTAAGCTGGTATCGCGCGTCTGACATCGCCCGACGGGGGTTCTGCAGCAAATGTGGCTCGTTTCTCTTCTGGCAACACAACCAGGAGGACACGATTTCGATCTCCATGGGCGCACTCGATGCTCCCACGGGTTTAAAGCTCTCAAAGCACATCTTTGTGGCTGACAAGGGCGATTATTACGACATCACGGACGATCTGCCTCAAGAGGCACAGTAACAAGGATCAAAACGCATGAGTGATTTTCCAACAAAAGCCCGCGTGGTCATTATCGGCGGTGGCGTGGTGGGGGCTTCCTCGCTATATCATCTGGCCAAGAAGGGCTGGACCGATTGTGTTCTGCTGGAAAAGAACGAGCTGACTGCCGGGTCGACCTGGCATGCGGCAGGGAACGTTCCGACCTTTTCGACCTCATGGGCGATCATGAACATGCAGCGCTATTCGACCGAGCTGTATGCGCGTCTGGGTGAAGAAGTCGATTATCCGATGAACTACCACCAGACCGGTTCGATCCGACTGGCGCATTCGAAAGAACGTGTGCAGGAGTTCGAGCGCGCCATGGCGATGGGCCGGTATCAGGGGATTCCCATGGAGATGTGGACACCTGAAGAAGCGAAAGAGCGCTATCCCTTCCTGGAAACGCACGATCTTGAAGGTGTTCTCTACGACCCGACGGATGGTGATATCGATCCGGCGCAGCTGACGCAGGCGCTGGCCAAGGGCGCGCGCGATATGGGGCAGAAGATCATCCGTTTCTGCCCGGCGACCGGCGTGACACAGCATGACGACGGCACCTGGGCCGTGCACACGGACAAAGGCGATATAGCCTGTGACTATGTTGTGAACGCAGCCGGGTATTATGCGCAGCGTGTGGGCGAATGGTTCAAGCCCTTCGGTGGCCGCACCGTTCCGGCAATGGTCATGAGCCACCAGTACCTGCTGACCGATGAAATCCCCGAGATTGAAGCATGGACCAAGCAAAGCGGTGCCAAACTGCCGTTGCTGCGTGATGTGGATGTCTCGTACTACCTGCGGCAGGAAAAGAACGGCTTCAACCTTGGTCCTTACGAGCCCAACTGCAAGGGCCACTGGATGACCGAAGACGATCCGATGCCGGATGATTTCAGCTTTCAATTGTGGAATGACGATCTGGACCGCATCGAAGATATCGTCACCGATGCGATGGAGCGGGTGCCGCTGATGGCAACCTCGGGCGTTGGACGCGTCATCAACGGGCCGATCCCTTATGCGCCGGACGGGCTGCCGCTGATCGGCCCGATGCCGGGTGTGAAAAACGCGTTCGAGGCGCATACTTTCACCTTCGGCATCGCGCAGGGCGGTGGCGCAGGCAAGGTTCTGGCCGAGTGGGTCGTTGATGGCGCGACCGAATGGGATATGTGGGCCGTCGATCCGCGCCGCTATACCGATTACACCGATCAGGATTATTGCAACCAGAAAGGCATGGAAGTTTATGGCAACGAATATGCCATGCACTTCCCGCACCATGAATGGCCTGCCGCACGAAACAAGAAGCTGTCGCCCGTGCATGACAAGGTGATCGCGCACGGCGGTGTCATGGGGGCCTATAACGGCTGGGAACGCGCCAACTGGTTTGCACAGCCCGGTGATGACACCTCGCTCGACGCGACCCACACCTGGGGACGGTCCGGTCCGTGGGAACAGCGGATCAAGGAAGAATGTGAGGCCGTGCGCGATCATTGTGGCGTGTTGGACCTGCCGGGCTTCTCGCGGTTCAAAATACAGGGGCCGGGTGCTGATGAATGGCTGCGCGGTCTGGTTGCAGGGGCATTGCCCAAGATTGGTCGGGTTGGGCTGGTTTACTTCGCAGATGACCGCGGGCGTATCCTGACCGAAATGTCGGTCACGCGCGAGGCCGAAGACCTGTTCGTTCTGGTCACTGCAGCGACCGCGCAATGGCATGACCGTGAATGGCTTGAGCGTCACATACCTGCCGATGCCGAGTTCACGCTGGAAGACTGGACAACGCGGATGAGCACGCTGATCGTTACCGGGCCTCGATCTCGGGACATTCTCAGCAAAGTTACCGAGGCCGATCTGACCTTGCCGTGGCTCAGCTTTCAGGAAAGCGAAATCAAAGGCGGATGGGTCGCTCTGCTGCGTGTCTCATTCGCTGGTGAGCTGGGCTGGGAAGTTCACGCTGAAAATGCGGATATGCCTGCGATCTACGACGCGATCATCGATGCCGGTGCCAAGCCGTTCGGGATGTATGCGCTGAACTCGCTGCGGATCGAAAAGGGGTACCGCGCCTGGAAGGGCGATCTGTCGACCGACTATTCCCTGCTTGAAGGCGGGTTGGAGCGTTTCGTCAAGCTGGACAAACCGCAGGACTTCCCGGGCAAGGCCGCAATCCTGAACGAAAAGCAGCAAGGCGTGAAAAAGTCCTTCGTCACCCTGACTGTTGATGCGGGCGATTGCGACGCGCCGTATATGTCCTGCATCTGGCATGGCGATGAGATCGTCGGCGAAACCACATCCGGCGCATGGGGCTACCGCGTTGGCAAATCCATCGCGCTGGGCATGATCCGGGCCGAGTTTGCCAACCCCGGAACTGAACTTGAGGTCGAAATCTACGGTCAGAAATGCCGCGCCGTGGTAGAGCTGGATCAACCGCTCTGGGACCCCGAGAACGAGCGGTTGCGGGCGTGACGCGTCTGGCGACCATGTCCGGCGTCTATCTGACCGGCCATGGCGGAACAGAGGCGCTGGAATGGCGCGACGATATCCCTGTCCCGGCCCCTGGGCCGGGGCAGGTGCTTGTTCGGGTCGCCGCGGCAGGGGTCAATAACACGGATATCAACACAAGGGTCGGCTGGTATTCATCGGATGTCACCGGCGGGACGGATGCCGTCGATCAGGATATTGAAGCCGGAGGGTGGGGCGGCGCACTGAACTTTCCCCGCATTCAGGGCGGCGATCTGTGCGGGATCGTTGAAGAAGTCGGGCCAAACACGGGGTTCAAAAAGGGCCAGCGTGTGACGTGCCCGATCAACCTGCCGCGTCCGCGCCCCGGCAAACCTCAGGGCTTTATTGCGCTCGGGTCAGAGATTGATGGGGCCTTTGCCCAATACTGTCTGGTTGAAGCAAATGATCTTTACGACGTAAGTGCATCGCCCCTGTCTGATGTTGAAATTGCGGCCATTCCCTGCGCCTTTGGTACTGCCGAAAACCTGCTGACGCGCGCGGGCGTGACGTCTGGGCAAAAAGTTCTGATCACTGGCGCGTCAGGCGGCGTCGGTCTGGCGGCGGTGCAGCTTGCGGCGCTGCGCGGAGCATCGGTTTGGGGTGTGACGGCTGCAGAGAAGGCAGAGGTCGTCAGATCCCAAGGGGCGTTGGGCACATTTGCCCGGGATGAGCTGCCGCCGCAGGATATGTTCGACGCGGTTATAGATGTTGTTGGCGGGCCCGCATGGGCATCGCTGATCCTTGCCCTGAAGCCCGGCGGGCACTACGCCGTTTCTGGGGCAATCGCCGGCCCGATTGTCGAGGCTGATCTGCGGGACATCTATTTGCGCGACATCACCATTCACGGCTGCACGCATCAGGCACCCGAAGTCTTTGGCCGCCTAGTGGAGTTGATGAATACCGGACGGATCAAGCCACTGGTTTCCCGAACCTACCCGTTGAAGGATATCGTCCGCGCACAGGCTGATTTTCAGGCAAAGACCCTTCCGGGTAAACTCGTGCTGCTGCCTTAAGGAGCAACGACATGACAAAGATCACTCTGTTGGACGGTTCAATTGGACAGGAATTGGTCAAACGCAGCGGAGACCGGGCGACGCCACTATGGTCCACACGTGTGATGATCGACCACCCTGATCTGGTCGGCGCGGTGCATGGCGACTACTTCCGTCGTGGTGCCACGGTTGCCACCACCAATACCTATGCCGTCCACCGTTCACGCCTAGTGCGAGTGGGGATGGAGGACCAGATGCCCGCCCTTATCGACACTGCCCTGACACAGGCCGAACGTGCTCGTACTTCGACCGGGGGGCGGATTGCGGGGTCTCTGGGGCCGCTTCTTGCATCTTACCGACCCGACCTGAATCCCGACCCGGCAGATGCGGCGGGAAAGTTTGCTGAACTTGTGGCTTTGATGGCTGCGCGCGTCGATCTGTTTCTGATCGAGACAGTATCTTCGGTGCAGGAGGCCGAGGGTGCGCTGCGCGGAACGACCGGATGTGGCAAACCAGTCTGGCTGTCATTCACGGTCAATGACGAAGATGGCAGCCGCCTCAGGTCCGGCGAACCGCTCAGGGATGTCGCGCCCTTGGTTGCAGAGTTTTCACCTGATGCGCTGCTGATCAATTGTTCGCGCCCCGAAGCGATCCCAGCTGCTCTGGACATCCTGTCCGGCATGAACAAGCCTTATGGTGCCTATGCCAACGGCTTTACACATATTTCGGATGAGTTTCTAATGGACGCGCCGACAGTGGATGCGTTGGATCAACGCCATGATCTTGGTCCCGATGCTTATGCGGATCACGTCATGCGTTGGGTCGATCAGGGGGCCACGATTGTCGGCGGGTGCTGCGAAATTGGCCCGGACCACATCGAAGCGCTGGCCAACCGGTTGCGTGCTGCCGGGCACGAGATCGTCTAAGGTGACAGCGATGAGGAAAGTTGCTTCTGATTCACCGCAGGCGATACAGCAACATTTCGATATTCTGGTCGCACCCGGATTTGTGCTGCTTGAACTGGCCTCATTGGTCGAGGTTCTCAGGCTGGCAAATCGTGTGTGTCCAAAGCCGCCGTTCACTTTTGCCTATCGGTCGCTCAAAGGTGGCCCGATCTCCAGCAGCAGCGACGCGGTGGTGCAAACGGAACGCGTGCAGCCGCAACCCAAGGCGAATTATCTTTTTGTGATCGGCAATTCTGACCCGGATCACCCGGACTTGTCTTTGGGGCGGGTGGTGTCGGACTATACTTTCCGCGATGCCAAGGTGTTTCTGCTGGCGGAAGCGGCCAGCCGGTATATCGACGAACAGGGTTCAGATGATTTGGCAACTCACTGGGAAAACGCCTCGTTCCTGCGGGAACGCGGGGCCCGGTTTGAAGCCAAACTGTCGATTGCAACCGAACAGGGCGCCGTTGTGACCTGTGCCGGAATGGAGGCGACAACAGATGTCGCGCTGGCAGTAATCGGTCGCCATATCTCGGGGCCTGCAAAGATGACCGTGGCGGACATCATGTTGCATGAAAACATCCGGGATTTCGCCTCGATGCAGCCATTTTCGGGGGTAAAGTTGACCGCGACCGGAGATGTGAAGCTGGATCAGTGCATCAAGCTCATGCAGGCCAATATCGAAGACCCTCTGCCGATCAATCAGATCGTCGATTCGCTACAATTGTCGAACCGCTCGCTTGAGCGTAAGTTCAAAACCTTCTTTGGCACCACGCCCAACGGATTCTATCGCGAAATGCGGCTCGCCAAGGCCAATAACCTGCTTCTGAACACCACTATGAGCGTTCGCGAAATCGGATTGGCCTGTGGTTTTCCGAACGGGTTTTCCTCTGTTTACAAAAGCTTCTTCGGGGTCACGCCTTTTGTCGTTCGGCGGGAAAAGCGGGCCGCGACACATCGGTGAAAAATGCTGATCTTGTGACGTTTTTGGTGCATTTGTTGTCGATCTTCCGTGGCAGTTTACGCCAAACCTGACACAGCGGAGATTTCAGGATGGTTGATCTTCCCAGCAAGGCCCGAGTGGTCATCATCGGTGGCGGCGTCATCGGATGTTCGGTCGCCTATCATCTGACCAAGAAGGGCTGGACCGATGTTGTTCTGCTAGAACGCAAGCAACTGACCAGCGGCACCACCTGGCACGCGGCGGGCCTGATCGGGCAACTGCGCGCGTCTTCCAACATGACCAAACTGGCGCGCTATTCCGCAGAGCTCTATCTGGGCCTTGAGGAAGAGACCGGTGTCGCCACCGGCCTGCGTCAGGTCGGGTCCGTTTCGGTCGCCCTGACCAGTGAGCGGTTGGAGGAGCTTCACCGAAATGCGGCAATGGCCCGCGCCTTTGGCGTGCCGGTCGAAGAGCTTTCTCCGACCGAAGTCAAAGAGCGATATGAGCATATCAACCTCGACGGCGTGGCAGGTGGCGTTTGGTTGCCAACCGATGGCCAGGCGGATCCTGCTAATATTGCCTTGGCGTTGGCCAAGGGTGCGCGTCAACGCGGTGGGGTGATCAAGGAACGGGTGAAGGTGACCGGGATTTCCCGGCACGGACGGCGCGCGACCGGTGTCGACTGGGTCAGTGATGACGGGCAATCCCAAGGGCATATCGCCTGTGATATGGTTGTCAATTGCGCGGGAATGTGGGGGCGCGAGGTCGGCAAGATGGCCGGCGTGAATGTGCCGCTGCACGCCTGCGAACATTTCTATATCGTCTCTGAACCCATTGAAGGGTTGAGCCAAATGCCGGTTCTGCGGGTGCCAGATGAATGCGCCTACTATAAGGAAGACGCGGGCAAAATGATGTTGGGCGCATTCGAGCCCAATGCCAAACCCTGGGCCATGAACGGTATTCCCGACAGTTTCGAGTTCGACCAACTGCCCGAGGATTTCGACCACTTCGAACCGATCCTCGAAGCGGCGTGCAACCGGATGCCAATGCTGTCCGAGGCGGGTATTCACACCTTCTTCAACGGCCCCGAATCCTTTACTCCCGACGACGCCTATCACCTGGGTCTGGCGCCCGAGATGGACAATTTTTGGGTCGCGGCCGGGTTCAACTCGATCGGTATCCAGTCCGCCGGTGGCGCGGGCATGTCGCTGGCCGAGTGGATGGATACCGGTGAAAAGCCCTTTGATCTGGGCGACGTGGATATCGGTCGGATGCAGCCGTTTCAGGGTAATAAGAAGTACCTATTTGAACGCTCAAAAGAAACGTTGGGATTGCTCTACGCCGACCACTACCCCTATCGCCAGAAAGCCACTGCACGCGGTGTGCGCCGAACCCCGTTCCACCATCACCTGAAAGAACAGGGCGCCGTTTTTGGAGAAATCGCAGGTTGGGAACGGGCCAATTGGTACGCGAATGAAGGGCAGGAGCGCGAATACCGGTACAGCTGGAAGCGCCAGAACTGGTTCGAGAATTCCGCTGCCGAGCACCGAGCCGTGCGCGAGAATATGGGCATGTATGACATGTCTTCCTTCGGCAAGATTCGTGTGGAAGGCCCTGATGCCGAAAAGTTCATGAACTATATTGGCGGGGGTGACTACTCAGTCCCTGTCGGCAAGATCGTCTATACGCAGTTTTTGAACCGCACAGGCGGGATCGAAGCGGATGTCACCGCAACCCGCCTGACCGAAACCGCCTATCTGGTCGTAACCCCTGCAGCCACGCGCTTGGCGGATCAGACATGGATGATGCGCCATGTCGGGGATTTCAACGTGGTCATTACAGATGTCACAGCGGGTGAAGGCGTTCTCGCTGTCATGGGTCCAAACGCCCGGGTTCTGCTGGAAAAGGTCTCGCCCAACGATTTCACAAACGCGACCAACCCCTTTGGTACTGCCCAGCAGATCGAGATCGGAATGGGCCTGGCCCGTGCACATCGCGTGACCTATGTGGGTGAGCTTGGGTGGGAAATCTATATTTCCTCAGACATGGCGGGCCACGTCTTTGAGACCCTGTATGAGGCTGGTCAGGACATGGGGCTGAAGCTGTGTGGTATGCACATGATGGACAGCTGCCGGATCGAAAAAGGTTTCCGGCATTTCGGCCACGATATCACCTGTGAGGATCACGTGGTTGATGCTGGTCTTGGCTTTGCCGTCAAGGTGGACAAAGGCTGTGATTTCATCGGGCGTGAGGCGGTGATTGCACGAAAAGAAAGCGGCCCGAAAAGCCGTCTGGTACAGTTCCGTCTGACCGACCCTGAACCGCTGTTGTTCCACAACGAGCCGATCGTGCGTGATGGCGAATATGTCGGCTACCTGAGTTCCGGCAATTACGGTCATAGCCTCGGTGGTGCCGTCGGAATGGGCTATGTCCCGTGCGAAGGTGAAAAGGCCGCAGACGTTCTGGGTTCAACCTATGAGATCGATGTTTGCGGCGTGAAGGTTAAAGCCGAAGCATCGCTTAAACCGATGTATGACCCGAAATCCGAACGGGTGAAGGTCTGACAGACAGGGTAGGGGGCGCTGCCCCCGCCGCCCGTGCCGGGCGACTCCCCCGGGATATTTTGGGCCAGATGAAGTGCGGATCCCTTGCTTCACCTGGCTCTAAATATCCCGGAGCGCGAGGCAGAGCCTCGCAATTTTGGCGGCAGCAGCTGCGGTCAGCAAACTTATCACAAATCGTTATGTGACACTTCACTGTTTTCAGAGTTTTCAATCCGTTCAGTTCTGCCGTAAACGGAACCGGTATAGACCGGAGAGCCTTCGTGACACCCACGCCATTACCACCTCAGAATGTGGATACTCCCAAAGGTTTGGCTTTGGCTGTCACGGCGTACGTCATGTGGGGATTCCTGCCGCTTTATATGAAGGCGATGGATCACATTGGACCTGTCGAGGTGGTGGCGCATCGGGTTATCTGGTCTGTTCCGGTTGCAGGTTTGCTGCTGGTCGCGCTGGGGCGCACCCGGGACTTGAAAGCTGCACTGGGCAATCCCCGGATGCTGGCCATGGCGGCTTTGACGGCGGCGCTGATTTCCGTGAACTGGGCGATTTATGTTTGGGCGATCTCGACAGGGCACGCGCTGGACGCGGCGCTGGGGTATTACATAAACCCGCTGTTCAGTATTGCGTTGGGGGCGATTTTGCTGCGTGAGCCCCTGACGAGGACCCAGCTGTTCGCGGTGGGGCTTGCCGCGCTGGGCGTTCTTGTTCTTGTGCTTGAGGCTGGGCGACTTCCCTGGGCGGCGCTGGGTTTGATGGTCAGTTGGGGTTTCTATGCATTCTTTAAGAGATCCCTTCCAATTGGTCCCAACCAGGGCTTTCTGCTTGAGGTCCTGATCCTTTTGATCCCGGCCCTGGCCTATGTCACCTGGCTGGGTGTGCAAGGCGCAGGTCATTTTGGCGTAGCGATGTCTGATACCCTGCTGTTGTCCTGCGCCGGTATCGTCACGGCGGTGCCATTGCTGGTCTATGCGAACGGAGCCAAGCTGGTGCGCCTGTCGACCATGGGCATCCTGCAATACATTGCGCCGACTATGATTTTCATTACAGCCATCACTCTGTTCGGTGAGAAGATCGACACCGGACGTATGATCGCATTCCCCCTGATCTGGGTGGCTTTGGTCATTTACTCGATCCCATTGATCCGGCAGGCGCGGGCTCAGGCCTGAAGCAACAGGCGTGCTGCGGCATCTGCCCACAGCGCATAGGCCCGGGGGCTTGGGTGATAGCCGTCCGGTGCCGCCAGGGCCGGGTCGTCGGGCAGATCAAGCCTCAGGTGCTGCACATGGGGATGGACGGACACAACCTGTTGCAACGCATTATCCAGCCGCGCAGCCTGACGGCCAAGCACCCAGGCCAATGGATGTGGCAGGGCCGGAAACCTGTTCATTTGCGGAACGCCGGTGATGACTATTCGCCGCGCCCCCAGTTCGTTTGACAGGATGTTGATAAGCTGCGCCTGGCGATCCGCAAATGTGCGGCAAGAGACGGCGCGGGTGACGTCATTCACCCCCAAAGCCGTGACCACCGCATCGAATTCGCCCTTTATGCCCCTCAGGCGGTCAATCGTATCCAGCGTCGTGTACCCTGTGGTGGCCTCAAGTTGCCACTCAACCGTGTGATGTCTGGCCAGCCGGTCCACAAGCTGTCCCGACAAGGCCTGCGCCTGAGTTCCCGCGCCCACTCCGGCCGCCGAGCTATCGCCGGTGATCAGCAGACGCAGGCGGGGGCCACGCCCTGATCGGCCCTCTCGCGGGCCAGTGGGCTCCGGCAAAAGCCGGGCGTTACGGCGCACCAAAAGGGCTTGCGTGGCCAGAACGGGCAACAAGGGCACACGTAGAACCTGGTCGGGTGCTATCAGGGTGCGCATCATCAGGTCACGTCAGGGCGTTTTTGAATTCCAGAAAACGAGCGTCAGTCATCACGCGCGCCATCATCGCCTCGCGCAAAGCGCCGACTGTTTTGTAAGGGCGCATGGCGACTTCGAAGATTTTGATCAAACCGTCCTCGTTCAGCGTAATGAGGTCAACGCCAATGCCGTCCAGATCTCCAATCTTGCATTGAAACTCCAGCGCCCAATCGTTGCCAGCGCCCATAATCCGGCGATACCGGAAGTCGGAAAAGACCTGCCCGACATGGCCAAGTACGGCAGCCACAGGTGCGCGCCCGGTCCACGTACTGTAATAGGTTGGTGGCAGGAACTGCACATCTTCGGCCAGCAGATCGTGAATCAGCGCCTCATCGCCCTTGGCGACAACCTCTTGTAGTCGTTCAATTGTCGGGTGCATGTCCTGTCCTCCTGCGCAGAAGTTCACCGAACATGGCCGGGCGCGCAAGGACGACGTTGCGGGAAGGTGCGCGCTGAGATAGGCAGGCCCGCATGAGCGAAACCTATGCCCCCCCGCAAACCGCGCTGGACGTGCTGCACGAAGATGCGCAGCTGATTGTAGTGAACAAACCGTCGGGTCTGCTTTCCGTGCCGGGGCGGGGCGATCATCTGGCTGATTGCCTTCTGACACGCGTGCAGGCGGCTTTCCCTCAGGCGTTGCTTGTGCATCGACTGGACCGGGACACATCAGGTGTCATGGTTTTTGCCCAAACACCCCATGCGCAACGGCATCTGAGTATGCAGTTCGAAAAGCGGCAGACCCGGAAAACCTATATTGCCCGTGTCTGGGGGCGGATGGAGCCAAAGACCGGCACGGTTGACCTGCCGTTGATCGTGGACTGGCCCAACCGACCCAGACAAATGGTGTGTCATGATACGGGCAAACCTGCGGTCACCGATTGGCGCGTTGTGAAACATGAGGGCGAGACCTCTCGCGTGCGCCTGTTTCCCAAAACCGGGCGGTCTCATCAGCTGCGCGTTCATATGCAGGCATTGGGTCACCCGATCCTGGGCGATCCGTTCTATGCAACAGGTGCCGCGAGGGAGTTTCCCAGATTGATGCTGCATTCCGAAGAATTGCGCCTGAAGCATCCCGAGGGCGGGCATTCGATGAAGTTTCGCGCCCAGCCCGATTTCTGATCTCAGGCAATTCTGGCCCACAGCATCTTCAGGTTGCCCAGCGAAATGCGTCTTGTTCGTTTCGTCGAAACCGATTGGCGGCGATGGCGCTCCTGCGCGATCTCACGTTCAATCTCGAAGGCACGCAGTGTGTGGTCCTGTGACCATTGGCCAAGTTTCAGTGTCATCATGACGTGGTTGTCGAGGTGCGGCATTTCTTGGCTCCTTGTGTGATATCCACCCATTATCGAGCGTCACTGCTGACAGCATGTTGTCAGTGGGGTGTGCTAGGGTGTCAGCAGAGTGTCAGGAGAATGCGATGCGCCGTTCGACCCGTTTGTTTGAAATCATCCAGATCTTGCGGGCCGCAAGTGCGCCGGTCACGGCAGAAGCACTGGCCACCCGGCTAGAGGTGTCCATCCGCACCGTCTATCGTGACATTGCCGAATTGCAGGCCCAGCGAACACCCATCGAAGGTGAGGCCGGTGTCGGTTACATGATGCGGCGCGGTTACGATCTGCCGCCGCTGAATTTCGACGCTGAAGAGGTTGAAGCCCTGTGGGTTGGCCTGTCTCTTCTGGCGCGCACCGGCGACAGCCACCTGCAGCGCGCCGCCAGTCGGATCTGTCAGAAGATCGATGCTCTGCATAGCCCGACCGATTGGTTGCAGGTTTCACCCTGGGGGGCTCCGGCGGATGATCCCGAGAAGGGGTGTGTTTCTGTTTCGCATTACCGCGAAGCTATTCGGGCAGAACGGAAAATCCGCATCACTTACGTAGATGGTGAAGGCGAACAAACCATCCGCGTGGTGCGCCCACTGGCGCTGATCTATCACGTCGAATGTACGTTGCTGGCAGGGTGGTGCGAGATGCGAAACGGCTTTCGCCATTTCAGAACCGATCGCATCTGGTCCAGTGAATTCACTGACGAAGGATTTCTGGGGCAAGGTAAATCTTTGCGCGATCTCTGGCAGGAGCAACAGCTCGCGGGCACCTTTGCGGAACCGGTATGAATGGCCTTTGGCGGGTATTCGCCGATTTCACCGCATTGTTGCTTGAGCCTGTGAGCAAGCGCAGTGATATACTGGGTGAAATGGATCAAGCCCGAAGAACGGGTACCGGAGCAGAAGGTGATATCATGACGATTTCAAAGTTTTTCCTGGCGACAGGCTTGTGTTCAATCATGGCCGTGACGGCCTGTACCGATCCGGGCACCCTGACCGTTCAGAACGACCCCAACAAAAACACCAAGCAGGGTGCGGTTCTAGGCGGCCTTATCGGTGCGGGTGTCGGCGCGATTGCCAATAATTCGAACCCGGGTCTTGGGGCGCTGGCCGGTGCCGCCATTGGTGCCACAGGTGGCGGTCTGATCGGCAACCAGTTGGACAAGCAGGCTGCGGAATTGCGTCAGCAACTGGCAAATGACGGGATTACCATCGTCAATGCGGGTGACCGGCTGATCGTGACTGTTCCGAATGACATTACGTTTGACACGGACAGCTCGACCGTGCGCCCGGCGCTGCGGGCGGATCTGGTGAAAGTGGGCCAAAACCTTGTCAACTATCCCAACTCGAACGTGCAGATCATCGGTCATACCGACAGCGATGGTGACGCGTCTTATAATCAGGGATTGTCCGAGCGTCGCGCAAACGCGGTCGCGGATATCCTGCAAGCCAATGGTGTCAGCTACAGCCGTATCAGAACCTACGGTCAGGGTGAAAACAACCCGGTCGCGTCCAACCTGACGCCGCAAGGAAAAGCGCAAAACCGTCGGGTTGAGATTGTTGTGGTCCCCAGCGGAAACGCGTGATCCTGAAACGCAGGACCGGTCTGGCCCGGCCCCTGTTGCGCAATGACTGTGCGTCAATGGGGGTTTGGTCAGGGTCAATCTCGGTCTAACTATTGGGAAACACTGAAACGGAGTTGTCCCTGATGTCTCAACCGACCCTGCTTGGCCTGTCCGGCTCCCTGCGCAAGGGCGCGACGAACCGCAAACTGCTGCGCGAAGCGGCCCGGTTATTCGACCCTGTCAGCTATACCGAAGCAGACCTGAACCTGCCGCTTTATGATGGCGATCTGGAGGATGCCGAAGGGATACCGGCACCTGTTCAGATGCTGGCCGACCAGATCGGGCAGGCAGATGCGGTGATCATCTCGACGCCCGAGTACAACAAAGGGCCTTCGGGTGTTCTGAAAAACGCTCTGGACTGGGTCAGCCGGACGAAAGGCAATCCATGGGCGGGCAAGCCGGTTGCTGTAATGTCGGCTGCGGGTGGCCGCGCCGGCGGGGAAAGGGCACAGATGATCCTGCGCGCCTGCATGGTGCCCTTTCAGCCCCGTATCTTGCAGGGTCCGGAAATTCACCTTGCTGACAGCTCGAATGAGTTCGACGATCAGGGTAGGTTGTTGTCCGAGCGATACGAAAACTCGCTGCACATGCTGATGCAGAAACTCAGGGCCGAGGCCGGTTTCTAAGCTTGGATTGCCCATATGTTGGAACAGCGTCAAAGCGATATCCTTGATCCGGCCCGTGCCGCATCGCTTCAGGTTGCGTTAGGCTCTGAGCCAACAATTGCCAAAGGCTCAGCTCTGCCGCCATTCTTCCATCAGCTCTATTTCTGGGCGCCGCAACCGCCTGCTGCGCTGGGGCGGGATGGGCATCCCAAGGTGGGTGGCCTGATCCCGGATATAGGATTGCCCCGCAGAATGTGGGCCGGTGGGCAATTGGAATTTCATGCACCGCTGATCGCGGGCATCCCTGCTGACAGGACATCGGTTCTTGATAACCAAAGCACAAAAGAGGGGCGGTCCGGCCCGTTGGGTTTTGTCACTTTGCGGCACGAGATACGGCAAGGCGGCCAACTTTGTCTGACAGAATGGCAGGATCTTGTTTATCGTGAAGACCCCACGCCGGGTGTGATGGCTCCGGCGCCGCCCCAATCGCGCACGGATGAAACGGATATCCGCGCGGTCGAGTTTAATTCCACCCTGCTGTTTCGCTACTCGGCGCTGACCTTCAACGGCCATCGCATTCACTACGATCTGGACTATGCGCGTGATGTGGAAGGATATGCAGGGCTGGTTGTGCACGGGCCACTTCTGGCGCAGCTTCTGATGCTGTTTGCAGTTGATCTTGGCGGACCGCTCAAATCGTTTTCTTTCCGTGCGACCTCACCGTTGATGCATTTCGAGACTGCCCAGCTGTGCCGGAACGGTCAGGACATGTGGGTGCGCGGCCCGGACGGGCGGGAATGCATGAAGGCTGTGGCCCTATCACAGTGAGGCTTCGGGGCGGAAGTCATCGGGGATCGAATCCCGATCCTCCAACATCAGATCGGCCATGACTTCTGCCACTTTCGGAGCCATGCCAAATCCGATCTTGAAGCCGCCATTGGCGATGAATTGACCCTGGTGCAACGGATGCAGGCCCAACATCGGGGCGCGACTTTTGCTGCGAGGACGCACCCCAGCCCAACGTTCGATCACCTCGGCCCCGTGCAAAAGCGGCAGCGCGCGCGTGGCGCGGTCTATGACATCGTCCAAAGCACTGTCTGTGCTGGTCGGGTCGTCATAATCCCGTTCAGACGTTGATCCGATTGCCAGCGTTCCGTCCGCATGTGGCACGATATGGACCGCATCTGCGAATAGCTGTGGCATCTCTCCTGCATCAAAGCGCAACAGGGCGGCCTGACCTTTGACACCGTTTCCGACGGTCTTTCCGTAGGCGTCGTTCAGTTCCAGTAATCCTGCTAGGCCCGTGGCGTGGACAACCTGTCCTTTATCATCAGCGTTACTGACAACGTGAACGCCCATCACCTCAAGGGCTGCAACCAGAGCAGCGCAGGCCCGCCGGGGATGCATGCGCGCTGTCAGTGTATCGCGGATGACAAAGCCGGTGGGGCTGGGCGGGCACCACGATCCGGCCTGCGATGTGCTGATCACCCGCCACTCTGCCTGCCCCTGCCAAAGCTGATCGGCTGAACCTTCGCGTTGCCGGGCCAGATCAAGGCTGCGGGTGTCAGGAATGGGTTGAAGACGGCCCAGACGGCCATAGCCGGGGGAAACGCCGCCGGTACCCTCGACCTGCTGCCAAAAGGCTTCGGCCATGATCAGGCTGTCGAACTGAAAAGCTTTCTTGGCATTCCAGTTTTCGGGCACATGCGGGGCCAAGGCCCCCACCAGACCGCCACTGGACCCGGAGCCCGGCCCAAAAGGGTCGACAACCTGTACCTTCGCGCCCCGCCGGGCGCAGGTCCAGGCGATGGACAGGCCGAAAATTCCTGCCCCGCGAACCGTTACATCGACCATTGCCAATTCCCTTTTCCTTGTTCAGTGTCGCGCCGCTTAGCTACAGGATTCCCCGATGGCAGACCAGCATGCCGAATTGACGTGGACCGAGGATCAGATACCGGTCTCGGACCGTTTCGACGATCCCTACTACTCGTTGCAAAACGGGCTGGAAGAGACGCGCCATGTGTTTCTGGCAGGCAATGATCTGCCAGAACGCTTTGCGCCGGGGTTTCATATTGCCGAGTTGGGCTTTGGCACCGGTCTGAACCTGCTGACGGTTTGGTCTGAATGGGAGAAATCCGGCCAAACAGGCCCGCTTCGGTTCACCAGTTTCGAAGCCTTTCCCATGGCCACGGATGATATGCGTCACGCGCTTGAGGCCTTCCCCGAGTTACACCCGTGGAGCAGCCGGTTTCTGGCCCATTGGACAGGTCACGCCTGCAATCTTGAAACCCTTCAATGCGAAGTGATCATCGGCGATGCGCGCAACAGCCTGCCGCAATGGGCAGGCATGGCCAACGCCTGGTTCCTTGACGGGTTCTCTCCGGCTAAGAACCCTGAATTGTGGGGGGCAGAGCTGATGCAGCAAGTGGCGGCGCATACTGCCACCGATGGCACGGCAGCCACATATACGGCCGCCGGGTTTGTTCGCCGCGGGCTTCAGGATGCCGGTTTCACCGTCACCCGTACATCCGGCTATGGCCGCAAGCGGCACATGACGCGGGCGCTCAAGGCATGACGCAGAAAAACAATGCAGGTGCGGGTATCGCCCTGATGGTGGGCGCGACGATTGTCTTTGCCTTGCAGGACGGTATCTCACGCCATTTGGCCGGAACCTATAACACCTACATGGTGGTGATGATCCGCTATTGGTTCTTTGCGGCCTTTGTCATTGCACTGGCGGCGCGATCTTCCGGCGGGTTAAGGGCGGCCATGCAGACGAACCAGATGGGGCTTCAAATCCTGCGGGGCCTGCTGCTGGCCACCGAGATCTGCGTCGCCGTGTTCGGTTTCACAGTGCTCGGTCTGATCGACAGTATGGCCGTTTTCATAAGCTATCCCCTGCTTGTCGCCGCGCTGAGCGGGCCGGTTCTGGGTGAAAAGGTTGGATGGCGGCGCTGGGTTGCGATCGGTATCGGTTGCATTGGTGTTCTGATCATTCTGCAGCCGGGCGTTGGTGTTTTTGATCCTTGGGCCGTCATACCGCTGATCTCGGCGTTTCTGTTTGCGATTTACGGCCTGCTGACACGCTATGTCGCACGTCAGGACAGCACGGCCACCAGCTTTTTCTGGACCGGCGTTGTTGGTGCCATCGCCATGACCCTTTTTGGAATGTGGTTCTGGGAGCCAATGGCCCGCAGCGACTGGCTGTGGATGGCGTTGCTGTGCGTCAGCGGGGCAACGGGTCATTGGCTTCTGATCAAATGCTATGAGATGGCCGAAGCCAGCGCCGTCCAACCCTTTGCCTATTTCCACCTTGTCTGGAGCGCGATTCTGGGGATTTCGATCTTCGGTGAAAAACTGCGCCCCGAAGTTGTCGCGGGCGCAGCGATTGTTGTGGCCGCAGGGCTGTTTACCTTATGGCGCGAACGCCGCCAGCGATGATCCGATCAGTTCCTGCGAAAACGGAACCGGCAGGGCGGGCTGCCCCAGACGGGCGCGGTAGACTGGCAGGCTTTCGGTCACGCGCATCACATAATTGCGCGTCTCATTGAACGGAATGGTCTCGATCCAGTCTACGATATCCACCTCGCCGGTGCGCGGATCACCATAGCGCTCCATCCACGAGATCGGGCGCTTTGGACCGGCATTGTATCCGGCTGCCATCATGACGACATTCCCGTTGAACTCGGTCGCAAGGCCCGAAAGATAGTTGGCGCCAAGCTTGGCATTGTATTGCCAGTCCGACGTCAACCGACCGGTCTGATGGCCGTTGAGTATCCCCAGTTCTCCGGCCACCAGCTTGGCTGTTGCAGGCATCACTTGCATCAGGCCGCGCGCACCCGCGCCGCTGACGACAACCGGATCAAATTCGCTTTCGCGCCGCGCGATGGCCAGCGTCATTTCCTTGGCCATTGGCAGACGCATGTCGGCCACCGGATGAACCGGGTAATAGGCCGCAGGCAAAACGGTGCCCGTGGTCGCTGCCCGCTTGGCGATCATGACGGCCAGATGCGGCTGTTTCAGCTCGATCGCAAGGTCGCCTAACTGATTGGCCTGCACAGGGTCAAGACCTTCGACAAGATGCGTCAGGAACCTCTCGGACAAGTTGTCTTCCCCGGCCTTCAGCAACAGCAGCCCGGCTTCCAGAACGCTGGAATCGGCGAATTCTGCCTGACGCCAATGCGGGGCGCGACGCGGATTGGCCAGTTCCTTGTCAAATGGCCGACCGATCCGTTCCGCCGCCAGAAGACCATAAAAAGAGGTCTGATGATCCGCGCCCATCGCATAGGCCTCATAGGCTTTGTCTGCGTCCCCAAGCTCGGCGTAAGCCCGCCCCAGCCAATAGCCGCCGCGCCCTTTCGAGATCGGCGATTGCACGGCATCCGAAAAATTCTGGAAGTGTCGCACAGCTGTGGCAGGGTCATTCAGCTTGCGCAGGGCCAGAAACCCGGCCAGCCACTCCAGATCCGCATAGGAATATCCCATTTCCGGGGTCATATGGTGCTTGGCGGCCACGTAATAAGCACGCGCTGCCCGCCCCGATCGCATCTCGAGCCGGGCCAGACGGCGGCGTCCCTCGGCCCATTTGTCAGGCTCGCCCAGGGCCTCCGGTCCGGTTGAACGTGCCAGCATCAGGTCGACGGCGCTGTCATCCAGTTCTTTCTTGTCGCGCCAGACAAAGCGGTCGAATGCCAGCCCCGGCGCATCTGCCAGCGACTTCGGCACCGCCGCCACCTTACCGTCTACGCCCGGCTGGCGTTTCTGCAACGCGATTCGCGCTTCGGCCAGCTTGCGCTCATCGGTGGTGACCAGGGGCAGCATCTGTTCTGCGCTGACCAAATGGCCATCCCACAGCATCCGGTCCAGCCGCGCGGCATGGTGCGGCTTCAGCAGTTTGGCAAAATTCTCCAGATAGTCCTTTTGCAACCCCGACCCCATCGGCATGGTACGCCAGGCTGTCACGATATCGGCTTCCGCCTCGCCAATGCGTCCTTTGGCCTTAAGGGCCACCGCATAGTTCAGCGCGCCTTCAGCAGTCTGAGGGGGCAAGCCAGCGTAAAACTTCACAACCCTGTCCGGATCGACCCCGGTAAAGACCGGCTCACTCTTGCGGCGCAGCCAATCCAGACCGGGCCAGTCCGCGCGGCGTTCGAGAAACACCAGCACATCGCCCGAGCTGCCAAACCCCTCACGCAACCAGTGCCAGACGATGACATCGCGCGAGACCGAGCCGCGCTGGCCCGATACGCGCAGCGCCGCGTTCCAGTCGCCCTTGCGCATTTCATAAAGCCCCGCGCGCAAATCACCGGCCGCGTCCGCGCGTGCGGCTTGCGGTGTCGCCGCTGCGTATAGAATCACACCAGTCAACAGTGCCAGAAAGCGTGTCATCCCTTGCATTTCCCAACCAACCGAGGATAGAGCCTGTGAGGATAAACCCTGCGCCGCCGGGATCAACTCACAAAGCTGGAAACGTGAGAGGCCGAGGCGCAAAAACCGCAAAATGCACCTTAAGGAGCGTGTCATGTTCAAAGGCTCGATGCCAGCCCTCGTCACTCCGTTCAACAACGGCGAGTTGGACCTGAAGACGCTTAAACATCTGGTCGAATGGCAGATCTCCGAAGGCTCGACCGGGTTGGTGCCTGTTGGAACCACCGGCGAAAGCCCGACGCTCAGCCACGACGAACACGAAACGGTCATCGCAGAAGTGGTCAAAACGGCTGCTGGCCGTGTGCCGGTTATTGCCGGTGCCGGGTCGAACAACACGGTCGAAGCCGTCCGGTTCGTTCAGTTCGCCGAAAAAGTTGGTGCCGATGCGGCGCTGGTTGTCACACCTTACTACAACAAGCCGACTCAACGCGGCTTGATCGCGCATTTCCAAGCCCTGCACGAGGCTGCGGATATTCCGATCATCATCTACAACATTCCCGGACGATCGGTCATCGACATGACCCCTGTCACCATGGGCGAACTGGCCCGGTTGCCGCGTATTGTCGGGGTCAAGGATGCGACGGGCGATCTGGCGCGTGTCAGCCAGCAGCGTGCAACTTGCGGCGCAGATTTCTGCCAACTGTCCGGCGAAGACGCCACCGCACTTGGCTTCAACGCCCATGGCGGCGTCGGATGCATTTCAGTCACCGCAAACGTGGCCCCCAGGCTCTGCGCTGAATTCCAGCAGGCCACATTGTCGGGTGACTATGCAAAGGCACTGGAATACCAGGACAAGCTGATGCCGCTGCACGAAGCGATCTTTATCGAACCCGGGTTGGTCGGCGCCAAATACGCACTCAGCAAACTGGGTCTTTGCAGCACCGAAGTCCGCTCGCCTCTGACAAAGTTGGAAGACAGCACAAAGGCCGCGATTGATGCAGCAATGGCACACGCGGGCCTCATCTGACCCGGTCTTCAGAAACAGGAAAAGGCAGCCTCGAATTCTGAGCGCCGCCTTTTTCATTTTTAGGATCCAGACTTCATCTGGCCAAAAATATCCCGGGGGAGTCGCGGCTTGCCGCGGCGGGGGCTGAGCCCCCTCAACGCTTACCGTAGTAAAGCCCAACGACATGTTCAGCCTGCGCAAAGAACAACCAGCGCGAGGTCGCAACACCTGCCAGATGCGATGCCACGGCTAGCAGGGCCAGGAAATGATTGAATGGCAGGACCAGCAACAGAACCGGCAGGGCAAAGGCGAATACAAACGAGATCACCCGTAGCTTTTCGGCATGTTTGCGCCCGACCACATGAACAAACTCGCGCAGCAGATAGTTGGTACCGGTATGCGGTGGCTCGAAGGCTCTGACTGTGCCCCGGTTACCCAAACCTGTCGCCGTGCCCAGATCCGTTCCGGATGCCTCCAGCGCTTTGTCGCCTTTCTTCCAATACAAGAATTGAACCAAAGCGGCGATCAGCAGAAGCGGAATAGCAACACGTGTCTGGCCAGCCAGCAACGCACCACCCGCCAGGCTGAAGCTTAGGAACATGGCAGGGGTCAGGTTCATATTCCAGCGCGGGATGGTCTTGAGTTGCGTGTAGATCATCGAAGTCGTGAACACGGTCGCCAGTGACATCAACGCTCCGACCCAACCCAGTAGGCTCCAATGCCGATCCAGAAACACTACGCCAATCGCATAAAGTCCCATGACGACCAGAGCGAGCACGGCACACCAGCCCTCACGGCTAAGCCAGCTGGTTTTCCATTGGGTAAAAGCCTTCCAGGCCCGTTCCGGGTGGCCGAGGTGGAAGGTCGAGGCCATCAACCCTCCGACGGCCAGACCATAGGCAATGGCGAAGAACACAAAAGCCACCCAATCCGAGACAGCCGGAATGCCAAGACCAAGGAAAAAGAGCAAACCGAAGCCCAGACCGGACAGGGTGGTGAAGAGGATGACGGAGGGTGCAGGATGCATCAGAGTTTCTCCAACGTCTTGTCGAGCCAGCCAAGGAAGCCCTTGGGCTCTTCAGCGACAGGTGCCAACAGGGGGGCCAGGATGTCGATCTGATCTTCCACCGTGTCTTTCGGGCGCGGCGGCAGATATTTATTGACGGGTTTGGTGCCCATTTCGGGCATCAGGTCCATTCCGCCGCGATCCGCAACAAGCTTGCTGACGTCGCTGTCTGGATCGCCCAGATCGCCAAAGTGCCGCGCGCCCGCCGGACAGGTTCGGACACAGGAGGGAATCCGGTCCACCTCGGGCAGGTTCTCATTATAGATCCGGTCGACGCAGAGTGTGCATTTCTTCATCACCCCCTCGGCCTTGTCCAGTTCACGCGCGCCATAGGGGCAGGACCAGGCACACAGGCCGCACCCGATACAGTCGCTTTCATTAACCAGCACGATGCCATCTTCGACCCGCTTGTAGCTGGCCCCGGTCGGGCACACGGTAACACAGGGCGCATCTTCGCAATGCAGGCAGGATTTAGGGAAATGGATCAGTTGCGCGTGCCCTTCCGCCGGTTGCACCTCGTAGGAATGCACGCGGTTCAGGAAAGTGCCCGAAGGATTGGCGCCATAGGCATCCTGATCGGACAGCGGCGCGCCATAATTTTCCGTGTTCCAGCCTTTGCAGGAAATCACGCAGGCATGGCAACCAACGCAGGTGTCCAGGTCGATCACCAGACCCATCTTGCGCTCGGTGGAGTTCGGTAGCTGGGTCATGTCAGGATACCTGTGCTGTTGAGGACGGGTGAGGGGGCCAGCCCCCTCTTGAGCCTGCGGCTCAATTCACCCCCGGGATATTTGTAGCCAGATGAAGTGCGGATCCGGGTCATTTGCCCACCTTCCACGCCAAATTCGCAGGGCCAGTTCCTACAGGTGATTTGATCGGGTCAAAATGAGGCTGGCTTTGGGCATCGGCGGGCGCGTCGGCCTTTTCGATTTTCACCTTCAGGTCAAACCATGCGGCCTGACCAGTAATGGGGTCGGAATTGGCCCAACGTAGCCCGTCGCCTTTTGGCGGAAGCAATTCGTGGATCAGGTGGTTGAGCAGGAAACCCTTGGTGGCCTCGGGCGCGTCCTCTTGCAGGGCCCAGGCGCCTTTGCGCTTGCCGATGGCGTTCCATGTCCAGACGGTGTTGTCGTTCAGCGCGGCCATTTCCATCACAGGGACGGTGATCTCACCATGAGGGGATGTGATTTTAGCCCAATCTCCGTCGCTCAGCCCATGCTTGCGCATCAGCCTAGTCGGAACATAGAGCGGGTTTCGCCCGTGCAACTGCCGCAGCCAGGCGTTTTGCGTGCCCCAGCTGTGATACATCGCCATCGGGCGCTGAGTCAGCGCGTTGACAGTGAAGCCGTCGTTGCCCTGCTGGTCGGTTTCGTACCAGATCGGAAGCGGGTCCATTGTGTCTTTGATCCGCTGGCGCAGATGATCAGGCGGCTGTCGGTCGCCATGGCCTTCGGCTGCCAGCTGAAACTTGCGCATTGGTTCGGAGTAAAGCTGGAATATGTATGGCTGCGGGCTGTCATAGAGCCCCATGCCCACGGCCCAGTCCTGATAGGCTGTATTCCATGGTTTGTAGTAATCCGCGCCTTGCGGGATATGCGCCACGTAGAAGCCACCGTTTTCGATATAGCGGTTCAACTGATCCGGGTTGACCTCTCCGCGCCCTTCCTTGTCGGCGTTTTCACCGCGGAATCCGGCCAGCGGGCCAATACCCGGCTTGCGTTCGTGATTGACGATATAGTCGGCGTAATCGACCCATTTTGCGCTGCCGTCTTCATGGGTGAAACCCGGGAGCTTCATGCGGTTTGCGAGATCGATCAATACTGACTGAAACCCGCGCACGTCACGGTCCGGTTCGATCACAGGCCAGCGGATGGCGTCAGCGGCCGCGTCCGCCTCGCAAATCGGGCGATCCAGCAGCGAGATACAGTCGTGGCGTTCGAGGTAAGTAGTATCCGGCAGGATGAGGTCCGCGTAAGCCACCATCTCGGAAGAATAGGCGTCTGAATAGATGATGCGCGGGATCACGTAATCGCCGTTTTCATCCTTGTCCGTCAGCATCTCGATGACACCCGTGGTGTTCATGGTCGAGTTCCAAGACATATTGGCCATGTACATGAACAGCGTATCGATCTTGTACGGGTCGCCCGCATGTGCGTTCGAGATCACCATATGCATCAGCCCGTGGCTGGACATCGGGTTTTCCCAGGTGAATGCCTTGTCGATCCGTGCGGGGCTGCCATCTTCCTTCAGTGCAAGGTGTTCCGGACCGCGGACGAACCCCAAGTGCGGGCCATCCAAGGGCGAGTTGGGCGTCACCTTGCAATGCGGTGTCGGGTGCGCCTCGACCGGTTTGGGGTAGGGGGGCTTGAAGCGGAAACCGCCGGGAACCTCGACCGTGCCCAGGATGATTTGCAGCACGTGCAGAGCGCGGCAGGTCTGGAAACCATTGGCATGAGCCGAAACGCCGCGCATCGAGTGCATCGCGACAGGGCGGCCGATCATCTTTGTGTGTTTCTCGCCCCGGAAATCGGTCCATTCGTGATCCAGTTCGAATGCCTCGTCAAAGGCGACGCGCGCCAGTTCCGCGGCAATCGCGCGAATGCGCTTGGCGGGAATACCGCATGTTTCGGCAACGGCTTCGGGCGCGTGCTCCTCGGACAGGTATTTTTCCGCCATCAAGTGAAATACAGGGCGATGAACGACACCGTCGTTTGCGTAGACCGCCGACAAATCCGGGCGAACGCCAGGCGTATCGAAAGCCGTCAGCTTGCCTGTATTCCGGTCGATGACCAGAGGCTTTCCGTCATCGTCGCGCAGGAACAGGCCTTTTCCGGCGCCTTCGGACGCGTTCACCAAAACCGGGGCATTGGTATAGCGGCTGAGATAGTCGAGATCGATCTTTCCGGCTTTCATCAGCACATGGATCAACGACAGGATGAACAGCCCGTCAGTTCCCGGTGTGATGCCGACCCAATCATCAGCGACGGCGTTGTATCCGCTGCGGATGGGGTTGACGCCGATAACACGTGCACCGCGCGCCTTGATCTTTCCAATACCCATTTTGATCGGGTTGGAGTCGTGGTCTTCGGCCACGCCAAACAACATGAACAGTTTGGTGTGGTCCCAATCAGGCTGGCCGAATTCCCAGAATGCGCCGCCCATCGTATAAATGCCGCCCGCAGCCATATTGACCGAACAAAAGCCTCCATGCGCCGCATAGTTGCAAGTTCCGAAATTTTGCGCCCAGAAGCTGGTGAAGCTCTGGCTTTGGTCCCGTCCGGTGAAAAAGGCCAGCTTTTCCGGGTTGTCTTTGCGGATTGGCTCCAGCCAGCTGACCGCCAGTTCCAGCGCTTCGTCCCAGCTGATCTCTTCAAATTCACCCGAGCCACGCGGGCCGACCCGTTTCAGTGGCTTGCGCAGGCGCGAGGGGGCATTGACCTGCATGATCCCGGCGGATCCCTTGGCACACAGGACACCCTTGTTCACCGGGTGGTCGCGATTGCCTTCGATATAAGCAACCTTGCCGTCTTTCATGTGGACGTTGATGCCGCATCGGCAGGCGCACATGTAGCAGGTGGTCCTGCGGATTTCGTCCGAGACTTTCGGTGACGTATCAAGGATCGGCTGCTGATGGGTCATTTGCGGGTCCAATTGGTTATGTCAGGAGGATTTTGTCAGTTTCCTCGGTACTTTAGAACATCGTTCCGGGAACGGTGCGAAAATTAAGTGTTACAGTCCAGTTGCCTGCAGCGCGGTCACGGCGATCATCTGGGTCACATCCTCGGCGCTGCATCCGCGGGACAGGTCGTTGGCGGGTTTGGCCAGCCCCTGCAAGACCGGACCAATGGCGGTGTAGCCCCCCAACCTTTGGGTGATCTTGTAGCCGATATTACCAGCATCAAGGTTGGGAAAGATCATCACGTTGGCCTGCCCGGCGACTGACGATCCCGGCGATTTTCGCTCGCCAACCGAAGGTACAAAGGCGGCGTCAAATTGCAATTCACCGTCGACATTCAGGTCCGGCGCGGCCTGGCGCAGCGCCTCAGTGGCCTCGATCACTTTGTCCACGTCGGGATGCTTGGCGCTGCCCTTGGTGGAAAAGCTGAGCATCGCGATTTTTGGATCGACCTGCAGCAGCGTCCGGGCCGATGCGGCGGATGCGATGGCGATCTTGCTCAGCTCGCTCGCGGTCGGATTGATGACCAGCCCGCAATCGGAATACAGCATCGCCCGCGCCCCGGGCTGAGCGTTTTCCGGCGGGTACATCAGGAAGAAAGACGACACCATTCCTGCATCGGGGGCCATGCCAATCACCTGGATCGCCGCACGGACGATTTCGCCGGTCGTGTGAACGGCCCCTCCTACGGTGCCGGTGGCACGTCCGCTGCGCACCAGCATGGCGGCATAGACGGGGGGTGTTTCAACGGCGGCACGGGCCTTGGCCCGATCGACGCCTTTATGCCGGCGCAGTTCGAAAAAGGCCTCGGCAAACTCTTCGGTCAGGTCCGAAGTCTTGGGGTCATGGATATCAACGCCCCGAGAGGCAGCAGCCCCCTGATCTTTCAGGGCTGCTTCGACCTCGGCGTACGGGCCAACCAGAATGATATCGGCCAGATTGGCCCTCTGCGCGTTGATGGCCCCTTTTGTGATGCGGGGGTCGTTGCCTTCGCTGAGGGCGATTATGGGACGGGTGGCCGGAGCGTTTTGCCGCAACA
>NZ_JBQFMI010000011.1:0-112636 GCF_056531755.1 Ruegeria sp. L11
GAACCGGCATCTCCCACCCGGCAAAATCAACCATCTTGCCGCCCAACTCAACGTGAAGCCCAAAAAGCGGCGTGCGTCTAATCTCGGTCATTGATCCAACCTTTCACTCAACGGGACTGGTCGCGAACAACCATGACGGTGCAATGCGCGTTGCGCACGACACGGGCCAGGTTCGGACCGATTTCATAATTCGGAAAATCACCCTTGGTCGAGGCCATGACGATCAGGTCAAAGCCGTCCTTGTAGGCGCGCTTGAGGATTTCACGGTAAACGCTGCCTTCTTCAACATGGATAGGCACGTCCGATGCGTTGCCATGATCCAGAATGGCCTGAACCGCATTTCGCACGTGGTCTTTGGCACCGGCACCATAGTTTGCGGGAAGGTTCGGCAGCTGGATGATCTCGGGGATAACGGCAACCGCATGCAGCTCAGCCCCGTAGAACCTGGCCTGTTCCAATGCGACTGGCAGGGCATTTTTCCACGAACGGTCGTCGGTGTGATCAATCGGCAGCAGGATTTTCGTGGCCATCACGTCTCTCCTCGAGATATGGAATTCTGTTTTTAAAGGCGGGGGGCCGGAATGGCCCCCCGGTTTCAAGTCAGACCAAGCTTATTCGGCAGGCGCGCCGCCCGGCTCTTCGGACTTGCCGCCCGAGGCGAAGAACTCTTTCGTCAGCTTGAAGACGATCGGGCTCAGCAGGGCCAGGGCGATCAGGTTCGGAATGGCCATCATGGCGTTCAGCGTGTCGGCCAGCAGCCAGACAAAGCCCAGATCCGCGGTTGCACCGAAGTAGATCGCGATGATCCACAGGATGCGGTAGGGAAGCAGGGATTTCACGCCCAGCAGGAACTCGACGCATTTCTCGCCATAGAAGGACCAGCCGAGGATGGTGGTAAAGGCAAAGATCGACAGAGCGATGGCGATGATCGACCCGCCGATACCCGGCAGAGTGGTCTCGAACGCCAGCGAGGTCAGCGCCGCACCGGATTCCCCCGATGTCCACGCACCTGACGAGATGATCGCCAAACCGGTGATCGAACAGACGATAATAGTGTCGATGAACGTTCCCAGCATCGCGATCAGGCCCTGATTGACCGGGCCTTTGGTCTCGGCTGCAGCGTGCGCGATCGGAGCGGAACCCAGACCCGCTTCGTTCGAGAAAACACCGCGCGCCACACCAAAGCGGATGGCGGCCCAGACGGCTGCACCTGCGAAACCACCTTCGGCGGCTGATGGGGTGAAGGCGTAGGTGAAGACCAGCGACAGCGCATGACCGATGTTGCCGATGTTGATGATCAGGACCAGCAGTCCGGCAACGATATAGGCAATCGCCATGAACGGAACCAGTTTACCGGCGACCGCACCGATACGGGTGATACCACCCAGAATAACAGCGGCGGTCAGAACCATCAGAGCGACACCGGTGACCGAGGTGTTTACTCCGAAATTCGATTCCAGAACCTGTGCAACACCATTGGCCTGCACGCCGTTACCAATGCCAAAGGCCGCAACTGCGCCAAACAGGGCAAAGGCAACACCCAGCCACGCCCATTTCGCGCCCAGACCGTTCTTGATGTAGTACATCGGGCCGCCGACGAAGTTGCCCAGCTCGTCCTTTTCGCGGTATTTCACCGCGCAGACAGCCTCGGCATATTTGGTGGCCATGCCCACCAGGGCGGTCATCCACATCCAGAACAATGCGCCCGGACCGCCCAGGAAGACAGCAGTGGCAACACCGGCGATGTTCCCCGTACCGATGGTGGCCGACAGCGAAGTCATCAACGCGTTGAACGGGCTGATCTGCCCTTCGCCCTGACCTTCACGGCCTTTGAACAGCAGGCTGAAGCCCGTGCCAATGCGCAGGATCGGCATGAACTTCAGTCCGACCTGCAGGAAGAAGCCGACGCCAAGGATGAGAACCAGCATCAGCGGCCCCCACACGACGCCATTGATGGCCCCTACGATTGAATTTAACGCTTCCATGGATTCCCTCCCATTTGCGTTTGGTTTATGCCCCTTTGGCGATAGCCCGCTGGCGAGCCTGCCTGAGAGCAGCGAAATCTTCGTCCGCATGGAACGACGACCGGGTCAGCGGAGTTGCTGACACGTGCAAAAAGCCCTTGGACCGGGCAATCTGTTCCAGCTGGGCGAACTCTTCCGGTGTCCAGAACCGGTCGATTGGATGGTGTTTCGGGGTTGGTTGCAGATATTGGCCAACGGTCAGGAAATCGACCTGCGCTGCACGCAGGTCATCCATGACCTGACGCACATCCGCGAGTGTTTCTCCCAGGCCCACCATCAGGCCGGATTTGGTGAATAGTTCCGGATTGGCGCGCTTGGCATCATCCAGCAGCCGCAGCGACGTGTAATACCGCGCGCCAGGACGGACGGTCGGATATAGGTGCGGCACGGTTTCCAGATTGTGGTTGAACACGTCCGGTGCGGCGTCAAAGACTGCCTTGGCGGCGTCGCCCTTGCCCAGAAAATCGGGGGTCAGAACTTCGACCGTGGTGCCGGGGTTTTGGTGGCGTACCGCCCGGATGGTCTGGGCAATATGCTCGGCCCCGCCATCGGCCAGATCGTCGCGATCGACCGAGGTGATGACGACATGGCGCAGGCCCAGCTTCCTGACCGCCGCTGCAACGCGACCGGGTTCGAAAGCGTCCAGCGCGTCGGGGCGGCCAGTCGATACGTTGCAGAACGAACATCCGCGTGTGCAGACCTCGCCCATAATCATCATGGTTGCGTGGCGCTTGGACCAACACTCGCCGATATTGGGGCAGGCCGCCTCTTCGCAGACCGTCGCCAGATTGTGATCCCGCATCAGGCGCCGGGTTTCGTAATAGGCGGAGCTGTCGCCTTTTTTCTTGCGTATCCACTTGGGTTTGCGCGGAATGACGCTGTCGGCCTTTTTGGCTTTTTCCGGGTGACGTGGTCTTAGCTGGATGGTCATCTGGCTGTTCCCCGCTACGCGTGAATTGCCCGGCCCAGGGCGTCAAGGCAGGCTTCTTTCACAGCCTCGCCCATCGCCGGGTGGGCATGGCAGGTGGCTGCGACCTCGGCGACGGTGATGCCCTGGGCCATGGCCAGAACCAGCTCGGCAATCAGATCTCCCCCATGCGCACCGCAAATATGCGCGCCCAGGATCTTGCCTTCGGAACTGGCCAGCACCTTGACGGCCCCGTCGGTCTCGCCGGTCGAGCGCGCCCGCGAATTGGCCATGAAGGCAAACTTCCCGACCACGTATTCAATGCCCGATTCTTGCAAGGCTTCTTCGGTCAGCCCGACCGAGGCGACCTCGGGGTCGGTGTAAACCACGCCGGGCACGGTATTGTAGTCAACATGTCCCACTTCGCCTGCCAGCATCTCGACACAGGCAACGCCATCCTCTTCGGCCTTGTGTGCCAGCATCGGCCCTGGAACGCAGTCGCCAATGGCATAGATGCCGGGAACAGAGGTACAGAATGTGTCATCCACCTGAATAAAGCCGCGCGGGTCGCAGGCTATCCCCAGTTCTTCCAGCCCCAACCCGCGCGTTACCGGTCGGCGTCCGACGGCGATCAGAACCTTGTCGGCCTCGATCACCTCTTCCTTGTCTTTGCCAACCCGATCCAGAGCAAGCGTCAGTCCGGCCGCGGTCTTGTTGACGGATTTCAATGCCAGACCAAGCTGGAACTTCAGGCCGCGCTTGGCCAGCGCCCGCTGCGCCAGTTTTGCAATCTCGCCATCTATGCCGGGCAGCACACGGTCCAGATATTCGACGACGGTGACTTTCGCGCCCAGACGCGCCCAGACCTGACCAAGTTCCAGACCGATCACACCTGCGCCGACCACCACCAGATGATCCGGCACGCTTTCCATCGCAATCGCGCCGGTCGAACTCAGGACGTCCTGCTCATCAATCTCGATCCCCGGTAGCGTGGTAGGTTCCGACCCGGTCGCGATCAGAATGTTCTTTGCCTCATAGATGTCAGCGCCAACCTTGATCTGCCCGACTGAAGGGATGCTGGCCCAACCTTCGATCAGGTCAACGCCGTTCTTCTTGAACAGGAATGCGATGCCTTTGGTCAGGTCGCCCACGATCTTGTCCTTGCGCTCCATCATCGCGCCGACATTGATGCCGGCCCCCTCGACCGCAACACCGTGGGAGGAGAGATGTGCAAGCTCGGCATATTTGGCCGAGGAGGTCAGCAACGCTTTGGAGGGGATGCACCCCACGTTCAGACAGGTGCCGCCAAGAGCGCTGCGCCCTTCGACGCAGGCAACTTTCAGTCCCAGCTGAGCCGCGCGGATCGCGGCAACATAGCCGCCCGGTCCGCCTCCGATGACAATCAGATCGTAGGTGTTCATTTCGCGCACTTTCAGTAGATCGGGTGGCTTGCGCAAAGCGCGCGAACCTTTTCGCGGGTTTCTTTTTCGATGGCCGCGTCGCCTTCGGGCGACTGCGCCAACGCGTCCAGAACATCGCCGATCAGATGGCCGATCTGTTTGAACTCTTCAGGGCCAAAACCCCGGCTGCACCCGGCGGCAGTGCCCAGACGGATACCGCTGGTGATGGTGGGTTTCTGGGGATCGCCCGGAACGCTGTTCTTGTTACAGGTGAACCCGGCACGTTCCAGCGCGGCCTCGGCATCCTTGCCGGTCACACCGATCGGGCGCAGATCGACCAGCATCAGGTGGTTTTCGGTGCCACCCGAAACGATGTCACATCCGCGCGCCATCATGACATTGGCCAAAGCCGATGCACTGTCGACAACGCGCTGCATGTATTCTTTGAACTCCGGCTTCAGCGCCTCTCCGAATGCAACCGCCTTGCCGGCGATCACATGCATCAGCGGTCCACCTTGCAAGCCCGGGAATACGGCAGAGTTGATCTTTTTCGCCAGCGCTTCGTCATTGGTCAGAATGATCCCGCCCCGCGGGCCGCGCAGTGTCTTGTGGGTGGTTGAGGTGACGATATGCGCGTGCCCAATGGGCGAAGGGTGCAGGCCAGTTGCGACCAGACCCGCGATATGCGCCATGTCCGCCAGCAACCACGCGCCAACTTCATCTGCGATCTCGCGGAAACGGACAAAGTCGATCTTCTGGGAATAGGCCGATGCGCCTGCGATGATCATCTTGGGCTTTTCCACCCGGGCCAGCTCGGCCACCTGGTCGTAATCGATCAGGCCGGCTTGGGTCAGACCGTATTGTACCGGCCGGAACCACTTGCCGGATTGGGCAGGTTTTGCACCGTGTGTCAGGTGCCCGCCCGCATCCAGCGACATGCCCAGGATGGTGTCACCGGGGCTCAGCAACGCCAGTTTGACCGCCCCATTCGCCTGAGCGCCGGAATGGGGTTGAACGTTGGCGTATTCACAACCGAACAGCTGTTTCAGCCTTTCGATGGCCTCGACTTCGACCTCGTCGACATATTCGCACCCGCCATAATAGCGGCGCGCAGGATAACCTTCGGCGTATTTATTGGTCAGGACCGAGCCCTGAGCCTCGATCACAGCTTTCGAGACGATGTTCTCGGACGCGATCAATTCAATCTGTTCCGCCTGACGTATTCCTTCGCGCGCGATCGACGCGGCGATTACCGGGTCAGCCTCATTCAGCGACGTTTTGAACATTATCCCCTCCTTCGGTTCCGAATCCTCAGTACGAAACTTTGTTTCCAATAGTGGAAAATGATCCAATAGGGCAACATAAATCTCTTATTCAAGAAGTTGCGTATGTATGGGAAAACCTGTAGCCTTTGAAAAACAGGGGGAAATCCATGGTCGATGAAAGCCAAAACGATGTTTCCGGGCTGGAAGAACCGGACGAAGGCGAGGCTTTGGGCCGCTCCATTCGCGATGCGCGGCGATCAAAAGGCTGGACTTTGGAAGAGGCTGGCCGTGCTGCGGGTATTGGTCGGTCCACTCTGTCCAAGATCGAAAACAACCAGACACGGCCTAGTTTTGAAATCGTGCGGCGCCTGACACAGGCGCTCGACATGAGCACGCCACAGCTGTTCCTGCAATCGGGTCAGTCGGGCATCTCGGGTCGCCGCGATTTCACCCCAAAAGGCGAGGGGGAATTCAAGACCACGCCCACCTATCATCACGAACTGCTGTGTTCCGAACTGACCAGCAAACGGATGCTACCCTATATCGCAACGATCAAGGCGCGGGATGTATCCGAGTTCGACACTTGGATTCGGCACTCTGGCGAAGAATTCATGTATGTACTCAGCGGCGAGCTGATTTTCCTTTCCGAACATTACCGACCCTTGCCCATGAAGGCGGGGGATTCACTGTATTACGACAGTGGAATGGGCCATGGCTGTATCTCGACCAGCGACGAAGACGCCAGGATTCTGTGGGTTTCGCTGGAGTGACATCAGAAAACCGCATGCTTTATTGCAGGTTGTGAAAAGCAACAAACGGCTTCCCGCCAGTCCGGGCTCATCGCCCCGACAGGTTTCCATTCCGAAATGCGGTCGGCGTTTGACCGAATTCGGCCTTGAACGCGCGGGTCATGGCGCTGGCGTTTTCATATCCACAGCGCCCCGCGATCTCGGCGATGGATTGTTCCGTATCCTCGGCCAGATTGCGCGCGCGGTTCAGGCGCAGACGCCGGTACAGCGCTTGCGGAGTTGTTTTCAGTTCCGCCTGAACACGCGTTTCAAGCCGTTTTTGCGAACACCCGATTTTCCGGGCCACACTCCGGACTGACAGCGGTGCTTCAAGATGCGCCTGCATGACGGTCAGCGCACGATTGACCAGCGTGTCCTCGGATTTCAGAGGCAGGTCATAATGACCACGCCCGTTCCGGCTCATGAACAGGTGCTCGACCTCCATCGCCAGCAGCGGGCCGTGATCCCGGCGGATAAGGGTCAGGGCCAGATCGAAGGCTGCCATGGCCCCGGAACAGGTCAGACGGTTGCCATCGATGACGAACCGTTCCTGCACGGCCTCTACCGCCGGAAACCTTTCTTCGAACCGCGAAAATTCGTCCCAATGAATGGTTGCCCTGTGGTCATCCAGCAATCCCGCGCTGGCAAGCAGCCAGCTTCCCGTATCCAGCCCGGCCAGGTGCTTGTGTTTCTTGGCCGCAGCCAGCACGGCACGTATGGTCGGCCGCATATCCAGCTTCAGGTATCCATATGACGGCATGACAACAAGAAAATCCCCCTGTTGATCGCCGATGGCCCCGTTCGGGGTGACGACAAGGCCGCTGGAGCTTTGAACAGGGTTGCCGTCAAGCGAACAGAAGCGCCATGCATATAATGCCTGCCGTGACAGGGTGTTCGCCGCCCGCAACGGTTCGACCATGTTCGCAAGGCAATGGTTCGAGAACCCGTCGAACAGAAGGACATTGTATTGCTGCGATAATATTTTCGAACTCGGCATGAAAATGATCTATCTCTGCATGCCGCGACCATGAGCGATGGCGTTTGGTTGGTCAACCACCGATCCAGGGAACACGCGCCATGCAGTTTGGTCTGACAGAAGAACAGGACATGATCGTCTCGACGGTCCGCAGCTTTGTAGAAAAAGAAATCTACCCGCATGAAGACGCGGTCGAACGCAGCGGAACGGTCCCGCCGGAGCTTGGCAACGAGATCAAGCAGAAATGTATCGATCTGGGGTTCTATGCCTGCAACTTCCCCGAAGAAGTGGGCGGCGCGGGCCTGTCGCATCTGGATTTTACACTGGTCGAGCGTGAACTGGGCCGTGGGTCGATGGCGCTGACGCATTTCTTTGGCCGCCCGCAAAACATCCTCATGGCCTGCAACGACGAACAGCGCGAACGCTATCTGCTGCCCGCAGTGCGCGGGGAAAAGATGGACGCGCTGGCGATGACCGAACCGGATGCCGGATCGGACGTGCGCGGCATGAAATGTCAGGCGGTGCGCGACGGTGGCGACTGGGTCGTCAACGGATCAAAACACTTCATCTCGGGCGCGGAACACGCGGATTTCTTCATTGTCTTCGTTGCCACCGGCGTGGATGAGACCCCTAAAGGCCCCAAAAAACGCATCACCACCTTCCTGGTGGATCGCGGCACACCGGGCTTTGAAGTGCGCGACGGCTACAGATCCGTCAGCCACAGGGGCTATAAAAACTGTATCCTGTATTTCGACAATTGCCGCCTGTCCGATGCGCAGGTTCTGGGCGAGGTCGATGGCGGTTTTGCGGTGATGAACGAATGGCTTTACGCGACCCGTCTGACGGTTGCGGCCTTCTCGGTCGGGCGCGCGCGGCGCTGCTTTGACTATGCGCTGAATTACGCCGCCGAGCGCAAGCAATTCGGCCAGCCCATCGGCAAGTTTCAGGGCGTTGGCTTCCAGATTGCCGACATGATCACCGAGATTGACGCCGCCGATTGGCTGACCCTTGCCGCCGCTTGGCGTCTGGATCAGAACCTGCCCGCAAACCGCGAGATCGCCTCGGCCAAGCTCTATGCCTCCGAGGCATTGGCGCGGGTCACCGACACGACGCTGCAAATCTTCGGCGGCATGGGCCTGATGGATGATTTCCCGATCGAACGGTTTTGGCGCGACGCCCGGGTCGAACGGATCTGGGACGGCACCAGCGAGATTCAGCGCCACATCATCAGCCGCGATCTTCTGCGTCCGCTGGGCGCCTGACCATGACCAAAGACCTGACCCGGCTGCTGCGCCCGAAATCCATCGCAGTCATTGGCGGCGGTGCATGGTGCCAACAGGTTATTCTGCAATCCGAACGCATGGGATATGCTGGTCAGATCTGGCCGGTCCATCCCAAGGCTTCGGACACTGCGGGCCACAAGGTTTATGGGCATATCGAAGACCTGCCCAACGCACCTGACGCGGTTTTTATCGGTATCAACCGCCACGCCACGATTGAAGCGGTTCAAGTCCTGTCCAGCATGGGTGCGGGTGGCGCTGTCTGCTTCGCCTCGGGCTTTTCCGAGGCCGTGGCCGAGGACGACACCGGCGGGGATTTGCAGGATCAACTGATCGCAGCGGCCGGTGACATGCCCATTCTGGGCCCGAATTGCTATGGCTTCATCAACGCGCTGGACGGGGCACTGCTGTGGCCGGATCAGCACGGGGTTGTGCCCGTCGACAAGGGCGTGGCGATCCTGACGCAAAGCTCGAACATCTCGATCAACCTGACCATGCAGAAACGCGGGTTGCCGATTGCCTATATGGTCACTTGCGGGAACATGGCTCAGACCAGTCAGGCGCAGATCGCCTCGGCCCTGATCGATGACCCGCGCGTGACTGCCGTGGGCCTGCATATCGAAGGCTTCAAGAACATCCGCGAGTGGGAGGCTCTGGCCGCCAAAGCCCATGCAAAAGGCGTCCCGCTGGTTGCCCTCAAGGTCGGCGCATCGGAACAGGCGCAGGCGGCAACCGTTTCCCATACCGCGTCACTGGCGGGCAGCGATGCCGGGGCGCAGGCGCTGCTTGACCGGCTTGGCATTCCACGCCTTTCGGCGCTGCCTGACTTCCTTGAAACGCTTAAACTGTTGCACTGCTACGGGCCGCTGCCGGGGGGCAACATTTCCTCGATCAGCTGTTCGGGGGGCGAGGCGAGCCTGATTGCCGATATGGCTGTCGGCACGGGGTTACATTTTCCACGGCTGAGCGGTGAAAAGCTGACACGCCTGCGCGGCGCGCTCGGGCCCATGGTCGCGCTGAACAACCCGCTGGATTATCACACCTATATCTGGCGTGACGAGCTGGCGATGACGCGGGCCTGGTCGGGCATGACGGGTGACGATATCGACATGACATTCTCGATCGTCGACTACCCGACCACCGACTCCACCGATTGGGCCTGCGCAACGCAGGCAGCGCTGAACGTACGGGCAGAAACCGGCGCCCGGTTTGCGATTGTCGCCACCTTGCCGGAACTTTTGCCGGAAGACATCGCACAACAGCTGATGGCCGGGGGTGTTGTCCCCTTCATGGGCCTGCGCGAGGCGCTATCTGCGACCCGCGCCGCAGGGCAGGTCAAGGCCCCATCCGCTGCGCTCGTTTTGCAACCGGGCATGATGGAACCAACCCAAACCCTGACCGAAGGCGCCTCGAAGGCGGCGCTGGCGGAATGCGGCCTGCGTATCCCGCAGAACCGGACGGTGCGGGGCGCGGAAGCTGCCCGTGCCGCAGCGGACCAGATGGAAGGCCCCTTTGCCGTCAAAGGTGTCGGGCTTGCGCATAAATCCGAACACAGCGCCGTTCGGCTGGGCATCCGGGCCCAGGACGTCGCGGCTGTCGCGGCAGATATCGGCACCGAAGACATCCTGATCGAGGAGATGGTCACCGGACCCGTTGCCGAGCTTCTGATTGGCGTGGTGCGTGACCCTGCGCATGGGTTTGTTCTGACCCTTGGGGCAGGGGGCGTGCTGACCGAACTGCTGCGCGACACGGTATCCTTGCTGGTGCCCAGCTCGCCCGAAGACATCCGCTCCGCCCTCGGTCAATTGAAGATAGCCCCTCTGCTGGCGGGCTATCGCGGCCAACCGGCGGCTGATATGGATGCGATTGTTGCCGCGGTCGAGGCCGTTCAGACCTATGTCATGCAAAATGCCGACACGCTTGGCGAGGTCGAGATTAACCCGCTCCTGTGCACGCCGGACAAGGCCGTTGCCGTGGACGCCCTGATAAGAAAGGCCTGAGACATGGACCCGATCAAAACCCGCCGCGATGGCTCGATCCTCGAGGTCACGCTGGACCGCCCCAAGGCAAACGCGATTGATCTGATCACCAGCCGCAGAATGGGCGAGGTCTTTGCCGACTTCCGCGACGACCCGGACCTGCGCGTGGCCATCCTGACCGGTGCGGGCGAAAAGTTCTTTTGCCCTGGCTGGGATCTGAAAGCCGCCGCCGACGGCGACGCGGTGGACGGAGATTACGGCGTCGGCGGGTTCGGAGGCCTGCAAGAGCTGCGCGATCTGAACAAGCCCGTGATTGCCGCCGTCAACGGTATCGCCTGCGGCGGCGGGCTAGAGCTGGCCTTGTCAGCAGACATGATCCTTGCAGCTGACCACGCCACGTTTGCCTTGCCGGAAATCCGCTCGGGCACCGTTGCGGATGCCGCCAGCGTCAAACTGCCCAAGCGCATCCCCTATCACATCGCGATGGAGCTGCTTCTGACAGGCCGCTGGTTTGATGCCGAAGAAGCCAACCGCTGGGGTCTGGTGAACGAGATCGTCGCCGCTGATCAGCTGATGGACCGCGCGTGGGACCTCGCCCGACTGCTGGCGTCAGGGCCGCCTCTGGTCTATGCGGCCATCAAGGAAATCGTGCGCGATGCCGAAGACGCCAAGTTTCAGGACGCCATGAACCGCATCACCAAACGGCAACTGCGCAGCGTGGATGTCCTATATTCCAGCGAGGACCAGCTTGAAGGCGCGCGTGCATTTGCCGAAAAACGTGATCCGGTCTGGAAAGGCAAATAATAACGCGGTGTGTTTGTCGCGCGGATCCGGTAAATTTCCCATTTACTGATCCGCGCCACAGGTGCACAGTTGGGCATGCCTTATTTCGAACGAAAACCATACGTTAGCACGCCACTTCCGGTCAGCCCGATCGCGCCGCAGCCGGATGCGCAACCGATCTCGGACATTGCCCGCCGCGTGCTTGGGGCTGAACGGGGCGCGCAACAGCCGCTTGAAGGGCCATTTGCGTGCCGCAAAACCTGCCACCCCGGCGGTACCGCAACCATATTGCTGTCCTTTGACGCACCAAACGGTGGCGGGCCTGTCGCATTACAATTCGAACCGGGCGACCTGATTAACCGGAACGGCGACACTCTTCCGGCAAACCGGGTCAACGTTGTCCCCCCGCAAATCCAGCTAAACCCCGGCGAGTCAACAGATGTTGCCGTCATTGTAACCGTGCCGGATCTTGCCGATCCCGGCGAATATCACGGCCGGATCGCCTGCACAGGCACAGTGCAAACGTCGATCGTCGTGATGTATGAGGTGGCGGGCGCTCAAACCTGACGGGTTACGAGATAGTCCATGAAATGGCCCAGAAACGCGCGCGGCACCTCTTCAGTGGCTGCAAAAACCTGCGCAAACTCCTGACGGGCCGAGGCCAGCAAGTCATTGGCCGCGTCCTGTGCATATCTGATGCAGCCATAGTGATCCATGCGATCCAGAACCCAGCTGACATCCTGCGTCGAGCGGCTGTCGCGCGGGTTTGACAACATCTCCGACAGGCGCGCTTTTTCGGGCTCGTCCGCCTGCAAGCTAAGCCGCCCCAGCATCAGCGTGCGTTTGCCTTCGTAAATGTCCCCGCCGATCTCTTTGCCATATTTGTCCTGCGAGCCAACGAGGTTCAGAACATCATCCTGTATCTGAAACGCGGCCCCCAGAAAAAACCCAAACGCGTTGAAATCGTCCAGGTTCAACGCGCCAGACGCCACATCATGTGGCCGGGCTATCAGCGCCCCGATGCGCATGGGGTGAATGAAGCTGTACCAGCAGGTCTTTTTCAGACACATCGTCAGATAATCCGATGCATCCACGTTTAGCCGGTTGTCCCGTATCCAGCCAAGCTCCAGCGCCTGACCTTCAATGGACTGCTGCAACAGATGATCGAACTCGTCCAACACGCGCATGCCGGTTTCAGGGCCCAGCGGCCCAAGGTTCTGGCGCAACAGGCGCAGGGCCAGCGATTGCATCCCGTCACCGGTATTGATCGCCAAAGGGACCCCAAGACGCTTATGCATACATTCGCGCCCGCGCCTGAAATCGCTTTGATCCTCGATATCGTCATGGATCAGAAACGCGTTATGCAGCAGTTCAAGAACGGCGGCTGACACTCGCGCGGTCTCGCTGTCACCACCGAAAGCCTCGCAGGTGGCCAGCAACAGCGCGGGCCGCAACCCCTTGCCCGAGGTTTCGATGTAATCCCGCATCGGCCCGTACAGATAGGCCTGCGGCTCGCCCGTCGGCAGCAGTTGCAAAAGCGTCTCACGGGCCCGATCCCCGTATGAGGTCAGCGTTTTCAGAAAATCCTGCTGTACCGCAGGATCCAGATGTGCTGTGCCAGTGGCCACAGGGTCATCCCTTCTGGGTGATGATCACACGGGTTTTGGTCTCGTTCCTGCCCGTCTCGGCAAGGTTTGGTCCGGTTGCGGAAAAAGGTGAATCCGTCAGCGGCAAGGCTTTGGACAACACCCCCGTCTGGCCGCTGTCCCGGCCCAGATCAAAGGCAACATCCTCTGCAATCTCCTCTCCGGGGATCGGAAGATCAGCGGTCGGCTCGTAGGCCACCATCAGGTCAAACAGCTCTTTCGGAGGGCAGATCATGCGCAACGCGTCCGCAATCGCAGGGTCTTCGGTAATCCCGCCGGGTTTTGAATACTCAGCCGCCGGTTCCCCGATGACGGCCAGCGGCCCTTCGCCGCCACGCTCAACACCAACGGAATCCTGTCCCATCCTCAGCGCGGCTTCGACCGCAACCGCAAACCGGTTGTCCCAGGGCAGACCGGCCTGATAGCGGGCAAAATCATAGGCGCGCAGCGGTTTCAGGATATCCGGCTCGTGCAGGTCCCAGATCTGGCAGGGCTCAGCTTTTGATCCGCCGCGTTGCAGGATGGCATTGACCGCCCGGCGCGCCGCTTCGTTCGCCCCTTCCATGGTGGCAAGATCGGTGTAGGTGCGCACATAATCCGATGCCAGCATGAAGTTCGGGATTAATGTGGCCGCCTCAGGGCGCAACCGCCAGCTGTTGATGCGGTTGACCAAAAGCGGCTCCACATTGGTTTGGCGCTTGGGGTCGTTGGGATCCTGCACAATATCCGGATCAAGGAACCAGTAATGCATATCCTCGTCGCGCAGGACGGTCTGGCCATCCACGTTGACGCTCCGCTTGAGTTGTTCCCAAACCTCTTGCGCAATCTCCTCACGGCTGCAATCACGCGCGGTTTTTCCATTCAGGCCCGGCTTGTCCCATTCCGAGATATCTATTGAAAGCAAACCCTTGGTCTTGCCTTCTGCCCAGTTTTCAAAGTTGATGGCCGACCAGAACTGTTTTTGTGAAACCGCGGTCAGGGCCCAGGGGCTGTCAATGAAAATGACATGGCCGTGCGTCAGTTCAACATCCTTTGTCAGATAGAACTGAATTCCGTTCATCCATTGCACGTCTTCGGCCAGCAGCGGCAGCTTGGCCAGAGACGGGTCAAGTGCCGTCATCGCAGGGGTGATCAGCGGCGCGATCCGTTCGATCGGCATCGCACTGATGAACCAATCCCCGGTGACCTGCTTTTCTTCGCCATCCTGTTCAATCGTCGCGCTGACGATGCGGCCATCCTGGCAGTCGATGCCCGTGACCTTTGAGTTGAAGTTGTACACGACCCCCTTGCTTTTGAGGTAATCCAGCCATGGCTGTATCCAGACAAGGTTGGTGGGGCCGTTCAACAGCCGGTTGCCATGCGGCTCGGGCGTCGCGATACCCAGCTGAAGCTGAACCGCAATGTCGCCCACGGTCTTTGTACTGGCAGTTGTCGCCTTCGCGGCCACCAGCGAACGGGTCAGGCCAATGGCCAGAAACTTCTGATACGCTTCCGAGCGTTGTTCGGCACCGATGAAATCCCACCACCCGATGCGCTCATATTCATCGAACCGGCGCTCCTTGCAGGATGTCGCGATGCGCCACATGCAGGCGATGAAATGTTCGACATCCTCATAGGCGATCTGGTCCCGGGGCGAGAGCGTGAATGCAACCGTCTTGAGCGCGTCGGCCACGTCTTTCAGCGTGCGGGGAAACCGTTCGGGAACGATGATTCCTGGGTCGTCGAACTGGCTGACCAGAACCTGAGTGGTGGATACCAGATTATCGTAACAGGTGCCTTTGCCGTAATAGGGCGTGCGCGCCATCGTATCGGTGATATGGCGGTAGAAATTCGGAAAGAACCGGAACCCATGCTCGCCGGGCAGCCAGGGGCGTTTCACGCCTGGGGGATAACTGGCGCCGTCCATCTCGGCCCATTGTTCAAGCGCCTTGATGTGTTTCGCCTTAGACCCGTGATCGCCTTCGCCCTTCATCACGGGGATGCTGCGTGCCTTACCGCCGGGGATCAGCTGGCGCTCGTGAATCTCGACCTCGTACCCGCGCTCGATCAGCTCATGCGCGGCGCTCATTCCGGCCACGCCACCGCCCAGTATGACAACCTTTTCAGCCATCGGATGTTCCTTTCGCGGAATAGACGTCAAAGCGCAGGGTGATATCGGACAGGCTGGCTTCGCCGATGCCGAACCCCTGCAACCTGTTCATCCAGGCATAATTCGGGTTTGACGTCAGGTATCGCGGTGCCAGCCGGACCGGGGCCGAGGCGGGCAGAGTGCCCTTCGCCAGCCCGGCATACCCATCCGGGCCAAAGTCACACACGCCGGTATCTTCAAACAGGATCGGCGCACCCCCTTCAACGGGTTGGATAAGCGCTCGGGCGTGCAAAAGCCCAACTCCGTCGGATCGCACGCGCATCCAGTCGCCCCCCAGCGGATCGATCGTCCCCTTCAGATGAGGCCCTTCAACCGTTCCGCCCTCTTTGATCCCGAAATGCAGCCAGATGCCGTCCGGTGTTTCACCTGACGGATAGAACTCGTCGGTGAACGGCACCACAAACCTGCCAACGTGTTCAAGCGCGGGCATTTGCGTGACAGGCTTTGCCGGGCTTGGCGGCGCAGGCTCGGGGGCCTTTCCGGGGCCGGGATCATATTCGCGACCACCGGTCGTCAGCACCGGTCGCCAGGTCAATGTCTTTTCCTGGGTCACAGATGGCAGCATGGCTGCAAACTGCTGAAACCCCGTCATCGGGTTGCATTGCAAGGGCCAGCCGCGAATGGCGCGTTCGGGGCCGCCTTCTTCGGAACAGATCACACGCACCACGTCATGCGAAGACACGGCGGGTCCGGCTTCGATCAACACCCGATTAAGCCCATTTTCGTTGATCAGCTCGGACCAACGCAATGTCACGCCCCGGTCTGTAAACTCCCCCATGACCAGATCTCCGGTCAGCACGTAATGGTGCAGATCGCCTGTGCTTCCTTGATCCTCAGGTGGAACTTCTGCTGCACGCGGAAGATGTGCTCACCGTCAGACGAGGTTTGCAGATACTTCACCGCGATATCCGAAGGCACGACAATCTCGACCGGCGCGCCTTGCAGCGATACAAGTGCTGCCTTGTTTGCGGGAAGGGTGCCCGATCGCAGCAGCGGACCATCAAGGAACGGAAGAATACTGTCACGCGGCAGCACCATCGAGTTCTCGATCGGCGTGGTCACGGCCTGAAACAGTCCGTTACCCATCACGCAGGCAAAAGGCCCAAGGTATCCATGCGCTTCCAGCTTGTTGATGCCCGCAACCACGGCCTCGAAAACCTCGGGGCCGGAACAGGGCTTTTTCTTCCCGTTGATCGAAATGGACTGACCTTCGCCAGCCTCCAGCAGCCCCGGATATTTGCCGCCACCGCTGACGGTATAGATCGGCGGCAGATCGGCAGGTGCGCCACCGGCATGTTTGGGGGCTTCGCTGCTGCCTGGCTGGCCGTTGAAAACGATGTCATCCTCGACCTTGGCCACGACGGCGGCGGCCCGGCGGAACATGATCATGGCCGCAGCCAGTTCCGGATCAGCCACCTGCGCGCCTTTCAGGTAGACGTTGACGGAAACCGTCGTCAGCCGCAGGGTGTCATAATCATTCACTTCCAGACGCTTGGCCGCGCCTGATGCGTTGTCGACCAGACCCAGCTTGTTCAGGGGAACAGATTGCGTGTCCGCCGGCAGCGGCCCATAAAGCGGCAGAAAACTCGCAGCCACCCGCGCACGCAGCGCTTCATCATGGACGGCCTTGTTAACGGCATTCCACTGTTCGGTGTTCCAATCCAATGCGTCGGTCATTGTAAATCCCTCTTGGTGATGCTGCCCTGTTTGGCCGGGCAGTCCGTCTCGTTCATTCGGCTTTCGTCAAACTGTCCAGAAGTGCCTCGGCGCGTTGTTCCTGAACAACGGCTCCACATTCGCGGGCAAGCGCCAATGCCAGTTCACCCTCGGCAATCGCGCTATCCCGATCACCCTTGGCAGCAAAGGCTTTGGCCCGCACGCGGTGATATTCCGGTTTGTTCAGCGTTTCTCCTCGTTCCCAACCGGGGGTACACACGGTTTCAAGCCGGTCCAGGGCCTGATCAATATCCCCGTGATCGATCATCAACTCAGACAGAACAATCTGATTCTGCGGAAAAGTAAAGTTTCCACCAGACTTTGAGATCAGGTTCATGCAGGCCTCGATATGGGCCGGGACGCCCTCGATGTCACCTTTTCCCGCCTGCGCAAGACCCATGTAGATATCCTGCATGGCGTGAAGATACAGGAACCCTTCCTCATCGGCGATCTTGCGCGCTTCTTTCATAGTGACGTCCAGCCGGTCCCATTCGCCCGCGTAGGGCAGGAACATGCTGCACGCGCCCATGACATAGACAAGATTGGGTGCGTGGTTCAGTGCCCGGCTGACGTCGATGGCTTTCAGACGTGCGGCCTCCGCCTCATCAAACTTGCCCTGCTGCCACAGAAGGCACCCCTGAATGGCCAGCAACGACGCCGTGGTCGAGGACTGGGTCATCGGCATCATGGCCATGTCCAGCTCGGGCGTGATCAGCGCAAAGGCACGGTCAAGCTGCTGCTCGCAATCCGCGAATTCCCCGCGGAAGTAATGCGTGAAACTCAGCGCGCGGGCTGCCAGCACGTTGGCGACAGGATCGCCACTCATACCGGCCATCGCGTCCAGAGCCTGCCCCATCTCCATTGCCCGGTTCATCTGGCCCGCCACAAAGAAATTGGTCCAGCGGCAGAAGGTGGCCGCGAAAAGGGTTTCGCCATCGCCCAAGGCATGGGCAAGCTCCATCGCGCGGGCGGCTGTCTCTCCGACCTGATCGGAGGACCATCCATAGATCGCCATGTAAGCCGGAAGGATATTCATCTGCACCCGAAGCTCGAACCCGTCACGCTCGGCATTGGCGGGCATCGTTCCGATATTGCGCAGTGCCGCGCGAAATGCCGAGATTGCAGGCAGGTTCGCCAATCGCGTCAGGGCTTGTTCGCCTGCCGTAAACCAGTTGGACACCGCCTCATCCTTCAACCCGCCGTGGTCGCAGTGATGCGCCACGGTATCGGGGGCGGGGTTCCCGAATGCGTTATGTCCGGCCAGCAAGGCCCGTGCGATTTTAAGATGAACCTTTTGCCGGTCTTCGCGCAGCAGCGAGTTATAGGCCGTATCCTGAACCAGCGCGTGGTTGAACGTGTAGGTGGCCGTTCCGGCTTCGCCCGTGATCAGCACAACGCCAGCCGCCATCAGCTGCATCAGCGCGCTTTCCACATCCATGTCTTCCTGCGCCACCGCCTGGACCATCGCCGAGGTGAAACTGCGCCCGATAACAGACCCAAGCTGCGCGATAGGCTTGGCGTTTTCCATCCGGTCAAGACGCGACATCAACGAATCCTGAAGGGTCGCGGGGATACTCAGGGCATCCAGAACCTCGGCGTTGATCGGCGCATCTTGCGGCAGCTGGTCCAGAACCGCCTTGGTCATCTCTTCGATGTAAAGCGGCACGCCATCGGCTTTCTCGACAATCTGCCTGATCAGGATGACCGGCAAACTGTATGGCTCGGCCACGCGCCGGACCAGTTCCGAGGCTTCACTGCTGGCCAGAGGTGTCAGATCGATGCGCGCCGCGCGGCCCTCGTAATGCTCAGGCGGCTCGTATTCAGGGCGATGCGACAGGACCACCAGTATCGGGAACCCGTCCAGACCTGATGCCAGCGCCTCCAGCACGTCCAGCGTGGTTGCGTCAGCCCAGTGCACGTCTTCCACCACCAGCAGCAAGGTGCCCCGCCTGTCACACAGGCTGCCAAGGCTGCGCAACAACACGTCCAGCGACTTGCGGGCCTTCTTCAGGGGATCTGGATCCGGCTCTGCGCCCGTTTCGACCCCGGCCATATCCAGAAGAATAGGCAAATCCGCGTCGCTCAGACGAGAGGCGGCCTGAACAAAATCGGAAATCGCGGCCCTGATGCTGTCATCGGATTTGTCGCCTGAAACCCGCCTCAACTCACCCACGATCGGGTGAAGCGGAAGGCTGGCCAGATGCGGAATGCACTGCAAGGTAAAGGGTTTGACGCCAATTGTTTCAGACAGGGACTTGATCAGCCGCGATTTGCCAATGCCTGCGGCGCCACCGACAAACGCAAACCTGCCGGAGCCCGCCTGTGCGTCTTTCCAAAGCTGGGTCAGGACCGAAAGATCGTCGCCCCGGGCGACAAGATCAACGGCTGACTGTCCGACACGCGCATCGAACCGGCTGGTCGCGACGCTTTCGGAAATGGCGCGATAGACGGTGCGCTGATTGTCAAACCCTTTCAGGTTCTGGCTGCCACGGGGCTCGAATTCGAATGCGCCTTGTGTCAATCGCCACGTCTCTGCGGAAACGACCACCTCGCCCGGCTCGGCCAGACCCTGCAGGCGGGATGCAAGGTTCGCGGTTTCACCGACCAGAAAGTCCTGCGAACCAAGACTTGTTGACGAGACCACTCCCACAACAACCATACCGGTGGCAATTCCCGCGCGCAGATCCAGTTTTTCGCCAAACCTGTTTTCAAGGTTTTGTACGGCTTCGATGGTTTCCAGCACAGCGCGAACGGCGCGTTCGGCATCGTCCTCCATGGCTTTGGGATATCCGAAATAGACCATGATCCCGTCGCCCTGCCTGTAGGCCAGGTGACAGCCATGCTGTTTCAGGGTGCCGATCGCCGTATCCAGATACAGGTTCATGATCTGCATCAGGTCTTCCGGGTCATACCGCTGGGCCAGCTGCGTCGACCCTACGAGATCGCAGAAAACCAGCGTAAGCTGCCGCCGTTCGGCTTCGGACCTAAGCTCCTGCCGGGTCGATGCTTCCTCAGATTTCAGACGCGCCTGCGCCTTGCGAAACCGCTTTCTTTCACCAACCGTCAGCCCCAGATCGCGCAGTTCGGGATCTGTCAGCTCGTCCAGAATTTCATCATCCACACCTTCCTGCCGAAACAGGGTGGCATGGTTTTCCAGATCAGCCAGTTCAAGAACTTTTGAGATACGCGGCGATGCCTCAAGGACCCCCGTCATCGTTCTGCGCCCCCGCCCATTTTCCTTCCCCCCTTACTCCCCTCAAAACATATTGTATTTGTATAAGCAAAAATAGAGAGGAATTTACGTTCTATCCACATGACGCAGGGACACCATTATTAACTTGTTATCTGCTGTGACAGATGTCGTTTCGAATTTCCACTCCACTTTGAATTTTTCTTGTCAAATCATTGGCTTTCGGTTTCATATTGATTTTTCACGCGCCAGTTGCGGCCCGGCCTGCTGTTTTGCCGAGCGTATTGGGAAAGGGTGTTTTCCCCTTGGCACTAGGGCCTCGTGCGCTTTTGTCGAAGTTGTGGAAATGCGAAAATCAGACCCTGCCGATTTTCGTTGCTGCCGCGCCCCTTAAACGCTTCCCTAACGTCAATAGACGTGTCGCGCGCGGTACAAACACCCGCTTTGGCGCTGGAAACGTGACCCGGCAGAATACCGGTTCCACCAATGGGCAGAACCGGTGTTTTCTTCAGACGGTTGCGCCTTTCAGGCGGATGGCAGTGCCAAGGCTGCCCGCGCAAAGCCCGACCAGAACCGAGATACCAAGTTCCAGCGCTTCCACATGGGCAAACTGAAAGCCCGCAAAAACCAGCGTTTCCAGAATGCCGACAACGGCCCCCAGTGCCGCGCCCAACCACAGCTTGCGGGTCATCATTCCAAGCGCCAGTCCCAGTATGCCGGGCAGGCCCAGGACATTGGCACCGATTGTTCCAAGTAAGTCTAACATGTCTGCCCCCACCCTAATTCGAGCTGTTGTTCAGAAACGCGCGGATGTCGCTGCCCGAGGCGGATGCATGTTCCTGAAGAACCACGCCCTCCACGGCCTCGCTTATCTTCTGGTATTGTTCCAGATAGTTCGCGGGCAGATTATGCGCGATGCCCTGATGGCAGTCGATGCATGTCATGCCGGTGTCGATGGCGCGCTGGTGTTCCGACGCGGCGCGGGTTTCCTGAATGGTAAAGTCCATGTAGTCAAAGTTGTGACAGTTGCGGCATTCACGGCTGTCAGATTCCTTCATCTTCTTCCAAACGGCCGAAGCCATGCTCAGGCGATGTGCCTCGTACTGCTCGGGTGTGCTGATGGTTCCAGCCAACTCATGATAGACGTCTTTGACGGCCATGATCTTGGCTTTGATCTTGTGGCTCCATTCATCCGGCACGTGGCAGTCGGAACAGATCGCGCGAACGCCGGAATGGTTGTTGTAATGGACCGTTTCGCGATACTCGCCCAGGTTGGTTTCCATTGTGTGGCACGAGGTACAGAATTCTTCGGTATTCGTCAGCTCAAGGGTCCAGTGAAATCCACCCCAGAACAGGATACCGGCCAGAAATCCGGCCAGGACAAGAAAGCCTGAACTGAACAGCACCGTCGGCGTCCAGATCGCGTTCCAGAGGCGACCAAGCAAGCCGCGGTTTTCAGGGGAGTCGGCCATGTCGGTGCTCCTTTCAGTCTTGCGTTGGATCAATTGCCGGCGGAGGGCTGGAACACGTTGTCGACCAGCGGCGGGGCGTCGGCCTGCGGTACGTGGCACTGGTTGCAGAAATACCGGGTTCCGGCGATCCGATCCAGTTCGCGGCCTTCGCGGTCCAGATAATGGGTCATCGACAGCGTCGGCGCGTTACGGTCACCAGCTTTGGTCCAGTCATGGCAGGACAGGCACTGGTTGGTACGGATGTCGATCTGGTACTGTTCGACCGAATGCGGGATCACCGGCGGCTGCTGCCGGTAATTGCGCTGCTGGCGCCCTTCGACATTGCGGTGGATCTGGTCCAGCGGCACCGGCTCATCCACATCCGCACCGCGCAGGGATTCAACCTGAGCAGATTGCGCGAGGGCCCATCCGCTCAGCAATAATACGGGTAGAAGGGCAATTCCGCCTGTAACGATAGATTTTTTCATCTTGGCACTCCCCTAGATAGGTCTGGCGGCGCGCGGCTCGGGCGCGGCAACTGGATCGGAAGGTTGGACGACGTGGTCGTCGAACCGGTGAGTAAAGGTAAAAACGTCGACCGCGCAGACATCGATGCAGCGGCCACAATTCGTGCAGTCGGGTGACAGGATCAGCGGGGTACTTCCCGGTTTGCCCTTCAGCGCGGGCGAGATCACCTGATTTTCCGGGCAGACCGCGTAACAATCCATGCAGTCATCGCAGGCGGCGCGGTTTGTGGCGCTGATCCGCAGCAGGCTTTTTGCTCCGATCAGGCCATAGAACGCACCCACCGGGCACAGGTGTCCGCACCATCCGTGGCGCGAGACGAAGACGTCAAAGACAAAGATGGCGGCGATCAGGGCCCAGACAAAGCCCATTCCAAAGACCAGCCCGCGATGCAGCATGGTGATCGGGTTGATCAACTCCCACGCGATCATGCCGCTCAGACCCGAAACAAGCAGGACGGTTGCCAGAATCCACAGGCGTGTGCCGCGCTTGGGTTGCCAGCCTTTCGGCAGCTCCAGCTTGCGGTGCAACCAGTTGGCCGCATCCGTCACCGGATTGATCGGGCAGACCCAGGAACAATAGACACGGCCACCAATCAGGGCATAGACCACCAGAACGATCAGCCCACCGATCAGCGCGGTCATTTCGGGCCAGTGGCCTGCAACCATGCTCTGCAACAGGATGAACGGATCGGTCAAAGGCAGCACGCCCAGCGTCAGCGACCCAGCCAGCGTTCCCTGAACAATCCAGATACCGAACCATGGGCCCAGCAGAAACAGAACCAGAAAGAACAGCTGGCTTGCCCGGCGCAGCAGCAGATAGCGATGCGCGCCGATCCAGCCCTTGCTGGCGATGGCCTCTTGACCTGTGGGCATATCTGTGCGGGCGCTCATTGTCCCACCCCCGGCAGATCATATCCCGGCGCAAAGCCGCCGGGCGTGGCCAGATTGTCCGTGCCCGGTCCGGGCAAACGGTCCGGCAGGTCGATGATCCCCTCGACCACCGGCGCGCCTTTCGCGGCCTTTTCTTCCCAACCCTTGCGGTAATGCTCTGCCGAACTGCCCCGCGCCAGCCGGGCAGGCAGCACCTTGATGGCGGCCTCGGGCAGAACACAGCTTTTCTCGCACATGCCGCAGCCGGTGCAGCGGTCGGCGTGGACGGTCGGGATGAACATCGCGTGATGACCCGACCGCGTGTTGTGCGTGGTGTCCAGCGTGATCGCCTCGTCGATGACGGGGCAGACGCGGTAACAGACATCGCAGCGCAACCCGAGGAAGTTCAGGCAGTTCTCCTGATCGACCAGAACCGCGACCCCCATCTTCGCGTCGTCGATATTGTCCAACGCGGGATCCAGTGCCCCGGTCGGACATGCGGCGACACATGGAATGTCGTCGCACATCTCACAGGGAATATCCCGCGCGGTGAAAAAGGGTGTTCCCGTCGCCACCGCGTCCGAGCCCAACTCGGCCAGTTTCAAAGTATCATATGGGCAATCCCGCACGCATAATCCGCAGCGGATACAGGCTGACAGAAACTCCTTTTCCGGCAGCGCGCCGGGCGGGCGCAAAGCCTCGGCCGGCAGGGCGCGGGCGTCGCGGGCCAGATAGGCCAGCACCGTCCCGGCGACCACGCAGCCGCCCGCCGCCCGCGCCGAATCCTGCAGGAACCGGCGCCGCTGCGGCGAAAGGGGTTTGTCGGCAAAAGACATGAGGATTTACCCGTACGATCCTTGTTGCCTATGCGCGCTCGACCTTGCAGGCGCATTTCTTGAAGTCGGTCTCTTTCGACAGCGGGCAGGTCGCGTCCAGCGTCAGCTTGTTGGTCAACTGGCCTTCGTCGAACCACGGCATGAACACCAGACCGCGCGGCACCTTGTTGCGCCCACGGGTCTCGACCCGGCTGGTGACCTCGCCCCGACGGGTAGACAGAACAATCTCCTGACCCCGGCGCAGGTCCCGATCCTTGGCGTCCTGCGGATGCATGTAAACCACAGCCGCCGGGTAGGCGCGATGCAGCTCTGGGACACGGCGCGTCATCGACCCCGAATGCCAGTGTTCCAGCACACGACCGGTGCACAGCCACAGATCATATTCCGCATCCGGTTCCTCGGCCGCAGGCTCGTAAGGCGCAAAGATGATGCTCGCCTTGCCATCCTTCTTGCCATAGAACTTCACGCCCGCGCCTTCGGGCACATAAGGGTCATAGCCTTCGCGGAAACGATACAGCGTTTCCTTGCCATCCACGACCGGCCAGCGCAGGCCACGGGCTTGGTGATAGGTTTCAAACGGTGCCAGATCGTGCGCGTGGCCGCGTCCGAAATTGGCATATTCCTCGAACAGACCCTTCTGAACGTAGAACCCGAAATGCTCGGATTCGTCGTTGTCAAAGCCCTCGGCGGTTTCCGACAGCGGGAACTTGTCGACGCTGCCATTGGCAAACAGAACCTCGTACATGGTCTTGCCGCGATGTTCCGGCATGGTGGCCAGCAACTCTTCGCCCCAGACCTCCTCAACGGTGAAGCGTTTCGAGAATTCCATCACCTGCCACACGTCCGACTTGGCCTCGCCCGGAGCCTTGACCTGCTGCCGCCAGAACTGGGTGCGGCGCTCGGCGTTGCCATAGGCGCCTTCCTTCTCGACCCACATGGCGGTGGGCAGGATCAGGTCGGCGGATACGGCCGTGACGGTCGGGTAGGGGTCTGATACGGTGATGAAGTTCTCGGGGTTGCGATACCCGGGATAGCCTTCTTCGTTGATATTCGGTGCGGCCTGCATGTTGTTGTTGCACTGCACCCAATAGGCGTTCAGATCACCATCCTTCAGCTTGCGGTGTTGCAGCACGGCGTGAAAGCCGGGCTTGGCCGGAATGGTACCCGCAGGCACATTCCAGGCGGTTTCGCAAATCTTGCGGTGCTCGTCATTCATGACAACCATGTCGGCAGGCAGACGGTGGGCAAAAGTGCCGACCTCACGCGCGGTTCCGCAGGCCGACGGCTGACCGGTTAGCGAGAAGGGCGAGTTTCCGGGCTCGGAAATCTTGCCCACCAGCAAGTGCACGTTATACATCAGCGAATTCACCCACGACCCGCGGGTATGCTGGTTGAACCCCATGGTCCACAGGCTCATGACCTTGCGGTTCGGGTCGGCATATTGCTGGGCCAGACGCTCCAGCTTGTCCGCCGGAACGCCGGACAGCTCCGAGGTGTATTCCAGCGTGTATGCCGATACCGCCTCGGCATATTCCTCAAAGCTGATCGGCTCCATCTTGCCGACATTGGGGTTCGCGGCCTCTTGTTGCAGCGGATGATTGTCGCGCAGGCCATAACCGATATCGGTGGCGGTCTTGGTGATGTTGACGTGGTTCTTGACGAACTCTTCGTTCACCGCGCCATTCTGGATGATGTAATTGGCAATGTAGTTCAGGATCGCCAGATCGGTCTGCGGGTTGAACACCATGCCATTGTCGGCCAGCTCGAACGAACGGTGCTCGAAGGTCGACAGAACATGCACTTCGCATCCCGGCTTGGTCAGGCGCGTATCGGTCAGACGCGACCACAGGATCGGGTGCATCTCGGCCATGTTCGACCCCCACAGAACAAACGTATCTGCGTGCTCAAGGTCGTCATAGCAGCCCATCGGCTCGTCGATGCCGAAGGTACGGATAAAGCCGACCACGGCCGACGCCATGCAGTGACGCGCGTTGGGGTCGATGTTGTTCGACCGGAACCCGGCCTTCATCATCTTGGCCGCCGCATAACCTTCCCAGACGGTCCACTGACCGGAACCGAACATACCCACGCTGGTCGGGCCTTTCTTGGCCAGCGCCTCTTTCCACTTGGCAGCCATGACGTCAAAGGCTTCGTCCCAGCTGACCGGCTCAAACTCGCCATTCTTGTCATATTCGCCGTTGGTTTTGCGCAAAAGCGGCGTGGTCAGGCGGTCCTTGCCATACATGATCTTGGACAGGAAATAGCCCTTGATACAGTTCAGACCCCGGTTGACCGGCGCATCCGGGTCGCCCTGCGTGGCGACTACGCGGCCATCCTTGGTGCCCACCAGAACCGAACAGCCCGTGCCGCAGAACCGGCAGGCGGCCTTGTCCCAGCGGATATCGGGCGCGGCGGCCTGGGCGCTGGCCGAACCAGCGGCCATTGGAATGCCGGCAGCCGAGGCCGTGGCAGCCGCTGCGGACGCTTTCAGAAATGTACGACGGGATTCAGAGATGGTCATTGCATGGGCCTCCTGCTGGACGGTTGGCTTGGAGCATCAGGACGCGGAGCAGCCTCCGCGGGATCTTCGAAATGGTGATAGGTCAGCGATAGCGAGATCACGCCGGGGATCTGGTGCAGATCCATGATGGTTTCCGAGGCCAGCCGGTCGGCTGTATCCTCGACAACCACGACGAACCGGCCATCCTCGGCCTCGGCATGAAGCTCGACGCCATCGGTGCCGGTCATCGCCGCGCGTGCGGCGTCGGTGTGATCGGGGGCGATGTGGACAAGACAGCCACAGATATTCATTGGGTCACCTCCGGGTGCAAAGGGGCGGGGCGGTGCATCGTGATGGCCCCGGCGGGGCAGGCGGCAGAACATGTGCCGCATCCGATGCAGGTTTCGGTTTCAAGCGCTGGTTCAGCCCGCCCGCCCAGTTGCAGGCGAAAGCGGATGGCTTCCTGTTCGCAAGTGTCCTGACACAGGCGGCAGCTTACCCCGTTCATCGACAGGCAGCTTGCAGCCTCGATCCGTGCGCGCCACGGCCACTCGGTCACACGCTCGGGCAACAACGCCGGGGTCGGGCAAACCTCGGCACATGCACCGCATAAGGTGCAGCCGCCTGCGGAAAGATCCAGAACCGGAAAGCCGCTGTTGTCGAATGTGATGATCTCTTCCGGGCAGGCCCCGGCGCAGTCTTCGCAGCCTGTGCACAGATCGGCAAAGCCTGTCACGCCCGCACCCGGCGGTCGGATCGCATCAGGATCCTCCCGTAGGATACGTGCGCTCAGAAAAGCGCGTCTGCTGGTCAACTGGCTCATGGCTGGCGACTCGAGTGTGGATAGATTGGTTCGCGTCCTTACTTCCTAACTGCGCGAAGCAGCGCACGAATTGACCTATATCATGTTTTTCGCGAATATCATGTTCTTGGTGAATTTTCCTGACCCACCTGAGATTTGCGACCATGCGTCATACATTCAGCTCGACACGGGCTCCGATAAAATATCTCAAGATTTCAGCTACTTGGCTTTCGGGCGCCGCGCATATCGCAGTAGACAGCCCATCTGCGATCACCGCGTCAGGGGCAGAAACCGAAACCGTTCTGTCCCGGTTTGCAGGCCCGTCCGGGGTGATGATGTGGCCCAAACCCTGTCCCAGCTGCGTCCCCAGCGACGATGATGTCGCGACCGCGCGGTCACGCAGCGCGACCCGTTTCAAAACCCGCTGGTCCGGCGCGACCAACCCGACTTTCCAGGGGGCGCCGTCGCCTCGCGCACCCAAGGCGGCAACCTCTCCCATATCGACCAGAACATCACGCAAACCAAAGCCACGCAGCAGCGCGGCGATCCGATCCGTGATCGCGCCTTGGGCGATACCGTTCAGCGTCAGGGCCGACTGGCCCGGCACCGGCAGCCGCACCGACGCAGCATCGAAAGACACCCGTTCCCAACCCACAGCAGCGCGGGCGGCAGCCAGATCTCCGGGGCCTGCGCCTGTTGCCAAAGCATCCCACAGGGGCTGAATGCTGGGATCGAAAGCGCCGCCGGATGCCTGATGCAGGGCGCTGCTCAGGCTCAATACCTCCAACAGCTCAGGCGCGGGTGCGGTCAAAACACCGTCGCGGTTCAGGCGGCTCAGCTGTGACTGCGGACGGTACAGGCTGAAGATATCCTCCAGCCGGGTCACCTCACCCTCAACGGCGGCAATGATCGGTGCGGCCTCGGCATCCGTCAGCCCGACCAGCCGCAGGCTGGCCGCAGCCCCAAGGGCGGTTCCGCGCCAGTACGCGTCCGAAGCCATGGCCGGGGTGGCCGCACAGGCGGCGGAAATGATCAGAAAACGGCGACGGGACAGGGCGGTCATACGGGGGTCTCCAATGTCAGATCAAGATCGACAGGGCCAAGCACTTCGGCATCGGGAATGTCGGGCAGGCGCATCGCGGTCCCGCCATAGGTCTCCGCGAAAATCTGGGCATCCGCTGGATCAGCAAAGGGCACCACTTCGCGCGCACCCATGCCGCCAGCCACATCGGCACCAACCACAAAAGTCGCATCATCCGCAGCGATCCAGTTCGAAATCCCCGGCTGCCGCCAGCTTGGCGCGACGCCCATATCGCTGACATAGATGGCAGTGATATCCGCATCGCGCTCGGGGCTTTTCAGATAGGCCACCATGTCCCGCACCTGTGCAAAGAACAGCGGGGCCGGATAGCCTTTCAGATGAATCTGCCCCTTGGGCCCGCCATGCTCGGCGACATTCATCTGACAGAAATAGCTCAGCGCATCCGGTGTCAGATCGACCGGATCGGGGGCCTCGGCCAGCTCTTCCTTGCAGGCCACCAGTGCAAGCAATGCGATCAGGGCAAGACGTCTCATGGCTCGACCCTCCGAAAAGCCAGCCGGGCAAGGGCAAAGCCCAGCACCGGCCAGATCAGCAGCGACGCGGGCGCGGCCCAGACCGGCAGGGCCTGTGCGGCCCCGGTCATGCCCGAGGCCATGGCCACGCCTTCCGTCGCGGCGATGTTCCACAAACGGAACGCGTCGGCCGGGTTGGCTACCATCACCCATGGAAAGACGGATTGGGTGAATGCGCCGCCCTTGTCCATGACGACGGCCCCCAACAGGCCCAGATCATAAAGGACGACAAAAACCAGCCAAAGCCCGGCCGACAGACCCGCTGCCGCGGTGGCGCCCCTCGCCAAAGCGGACAGCAGGTATCCAAGCGCCAGAAACACGGCGCCCAGCAGGATCGACGTCAGGATAAGTCGCACCAGCGCCATCAGGCTTTCCGGCCCCGCACCACCAAAGAACGCGGCTACCGCACCTGCGGTGCCAAAACCCACGGTCATGGCAAAGGCCAGCGCGGCCAGATGGGCGCAGAACTTGCCCAACAGGATTTCCCCGCGTCCAGCCGGATAGGACAGCAGCAGCGACAGGCTGCCCCGGTCCACATCGCCCGCGATGGCGTCAAAGGAAATCATCAGCGCCAGCAAAGGCGCAAGGTAAACCGACAATGTGGTCATCGACGCGACCGAGACGGTCAGCATATCAACACCCAAAGTGCCGGTGGGCGCACTGCCCGCAAAGGTCAGCGCCAAAGCAAACAGCACCATGATCAGCGTGGCAACCAACAGCCAGCGGTTGCGGCGCAGGATCAGCATTTCAGTTCGGGTGATGGCAAGGAAGCGGGTCATGTCCTCTCCTCCTGTGCGTAGTGGCGATAAAGGTCCTCCAGCTTGGGTGGTGTCATTTCCACATCCGCCACCGCATCGCCCAATCCGGCGATCCGGCGCAGGGCCTCCATCTTGTCTTCGGGTGTGCACAGCAGCTCGACCGATGCGCCGTTGATCCGGTTGCCGCCCAGTTCAGCGGCCAGGGCATCCGCATTGGCGCTGGCGCGCACCTTCAGGCGGATCGGCAGACCGGCCAGCGCCGACAGGTTGTTCAGCGTGTCATCGGCCACCATCCGACCCTTGCGCATGATGGCGATCCGGTCGGTGCGCGCCTCAACCTCGGTCAAGGCATGGCTGGCAATCAGCACGGCGGTACCCTGCGCGGCCAATTCGTCAATAATGGCATAGAGGTCCTGCCGCGAGATCGGGTCCAGGCCGGATGTCGGCTCATCCAGCAGCGCCACTTTCGGCTGTCCCAGCAGCACCTGCGCCAGCCCCAGTCGTTGCCGCATCCCCTTGGAATAGGCACCGATCCGTCGGTCCAATGCGTCGCTCAGGCCAACGCGCTCCAGCAGGCCGGGAACATCGGCTTTTGACCCGGACAGTTTTGCAAACAGTGTCAGCTGCTCGCGCCCGGTCAACGCCGGGTGAAACGAGACCGCCTCGGGCAGATACGCCGTATCCCGTCGCGCCTGCGCGCTGCCGGGGGTGGCACCCCCGATCCGAATGGCTCCGTCCCGAATGGGCGTCAGGCCAAGGATGGATTTGATCAGGGTCGACTTTCCCGCGCCGTTATGGCCCAGCAGCGCCACGCGCTGACCGGGGGCAAGGGACAGGGTGATATCGTCAAGAACGCGGGTTTTCCCCCGGTTCTTGCTGACATGGTCAATTGACAGGGCCTTATCCGTCATGAGGCACCTTTTTCATAGCTGGGGGTTCAGGGGCTTGCATCAATGGGTTGCTGTCCATCACACCCCCCGGCAACAGTGCCGGGAAGGCCGATTGCGACCAGCGCACCAGCTGCACGGCAGGCGAGCCGAGCAGCAATTTGGCTGCGGGTTGGGTCCACAGCACATGGTCCATACTGTCATTGGGTCGATAGGGGACATCGGCGATACCGTTGCCATCCACATCATAGGCGGCAAAATCGGACCAGTAATTGCCGCGCCCGTCTTCGGACCACTCGACCCACTTGGTCGAGACGTATTTCACCTGCGTCCGGTTTCCGATGAATGAATTGCCAACAATGCGGTTGCGTTCGCTGCCAGCGGTAAAGTGGATACCGATGCCACATCCCTCGAACCAGTTGTCGGTGAATTCGTTCTTGTTCGAGTTATACAGGAAGGTGCACTTTTCCTTGGCACCTTTCACGACATTGCCGGTGATGACGCTCTTGTTGGCATAGTTCAGCATCACGCCATGTTCGCGGTCCCCGATCGAGACATTGTTGGCGACCCGCACATTGGTCGTGAACATCACCGCATAGCCCAGATCGTTGCCGATCGAGACATTGTCGCTGACGACCGAGTCGTCGGCATACATGTAGTGAACGGCAAACCGCAGATCGCGGAACAGGTTGCCGGTAAAGGTGTTCTTCTTGGACGAATTCACAAAGATCCCGTCGCGGCCATAGCGGATGTCATTGCCTTCAACCACCGCACCCGGCGCGTTCCAGACATAGACACCATTGCCGCGCGCGTTCATGTGGCGATCCTGCCGCCCTTCAATCCGGTTGCCGCGCACGATGCTGTCCTTCGCACCGTGGATGTCGATGCCGTAAAGATTGCCCAGCAGCACGTTATCCTCGACCACCGGCGCGCGCGCCGTCTTGGTCAGCTGGATGCCGCTGTCGATCCCGTCATGGTCCGATCCCGATCCGATCACCGTCAGCCCGCGCAGGGTCACGCCCGGCCCGGTCACTGTGATCACGCTGCCTTGGCCTTGGCCGTCGATGGTGGCCTGTCCCAGCCCGTCGAGGGTCACGGGCCGGTCCAGAACCAACTGCTCGACGTAAACGCCGGGGCTCAGGCGAAGGGTGTCCCCATCCGCCGCCTGCGCCAGTATCTCGTTGATGGCCCCCGCCCGGTTGGGCACATCCCAGTCCGCCGCCCAAAGGGGCGAGCCGAGCAGGAGCGGTATGAGCAGGGGCCAACGCATGTTTATGCGCTCCGCGGCTCAACAAACATCCGGCCGCGCATCTCCATGTGCAGCGCGTGACAGAACCACTGGCAATAGAACCAGTGCACGCCCGGACGGTCTGCAATGAACGTGACCGAGGCGGTGGCCTGCGGTGCAACTTCCATCGCGATACCGAAGTTCGACAGGCAGAAGCCGTGGGTCACATCATCCACGTCGTCCAGGTTGGTGACATAAACGGTCACCTCGTCACCCTGGTTGACGGTGAACTTCTCCATGCTGAACACGGGCGCGGTCGAGGTCATGTAGACCCGCACCTTGTTGCCATCCCGGATCGGTTCCTCGGCACCTTCGTCCAGATCGACACCGTCAGCGGCAGCCTGCGCACGCGCCTCTTCCCACATCGGGTCGTTGCGGTCCCAGACATTGACCGGGTTCACCTTGGACCGGTGAACAATGATCGAGTCATGCGGCTCGGCAAAGGTCGGGCCGTCATGGACCACCTTCATCTTGTCGCCGGAAATATCGATCAGCTGCTCATTCTCGGGCTTCAGAGGACCCACGTTCAGGAAGCGGTCTTTCGAGAACTTGTTCATCGAAATCAGCCACTTGCCATCGGCTTCGGCAGTTTCACCCATCGAGGTCGAGTTGTGGCCCGGCTGGTAATGCACGTCGACCTTGTCGACGATCGGGTCAACATCGGCACCCGCATAGGCCTCGATCGCCTTGGCGATGTCCCACTTCACCACCTGGCTGTCCAGGAACAGGGTGGTATAGGCGTTGCCCTTGCCGTCGAATGCCGTGTGAAGCGGGCCAAGACCCAGCTGCGGCTCGGCGACAACAGCGGAACGCGGATCGGCGTTTTCGCTGAACAGCGCATCGACCTTTTCCACATCGATCACGGACACGGTCGGCGACAGCTTGCCGTTGATCATGATGTGTTTCTTGTCGGGTGCCGCGTTCACACCGTGCGGCGAGTTCGGGATCGGGATGTACCGGGTCAGGTTTCCACCCGCCTCTTTACGCCCGTCCACGACCTTGACGCCGTTCAGTTCCTGATAGTTACCCGCGGCAATCGCATCCTCGATGCCCTTGAGGTTGAACACGACCACGTGGTCCAGCTCGTTCTCGGTCATCTCGGCCAGGTTCATACCCATTTCCGAGTTATACGAGGTCGAGAAGGCGTATTTACCCTGATAGTCGCAGTCGGTGTTGTCGAGGTTGCCCGACACCATCACCTGCCACGCAATTTCCATGCTGTCGCCGTCGATGGCAGTAAAGATGTTCACATATTGCGACGGGTCATCAAGGATCTGGCCGTCATTGACCAGCGGGGCCTCGTGCTCACCATTGGCAAAGACATAGCCGGTGCGCGGGAATTTCTGCGGACGCAGGCCGTGGATGTCATGCGCGTTCGGGATTTCGATGATCTTGTCGCATTTCATCACGTCACAACGCACACGGGCCACGCGGGTGTTGGCCTTGTCGTTCATGAACAGATAACGGCCATCATAGGTGCCATCGGTGAAAGACATATGCGGGTGGTGCAGGTCGCCGTTGTCATAGGTGACCTTGCCGTTTGCAGCCAGGAATTCCTTGGTTTCAGGCAGCAGGCCTTCGGTCAGAACCTTCAGCGACTCGTTGGTCTGGCCCCAGCCCGTGGCCGAACAGCGGTTGAACACCGGCACCCGCATCAGCTCGCGCATGGACGGCACGCCCAGAATGCGCAGCTCGCCGGTCTGGCCCGACGACCAGAAGCCGTAATATTCGTCCAGCTCGCCCGGCTCCAGATGCTGCTTGGCGGCAGCGCTGGCCTCTTTCGCGGTCATCAGGGTCGATCCCAGACCGGTCCCGGCGATGACGGCACCGGTGGCAGTGGCCCCCAGCATACCGCGGCGCGTGATGTTCAGTTTGTTTTCTTGGTCCGACATGGTCGTTCCTCCTTTTAGGAAACGGTTTTCGGTTTGGCGTTCGGATGGTTCGCCGGTGGTTGCCCGAGGGGGGTCTTAGGTGTGACCGACCCGGTCTTGGCCCGCCGTTTCAGTTGGCGGATAACGACGGGACATTTGTCCTCGGACTGATAGAGCACCTGACAATGCAGGCAGGTGACGCACTCGTTCGGATTGATCTCACCGGTGGGGTGGATCGCCTGAACGGGGCATTCATTGGCGCAGGTCTGACAGGGCGTGCCACAATCGTTGTAGCGGCGCAGCCAGTCGAACATGCGGATACGGGCAGGGATCGCCAGCGCTCCGCCCAGCGGGCAAAGATAGCGGCAATAGAACCGCTCAACGAACAGCCCGATCCCCAGCAGGACCAGCGCAAAGACCACAAACGGCCAGTCGCGCATGAATTTCAGAATGATCGCGGTCTTGAACGGTTCGATCTCGGCATATTGCTCGGCCAGCGGGATCGACACGAAACTCAGGCCAAAAAGACCCAGAAAGATCATGTATTTCGCAGGCCACAGCCGCTCGTTCAGACCCCATGGCAAAGTCCATTGCGGCACTTTCAGCGCCCGTGCGATCTTGTTGGTCAGCTCCTGAAGTGCGCCAAACGGGCACAGCCAGCCGCAATAGGCCCCACGACCCCAGAACAACAGCGCGGCGGCAACGGCAAACCACTGGATAAAGACCAGCGGATCCAGCAGGAACGCATCCCACGAGAACCCGGTGCGTAAACTGCCCGCCAGTGCCATCAGGTTCACCACGCTCAGCTGTGCATTGGCATACCAGCCGATGAAGAACAGGGTTATCGTCAGGTACCCGATGCGGAACCAGTAGAAGACGCGCGCATTCATCGTGGCGTGGAACTGGAAGAAGAACGTGGCCGTCAGCACCAGCAGCATGACACCAAGCCCGGCGATCTCGACAGTGCGATCCTTCCAGATGCGCTGCCACAGGGCGGCCTTGGCGGCCGCTTCGCCGGTTGCATCATCCACAACCGATGGGGTGGTGACTGGCAACAGGTACTGTTCCGGCAGTTTGTATCCCAGATCGAAGGTCAGAAAGGTCTTTTCAACCGCCCCGACGGCACGCTGCGCCAGCAATTGCAGGCGGAACGGCTCGGCCGGGTCAAACTCGGCATCAGCGGGGATCTTGAAGATATCCAGTTCGGTAAAGCTGGGGGCATCTGGCGCGGCAACCTCACCCAGACGGCGCTGCTGCTTGTCAAAGAACCGCACTGAGCTGTCGCCCTGGATCAGCTGAATCCGGTCAAAGATCCCACCCCGGACATAGCCCGATCCCTTGAAACTATAGGCCCCGCGCCCCAGTACCAGAATGGCCTGTTCGCCCTCGTCCAGCCAGTTGGTCAGGTTCTGGTATTCAGCCTCACCCAGCAGCGACTTGCCGATCGATGGCACCGAAACAAGCGCCATGTGCATGTCGATGAAGGTGTCATCCGGCGCGCCCGGTTCGGGTCGCTTGATCGCGCGCTGATCCCCGGTGGCTTCAAAGGCGGCATTGACCTGCCCGACATCCAGCGTCATCCGCCGGACCGAGCCGTCTCCAGACAATGTGGTCCAGTCGTAAATGGCATCCTGCGCCATATCGACTTCGCGCTTCGGCCCGCCAGCCTGTACCGGAGACAATCCGCCCAGCCCCAGCGCGCGGGCCACTTTGATCCCTCCGCGCACAAGGCTGTCATCGATCACCATGATCGTCACGGTCGCACCCGAGATAATGTCTAGGTCATGCCCCTCACCCCCGGTCTCGGCCTCTCGTTTCAGGTCAAGGCCCGCATAGCCTTCGGTCAGTTCCACCATCCGGGAATTGGGAATACCGATCAGCACGATGGGTTCGGAATGCTTGACCAGCTGAACACCGGTCAGAACAGCATCCGCGTCGATGGCGGCAACCACGTGAATGGGTTTGCCGGAATAGCCGGTCGTTCCGACAAAGTCCGAAGTCAGAAAAGCCCACGCGATGGTCTCGGCACCCCGAAGGACCGGGGCAACCTTCACGTCGCTGCGTACCGGGCCAAACGCGTCGGCACCCGGGGCCAGGTCAGCCGGATCAATGTCAGGAAGAAAGCTGGCAAGACTGTCGGCGCGTGCACTGATTGCAACACCGCAGGACAGAACGAGGGCCAGAAGGAAATGGATTGCGCGACTTATAACCACGGCGCACCTCCGATCAATTGGGTAGACGCCATGGACGCGCGCGGGGCGCGTTCAGATTCTTCTTGGGTCGTGAACGGGGGCCCCCGGGTTTCGGGCCACAGGTGTTTGGGGCTGTACAAAATGCACTGCCCCCCATGTTCAAAGCGTACATTTTGAACATTTACGACGCTTGCGGGCTGCAAAGCGCCCGGCATCGGTGCTGACACCGTCACCGCACAAAGCGCACAGTCCGCGCATTTCGGGCAGGGCGCGGTTGGATCGTTGTCGCCTTCTTCTTCAAGGTCAACTTGAACCCAGACCGCGCCCGCCTCCGAGCAGATCTCCACCCACATGCTCTCACCGGGACTCGCCAGAACCGGGCCAAGCATTTGCAACAACAGAAGGAAAATACCTGCCAGTCCACACGCCGCGCGTAATGCGCGAACAGGGAGGGTGTGGAAGGAGTTAAAGGCAGGCATGGAGAATCCAACTCGGTATTCTTTCCCGAGTCGTAGGCGGTTTTCCCTGTCCGATACTTGACTTTCGTCAGGCCTTTGGAAATTCCCTTCAGCCGTCCGCTTCGTCCATCAACCCACGCACCCATCGCCCCGCCAACCAAGACGCGGGTATGCCCAAAGGTATTGACCAAAGGATCGCTGGAACCGGTCCAATCACCCCGAAACCGGCGCTGTGCAGGATCAGCCCGGCCAGAAACAGGTTGATGGCCACGGTCAACATGGTGGCTGGATAAAGCAGAATGGCCAGTTTCCAGACCGGCCATTTGCCCTCAGTGGCTGGTGCCTTCCGAGAAGGTGATTTTGTTCCAGACATTGTACTTCCCAGACGGTTTACGCATCGGCAAGCGGCGCACTTCTTCCAGCGTCTGCGCATCATAAACGATCACCGCGCCGTCATCTTCCCAGATTGATACAAGCGCGTGGCGGCCATCCTTTGTGAACTCGACATGTGCCACGGTCTTGCTCGGGGCAGGGCGCAAAGTTCTTACGATTTCAAGGCTTTGCTTGTCTATCACATGCATGGCGTCCTTGTTGGGACCAAAGAAGACATCGGCCCAGACGTAAGGCGAATTCTCGTGGCTCCGCATGAAGAAGCCCGGCCCTTCGGTCTTTATCCGCTTGATAGTTTCCCAAGTCCCCATGTCGATCACCGACACCGTGCCGTCGGTCAGATGCGGTGTGGCCATGACGGTCGTATCGCCATGCTTCCACGTAATCCCCGAGCCCAGATGCGGCATCCCCGGCAAGTCCAGATCGGCCACCTTGTGCCCAATAACAAGGTCGATCACCTGTCCGCCCTTGCCATCGCGCGCGGCACCCATCACGTATTCATAGCTTTGATCGAAAAAGAAATCGTCCAGATAGTCGGGCGTGGTGATCTTGCGCACCGGGAAGGGGTCGGGGTTCTTGAACTGCCCTTCGATGCGGAAGTCGTGACCCAACCCGGATTGCGGCGGGTTGGCTCCGTAAAAGACCTCCCAGATCTCGGGAACATCCTTGAGCGCCAGAACAAAGCTCTCACGCGGGGGGGCCTGATACACCGCGGATACACGACTTGATTTTCCCGCTTTTCCTTTGATCGCAATGACTTTTTCCACCGACAGGTCTTCGGTCGACAGCAGGGTCAGACTGTTTGGCAGATAATTCGCAACGGCCAGCCACTTGCCGTCACCGGACATTGCGATGTTTCGGCTGTTAAGCCCCGCCCGTACGCGTCCCACCTGTTGCAGGGCCCAGATGTCGTATTTCTGAACCCAGCCATCCCGGGACATGATGAAAACGTAACGCCCATCCGGGCTGAACTTCGGCCCGCCGTGAACCGCGAAGGGTGTCTCGAACCGGTCCAAAACCTCAAACGTGTCACCATCCAGCACGCTGACATGATGATCCCCGGTTTCGACCACCAGGGTGATGTTCATCGGGTCACTTGACCACACTGGCGCATCAACCGGGAAATAACCGTCATCCAGCGTGCGGCTGTCCATGATATGGGCCTCGCCCCATTCGGGGTCGGTTTCCAACGGTGATTTCAACCAGCCGGCCAGCTCCTCAATCTGCAAAGCATCGAGTTCGTGCGAGAAAGCAGGCATTTGCGTCGCCGCGCGCCCTTCCGCAATCACCGCCGCGATACGCGGCCCACGCATGCGCTGCAGCGTCTCTGGGATCAGTGCCGGGCCCACACCGCCCAGGCGGTTTTCACCGTGGCAGGACGCACAATGCTCGGCATAATCCGTTGGTGCATCCGCCCAGGCACCACCGGCGCCCAGTACAGAACACATCAACACGACCTTCATCTTTTCAAAAATACTCCCGCCGGAGGCTCCGTTACGTGTCTCTGGCGCCCATGTCGAAGGCTCAAAGCAGACAGGATCAAAAGAACTGATGCGCCGGATCATGGCTTTTCCCCCGGAACGGCGTGACCCGCAGGCGCTCACCTGCGTCGTCAACACCGATTTCTTCGTTTGTCAGGTAACAGGCCGGATCTTCGGCCCAGGGATCACCGGTCAGTTGCAGGGCCCGGATGCGGGTGTTGCCACCGCAGACATCCTTTAGCTCACAGGCCCCACAGCGCCCCTTGAGGGGGCGCGGACGCGTGCGCAGCATGGCCAGCATCGGATCGTCGCTGGTCCAAAGTTCGGAAAACGATGTCGTCTTAACGTTGCCGACTGTGTAATCAGACCAGTAGGTGTCAGGATGAACCCGGCCCAGATTATCGATATTGGCCACACCTAAACCGCTGGAATTTCCTCCCCAAGCGGCCAGGTGCTCGCGGACATGCGCAGCCTTCTCGGTGTCGAAATGCGTGCGAATCCAGTTCAGGAAATACCCCGCATCTGCGTCATTGTTGCCAGTCACGATATCCAGCGGGCGACCGCCCAAGGCAGCCTCCCACGCGCGCTCCAACAGCAGATCCATTCCCTTGCGGGTGCGCTGATGCTCAGCATCCTCGCCGCGGTTCTTGTCGCCGCGCCCGGCATAAACCAGGTGCGACAGGTAAAACTTGTCGACGCCCTCGTCATCGCATAGCTGAAGCAGGTCCGGCAGGTGATGCTGCGTGCCTTCGGTCAGGCAGAACCGCAAGCCAACCTTGATGCCGCGCCTCTTGCATTCGCGCACACCGCGCAGGGCGTCGGCAAAAGCCCCTTCAACACCGCGGAACCAGTCATTTGTGGCCCCGATCCCATCCAACGAGATGCCAACGTAGTTGAAACCAACGTCGGCAATCATGTCGGCTGTTTCATCATGAACTCGTGTTCCGTTGGTCGACAGCGCCAGCATCGGCACAAGCTCGCGGGCACGTTTGGCAATGTCGAAGAAATCGAACCTGTCCAGTGGTTCCCCACCCGAGAGGATCAGGGCCGGGACGCGAAACTGGCCCAGATCCTCAAGGGTTACCATGGCTTGCTCGTGGCTGAGCTCGCCCGGGAACGCAACATCCGCCGAGACGGTGTAGCAATGACGGCACTTCAGATTGCAGCGCCGCGTCAGGTTCCAGATCACCACCGGTTTCACAGGGCCGGGGCGGTGTTTACGCACCGGGGTCGGCTTGACCAGCTGGTGCATGTATTCTGTCAGGCGGAACATCGTCTCAGCCTTTCTTTTTCAGGCGCAGCCCGGTCTTTTTCAGGATGCGCGTGGAATAGAGGATATCCTTGGCCCGGCAGGCGTCACCCAGAATTGCGGCGATCTCGGCTCGCTTTTCTTCGACCTCATCCCGATCCGATCCGTGAACCATGGCAAACAGGTTATAGGGCCAGTCCGGCAACGCGCGGGGACGTTCATAGCAATGGGTGACAAAGGGTAGAGCACCGATCTGAGCGCCCAATTCGGCGATGCGGTCATCTTCGACATCCCAGACAGTCATGCCGTTCGAGGTCATGCCAAGCTTGTAGTGGTTGGGGGCGGCCGCGATGCGGCGGATTACGCCGCGCGCTTTGAGGGCTGACAGCCTCTCAAGCAGATCGGCTTCCTGCATCCCCAGATCATCAGCAACCTGAGCATATGGGGCAGAAACCAGAGGCAATCCGCTCTGTAGCGCTTGGATAATCTGTCTGTCTGTTGCGTCGATCATGCCGCCACCCGAAAGCCGATGTAGAATTCCTGAAGTTTGGGGAAACAAAGAACCTCGATCCCCGTTTCCCGTTCGATTGCATCGGCTGTGGCCTTGATTCCTTCGGGCGTTTCAGTGGCCAGTACGAACCACATGTTCAGCCGGTGCGTGCGTTCATAATTATGGGCAACCTCGGTGTGTGCATTGACTTTGGTCACGACGGCTTCAAATTCCCCGGCTGGAACGGCCATTGCGCAGAGGCAGAAGGCACCGCCCATTGCAGCGGCATCGAAGAACGGCCCAAAACGTGTGATGACACGGGACACTTTCATGCGCGTCAGGCGCGCCAGCAATTCGGTCTCGGACAGGTCAAGTTCTTTGGCGACTGTTGCGTAAGGATGTGAAACCAGTGGCAGATCGTCCTGCATACGGTTCAGGATCGCACGGTCAGTATGGTCCAGCGTCATGCGGCGACCTCTTTGGTTTGAATCAGGGCGCCGGTCTGCTTGAAACAGCGGGTAGAGAACAGAACCTTGTTCCGTGCACCTGTCAGTTCGGACAGGGTCGTCGCACGGGCCAGTACGTCCAAAGCTTCGCTGCGGGACCGTGCGTGGATCATGGAATACAGGCGATATGGCCACACATCGGGCACCGGGTTGCGCTCGTAACACAAGGTCACCCCTGGGAAAGCGGCCAAAGCGGGGCCAGCGATGTCGATCTGCTCTGCCGGCAGGTCCCAGACCACCATCGCATTGGCCGACCAGCCAAGCGCCCGGTGACGTACGATGACACCCAGCCGCGAAATGATACCGGCAGCGTGCAACGCGATGATCCGCGCCATCACCTCATCAACGTCCCGGTTCAGCGAATGTGCCAAAGCTGCATAAGGTTCGGCGACCAGAGACAGTCCCGAGCTGAGCGTTTGCAGTAGACATCGATCGCCGTCGCGCATGGCGGATGCATCCACCTGACGCGCTGTGGGCACATTTTTGATCCCTCCGATCATGCGGAACCCAAGATCAACGTTGAAAGGGCGCACCAGCCGCAAATCCAGTACCAGCAGCCCGGTGACCCGGCTGATCCGTGCGAGGGTAGCATCCACATGCGCCCGATCCGGGCCGGTAGCGACGAACCAGAGGTTCCAAGCGTCCTCGCGCTGATAATTGTGGTTTACACCCGGCTCGGCGTCGATCAGGGCGGCAACCTCTTCCAGCCGCTCCTCCGGGACGGACACTGCTGCCAGCGTACTGGCCGTCACCACGCCGGGTGTGATGGTTGCGCCAACCCGCGTGATGCGGCCTGTGGTGCGCATTCTGGTCAGGCGGTGGATGACTTCGCTTTCGTCCAGTTCAAGAGCGGTTCCAAGAACCTGAAACGGGCGTTCGGTCACCGGGAAATCACGCTGAAATTCATCCAGCAAGCGGCGGTCGATCGGGTCTGTAATGTGTTGCATAACTTACAGACCCGTTTTGTGCGCACGCGCAGTAAAGAAGATACCCGACGGGCTTTCGGCCTCGATCTCACGTAGTTTTTCGAAGCTACGCGTGTCATAAACCATGACCTTGTTCGCATCGCGCACACTGATCCAGACCTCGTGCCCGCGCGGTGTGAATTCCATGTGCAAAACGGCAGGGCCGGGCTTGAATTCGTGGATGATCTGTTTGCTGACGGTATCGATGACCTGAATGGTATCGTTCAGCGGGTGGGCAAAGTTAACCCAGACCTGCCGCCCGTCCGGGCGGGCCATGGCAAAGACCGGCTGTCCGTAGGTTTGCGTGCGTCCGGTCTCGGTCAGGGTGGTGGAGTCGATCCACAAAACCTCGTGGTGGCCAACGGCGGGCAAGGCAAATTCGGACCCTGTCAGCGCCCAACCTTCCAGATGGGGCATCTTGTAGACCGGCATTTCCTCCTGACCACGGCCATAGCCGGGTAGAACGCGGATCGGTTCCGGGTTGTCGGACCACAGATCAAGCGCGGTCAGACCATCCTCGCCAAACAGGCCGGTGATATAGGTGCGGCCATTGGCAGTGATCAGCGCGTCATAAGGGTTCTTGCCGATATCGGGGATCTTGGTGATCTCGGGCGCGCCTTGTGCGAAATCCGCGATCCATGTCTCACCCGTGTCCCACATTGTGAAAACGAAACGGCGACCCGGCGCGTCGACCAGACCAATCGTTTTGCTGCCGGTGGGAATGTCAGCCACCATCTCCAGCGTTTGCGCATCAAACACGCGCACACCGCCGGGTTCGTAATTCGATACCGCTACAAGGGCGCCATCGTCCGAGATTGCGCCGCCAATGGCGTTTCCGGACTGCACAACACGGTTCACGATCTGGCGGGTGACAATGTCAACCTTGGTCAGGCCTCCGTCGCGGCCAAAGACATAGGCAAAACGTTCATCCGGTGAATAGACCAACGAGGCGTGGGACAGATCGCCCAATCCTTCTATCCGGGCCAGAGCTGCACGGTCGGACTGGTCCACCAACAGGACCGATCCGCTGGCACGTTCGATCACCAGCCCAAGGTCTCCTGTTGCCATCGGCTCGGCCTGGGCCGTGGTCATCATCAATGTCGCCGCAAGGCTGAGGATAAGGTGTTTCATTGTGCCTCCTGTTCCAGCAGGTATCGGGCAATCCATTCGGCCTCTTCTTCGCTGATCAGGGGCCGCCACGGGGGCATCGCCGTATCGGGGATGCCGTCAAGGATGACGCCGGTCAAAACCTCGGCGTCATAATGCTCCAGTGTTTTCGAGCGCAGATCAGGCCCCAGGCCGCCTTTCAGTGATAACCCGTGGCACGAGCCGCAATCCTGATGCACAAGTCTTTTCAGTGCGTTGGGGTCAATGACATCGGCAGCAAAGGCGGACGTTGCGGCCAGAACCGCAGTTGTCAGAAAGGTTCGGGCAACCCACCCTTTGTGGCCGGGCACATTTCTGTTCGGCGCGGGACACGGCACACGATTTCTGCACCCTAGCTTAGCCATGAGCCCGTTCCAGAATGTTCGCCACGGGCTGTTCGGCGTAGAGTGAGACAACTTTGCCGATGATGAAAAGCGTTGGTGCCTTCAACCCGGAGGTGCGCACGTCGTTGGCCAATTGGTCCAGCCGTGACACCAGCCGGCGTTCATCGGGTGTCGTCGCATTTCCGATGGCCAGAACCGGTGTTGATCCCGGTAGGTTTTCGGTCATCAGCCCCATGGCGATCTGGCCGATATTGGCCACACCCATATAGACCACCAGTGTCGTGTCCGGGTCGGCCAGGCGTTTCCAGTCCAGATCCAGCACTTTGTCTGCCTGCCGGTGTCCGGTAACATATTGAACCGAGGTGGCCAGACCGCGATGGGTCAGTGGCACGCCGGTCGAGCAGGACGCGCCCTGCGCCGCCGTGATCCCCGGTGCGTATTCGACTGCCACGCCATGGGCCATCAGATAAGCGGCTTCTTCCGAGCCGCGGCCAAAGATCATCGGATCGCCACCTTTCAGACGGGCGACCGTGTGACCTGCGCTGGCCTCTTCCAGAAGGATTTCGTTGATCCGGTCCTGTGGGACGGTGTGGCATTTGGGCGCTTTCCCAACAGGGATCAGCCGCGCGCCTTCGGCGTGCAGATTCAGGATATCAGCAGACACCAGCCTGTCATAGACCACCACATCTGCTTCCTGCAGCATTCGCAGGGCACGCAGCGTCATCAGTTCGGGGTCGCCGGGGCCTGCACCAATCAGAAAAACCTTACCGCTCATGTTCAAACTCGCTGGGTCTGAATGTCTTCGAAACCCGGGGTTTCCTGCGCGAATCCAATGCTTTTGCGGGACGTTGCTGGGTAGGCCGGGCGTGTCATGAGGGCAGATTGGCGCAATCGAAAACCAACCTCCTTGACATAAGTTAAGGAGCGCGGGATTTGCGCCCGCGCCCCTCTGTTCAGCCTATGAAAACACCCGGGATCAGGGCTCGACAGTGATCATCCCGATCATGTTCTGTGTCTCCCAATGGGGCCCGCAGAGATAATCCTGAGGGCCGGGTGTCAGGAAGGTCATTTCGACCGTTTCTTCCGGGAACAACCGGTCGCTTTCGGGTTTGCTGCCATCTTTCAGCAACACACTGTGGCTGGTGCGCTTGTCGACATTCACCCATCGGACAGTTGTACCTGCCTTTACGGTCAGTTCGAACGGGCAGAAATTGTAGTTGTACATCAAAACCACTTTGGCGTCCTCGACCGAGGCCGAGGGGTGGCCGAACAGCTCGACATAACGTTCTTCGGCTTCGGCGCAGATCTCGGCGGTTTCATCAGACCAGGCTGGCGCGGCAAGAAGCAGCAGCGCGGGAAGAAGGCGGTGGGGTTTCATGGTCCATGTCTCCTTTCCAAAGTAATTGGGGCCGGGAGAACCGGCCCCAAACTGTTATTGCTTGACCACGTTGATAAACGCGCTGTCATCGTCCAGCGCTAGGCTGGTATCCAGCGTTACGTGGTGGAACCGTGCGGCGGCAAAATCATCATGGATTGCAAAACCGACCGTATAGGTTTGACCGGCCTCCAGCGGAACATCGCCGGGTGCGCCTGAGTTCAGCGGACGTGTGAAAACAACCGTCCACATGCCACCAGACAGGTTTGCCGAGGCTGCAATCTCACCATCATTGACCACCCGCTGTTCCAGCAGATAACCATTTGTGGCACTGCCGTCCGCGTAGACACGCATCAGGTCAAGATAGGTACCGTCAGCCAGATACTGCTCGATTTGTTCGGCGGCCTGCAACTTGTCCCAACCGCCCAAAGCCTTGCCGCCTCGACCTTTGATCTCGATCTCGGTGCGGCTTTCGCTGAGGTACTTGGTCACGGTGTCCTGAGCGGTCAGGCGACCGGAAACATCCCCGTTTGCGGCAATTGCATCGGCCTCAGGCGCAAAGGGCATATAGGTGTTGTCGGCGTGGCACGACGCCCAGCACCCGACCTGATCGCCCAGCTCGATACCGGTTCCGGTGATCATCATAGCGACCTTGATCTGGTTTTCAGGATCCATTTTGCCGCCATCGACAAACGGAGCAGGGTTGTGCCCCGCATCCGGCCATTGCAGACGGATGTACAGGTTTTCGTCATCATGTGCCGCCTGAACGGTTGCGTCGATCACACCGCGTTTGCCGGGGATCGGAGTGGGTTCCAACTCGCCACCGGCAACGATCTTGTTACCAATCGCATCCAGTTCCTTGGCATGACAGGTCGAACATTGATCGCCACCTTTGGTCAGCGGACGGGCCCCGCCATGGGTTTTTCCGTTCTGCACCCATTCAAACGACGCCTGGCCTGGATAGAACAGTTTCAGGTCCGCACTGGCCACCGCATTCCAGTCGATGTTGGCACCGACATCGCCGCTTTCACTGCTGGCAGGTGTTGCCGAACCATCGGTTGCAGCCGTTGCCCGCTCTTCCGCGACAGCGGCGTCAACTGCTGCCGCAATCTGGGCCTGAACGACCTCCTGCTGGGCTTTCTTTGCAGCTTTCTCGGCCTCGGCCTCGGCAGCTTCCTTGGCTTCGATCCGCTCAAGGCTGGCAAGGTATTCTGGCGGAATTGGTCGAATGAAGGCCGGATTTGGCGCTTCAAGCTCTTCCAGATATTCGTCGGATGCGCGGTCTCGGATGTTCGAGTGTGCAATACCCTTGTGGCAGTCGATACAGGTCTGACCGGTTTCCATTGCGTTCAGGTGCTGCTGACGTGCACGCGGACGCTGGAATTCAGGCATCATCGATTCAAAGTCATGGCAGTTTCGACATTCACGCGAGTCCGTCGATTTCATCCTCTCCCACTCATTCATGGCAAGATGAATGCGCTTGGCTTCGAATTTCTCTCGGGTGTTGATGGTGCCGACCATCTTTCCATAAAGCTCTTTTGAGGCTTTTATTTTTCGAATGATCTTATGGGTCCAGTCCTTGGGCACGTGACAGTCCGAGCAGACCGCACCGACACCCGACCGGTTCACGTCGTGGATCGTGCCCTGGTATTCCGCATAAACAAAATCCCGCATCTCGTGGCACGAGACACAGAATTCCTTGGTATTCGTGGCTTCCATGGCGGTGTTGAACCCACCCCAGAAGATGATGCCGGCGGCGAAAGCCGCAGCAATACCGGCCACGGGCATTCCCCACAGGAAATACCGGCGCCAGATCGGTTTTTTCTTATCCGGTTCGGAAGTCATATCCGGGCTCCGTTTTGGCTGTCTTGTCTGGCCTTAGGTGGCAGGCCGGTGAGTTTGGCGGATCTGTCAAACGAGGAAAGGGCGGGCGAGGGGCCCGCCCTTTCCGGTTTAGGTTGCGAACCCGTCAGGTGACGTGGTTCGACCGGTTGTAGACATTGAATTTGCCGGTCGGGGCGTAAAGTCCGTCAATCCGACCGATCTCTTCCAATGTCTTGGCGTCGAAGATCACAATCTGACCGTTGGGTTCCTTCGAGTCCGACAGGTTCCACTTGGAAACCCAGACCTCGGTACCATCGGCGTTGAATTCGAAGTGAACAGCGGCACTGCCTTCGTCTTCGGTGATCTGGATGGTTTTCACGATCTCGCCGGTCTCTTTCGAGATGACCTGAACCGATTGCTGAATTTCCGGCTCGGGGTGTTTGGTCTGATCAGCCCAGATGTAATCCGAGTTCGGGTGGGTGCGGACAAACAGGCCGGGGCCGTCGGTTTCCACCTCGTAACAGGTTTTCCAGGCCTGATCCGGATGACCTTCTGGGTCGTTGCCCCAGACTGTCACGGTACCGACACCCAGGTGGGTTGTGCCCGCCACAGGTCCGCAGTTCGGGTCAATCCAGTTCGCGCCCGGGCCGGGGTGCGGCAGGGCAGCGGTGTCGATCATCGCCTCAAGCTTGTGCGTTTCAGTATCGACAACGACCATCTTGTTCGATGCGTTAGCCGCGATTTGGAAGTACCGGCCTGTCGGGTCGAAGAACCCGTCATGCAGGAATTTGGCCGAGTTGATCTTGTCGATCCGCAAGTTGTCGAGGTCGGTGTAGTCAACCTGCCAGAGCTGCCCCAGCTCTTTCACGGCAACGATCCAGGTGGGTTCGTTCGGCGTGGTGTAGATAGCGGCCACACGGGCTTCTTCCACATACTCGCCATCTACGTTGGTGCCACGGGTCGATACGACTTTGACCGGCTCCATGGTCTGCGCGTCAACGATTGCAAAGTGAGGCGGCCAGTACCCACCGCCGATGACGTATTTGCCGTCACCGGACACGGCGACATCGCGCGCGTCATAGGCGATCTTGACTTCCGAAACCAGCATCTTGTCCGGCGTCTGCCAGAGGTCGATCTTGGTCATCTTGCCGTCACGGCCCATTGTATACCAGAAACGGCCCGGCGTTTCGGGTTCGGTGATGTTGTGATGCTCGGAAGCCTTCAGGACGTGCACGGCATAGCCGGTCGGAATATGCGTCAGCACTTCTTTCGTGTCGCCGTCAATGACTGCAACCTTGCCGACGTCACGTTCGATGACGACAAAGAAGTTTTCCCAGTTGCGGCCGTGCAGCGGTTCGGTCGGATAGTCCGCTTCTTCGACGTAGACCTTGCGGGTTGCCTTCATCTGTTCCAGCGACATTTCAGGCGGCTTTGGGGCCTCCATCATGATGTATGTCGCCATATCCTTGATTTCCTGCTCAGACATGATGTCCGAGAAGTTGTTCATCCCGCCTTCAGTTCCCCAGGCGATGATTTTCTCAAGGCGTTCCTGACCCAGTTTCAGGGTGCCGCCTTCGGTTACGGTGCCGTCGGCTGCGGTCTTCTTCCAATGCGGTTCCAGGTTTTTACCGGTAGCGCCTTTGCGCAAAACCCCGTGGCAGCCTGCACATTGTTCAAAGTACAGTTGTTTCGAAGCTTCAAAGGCTTCGTCGCTAAGTGTTGGCTCGTCGGCAAAAGCTGGAGCAGCGACGCTGCCCAACAACATTGCCAATCCGACCCCAAAAGCGCGGCCGGTCTTGTTGTAGCTGATTCCAAGTGACATGATCACTCTCCATTTGCGTGGTGAGGCAATGCGGAGACTGATCCATCACGGGATTGTCATCCTTGACCAAAGTCAACGGGCGCGGCGCTAACTTCGTTCTTTGGGCAAAAACCAGACGCAGATTTCAGCAATAAAACCTGTTTTTTTCGCACATGTTTTTGTCGTCTTGATTTCGGTTAAGTGCCCGAATCCCGTCGGACAGTACTGCTTGTTGAAGGACGAGATGGGCCATGGAGAGCAGGCATGTCATCTGCAGTATCGCGCATTTTCAGCGAAGGCTTTCGGGTATTTTTCCTTTCTGCCGGTCTTTATGGTGTGTTTGCTGGTGTCGCCTGGGGTGTTTGGCTGGCCTCACTGGATGGGCTCTTACCCTATGCCGAGCAAAGTTATGGAATGCCCCCGGTCATGTGGCATGCCCATGAGATGATTTTTGGCTATGCGACGGCAGCACTGGGTGGGTTTTTTCTGACCGCAGTTCCAAACTGGACCGGTACGCCGGAAGTGCGGGCGCGCTTTGTCACGATCGTAGCGCTGATCTGGATGGCGGGGCGGCTGGCTGTGTGGTTATCAGGGTCGCTCTCTCCGACTACCGTCGCAATTATCGATCTGAGCTTTGTTCCAATTCTTGTCCTGAAAATTGCCAGCCAGCTGGTACGCAGGCCCAAGCCACAGAACATGATATTTCTGTATCTTCTGAGTTTGGTATGGTTGGCCAACCTGATGGTTCATCTGGAATGGATTGGACTCACCACAGACACGCTGAATACCGGAGTTCGTGCAGGGCTACTGACCTTGTGTTCAATGATAGCGATACTGGGGGGGCGTATCACACCGGCCTTTACGCGCAATGCAATGAAACGCGACGGTGTGCCCGAAGCCTTGTGGCCGGTTTCAAACGCGGTGCTGGAAAAGGCCGTGATGGCGCTTGCCCTTATGCTGCCGTTGTTGGTGCTGACCTTGGGCAGTGTTTCCTTGGCGGGTATCTGCGCGTTGCTGCTGGGCGGCGCCCAACTGATGCGCATGGCACGGTGGAGAGCGGGTTGGGCGCTGCGGCAGCCGATCCTGATTGCTTTGCACCTGGGCCTGATGATGCTGGCCCTTGGGTTGTTGCTGTGGGGGTCTGCCGTCATCGGATATGGTAATGAGATCGGCGCGCTTCACATTTTGGGGATCGGGTGCGTTGGTGGCATGACCCTTGCCGTCATGAGCCGCGCCGCCCTTGGCCACAGCGGCCGGCCCCTTGTTGCACCGTCGCCAATGGCGGTCGGATACGGGCTGATGGCGGCGGCGGCTTTGGTCCGCTGGTTGGGGTCCGGGCTGGCAGGTGGATATATGACGGCCATGCTGACGGCTGACGGGTTATGGATTGCCGCAATCGGGTTGTACCTGTTTGCCATGTGGCCCGCGCTGACAGGCCCGCGCGCAGCGAAGCACGGCTGACACGGAACCTTAACCGCGTATTACTATTCAGAATATCAAGGGGCGTTCGTTCTTTACATGGCGGGACACGAGCGCACGAGCGCGTCTTCCGTTTTCAGGTATGTGCCGCACAGCTTGAGGAACGTACATTGGGGTCTCTAGTTCCGGAAACAGGTCGAAGATTTCCGCCCTTGCTTCTGGGGGAACGCTGGACAGAGCCTGTGCGCCGACAAAAAGGCTTTCTGACGGGGCACCTTCTGCGTAGATGATTTCATGGCGGTCGAACAAAAGATGGAGATATGTGACTGACACGGTGTCATCTGCAACGCTGATACCAGGGCTGGCGACAAGAATACGAGCGGGGACCAGGATTTCCTCTGCGTCGAACATTCTGACGGCGATTCGGGATCGAACCAGTATGCGGTGCTGTGGCGAAACAAGCAGGTCGCGTTTTGGCAAGTCACACCCCAAGGCCCCGGCCTTGATGAGGATTGGTAGCAGCTTGGGTTTTTTCACCAGCTCTTCATGCGATAGGTTTCGCGTCCCGATCCAACGTATGTGTTGCGGTCCATTGTCGGCAGTGACGACCATGTCACCCACCTTCAGATCCTCGATGGGTATCGGACCTTCTGGCGTCATGATAAGTGTTCCGGCAGCAAAGCACGGCACGTCAATAATGGCAGCAGGGTCAGTTGTGTCGGGCGCATTGGTCGGCGTGACATTCACGATGTTCATCGAGTAGGTCGTACCGGGCACAAGAGGTTCAGAGGTAATATAGCCGCCCAATACGCCGTCAACTTCGACGCGATATACAGTGATTGTGCCTCCGCCTGGTTTGGACAGAATGTAGGATTCTTCCAGGTATATTGAGCCACTCAAATAGGTGGTCGAACCATCGAGGGTGGTGATAGTACCGGTCTGCGTCAGGTCATCGCCGTCTTCGTCGTCAAAGCGGTCACCGTTGAAAACATCCCCTGTATCGACAACAGGTGCTCCGCCTCCGTTTTGAATAAAACCACCAGCTGCGTCAGTCACACTAAACAAACGTCGATCCGTGTCGGGATCAAAATTGACATCCAACGTAACCGTGTCCGGCCCAATCGTATTCACCGTGATTACACCAGGGGTATAACCGATATAGGAATAGTTCGCCATTTTCACCCATCAATCATTGAAACGGAATTTTTCACCTTTTTCTCAGGTGGTTGAATAGGTCCTTCATGTCAAAAAGTCGACGCGAAAGTGTTCACAATTGCCTCAGATTTAAAGGCAATCCCAAGGTCATTTCGTTATTTTCGCTGTTTGCGGATGTCTGATCTCGTTCCTGAGGATACTTTAGAAGTCTTGACTTTCGTTAAGGCAGCCCTGTGACCCGCACGTCATGTTGCCTGCACTAGCTAATCTGCGCAAAGGAGAGCGCGATGCGAGAAGTCATGACAAAGAGCATGGCTCGCAATATTTTCTATGGCGGGTCACTGTTCTTCATCCTCATCTTTCTGGCTCTATCAGCCCATTCACATCTGTATATCGTCAATTCCGAAAATGCCGCGAAGCTCGACGAAAGTGTGGTTCGGGGCAAACATGTTTGGGAAAAACACGCCTGTATCAACTGTCACACAATCCTTGGCGAAGGGGCGTACTTTGCCCCTGAGGTCGGCAATGTGATGACACGTTGGGGCGTGTTGGACGACCCGGAATCGGCCTTTGAATCCCTCAAGGGCTGGATGGAGGCACAACCCACCGGCATTCCCGGTCGTCGGCAGATGCCGCAATTCAACCTCAGCGACGAAGAGATCCGGGATCTGACCAACTTCCTGATCTGGACGGACAATATCGATGCTCAGGACTGGCCGCCCAACGAGGCTGGCTGAGAAGGGGAATGGAGCAATGAAATACGAATCTCAAAAAATCGCCTATGCCTACTTTGCGGTAGCCATGGCGCTGTTCGCGATACAGGTGATCGGCGGCCTGCTGGCCGGCTTCATCTATGTATTCCCTAACTTCCTGAGCGAGCTTTTGCCGTTCAACATCGTGCGGATGCTGCACACCAACGCGCTGATCGTCTGGCTGATACTGGGCTTTTTCGGTGCGGCCTATTTCCTGATCCCGGAAGAGGCCGAGCGCGAAATCCACTCGCCCAAGCTGGCCTATTTGCAGCTGATCATTCTTGTGGTCGGTACGTTGGGCGTGGTTTTGACTTATGTCTTCAACCTGTTCGAAGGCAACTGGTTGCTGGGCAAAGAGGGGCGCGAGTTCCTTGAGCAACCCAAATGGGTCAAGGCCGGTATCGTCGTCGCCGCGCTGATGTTCCTTTACAACGTGTCGATGACCGTTCTGAAGGGCAAGAAGACCGCAATCACCAATATCCTGTTGTTGGGCCTGTGGGGTCTGGCGCTGCTGTTCCTGTTTGCCTTCTACAACCCAGGCAACCTGTCCCTGGACAAGCAATACTGGTGGTATGTTGTCCACCTGTGGGTCGAAGGTGTGTGGGAACTGATCATGGCGTCGATCCTGGCCTACCTGATGCTGAAGCTGACCGGTGTGGACCGAGAGATCGTCGAGAAATGGCTTTATGTCATCGTGGCCGCTGCGCTATTCTCGGGAATTCTTGGAACAGGTCACCACTACTATTGGATCGGCACCCCCGGTTACTGGCAGTGGATTGGGTCGATCTTCTCAAGCCTCGAGGTGATCCCGTTCTTCGCGATGATGGCCTTTGCCTTCGTCATGGTCTGGAAAGGCCGTCGTGACCATCCCAACAAGGCCGCTCTGCTGTGGTCTCTGGGTTGTGCAACGCTTGCCTTCTTTGGTGCCGGCGTCTGGGGTTTCTTGCATACGCTGCACGGGGTAAACTACTATACCCACGGCACACAGATCACTGCGGCCCACGGTCACCTGGCCTTCTACGGTGCCTATGTCTGCCTCAACCTGGCGATCTTCAGCTATGCGATGCCGATCCTCAAAAACCGTGATCCTTACAATCAGGTGCTGAACATGGGATCGTTCTGGCTGATGACCAGCGGTATGGTCTTTATGACCTTCGTGCTGACCTTCGGCGGAACCGTGCAGACGCACATGCAGCGTGTGGTCGGAGATTACTTCATGGACGTACAAGACCAGATCGCAATCTTCTACTGGATGCGTCTGGGTTCCGGTATCGTCGTGGTCCTTGGTGCGCTGCTGTTCATCTATTCGATCTGGGTTCCCCGGAAAGAAGTTATTGAACCCGGCGCCGCCGAAACCCCTGCGGAGTAATGGATATGGATGGCTCCATAAAACTGAAAGAGGGGGCGGCAAACGCCCCCTTCTACCTGCCCCAAGGCGATGAATGCGATGTGTTCACCGCGGCTTATAACAACGACTTGCCAGTTCTGCTGAAAGGTCCGACGGGTTGCGGAAAGACCCGCTTTGTGGCCCACATGGCCGCAAAACTTGGCCGCCCGCTTTATACCGTCGCCTGCCATGATGATCTGGCGGCTGCCGACCTGATTGGCCGTTATCTGCTGAAAGGCGGGGAAACCGTCTGGGTCGATGGCCCCCTCACCCGCGCAGTGCGCGAAGGCGCGATCTGCTACCTCGACGAGGTGGTCGAGGCCCGTAAAGACGTCACTGTCGTTTTGCACCCGCTGACCGATGACCGGCGCATCCTGCCAATCGACCGCACCGGCGAAGAGCTTGAGGCCGCACCTGGCTTCATGCTGGTGGCGTCGTACAACCCCGGTTACCAGAATATCCTGAAAACCCTGAAACCTTCGACTCGGCAACGCTTCATCTCTTTGGAGTTCGATTTCCCGTCCGCGCAGATGGAAGCCGAAGTGGTTGCACAGGAAAGCGGTCTGCCGCTGGAACGTTGCAAGCCGCTGGTGCGGCTGGCGGGTAAGCTGCGCGGGCTCAAGGGTCAGGATCTTGAGGAAGGCGTTTCCACCCGACTGGTTGTTTATGCCGCGACACTGATCGCACAAGGAATGTCCACCGACCGCGCCATCCTTGCCGCCATGATCGAACCTCTGACAGATGACGAGGATATCAAACGCGGGCTCCTCGATCTTGTTACGGCTGTCTTTGGGTGAGGCCGGCCGATGGTCAAGATCGATTTTGAGCCATGGGAACCCGAAGAAACGATCGGGAAACTGTGGCACACCCTTGCCAGCCGCCTCGATGCACCCCTGGTGCACGATGGAGCCGCGGTCGACCTCTCAGAGGTCGCGGGGCGGCTGGCCGTCCTCTTTCGAGGGCTGGGCGGTGGTCCGGGCGTAGAATTGCGCCCGGTCTCGCCCGAGGTTTCACATCACCGCCTAAGTTGGCGTCGGCGTCTGGCGACCGAAGTGGAGCTGATGCCGCGCGCTTCGTTTGATGGCGAAGTCTTGCGCTTGCCGGACCGGTTGGCGGTTTTTCCTGCGCGCGAAGCCAATGGCGCGCTGTATGTCTGGCTGGCCGCTGCGGCTGCCCATGCCGGAACGCGAATTGATGAAGACGATCCGCTGCGCGCCGACCTGCGCGCGTTGATCGCTGCGCAGAGAATGGTTGATACGACGCTGGACGACGCCCCCGGCCTGCGCCCGCTTTACACCGAACTTTGCAAGGGCGTGCTGCATCAGCGCGATATCCCCAACCTGCCACCGATTGAAGACGCAGTTGAAGAGCTGATCCGCCATAAGTTGGGTGACCCTCAACCGCTGTCGGCGAAAGCCGAGCAGCTTCTGACACTGGACGAGGACCTGATCGCCCCTCGCGGCTATCAGCCTATGCGCCCGGTTCCCCTGTGGCCCGAACTGCGCGCAGTTGGCTTTTCCGAACATAACGAGGTGGAAAACCCCGAAACTGAAGGTCCACCCGAGGAATCCGGTGAGAAAACCCACCGCGCCCGTCGTCGCAAATCGGATCAGGCCGAGCGCAGCGACAGTTTCATCCTGCACAAGTTCGAAGCCATCCTCAGCTGGGCCGAGTTCCTGAACATCAACCGCCGCATCGACGATGACGATCCCGACAACGCCAAGAAAGCGGCCGATGATCAGGAAGAGATTGGCCTGGGTCAGATATCAAAAGCCCCCCCAACGCGGCTGAAGCTGCACCTTGATCTGGCACCCGAGGATGTGAACCGCGAGCGTCTGTCCGGCCGCATCCTCTATCCCGAATGGGACGTGCGCTCGGGCCGGTATCTGCCAGATCACGTCAACGTCCTGCTGTCGGATGCGGATATCCGCGACGACGCTGCCGCCTTCGGCAAGGACCCTGCCACCGCCCGCCGCATCCGCGCGGTCAAACGCCAGTTCGAGGCGCTGCGCCCCGGTCGTGTGATGACACGCGGCCATCTGGACGGTGACCAGCTGGATATCGAAGCCGCCGTGCGTGCCGAAACTGACCGCATGGCCAGTGGCGAAAGCAACGACCGCATTTGGCAACAATCCCGCCCCGAGGCGCGCGACCTGGCAGTCTCGATCCTGCTGGATGTCAGCCGTTCCACTGAAAGTGCCGTAACCGGTCGCGCCGTGATCGACATTGAACGTGAAGCCCTGGCTGCTTTGGCCTGGGGCCTGAACGCCTGCGGTGACGATTTCGCCATTCATGCCTTCAGTTCGCTGAAACGTCAGCGCGTCTATATCCAGCGATGCAAACGGTTTGATGAGCCGATGGGCGCCAAAGTTGAACAACGTATCGCGTCACTGCGACCCGGTCACTACACGCGGCTTGGGGCCGCGATCCGCCACTGTTCAAAGGATCTGGCAAGTCAGACCCGCAAACGCCGCCTGTTGCTGGTGATCACCGATGGCAAACCCAATGACCTTGACCATTACGAAGGGCGTCACGGTATTGAAGACACGTGCATGGCCGTGCGTGAGGCACGCCGCGCCGGGCAATCGGTTTTTGGTGTCACCATCGACATAACCGGCAAAAGCTGGTTCCCCCGCATGTTCGGACAGGGCGGTTTCGCTGTTATCCCAGACCCGCACCGCCTGACCATGGCGTTGCCGCAAATATATCGCCAATTGGTCGGTGCATGAGCGAAACCTCCTTCATCGACGAGCTTCCGGGCGAATTGCTGATGTGGGTTCTGATTATCAGTGAGCTGCTGGTTTTTGGTGCCGGGCTGATCGCGTTCATGGGCGTTCGCCTGACCGACCCTGCAGGCTTTGCCGAGGCGCAATCGCATCTTTATCGAACAGGTGCAGCCTTTAACACTGCAATACTGGTCACATCTGGCTACCTGGCCGCGCAGGCCCTGAACTGGCGCCGCGCAGCATTCCGGTTCAAGGCCAGGCTTGCCCTGACAGGCGCGGCCGTACTTGGGATCGCATTCCTGGTTATCAAAAGCGTGGAATATGCTGGAAAGGCGGGGCAGGGCATTACCTATGAAACCCACCCGTTCTTCATGTTCTACTACCTGCTGACAGGATTTCACGCGGCGCATGTTCTGGCCGGGGTAGGTATTCTGTTGCTGGTCGCGTGGCGCGATGATCCTCGTAACATCGAGGCGGGCGCACAGTTCTGGCACATGGTCGATCTGGTCTGGATCCTGCTGTTTCCCGTGATTTATCTTCTGGGATAAACAATATGCCGGCAACTTCATCTTTTGCTAAATACTCCCGCCGGAGGCGTCCGAACTCACTCACCGGCGCGTGGCTGGCGCTTTTGGCGCTCAGTCTGGCTTCAACGCTTTTGACCCTGATGAAAACGCCTGACGCACTCATTGCAGGCGGTATCCTGCTCCTTGCCCTGATCAAAACCCGTGTGATTCTGGCCCGATATCTGGACCTGGCTGAAAGCCCGGGCTGGCTGCGAGGCTTCACCTTGGTTCTGACGGGGTTCTCTGCTGTGATCTTCGCACTTTACCTGATCTGAAAAAAGCCGCCCCTAAAAGGGACGGCAGGTTACCAAGCAAAGGGACGCTTAGGTTATTGTGCGGCCATTGGCATCCGCGCGATCTGACAGCGCTGCCACAGCGCCGACAAGGCGCCCACCAGATGATCGATATCCTCATCCGTATGAACGGGTGACGGCGTGATCCGCAGGCGCTCGGTTCCTTTGGGAACTGTAGGATAGTTGATCGGCTGAATGTAGATGCCAAACTCCTCAAGCAGGGTGTCCGAAATGAATTTACACTTCACAGGGTCGCCAACCATCACCGGGATGATATGGCTGGGGTTGGGCAAATGCGGAATGCCCTCGGCATCCAATCGGGCGCGTACCTGCGCCACGCGGGTCTTTTGCAAGTCACGCTCTGCACTTGAATGCTTCAAATGCCGGATCGATGCGGCAGCGCCGGCTGCAATCGATGGGGGTAGGGCAGTGGTGAAGATGAAGCCACTGGCAAAGCTGCGGACAAAATCACACAGCGCGGCTGAGGCCGCGATATACCCACCAACCACGCCGAACGCTTTGCCCAATGTACCTTCGATGACAGTCAGGCGATCCATCAATCCATCGCGTTCAGCAATCCCGCCACCGCGCGGGCCGTAAAGGCCGACGGCATGAACCTCGTCCAGATAGGTCATCGCGCCGTATTTGTCAGCCAGATCGCAGATTTCCTTGATGGGAGCGATATCGCCATCCATGGAGTAAACCGATTCAAATGCGATCATCTTGGGTGCGTCGGGATCCGCTGCGGCCAATTTGGCGTCCAAATCCGCCAAGTCGTTATGTTTCCAAATCACCTTCTGGGCACGCGAATGCCGGATACCTTCGATCATCGAGGCGTGGTTGAGCGCGTCAGAAAACACGATCAGCCCGGGAATTCGCGCGGCCAATGTCCCCAAAGCAGCCCAGTTCGACACATATCCCGAGGTGAACAGCAACGCGGCTTCTTTCCCATGCAGATCAGCCAGCTCAGCCTCAAGCAGAACGTGATCATGCGTGGTGCCCGAGATATTGCGCGTACCGCCAGCGCCTGCTCCGCAGCGATCCAGTGCGTCGTGCATGGCAGAGATCACCGAAGGGTGCTGCCCCATGCCCAGATAGTCATTTGAGCACCAGATCCGCACATCCCGCTGAACCGGCCCGTCGGTTTGACGCGCGTTCGGAAACGCGCCACGACGGCGTTGCAGGTCGATGAAAATCCGGTAGTTGCCTTCGTCTTTCAAAGTGTCGAGGCTCTGGCTGAAAAATTGCTCGAAGTCCATCTGGCGTGCTCCCCGGATAACTGAAATTTCGTTGAACCTATGCCAGAGGCGCCCGCCCTTACATGACAATAGTCAAGTTGGAGACTGAGAAAAGGGTGGCACCCCCGCGCTGGCTTTGGCATAGCATATCTCGGGGTTGATCATCCGGGGGTGTTCCCGGAGCGGACGAATAAGGGGCTGCCTTCTTGTCACACGAGGCACAAAAGATAATTGCGCGGCAGTCACTGCTCTTGCGAAGCCTGCCAGAGCAACATGTCGATACTCTGCTGCGTCAGGCCGTCTGGCGGCAATACGACCGGGGCGAGACGATCTTTCTGCAAGAGGAAGAGGCCAAGGCCGTACATGTTGTACTGGCTGGTTGGGTCAAGCTGTTTCGCATTTCCCCGACCGGTGCCGAAGCCGTGGTGAGCGTTTTCACGCGTGGTGAAAGCTTTGGCGAAGCCGTTGCGCTGCGCAATGTGCGCTATCCCGTTTCGGCCGAGGCGGTATCTCCCTGCGAGATCATGCACATCCCAAGTCCGGTGCTGCTGTCGCTGATGAAGCAAGACCCGGAAATCTGCGTATCGATCCTGGCGGCCACATTCACGCATCTGCATTCCCTGGTGGCGCAGCTCGAACAGCTCAAAGCCCAGACCGGTGCGCAGCGTGTCGCGGAATTCCTGCTGAACCTGTGTGATTGCGATGCCGGCCAGTGCGAAGTTGAACTGCCGTATGACAAGATGCTGATCGCCGGGCGTCTGGGGATGAAACCCGAAAGCCTGAGCCGCGCGTTTTCGAGGTTGAAACCAGTTGGGGTTAAGATCAACCGAAACCACGCGGAAATTGCAGATATGGATGTATTGCGGAATTACGCGGAAAGCGACCCGAGCGAGAAATAGAGCCGCGTGACGGTTGCTCTGTATAGTAAACTGGCCATTCCCGGTCTGCGATCTTTCCGGCAATCACTATCTTTCCTATTCTTGCTGGATATGCCCTATCGGGCGTGATGCTGAATGGGTGAGTTGATGGAACACAGGCATGACGATTGAACAGCTACTGGCCGGTTTTCCCCGCGCGAGACTGATGACAGCTGCTACACCGATCGAACGGCTCGACCGTCTGTCCCACCAGCTTGGTCTGGATCTGTGGATCAAGCGGGATGATCTGACAGGGTTGAGCTTTGGCGGCAACAAGACCCGACAGCTTGAATTCTATATGGGCGAGGCACAAAAACAGGGGGCAGATACCATTCTGATCACCGGCGCTGTGCAATCCAATTTCGTGCGCACGGCTGCCATGGCTGCATCGAAGCTTGGGATGGAGGCCGTGCTTCAATTGGAAGAGCGTGTGCCGGATATGGGAGAACATTATTATTCCTCGGGAAATGTACTTCTGGCCCGGCTTCTGGGTGCCGAGCACATGCACTACGATACCGGAGAAGACGAGGCCGGGGCCGACAATGCCCTTCACGCGCGGGCAGATCAGCTGATCGCTGAGGGCCGAAAACCATATGTAATTCACTTGGGCATCGATCATCCGCCCTTGGGGGCGTTAGGTTATGTGGCCGGGGCTGCCGAACTACTGGATCAGATCGCCGATTTCGACGTGGCGGTGGTGCCATCCGGCAGCGGTTCGACCCACGGCGGGTTTTTGGCCGGGCTGCGGCTGGCTGGCAACACGGCACCTGTTTATGGCATCTGCGTTCGCCGCGACCGCCACCAGCAACATGCGCGGTTGCAAAAGGTATTGGAACGGTTGGCGGGTATGATGAAGTTTGACCCGGCTCTGGTCATGAATGACATCCTCACATGGGACGGCACATTGCCCCCTGGATACGGGCGGATAGGTCCGTCCACACGGAGGGCGCTTGAACAGATGGCGCGTGCCGAGGGTGTTTTTCTTGATCCGGTCTACTCGGCCAAAACCTTTGCAGGTTTGTTGGAATTACTTGAAAACGGCACAATTCAACAGGGCCAGAAAGTTGTGCTGTTGCATACGGGTGGGCAACCCGCGCTGTTCGCATATCAGGAAGAGCTGTTCCCGGCCTGAGAGCCATCCGGGAAGCCACTATAGCGGAAGTCGCGCTTGGCCAGCCAACCCGTCGTTTCGAAGCGCGCGACGCGGTTTCACGTGACCTATGTCAATGACAGTACCGCGGATGTCGTGTCGGTTGAGCGAGCCTAGCCCACCTTAGAATGGATGGAAGGCATGTTCGCAGAGTTGGAGGCTGGATATGGCTGATGGATGCGGCTGTGATCGACACGCGCATATGTATCTGAGCGTGGATGAGGCCCTGCGCCGGGGCCTGTCCGCTGCTGATCCGATCACAGAAACGGAAACGCTGCCTTTGGCCGCTGCAATTGGGCGAGTATTGGCCTGCGACTGTTTCAGCAAGGTCGATATGCCCGCTTTCGACAATTCGGCAATGGATGGCTATGCGGTTCGAACAGCCGATCTTGGCGATACCGACCTGTTCCAGATGCCGGTGGCGGGTCGCATCGCGGCGGGGGACAGCGGATCTCATGCTGCACCTGTGGGTAGCGCGCTGAGGATTTTTACCGGAGCGCCCGTTCCCTCTGATTACGACGCCATCGTCATGCAGGAAGATTGTGATTTTGTGGAGGGACAAATTCGCTTCAGCCGCCGTCCAAAGCCCGGGCAACATATCCGGCGTGCCGGTGAAGACCTTCGTGCCGGAGCGCCGATCCTGCGGCGCGGCTGCGAGATTGGCCCGCGTGAGGTGGCAGCCCTTGCTTCCGCCGGGTATGGCGAGGTCGTGGTCCTCCGCAAGCTGAAGGTTTTGATCTTTTCAACCGGCAGTGAATTGCGCCAACCTGGTGAGCCCCTTGGGCCGGGGCAGATCTATAATTCGAACCGTTACATGCTGCTTGCGCTGTTGCAGAAGCCTTGGATTGAACTCACGGACCGGGGGCAGGTTGAAGATGATCCCGAGCTTTTGAAACAGGTCTTGCTGGACACGACTGAAACCTCTGACCTGATTATCACAACCGGTGGCGTATCTGTCGGCGATGAAGATCATATGCCGCGTCTGTTCACCGAGATCGGTGGCGTGGCGGATGTGATGAAAGTCGCAATGAAACCGGGCAAGCCCATCATGTTCGGTCGACGTGGCCGTGCTCTTTACATCGGTCTGCCGGGTAACCCGGTTTCTGCTTTTGTGACCTGGCAGATAATCGGATCGCAGATGATGGCGCGCCGTGCCGGTCTGCACCACACACCGCAGGCAGCCGTGCAGGCAGTTCTGTCGGAACCTTTGTACCGTACCGCAGGCCGACAGGAATATCGCCCGGTTCAGATTGACGGTTACACACCGGACGGACGGCCCCGATTGCGTCTGATGGAGCCGTCCTACAGTGGTCGTGTTGCTTTGCTTGCGCAAGCGGATGGATTGGCGATCATCCCGGCAGAAGTGACGGAATATCCCGAAGGGCAACGCCTTGAGCTATTGCGGTTTTAAGCCCTAAGCGCTTTTCCTGCGGCATCAAAGGGCGGTTCATGCAGGATTGTGGCCCTGTGTGGGCGCCCCAGAACCATAACCTCGACCTCATCACCTGGCTGGGCATTTTTTACATATCCCAAGGCCAACGACATTCCGACGGTGTAGCCATAGGTGCCTGAGGTCACCCGACCGATCCCTTCACCGTTCTTGAAGATCGGCTCGCCACCTGTTGCATCCGCGTTGGACGCTGTCACATCCGTTTCGTTCAGGTGCAGGATCACCAGGTCTTCCCGAGCTGGGTTCTGCAATACTTTCTGCGCAGCTGCCTTGTTGAGGAAGTCCTTTTCGAATTTGCAGAGGCGATCAAGATCCACTTCATGCGGCCAGTATTCCGGGCTGTATTCGCGGCTCCAAGACCCATAGCCCTTTTCGACCCGCATAGACATCAGTGCCCGACTGCCAACAGGGCCAGCCCCGAACTCTTTGCCTGCCTCAATCAAGGCATTGTACAGTCGTGCTTGATCTTGGGTGGCGCAATGCAGCTCCCACCCCAGATCGCCAGTAAAGGAGACGCGCAGGGCAAGGACCTGGACTCCCGCCAGCTCGATCTTGGCGGACCGCATGAACGGGAAATCTTCGGTTGCCAGCGATGTGTTGGTCAGACGTTGCAGGATGTCACGGGATTTGGGCCCGGCCACGTTAAAGCCGCACATCGCTTCGGTTTTGCTTTCGAAAGCGGTGCCTTCAGGCAGCGGAACCTGTTTGAAAAAGCGTTTGTGATACCGTTCTGCCATGCCCGAGCCGATCACCCAGAACTCGTCATCAGCCACGCGGGTGACGGTAAAGTCGCCTGCAATACCGCCGCGCTTTGAAATCAGTGGGGTCAGACAGGACCGACCAACGGTTTTGGGCATGGTGTTTGCAAAGACGGCATTCAGCCAGTCTGCTGCACCCGGACCCTTGCAGACATATTTGGCGAAATTCGAGATATCGATGATCCCGGCACGGTCGCGCAACATCCTGCATTCCTCGCCCACCGGTCCCCACCAGTTCTGACGGGTAAAGCCATTGGTGTCTTTGGTGCCGGGCGTTGCGGCAAACCACAGCGGATGTTCCCAACCGGCGTTCAGGCCAAAAACCGCGCCCATGGCTTTCTGCGCCTCATAGATCGGGCGAACCCGTGCCGGACGACCGGCGCTGCGTTCTTCATTGGGGAAATGGATCGCGAACCGATGACTGTACTGATCTGCCACGCGCGCTTTGGTGAATGCCTTGGTGGCCCAGCTGTCAAAACGCGCCAGATCCCAGGCGAACATGTCGTATTCCGTTTCACCCTCGATGATCCATTGCGCTGCCATCAGGCCCATGCCACCCGATTGCGAGAAGCCGGGGATGATACCATTGCAGCAGAAATAGCCGTCGACCTCGGGCACCGGCCCCATCAGAACGTTCGAATCCGGAGACCAGATCATTGGGCCGTTGATGACACGCTTGATCCCGGCTTCACCAACCGCGGGCAGGCGTTCGATGGCGTTCATCACGTTCTCTTCGATCCGTTCCAGATCATCAGGGAACAGGTCGTGGGCAAAATCCAGCGGCGTGCCTTCTTCGGCCCAGAACCTCATGTCTTTCTCATAGGCGCCGACCAGCAAGCCGTTGCCTTCCTGACGCAGGTAATACTCTCCATCCCGGTCCGACACAGACGGCAGGCGGGTGCCGTGGCTTTTCACATCCGCCATGGATTCGGTTACGAAATACTGGTGCTCTGTAGGTTGCAGCGGCAGTTCGATTCCAGCCAGTGCAGCAACCTCGCGCCCCCACAGGCCCGCTGCGTTCACCACCCAGCGTGTCCTGATGTCACCTTTTGGCGTTCTGACGATCCAACTACCATCCTCCTGCTGCTCGGTTGCGGTGACCGGAGTGAAACGGTGAATCTGCGCCCCACGTTGACGTGCGCCGACCGCATAGGCATTGGTCACGCCCGACGGGTCCACATTGCCGCCATCGGGTTCGAACATCACGCAACGGATGCCCTCGTAATTGACCAGCGGGTTCAGCTTCTGGGCTTCCTCGATGCTGATCTCATAGAAATTCATGCCATACAGCTTGGCCTTTGCGGCCTGTAGCTTCAGCTGATGTTCGCGTTCTTCTGTCTGGGCCAAGTATAACGAGCCGGGCTGGAATACTCCGCAGCTTTGACCGGTTTCAGCTTCCAGCGCTTTATACAGGCTCATCGTGTAATGTTGGATGCGGCTGATATTGGTACTGTCGTGCAATCCGTGAATGTTGGCGGCTGCGTGCCAGGTTGACCCCGAGGTCAGCTCGTCCCGCTCTAACAGAACAACATCCGACCATCCCAGTTTGGTCAAATGATACAGGATCGAGCACCCGATCACTCCCCCGCCGATGACCACGGCCTGAGCTTCGTTTCGCATTTTGGCTATCTCGCGCGTTTTCGTTCGCGCCTGTTCTTTCATGAAGACTGGCCCATCGACAATGTCGACAAAATTCGAGATCGAATGAAGTCAGCTAAACTCAAACTTTGAAAATTGCCTAGCGTCGCGGTACGCTTAAGCAAATGAGCTCGTCAGAACGTCAACCGGTGTGCGCGGCCACGTTCAAACAACTTCAGGTTCAACTCATCTGCCTCCGGCGCGCCGTATTCCAGCGCAAACACAAATGCGTGGGTCAGATAGAAGCACGCGGCTTCATGATGCTGGCGCTCTTCGGCGAGAATCGCCGCTTGGTGATACAGCCGGATCAATGCGGGTACATCTTTTTCCGCATGGGCCCGCAAGAGGTGTTTGTCGAGTTCGTCCAGATCCACTGTGACCCTTTCAGCGAATTCACCGGCTGTCCACTAGGAGACAAAAGACGCAACGCCGTCCCGTCTGCTGTTGTTACAACCGATCCGCGATCTGGTCAGAAGGGCCTGACCAGATCAACATTTTCAGGATTGCTTACACTTCAGCGCGGGCTTTTTCGATTTGCGTGGCCACCCAATGATGAAAACAATGGGTCGGGCCGTCCATCGCGGGCGAGAAACGGCCGCCATCGAATTTCACGCCGTGACGGCCTTTCTGCATGCCTTCAACCACAAAGACGTCTTCCTCGAACACTGTTTTCCACAGTTGCGCATTCTTGGCACGCAGCGCTTCGTGTTCGGGTGCGTCTTCGGGTTTTTTGGCGTAGTAGAGCTCAATCCGTTCGTTCGAACGCTCATGCGTGATCGGATCGATGAGGAAGGCAAAGCCGTGGTCACGCTGAACACCCAGCAGGGTATTCGGGTAAACGACGATATATTCCGCGCCGTCATTCCACTGCTCACTCAGATTCTCGAAATCATCCAGCTTTTCGCCATCGTGACCCTCGAACTGGCGGTAGACATAGGTGCCCTGACCCGAATATTTGCCCAGTTCGTTGATGTTGTAGTGGTCTTCCAGACGCGAATAGCTGTTCAGGCCGGGATGAACCCAGGGCAGGTGATAGCTTTCGCAGTAGTTCTCAACAGCCAGTTTCCAGTTCGAGTTCAACTCAAGATAAACCGATGCGCCAGCGCCACCGTGATACATCGGTTGATCGAATTCTTTCCAGCGTTCCATCAACTCGCCATGGACATCTTCGAATTCCGGCGCGTCGCCGCTGACATTGACAAAGATAACATCCCGCCAGACATACGAGCGGATGCGGATAAGGCCCAACTCGGCGAAATCCAGATCTTCATGGGTGTTTTGTCCAGGGCCACCGACATGAGGGGCGGTCCGCAGTTCACCATTCAAGCCATAGCACCAGCTGTGATAGGGGCAGCGGATCGCGCCGCGGATTTTTTGCGGCTTGTCGACCAAAATCATGCCGCGATGACGACAGGTGTTCTGGAACACGCCGATCTGACCGTCGCGATCACGAACCATCAACAGCGGCACACCGAGGAAATCGATCGGATATGCATCTCCCGCCTCGGGAATGTCTTTGCCAAAGCCGATGCCGGACCAGTTCGCAAACAAGACCGCATCCCGTTCTTCGGCAAAAACTGCGGGATCAATATAATGCTCGTTCGGCAGACCCTTTGCGGTGTTTACCGGTGTCAGAACAGACGAAAGCGGTGCGTGCTTGTTCATCGGCCACTCCTGAGTGATTTTGAATGAGTTTATCGCTGCATCCATTGGCGGCTGAGGCCGCCCACGTTCAATACTAAAAAACCTAATGGCAAATTGAGGCAGGCTAAACCGAACCTTCAGACAGTTCGTTGAGCAACCAATTCTTGAGAGCCAGCGCCCCTTCCGAAAGCTGATCGTCCGGGCGACCGACAAGATAGAAGTTGTCCGGGGCGGGCAGGCTGAATTCCTCCAGCGCGACGAGTTTCCCCGAAGCCAGCATGGGCTGGACCAGACGTTTCCATCCCAGCGCAAGGCCCGCCCCTTTACGCGCCACCTGAAGGGCAAGCGCGTAGCTGTTCACCCGCGATTCCACGGGAACAACTCCAGAAAACCCGAGGTCGTGGAACCAGGATGACCAGGTCGTCCAGGTGCTGTCCTGAGTTTCGAGATGGATCAGCCGCCGCTGCACGAGGTCTTCAAGGCTGGCCCCTTTAAGGTCCGCGGCCATCTGGGGGCTGCAAACGGGTGTCAGGATATCGCGATACAGTTTCGTGTGCGTGAGTTGCGCGTTGGCGTCCCGGCCATAGCGGATGAACAGGTCGATATCCGGCCGGTCCGTGAAGGCCTTGTCCTGCGCCATCTGGTTCACTTTCACGTGCGGAAAATCCTGCCAGAACCGGATGACAGATGGCGACAGCCAAAGTGCGGCGACTGCAGTGGTTGATCCAACGGTTACGTGGTTCTCGGAATCATTGCTGCGAATCTTTTCAAGTGCCTTTGAAATCTGCCGGAACGAAGTGCCGAGTGCCTCAAACAGGTCTTGCCCATCCTCGGTCAGTTCCACGCCGCGGTGCTTTCGGACAAAAAGGGCCGCGCCCAGCTCGCTTTCCAGCGCCTTAATCTGATGACTGACGGCACCCGGCGTCACGGAAAGCTCGCTTGCGGCTTCCTTGAAACTGAGATGCCGTGCGGCGGCTTCAAAGGCCGATAATGTCGTAAGTGGGGGAAGGTTGTAGTGGCGTCGAGACATGGAGGTTTATTGGCTTTCGAACTCTGGGTGAGCTCAATTCACCCGAATGTTAGAAATTTTGCAATTGAAATCTATCTTTTTTCCTGTTGTTTGCTGAACGACGCAGAATGTACGCCACGTGAGACCGAACAGGACAAGTGATGGATACTCAAGTCGCCCGCCTTGTGCGAAAAACATCGCTCAGCCCCGACACCACTGATTTCTGCTTCGAGATCGAAAGCGGGCGCTTCACCAGCCTCGAGCCCGGGGCGCATGTGGACATCCATCTTGAAGACGGTCTGATACGGCAATACTCGCTGTGGAGCTGGAGCCAGGATGGGCGCCTGATCAACGTGGCCGTCAAACGCGAAGACGAAGGGCGAGGCGGGTCACTGGCGGTGCATGACCTGCAAGAGGGCGCGACCGTGGAAATCGGCGGTCCCCGCAACCATTTCAAACTCGAAAGCCATGATCGACACGTCACTTTGATCGCTGGCGGTATCGGGGCCACACCATTGGTTGCAATGGCACGTGAGTTGCTGAACCGAGGGCAGGATTTTCGTGTCTACTATCTTGTTCGATCGAAAGAATACGCGGCGATGGATGCGCAATTCCGGGCGCTTGGACTGGATGAATGGTATCATTTGCATTGTGATAACACAGACGGGCTATTCGATCTGAGATCGGTCATGCAATCGATGCCGATGGGCGCAGACGTTTATACCTGCGGCCCGGAACCGATGCTGAATGCGGTACTGGAAGCGGGTGCCTTGCTGCGTGGCGGCGCGATACACTTTGAACGGTTCGCCGCCGCGTCGGACATTGAACATGCCCCGAACGCCGATTTCCAGATCGAGATCCAGTCGACCGGCGCGGTCTATCCCGTTGGAAAGGACCAATCTATTCTGGAGGTTTTGCAGGCCAATGGTGTGCAGGTTGATTTCGGCTGCTCCGAAGGGCTTTGCGGAACCTGTATCGTTGATGTCGTGTCCGGCGAAGTTGATCATCGCGACGGTATACTCACCCCGCAAGAGCAGGAAACACATGAGTTCCTGTGCACATGCGTTTCGCGGGCAAAGTCCGACTTATTGGTTCTGAAACTGTAAATGGAGTTACAATCACGCCCTCCATCTGTTGTCGCTAACATGTTATAAGAGCCATCAAGATGGTCGTTTCAAGTCGCATAAGGGTCGGATTCTCGGGCGAGCAGCCCCAACCTCCGATATAGGTTTTTTCGAATTGAAGGGCGCAACCACTTCTTGCGAAGCTGCAAGCAGGTTCAACGGCAAACTGATAGGTCACTAAGGACAAACAGATTTTGCAGGCGGCAAAAATCCGGGAGGAAAAGAGCGGTAGGAGACGCCACATGAGCGTATGGACTTGCCGCAAATCTCAGTTGATCTGAACACTACCCACTCACTGTTTGGTGCATTGTGCATTTTTGTTTACGCCGTCCGGCACGCTGCATTCCAAACGGAACTCAAAAGAACAAAAAAAATGGCGAACACACGGAGGAAAACGCAACATGTCGATACCCGAACCATTCACAGACGTTGAGATAAAAACGGCGGATGCCGGTTTTTATGAAAACTACAGCGTCCCAATTGCCCTGATCAGCAAGGCCATTATGGTCGCGCTGGTTCTGTGGGCATTGGTATTCCCTGCAAACGCAAACGGAACGCTTGGCAGCCTGAACGGGCGGTTGCTCGAGCTTTTCAACAGCTTCTACATTGTCATTGTCGGGTTGTTCCTTGTTTTTCTGGCCGTTGTCGCCGCTATTCCGTCCACGGGTCGCCGTGTGATGGGAACACCCGGTGAAAAGCCCGAGTTTTCGAACTTCTCTTGGTTCTCCATGATGTTCGGCGCCGGCCTGGGTGTTGGTCTGATGGTTTTTGCAACCGCAGAACCATTAGGGCTGTGGGGTTCGAACCCCGAAGTCGTGTCCGAAGCGGTCGTGGGAAATACCCCCGAAGCACTGCAGTCGGCTTACCGCTATACCTTCTTGCACTACGGATTTCACGCGTGGGCCATCTATGTGGTGACCGGTTTGTCGCTGGCATATTACGCTTATACCCGTGACATGCCTCTCACCATCCGCTCGGCACTGACGCCCCTGTTTGGCCGCTTCGTCAATGGCTTCTTCGGCCATGTGGTTGACGTACTTGGCGTTGTTGCAACGATCCTCGGTGTTTCTGTCACCATCGGCTATGGTGTCAGCCAGTTCATCGACGGGCTTTTTGCCATCACCGGTATGGAGTGGGTCATGGATCTGGGTGGCGAAGTTCCAACCCCCAGCAAAGTGGGTCTGATCACCGGTCTGGTTGTCATTATGTGCCTGTCGATTATTTCCGCAGTATCGGGCGTTGGTCGTGGTGTTAAATACCTGTCGAACCTGAACCTCGTATTGTCGATCATCCTGTTGGGCACATTTATCGTCTTCGGCTCGTTCGTCTTTGCCATGACCACTTATGGCACAGCAATGGTCGACTATATCCTGCATATCCTGTCGCTCAGCTTTAACGCCTATGGCCCGTTGTCAGTTGAAGCCTTCGCTGCGGCGTTGCCTGCCGAAGCACAAGCCCATGCCAATGATCTGATGGGTGGGGCCACCAATGCATGGGGCAGCTTTGACGGTTTCAAGAGCGGCCTGGAAGGGGCAGCAGCTGAGTTGGATGAAGCAACCCTGGCAGCCGTTTATGCGGCGGGTGAGCAGGGGCGTCAGTTCGGCTGGCAGTCGGGCTGGACCACGTTCTACTGGGCCTGGTGGATCGCGTTCTCGCCTTTCGTGGGCCTGTTCCTTGCCCGTATTTCGAAAGGGCGCTCTGTCCGCGAGTTCATCGTAGGCTGTGTGCTCGCACCGGCGTTGGTTTGCTTTGCATGGATGACTGTTCTGGGTGGAACTGCGATTGATCTGGAACTGGCAGGCGCTGCAGAAGGTGCAATCATCGGCGCATCGAACACCAACAAACTGTTCGTGACCCTGTCTTACATGATTGACGGTGGTCTGCTGTCAATGCTGAACGTGATGTGTGTGATCCTGATCATGACATTCCTCGTCACGTCGGCAGACTCGGGCATTCTGGTGATGAATACCATCATGTCGGGCGGCAGCCAGGAGACGGGCATCAAGCACCGCATCATCTGGGGTGTCATCCTGACGGCTGTGATCGGCGCGCTGATCCTCGCAGCCGGTGAAAACAACCCGATGGATGCGCTGCGAAACGCGATGATCATCGGTGCATTGCCCTTTACTGCTGTGATGGGTCTGATGTGTATTGCTCTGGCCAAAGCTTTGTTCCGCGACAGCCAGCGTGACAAACACGCCGCTACAGGTGCACAAGCCGCCGAATAAAGCGAAAGCTTAGTTTATGACTTGATCAGGCCGCCCGGAAATGGGCGGCCTGATTTCATTTTGCGCAGACACTGGCCACGACCCTCAAACAACGGAAAAGTGCTGGCCAGCCCGACCTTGGTGAGACATCAAAACCATATCTCAACGAAAAAGCCCCGGTAAAAACCGGGGCTTTTGAGCATCTTGTCGTGAAATGCCTACATGCAGGCTTCCACGGCGCGTTTGGTCATGACCGACACAAGATGCGCCCGGTATTTCTTGCTGCCATGTAAATCAGCGATCATGTTGGCGGGGTTAATCCGAAGGTCCATCAAGGCGTCCGGGCGAAACTCCTTGTTCAGCGCCTGCTCGGCTTCGCTCCAACGGAAGACGCCATCCTCACTTGCGCCGGTCACCGCCACGCGCACGCCGTCCGTGAAACGGGCCAGATATACCCCAACAAGTGCAAACCGCGATGCTGGTTGCAGGAATTTTTGATAGCTTGCCGCCTGCGGAACCGGAAAGCGGATCGAGGTGATGATCTCTCCTTCATCCAGGGCTGTGGTGAACATGCCCTGAAAAAAGTCATCTGCCGCAATTTGACGCGCGTTGGTCACCACGGTTGCGCCCGATCCCAGCACACCCGCCGGATAGCAGGCAGCCGGGTCATTGTTCGCAACCGAACCACCGATGGTTCCGCGATTGCGCACTGCCGGGTCGCCAATTTGTCCAGCCAATGCCGCCAGCGCGGGATAAGATCCTGCAGCGTCGCGAGCAACGACAGCGTGAGGTGTTGCACCCCCAACAGAGACCGAGCCGTCATCATCAACGCAGACGCCTTGCATCTCGGCAATGCCGCCCATCGACACCAGTTTGGACGGTGCCGCCAATCGCTGTTTCAATGTCGGGATCAGGGTTTGCCCGCCTCCCAACGCCTGCGCATCCTCTGTTGCCAATGCTGCAACTGCGTCAGCAATGGTCGAGGGCTTCTCAAACTCGAAATTGTACATTTCGTTCTTCCTTTCCGAAAGGCGCTGATCCGCCCTTCATCTGGCTATAAATATCCCAGGGAGCGCGAGGGGCTGGCCCCTCGCACCCCAACCTCTCAACCATGCATCGCAGTCCAAACGCGTGACGGGCTCATCGGCATGTCGATATGATCAACAGCCCTTCCACCCGAGTTCAACGCATCCAGCACCGCGTTGACCACCGCTGGCGGTGAGCCGATCGCTCCGGCCTCGCCGCAACCCTTCACGCCCAGCGGATTGTGCGTACAGGGCGTCTGGCTGGAATGATCCACGCCGTAGAATGGGACATCATCGGCGCGTGGCATCGCGTAATCCATGTAGGACGCGCTCAGCAATTGGCCGTTCTCGTCATAGGCACAGTTCTCCAGCAAGGCCTGACCGATGCCCTGACCAATACCGCCATGCACTTGTCCATCAACGATCATTGGATTGACGATATTGCCAAAGTCATCTGCAGCCGTGAACTTCTCGATACTGACCTGACCTGTGTCTGGATCAACCTCGACCTCACAGGCATAAGCCCCTGCCGGGAAAGTAAAGTTGGCCGGGTCATAGAACGCGGTTTCCTCCAGCCCCGGTTCAACTTCCAGCGGATAGTTGTGCGGGACATAGGCCGTAAGAGTCACATCCCCCCACGCCACCGACTTGTCGGTCCCCGCAACACTGAACTGACCGTCTTTGAGTTCGATATCTGCCTCGGACGCCTCCAACAGGTGGGCTGCGATCTTTTTGGCCTTGTCGATCACCTTTTCGGTGGCCTTGACCATAGCCGAGCCGCAGACCGCCAGCGAGCGTGAGCCATAGGTGCCCATGCCGAACGGGATCTTCGAGGTGTCCCCGTGCACGATCTCGACCATTGACTCGTCGATGCCGATCATGTCGGCCACGACCTGCGGAAAGGCTGTTTCATGGCCTTGCCCGTGGCTGTGTGCGCCAACCATCACACTGATCGAGCCGGTGGCGTTCACCCGAACTGTCGCCGCGTCGTAAAGACCTGCACGGGCTCCCAACATGCCGACGATATTCGAAGGCGCGATACCACAAGCCTCGATATAGCAATTGACGCCGAGACCGCGCAGCTTGCCTTTGGCCTCACTCTGCGCGCGTCGTGCGGCAAAGCCCGCAAGATCAGCAGCAGCCTCAAGCTTGTCCATTGTCCCGTTGTAGTCCCCGGTGTCGTAAGTCAGCGCCACTGGCGTGTCATAGGGGAACTGCGTGACAAAGTTCTGGCGACGCAGGGCGATCGGATCGACACCTAACTCGCGCGCAGCCTTGTCGATGACACGCTCCAGTTGGAAGGTTGCTTCGGGTCGACCAGCGCCGCGATAGGCGTCCACCGGCACCGTGTTTGTGAACATCGCCTTCACATTCACCTGAATGACCGGGGTCTTATAGTTGCCTGCCATCAGCGTCCCATGCAGCCATGTCGGAACCGAGCTGGAGAAGGTCGACAGATAGGCACCCAGATTGGCATAGGTGTTGGTCCGCAGGCCGATGAAGTTGTTATCCGCATCCAGAGCCAGCTCAATCGTGCTGACATGGTCACGACCCTGCGCATCCGACATGAACGCCTCGGACCGGCTGGCCGTCCACTTGACGGGGCGGTTGCAGGCCTTGGCGGCAAAAGTGCAGAACGCTTCTTCTGCGTAATGGAAAATCTTGGTGCCAAAACCACCGCCCACATCCGGGGCTACGACGCGGACTTTATGTTCCGGCAGACCCAGAACGAACGCGCACATCAACAAGCGGATGACATGCGGGTTCTGCGAAGTGGTATAGAGCGTATATTCATCCGTGCCCCGGCTGTACTCGGCCACAGCCACGCGCGGCTCCATCGGGTTGGCGACCAGCCGATTGTTCACCAGATCCAAAGTGGTGACATGCGCGGCATTGGCAAAGACGTCGTTCACCTTGGCGTCGTCGGCCTCACCCAGCTGCCAGTCATAGCAGATGTTGTTTTTCAGATCGTCATGAACCAGCGTCGCGCCTTCCTGCGCCGCGGATTTCATGTCGATCACGGCGGGCAGCTCCTCGATATCCAGATCAATAGCCTCGGCCGCGTCACGGGCCTGTTCCAGGCTGTCGGCCACCACGGCGGCAATGGGATCGCCCACATGGCGCACCTTGCCCTGTGCCAGAATTGGGTGTGGTGGTTCCTGCATCGGCGCGCCGTGCTTGTCGGTCACTTCCCACCCACAGGGCATTCCGCCCACGCCTTCAAAGTCTTTGCCGGTGAATACTCTGACCACACCGGGCATACCTTCGGCGGTTGATGTATCTACAGAATTGATCCGACCATGCGCGATGTCGGACCGCAGGAAATATACGTAAGCCTGACCACGTACGTTGATGTCGTCGGTATAGTTGCCTGCTCCGGTCAGAAAGCGGACGTCCTCGCGCCGCTTGGAACTGGCTCCGATGCCACTGTCTTTGGGCATTGCTTGTTCTCCTCCCATAAACGGATGCTGCTGCACCCTTCACTTGTCCCACGGGCGCAATGTTTACGCCCGCAGCGGCATCATTCCGCAGCGATACTGCCGACGTCCTGGCCTGAGGCGGCCATGATCGCCTTGACGATATTGTGGTACCCGGTGCAGCGGCACAGGTTGCCTTCCAGGTACTTTCGGATTTCGGCCTCAGATGGGCGTGGGTTGTCTTTCAGCAGCGCTGCGGCGCTCATCACCATACCCGGTGTACAGAACCCGCATTGAAGGCCGTGATGATCCTGAAAGGCTTGCTGGATCACGTTCAGCGAACCGTCCGCATTTGCCTGACCTTCGATGGTGCCAACGTCAGCACCGTCGGCTTCGACCGCCAGCATATTGCACGACTTCACGGCCTGACCGTTCACATGTACAACGCAGGCGCCGCACTGGGCCGTATCACAGCCGACATGCGTGCCCGTCAATGACAGTTGCTCGCGCAGAAAGCCGGACAGTAACGTCCGGCCCTCAACCTCGCCGCTGACGGCCTTGCCGTTCACGGTCATTGAAATTTTCATGACTTTCTCCTCCCTGAATTCCAACGGTTCAACCGCCCAATACGCGCTTGAACCAACCTTTTTTTGCTTCGCCGCCTTCACCCTCGGCAGAAGGTTCAGCTTGAACCTGATCCGAGGTTTCCGGATCGGGTGTTTTTTCGGGTTCGACCGCGTTCTGAAAACTTTCAAAGAACCGGTCGGCCATTTTTCTGGCGACGCCATCGATGACCCGGCTGCCCAGCTGGGCCAGCTTGCCACCGACACGTGCGTCGACGGTATAGGTCAGCAGAGTACCTTCGGGCACATCAGACAAACTGACATCGGCCGCACCCTTGGCAAAACCCGCAGCCCCACCCTTACCTTCACCCGAGAGCTTCACGCTTTCAAGCGTTACGATATCAGAGAGGGTAACGGCCCCTTTGAAGGTCGCTTTGACGGGGCCGACTTTCTGCACCACCGTCGCTTCGAACCCGTCATCGACCGAGCCCGTCATTTCCTGACATCCCGGAACGCATTCTTTCAGAACCTCAGCCGACAAAAGCGCGTCCCAGACCTTGGATCGCGGCGCGGCAATGACGCGGCTGTCACTCAGCTCCATTTCTCTTCTCCAGGTGTTTTTTCTTACGCTACGTGGTGTTTTTCGCCCTGCCTATTAGACCTTGGGTGTAGGAGTTGCCGAACCGATCTTATGTACGACTTTGGGCCAGTAGGCGCAGATTACTTTCGTTGTTAGGATTGGATAAACTGGGGGCAACCTGATTGAAAAAAGGCAATACCAAATGCTTGCAGACTCCGTCGAAAGATCTGGCTTCGAGAAAGTGCTGATCGTCGATGACCACCCCCTGTTTTGCGACGCGCTGTCGATGACCTTGCAAAGCGTGGCGCAGATCGGCGAAATCCATACCGCGGACCGACTGGAAGGCGCGATGGAACTTCTGTCAGGTGGGCTGAAACCGGACGCGGTCATGCTGGACCTCAACCTGCCGGATGTGGAGGGGCTGGACGGCCTTGTCCGTCTGAAGGCTGCTGCGAATGCCCCGGTTATTGTGGTGTCCTCGATGACGGATAATCGCGTTGTCAGTCAGGTGATTCAGGCGGGCGCATCGGGTTATGTACCCAAGCATAGCCAACGCGATGTGTTTCGCCTGGCATTCGAGACAGTGCATTCCGGCAAAGTTTTCGTGCCCGAAGGGTGCGTTCTGATCAATGTTGAAGAGGATGAACACGCCGAGGCGGTCAATCGGCTTGCGACGCTGACAAATCAGCAGGCCCGCATTCTGCAACTGATCTGTGAGGGCAAGCTGAACAAACAGATTGCCTATGACCTGTCCATTGCGGAACCCACGGTCAAAGCGCATGTCACGGCAATCATGCGGAAACTGGGTGTGCAAAGCCGAACGCAAGCCGTTCTGATTGCAAAGAAAGCTTCGTTTGCCAGCGTCTTGCAAGACCACGGCTAAGCGTCATACTCTCACCACATCGTCGCGCTTTAGGGAGGAGGCTCGATGGACCAAGCAGTCGGGTGGGCGACAGCCCGGACCGGTGCGACAGGCATCGTCAAAACGGCTTTCGCGCGTTACGACACCGGGCAGGCGCTTGGGGTGCTCGTACGTCAACTCGGGGCTGAACCGCTTGCGCTGGTGATACTTTTTGTCAGTCCAAACGCGGACGCGGCTGCGGTCATTACCAAAGCCGAGCAGGTGTTTGCGCCTACTCCGGTGGTTGGCTGTACCACCGCCGGAGAACTTGCGGATAGCGGTTATTGCGAGGATCAGATCGTCGCGATTGGCCTGCCACAGTCCCATTTCGACACGCGTACGGTCCTGGTTTCCGATCTGAACGATTTTGAGGCGGAAAGCATCATCAATGAGATGATCCACAACCGAAACGACATGATGGTCACGGCGCCCGACTGGAACCATGAGTTTACTTTCCTGATGATCGACGGATTGTCGACCAAAGAGGATGCGTTGACCTCCGAGTTGGCCGTCGGTTTGGGGCCGGTGCCATTGTTTGGCGGATCGGCCGGTGATGGAACCCGGTTCGGGCGTACCTATGTGCTGCATCAGGGCAAGGCGCTGAGCAATGCTGCCATACTGACTCAGGTTCGTACGCGGTGCCCGATCAAGGTGTTCAAAACCGATCATCTGGTACCAACGAACCGGCGCATGGTGGTGACCAAGGCGGACCCGGCAAAACGCATCGTTCAGGAAATCAACGCCGAGCCCGCCGCTCGTGAATACGCCCGTATCCTTGGCAAGGATCCGGAACAACTGACGACATTCACATTTGCGGCGCACCCCGTTGTTGTGCAGATTGGCGGGCAGCATCACGTCCGCGCCATTCAGCAGGTGGCGGGCAACGGGGACCTCGTCTTTTTCTCGGCCATTGATGAAGGGCTTGTGCTGACGCTGGCCGAACCAAGGGACATGGTCGAGCATCTTGAGGAAGAAATCGGCCTTCTGACCGAGAAACGGCAACCCGACACCATTCTGGGTTGCGACTGCATTCTCCGCCGACTGGAAGCGCAGGAAAAGCAAAAGACCCGCGAAATCTCGGACATTCTGGCCCGCAATCACGTTGTCGGATTTTCAACCTACGGAGAGCAGTACAATTCCATCCACGTGAACCAAACTCTGACGGGTGTTGCTATATATCCACCCGAGAAAGAGTAACGCATGATCGAGCATCTTACTGACCCGTCGGACTCGGTTGATCGCCAGAACGAGAAACTTCGCAAGATTGCCGAAGCGCTGATGCGCCGGGTAGAAGAATCCACCGATGCGTCAGGCGCAGCTTATGCGCAGTTTCAGCGCGCGGCCGTGCTTGAACAAGAGGTCCGCGCCCGGACGAATGATCTGGAACGTGCCCTTGAGTTGCTGAACGATTCCAATGCCAGACTGGCACAGGCGAACAAGGACACAGAAGCCGCACGCGCTGACCTGGCCAATGCAATCGAAACAGTGCAAGAGGGGTTTGCCCTTTTCAATCGCGACGAAAAACTGGTGCTGTGCAACAGCCGCTTTGGTCTGCATATGCCTGACATTCAGGAGCGGCTGAGTCCAGGGTTGAGCTTTGCCGAATATGTCGAACTGGTCAGCCGATCAGGGTTCCTGTCCCTGCCTGAAACGATGACACCGACAGACTGGGCCAAAAGCCGTTTGGACCGGCATACGGACGATCATGTGGTGTTCAATGTCCGGCTTGTTGGCAATCGGTGGTCGCAAGTATCCGAGCACCGCACACCAGATGGCGGAACTGTTATTCTGCAAACCGATGTGACTGATATCATGCGGATCGAACGGCAGGAGCGTGACCGGATACTGGATGACAAGGCCAGGCTGATCCGCGCGACGCTGGAACATATCGAACAGGGCGTTTGCATTTTTGACAACAAACACCGTCTGATCGGTTGGAACAACCGCGCCAGTGAGTTGCTGGCCATTCCGATCGCACAGTTTCAGATGGGGACCCGGTTTGAATCGCTGTCCAATCGCCTTGGCACGAACATCAGGTTCCAGAAGGGGGTAACGGAAGCCGATCTGCTGGATTGGGTGACGCGGCAAACTTATCGCCGTCCTCTGCAATTTCAGATGCACCGCGGAAGGTCAAAAATTCTTTCGGTGTTTGCGCAGGAGATGCCGGACCGGGGCTTTGTGATATCCTTCACCGATGTAACCGCAGAACGAAAGTCCGCTCAGGCCTTATACGAAGCCAAAGAGCTGTTGGAACAACGCGTAACATCTCGCACAATGGAACTGGCTGACGCGTTGAACGAGGCCGAGCGTGCGAACGCATCCAAGTCGCGATTTGTGGCAGCGGCCAGTCACGATCTGCTGCAACCTCTTTCTGCCGCAAAGCTTTATGTTGCATCGCTGGGCAGCGGCTTGGATAAAGACGACGCAAAGACCGTTGCAGGCAAGGCTGAAAGTGCGCTGAACAGCGTTGAACACATTCTGGAAGCGCTGCTGGATATCTCGAAGCTGGATTCAGGACGGGCCACCGCGCATTTGTCGACCATATCAGTGAGCACGCTGTTTTCGCAGATGGAAGACGCATTTCGCCCCATGGCGCAGGCAAAAGGGCTTGAGCTGTCATTTGTTGACACGAACGCGCGTGTGACCAGCGACGCCAGCCATTTGCGTCGGATTTTGCAGAACCTGCTGTCGAACGCGATCAGGTATACCGAGACCGGAAAGGTTCTGGTCGGTGTGCGGCGTCGCAAAGGCGCAATTGCCTTGCAAGTCTGGGATACAGGTATCGGTATCGCGTCAGACCAAAGAGACATCGTCTTTCAGGAATTTCAGCGCCTGCATTCTGATGCCAGCGCGGCAGAGGGTATGGGATTGGGCCTTGCAATCGTGGAGCGCGCCTGTGGGCTGTTGCAACATCCGATCCAGCTGTATTCCGAAATAGGCAAAGGCACTGGATTCTCGGTCGAAGTGCCGTTGGCGCAGGAAGAGCAGACCACATCCAGCAGCGCCCCTGCGGCCCACGATCCGGGCTTAAAGGTACTTGGTAACACGGTTGTATTGTTGATTGAGAATGATGAAAACCTTCGTAGTGCACTGACCATGACCATCGAATCCTGGGGGGTCGAGGTTTTGGAGAGCGAAAGCGAAGACGAAGCAATCAATCTTCTTCGTGAAATTGACATTCTGCCCGATGCAATAGTCGCCGATTTTCAGTTGAATCACGATAGAACCGGTGTCGACGCGATACATGCCTTGACGAACGAGTTTGGACCTCTGCCCGGCTGCGTTATTTCGGCCAACCGATCACCTGAACTGGCCAGGCGCTGCAAGCGCGCCAATCTGCCTTTGCTCTACAAACCGCTTGATGCGCAACTTTTGCGGTCAACGCTGGAGTCATCGATTGAACAACGTAACTGAGCAGCACTGGAAACGTGTATGTTTTCAGGCGATTTCTGTCTGTGGGTTGGCACCTGTTCGATGTAGCATCGACAAAACCTCAGCCTTCCAGCCGGCTTTGATCTGCAACGCTAGCTGGGACGGAGGCCGGTGGTTCGGTGACAGGATCGCATATTCATACCTCAACGGTTCACTGAAGGGCAAAAACACGACACGGTCGTTTGAAATGTTCAACTCCCGCTCGGTAACGACTGTCAACGGATCGACAATCGTGCAGCATTGGCCCGATCCGACAAAAGGGATAAGCGGCAGAAAATATTGGCAGGTCACCGTTGGTGTGTAATTCGCCGAGACCATCTGAAACGCTTGTCGCACTTTTTCCTGAAACGGATGCGTGTCATGCAGCCCGCCCATTGGAACTCCGTCAAGATCGGATATCATAACGGCGCTTTCTTTCGCCAGGGGGTTGTCTCTGTCCAGCGCGCAAAAACAGTCGCCGCTTATGATCTCGGCTGAGAACTGTGGTTGCTTACCTGTCGGATGTTCAAAATCAGCAAACCCGAAATCGATGTTCTGAGTACCCGCCAGTTCCATAATCTGCGGAGAGCTGCGGGTTGAAAGTGTGATTTGTATATCGGGGTTTCCACCAACTGAACGGCTGATGAAATTCGGAAAGGCAAAAGTGGAAGGGCCTGGCATCGCTGCAATATTCAAGCTACCGGAACTCCCTTTAAGAAGTCCGTGCATCGTACTGGAAATCGTAGATAATCTGTCCAGAATACCAGTGGTTTCCGACAATAGGTAGTGTGCTTCCGGTACTGGAATCAAACGGCGCCCTCTTCGTTCGAACAGGATCAGCCCCAAACTTTTTTCTAGGTTCTTGAGCGCAAGGCTGATGGCCGGTTGTGTCCGGTTCAGCTTTTTTGCGGTTTGAGAGATAGAGCCGCTTTCCATCACCTCACGAAAAACAGTCAATTGAGTAAGGTTCATTCCAGATCCATAAGCCAAACTTCAGTTTAGTTAAATATAACAAATTTGTATTTATGGTAAATCTCCATAGGCTGATTGGATCAGAGTTCGGACAAACCGAATCCAATGATCCAAAACTGGGAGCTTACGATGAGACTGATGAAATGCCTGACAGGTCTGGCTTTGGCAGGTGCTATGGCCGCGCCCGCACTTGCACAGGACCCAACTTTTTTCCGTATTGGCACCGGTGGTGCAGGCGGCACCTATTTTCCGATTGGCGGAACCATCGCAAATGGGATCTCGGCCCCTCCGGGCTCGCGCCCCTGCGAAGAAGGTGGTCAGTGCGGCGTACCCGGCCTGATCGCGATTGCACAATCAACAACTGCGTCAGTCTTTAACAACGCGGCAGTGGAGAATGGCGAGCTTGAGGCCGGTCTGGCGGCCGCTGATGTCACCCGTTCGATGTATCTGGGCGAAGGCAAGTTCGAAGGCAAGCCGCATCCCAAGCTGCGCATTGTGGCAAACCTGTTCCCAGAGGATCTGCATCTGGTTCTGCCCGCAGGTCAGACCATTGGTGACCTGAGCGATCTCAAAGGCAAGCGCGTGGGTATCGCACAGGCGGGTTCAGGCACACAGGTGGCCGTGCTGCAGATGCTGGATGCATGGGGCGTAAACCGCGATAACATGGACGAAGCAGAGCTGAACAACAGTCAGAGCGCCGAGCGTCTGGCCGATGGGCAGCTGGACGCGTATTTCTACGCAGCTGGCTGGCCGGTCGCCGCTATGGTGCAGTTGTCATCGACCAAAGGTATGAACCTGCACTCGTTCAGTGACGAAGACCTTGCTAAGATCAACGAGATCATTCCGGCCTATATCCCTTCCGCCATACCGGGCGGTGTGTATGAAGGGATTGACACCGAAACCAAGACCCCAGCGGTCAGCGCTATGCTGGTTGTGTCGTCGGACCTGTCCGAAGAACTGGTCTATCAGCTGACCAAAGCACTGTGGAACGACAACACCCGAAAACTGCTGGACAACGGTCACGCCAAAGGCAAGCAGATCACAGCTGACACAGCTTTGGACGGAGTCGAAGCATTGGGTGTCCCGCTGCATCCTGGTGCAGAGAAGTTCTACAAAGAAGCAGGCCTTCTGCAGTAATCGAACCTCATTGAAGCCTGTCGTCGGTGCCCCTGTGCGGGGCGCCGCACTCTCCTTACACGCGCAATCAGAGGGCCATCATGTCCGAGACCGAAACACGCGATGACCACGACCTGACAGCCGAGGAACTGGCTGCCATCGAAGAACAGTTCGACGAAGGCGCCGCAGTACGTCAGGTTACACCGAACACGGCCAAGGTTCTGCGGGTTGTTGCCCTGTTATTCGCGTCCTATGAATTCTTCACCGCAGGTTTCGGCTTGCCGGCGGACCACTGGCACATGGGCATTTATCTGGCCCTGTTATTCATACTGGTTTACGCGACCATTCCGATTGTCGGGGCCAAAAACCTATATGCGCTCAAAATCAGCAGGTTTCGTATCGGGAACGTCCCGCTTTATGACCTGGTATTCATGGCATTTGGCATCGTTGCGGCGCTTTACGTTGGATTTGCCTGGCGCGGTATTCCCTTTCTCGGGATCGAGGAACAGACTTTTCGTATGGGTAATCCCAACAATTACGATGTCTTTCTTGGCGTGGTTATCATTCTGCTGGTACTTGACATCGCCCGTCGCACGCTGGGTTGGGTGCTGCCGCTGATTATCTGCGTATTCATCTCTTACGCTCTGCTTGGTCCTTATTTTCCCGGTTTGTTGCAGCATCCCGGTGTAAATTTCAAAACCTTCGTGTCGTCGATGTACTTTCCGCAGGAAGGCATCTATGGCGTCACGCTTTGGGTCGTTTCGACCATAGTCTTCCATTTCGTTTTGTTTGGTGTGATCGCGCAGCGCACCGGGTTGGGACAGTTGTTTATCGACAATGCCACAATTCTGGCGGGTCGCTATACAGGTGGCCCGGCCAAGGTGTCGGTCGTTTCATCGGCATTCTTTGGAACGATCTCGGGGTCCTCGGTCGCCAACACGGTTTCAACCGGCGCGCTGACCATCCCGAACATGAAACGCCTGGGTTATCCGGGCCATTTCGCGGGCGGGGTCGAGGCCGCTTCCTCGGCGGGCGGCCAGATTACCCCGCCCATCATGGGGGCAGCGGCCTTTATCATGGCCGAGTTCCTGGAGGTGCCTTACACCACTATTGTCATTGCCGCGATCTTCCCGGCGCTTCTGCACTACGTCGGTGTCTTTGCAGTTGTGCATCTGATGGCGCGCAAGCTGAACCTGAAGGGTCTGACAAAGGAACAATTGCCGCAACTCAAGGCTGTCTGGGCTGAAGGCTGGGCCAATATCGTGCCCCTGATTGGCCTGCTGGTGGTGCTGTTTACCGGTTACACGCCATTCATGTCGGCCTTCTGCGGCATATCGCTGGCAGTGATCGCGGGTATGTCGCGTATCAAACAGCCACCAACGCTGATTTACGCGGCGGCGTTTCTGGCCTTTGTGTTATGGAAATTCTCGGATGGTGGGTTCGACCTGACAATGACCGCGATACTCTGCGCGCTGTCTGTGACAGCCACACTGAACCCACAAAAACGTATCGAAGTGCCCGAGATGCTGGCTGCTGTCGAACTGGGCGTAAAATACTCGCTGGCGGTGGGTGCCGCTGCCGCCGCTGTCGGTATTGTTGTGGGTGTGATCAACACCACCGGTATCGGCTTTCGTATCGGATTTATGGTCACGCAAGGGGCAGGCAATCTGGCGGCGGATCTTTATAATATGATCTCGTTCGGCAGCTTCCAGCTGTTTGCAATCGAAGACCTGCAACTGTTCATCTCACTGATCTTCATCGCTGTCGTCTGCATTTTGATGGGGGCGGGTATTCCGACCACCGCGCTTTACATCATGCTGGTTTCTGTCGCGCAGCCCGCGCTGGCACAGTTGGGTGTTCCGCCCATCGCAAGCCACCTGTTCGTGCTTTACTACGGTGTGGTATCCGAAATTACACCTCCGGTCTGTACCTCGGCTTATGCGGCAGCGGCGATCGCCAACTCAAATCCGTTCCGCACCGGGCTGTCCGCGTTTACGCTCGGGTTGGGCAAGGTTATAGCGCCGATGGCATTCGTCTATGCGCCGGTTTTGTTGTTCGTGTCTTCCACTGGGTTTGATTTTTGGGAATTCACATATACTGCGGCAAGCTGCATAGCGGGGGTCATCGCTCTGTCCGCGGCGGTCGTCGGCTATTGGCTGCAACCGCTCAACGTATTGTCTCGTATTCTGATGGCCTTTGCCGGGATCATCTTCGTGGCACCCACGTTAACGGCTGACCTGATCGCGCTGGCCGTGGCGTCACCCGTGATCGTTGCGCAGTTGATCGCCCGCACCCGAACTCAAGCAACGGCCTGACATGTCTGAACGTGTTACCATAATCGGAGCCGGGATCGTCGGCATCTGCTGCGCGCTGTCATTGCAGGAACGTGGCAAAACCGTGCGGTTGATTGACCGGGGAGAGCCCGGGCAGGAGACCTCATTCGGTAATGCCGGTGTAGTCTCGCCATGGTCAGTGATCCCCCAAGCGGTTCCCGGTATCTGGAAGGCAATCCCCCGGATGCTGCTGGACCCCAAAAGCGCCTTGTCCGTCAGGGCCTCGTTCTGGCCGAGGATGGTCCCTTGGGGCCTGAGGTTTTTGAAAGCATCTGATGAACGATCGGTCCGCCGAATCTCGGATGCGATGGAGCTTCTTTGCAGACCGTCGATAGAGTTGTATCGACGTCATTTGCAGAACACTGGTTATGAAGACCTGATTGTCGCTTCCAACTACATCCATGCTTTCCGCCACCCGAATCAAGCTGACCTGAAGGCGCTGGGATATCTGATCCGACAGGAGAAAGGTGGTCAACTCGAGAGGATCGACGGCCCAGAGTTGCGCCGAATTGAACCCGCTCTATCCGGGGATTTCGAAGCAGCGATCCTTATCAAAGGTCAGGCACGGATTACATCACCCGGTCAGGTTGGCGCGGTTCTGGCTGAAAAAGCGCGCCAACAAGGCGTTGAGTTTATTCGGGCCGAAGTTCGAAAACTGAACCGAACCGACGAGGGGCGGTGGCATCTGACAACCCAGACCGATACGCTTCAGGCTGATACAGTCATATTGGCTGCAGGTGTGTGGTCTGCCGAGCTTTTGAAACCTTTGGGTCTGTCTGTGCCGCTGGCTGCTGAACGCGGGTACCATGTTCAGTTCCCCGCACCTTTGGCGAGCCTTCAGAATTCGGTCATGGATGTGGATGCCAAAGTGGTTGCCAGTTCGATGCAGGGCGGGCTGCGTGTGGCAGGCACCGCCGAGTTTGCGCGTGTAGATGCCCCGCCCGATCCACGAAAACAGGCGTTACTGACGCGACAAGCCAAGGCAATGATACCGGATCTTAATACCGCCGACACGCAATTCTGGATGGGGCGCCGCCCATCGTTTCCAGACAGCTTGCCTGCCATCGGGCCGATTGACGGACATCAGGGATTGTTCAGCGCTTTCGGTCATTCCCACTATGGCCTGATGATGGCGCCTAAAACCGGAGAGCTTGTGGCCGATCTGGTAGCTGGACAGCGTCTGAACATCAGTCTGGACCCATTTGCCTTGTCGCGGTTTTGAAACACGCGAAGCGACTTCTCGAGAAGGATCACAACGTCATGCCGATCTACCCAGGTGGACAGAATATCTGCGGGGCATCCATCGGAGTTTTGTGCCTGGAAAGCTATTTCCCCAAACCTCCGGGCCATATCAAAAACCCATCGAGTCTTCCGTTCCCGGTGCTGTATGAGATGATTGAAGGCGTCACAGTACCAAAGCTGCTGAACAACCCGACACCAGAGTTGCTGGAGCCCTTCATCAAAGGCGCGCAGAGGCTTGAATCCGAAGGTGTGCGGGCCATCACTGGCAGTTGCGGGTTTCTTGCATTGTTCCAGAAAGAGCTGGCCGAAGCCGTGTCCGTGCCCGTTTTTGCCTCAAGCCTGATTCAGGTGCCGCTGGCTTATTACATGACCGGTGCCAGTGCACCGGTAGGAGTGATAACCGCCGATTCCTCGGCGCTGACGCAACGCCATTTCGATGGGGTTGGGGCAGGGGACATCCCCGTAGCTGTGCAGGGTCTTGAGAACACGACCGAGTTCGCCGAAGTCATCCTGCGCAATACGCGCACCCGAATGGATACCGATCTGATTGAGGCTGAAGTTCTGAATGCTGTACGCAAACTGAAACGCGATACACCGGAAATCCGTTCGCTGGTACTGGAATGCACCGATCTACCGCCTTACGCGGCCTCAATTCAGAAGGAATTGAGCCTGCCGGTTTATGATCTGGTGACCTTGGCACATATGGCCCATTCGGTAAGCACGCGTAGCCCGTATCGCGGACTTATGCCGTGGGTTTGATGTGGACACTGCCTGGCGTGCTGACTTGATGAACAGCCAAACTGAAACGGCCAGACTGCGGAGTGAACCAAGGGTCTTCCCCTTGCCGAAACGGCTGGTTAAGAAGTTCTTCCACCGTCGCTTCAGGAGGCACCATTGGACCGTATCGCCCGCACTATCGCCACCGAGATTAAGGCACGTTCCGAGCAGGTCGGTGCCGCGATCAAGCTATTGGACGAAGGAGCAACCGTGCCTTTTGTCGCCCGATACCGGAAAGAAGCAACCGGAGGATTGGACGACACCCAGTTGCGTCTGCTGTCCGAGCGGCTGACCTATCTGCGCGAGCTTGAAGCGCGGCGTGAGACCATCCTGAACTCGATCAAGGATCAGGGCAAACTGACGGAAGATCTGAGCCAATCCATAGCGCGTGCCGAAACCAAAGCGCAGTTGGAAGACATTTATCTGCCATACAAGCCAAAACGGCGCACCAAGGCTATGATTGCGCGCGAAAATGGGCTTGAACCTTTGGTTGACGCTATTCTGGCGGACCGCAACTGCGACCCTCAAGCATTGGCTGCGGCATACCTTACTGAGGTAGTAACAACGACCCGGGATGCTTTGAACGGCGCGCGGGACATTTTGACCGAGCGGCTGACGGAAAACGCCGCACTGCTGGGCGAATTGCGCAGCTTCATGCAGCGCGAGGCTCTGCTCAGCGCAAAGGTCATCGAAGGCAAGGAAAAGGACGGCGCAAAGTTCAGCGACTACTTTGACCATGCCGAATTGTGGGCGGACGTGCCGTCACATCGGGCATTGGCGATGCTGCGGGCATCCAAAGAGGGCATCGTCACGCTGGATATCGCGCCTGAACCGGAATTTGGTGCCGCGCGAGCCGAGACGATTGTTGCCGCTCATCTACAGACACGTGGCACGGGGCCGGCAGACGCATGGTTGCGCAAAGTCGCGGGCTGGACTTGGCGGGTAAAGCTTTCGCTGTCCATGATGGTCGAACTGATGGCTGACCTGCGCAGCCGGGCGCAAGACGAAGCCATTCAGGTCTTCTCGCGAAACCTCAAGGATCTGCTGTTTGCCGCACCGGCAGGTGCCAAGGCGACCTTGGGTCTGGATCCGGGCATTCGTACGGGCGTAAAGGCTGCTGTTGTTGATGCGACCGGCAAGGTTGTCGCCACCGACACCTTGTACCCGTTTCAGCCGAAGAATGATCTGCGAGGTGCACAGGCCAGTATCCTCAATCTGATATCAGCTCATCGGATCGAACTGATCGCAATCGGGAACGGGACGGCCAGCCGTGAAACCGAAAGGTTGGTTGCAGACACTCTTGCACTTCTACCCAAGACGGTGAAAGCACCAACAAAAGTGGTGGTGTCAGAAGCTGGCGCTTCGGTTTATTCCGCATCTGAACTGGCTGCGCGCGAATTTCCTGATCTGGATGTCTCGCTACGTGGCGCGGTCTCGATTGCGCGCCGATTGCAGGACCCCTTGGCCGAGCTGGTTAAAATCGAACCGAAATCCATTGGTGTTGGCCAGTATCAGCATGATGTGGATCAGCATCGCCTGTCACAGTCGCTGGATTCCGCGATCGAGGATGTGGTGAATGCTGTCGGGGTTGATCTGAACACCGCATCTGCCCCTTTGCTGTCACGCGTGTCTGGTCTGGGTCCGGCGCAGGCCGAAGCGATTGTCACCCACCGTGACCTGAATGGGCCCTTCCTATCGCGGAAGGATTTGCTGTCCGTCGCCCGCCTTGGACCACGTGCGTTCGAACAATGCGCCGGTTTCCTGCGCATCAGGGACGGTTCAGAGCCTTTAGACGCGTCTTCAGTGCACCCCGAAGCCTATGACATTGCGCGCCGGGTCGTTGCCGCCTGCGGTCGCGATATCCGTCACATCATGGGCCATGATGGCGCGTTAAAGGGGTTGCGGGCGGAACAATTCGTAACTCAGGATTTCGGCCTGCCGACGGTTCGGGACATCTTTGCCGAACTTGAAAAGCCCGGACGCGACCCCAGACCCAGTTTTGTCTCCGCATCTTTCACCGATGGCATCGAAGAAATCACCGATCTGAAACCCGGAATGGTTTTGGAAGGCACAGTCACCAACGTCGCCGCTTTCGGCGCTTTTGTGGATATCGGCGTGCATCAGGATGGGCTGGTTCATGTCAGCCAGCTGGCGGACCGGTTTGTCAAAGATCCGCATGACGTGGTTAAAACCGGGCAGGTGGTTAAAGTACGTGTCGTCGATGTTGATGTCGCGAGAAAGCGCATTGGGTTGACCATGCGAAAACAAGGGGGTGGAGGAAACCGTCGCGGCGGATGAAGTGAACTGTGCTTCGGGACCCGTGTTTGACAGCGTCAGCTTAGTGCCTTGCACGTGTTCCAATCCATGATTACGACTAGGTTGGCAGGAATGAAGGTGTTGTTGGCACCCCGGAAAAAATGGGCTGAACGATCTTTTCTTCCATGGAGATTTGCAAAGACCGGGGTTTGTAGCGGTTGGCTGGCTCGTAGTCTTGGGTAATGTCTTAAACTCAACCTTGTACCAGAGCGGATCAGTAAACCCTAGGAACTTCACCTTTTCGCAAACCAGAGGATATGCATGACACATGTCGTGACACTGAATGCCGGATCGTCTTCGATGAAGTTCGGCCTGTTCGAACTGACAGAAGACGATCCAGTCATGGTGTGCACCGGTGTGGTCGAACGGATCGGCGAGCCAGAACCAATCGTCAAGGCGCGGTCATCTGGCGGTGGAGTTCTGGCGAATGGCACGGCAGGTGATATTCACGATCACGCTGCTGCACTGGACTGGGTACTGAACCTGTTGTCACGGGCCTTCCCCAGTTGCGAGGTCACCGCGGTTGGGCATCGTATTGTTCACGGTGGACCTGAGATCGATACGCCTTTGCCGTTGACCGCCGCTGCTTTGGAGGAGTTGGACAAGCTCTCTCCGTATGCACCTCTGCACCAGCCGCACAACCTGGCTGGCGTCAAGGCAGCTATGGAACGTTTTCCGAATGCCGCCCAGATTGCCTGTTTCGACACGGCCTTTCATCGCAACCACCCCTGGGAGAACGACGTATTCGCCCTGCCGCGCGAGTATTACGACAAAGGCGTCCGACGCTATGGTTTTCACGGGCTTAGTTATGAATACATCTCAGACCATTTGGCCAAAACCGCGCCGCTTTTGCACGCGGGGCGGGTTGTGGTTGCGCATTTGGGTAACGGAGCGTCGATGTGTGCCATGATCGGGGGGCGATCCGTCGGTTCGACCATGGGGTTTTCGTCGTTGGACGGGCTGCCGATGGGATCCCGTTGCGGTCAGCTTGATCCCGGTGTTTTGTTGTATCTGATGGATCAGGAAGGGTTGAGCGCCTCAGAGATTTCCGACCTTCTGTTTCGCAAATCAGGGTTGCTGGGTCTTTCGGGACTTTCAAGCGACATGCGCACTCTTGAAAAAGCAGATACCCGCGAAAGCCGACAGGCCATCAGCTATTTCACGTTCCGCATCCGCCGCGAACTTGGGGCAATGGCAGCAATATTGGGCGGTATTGATGCCTTGATCTTCACAGGTGGTATCGGAGAAAACTCGCGCCTTGTACGCGACAGGGTATGTTCCGGAATGGGCTGGCTGGGGATTGAACTGGATCCCGATGCCAACGCGGACAATGATCGGATCATCTCGACAGACCTGTCCCGAGTGGTCGCCATGGTTATCCCGACAAATGAAGAGCTGGTTATTGCCCGTGCGGCCGCCGATCTGTTGGCAAATCGATCCCATCGGAAAAGCGCTTAACCCGGCTGGTACGTCCAGCGATATGAGGGTGGGGTCGGCCCTTTGTTGCGACCACCTTGCTGCATCTGCTCCCAGGCATGTGCCAGAATACCCACTGATCGGGACAGGCAGAAAAGGCCGCGCGCCAATGGTGGCGCAAACCCAAGCTCGGCATAAATAACTGCGGTTGCGCCATCGATGTTCATCGGGACGGGTTTACCCTTACGCCGCGCAAGTTCTGCCTCGATTTGCTGCGCAATTCGCATGAATTGCCCATCGCAAGCACGGGTTTTCACCGCTTCGGCGACCAAGTCCATCAGGCGCGGCGCGCGGGGGTCTGTGGGCGTGTGAAACCTGTGTCCAAAACCCGGAAGTATCTTTCCGTGGCTTTCGATCCACGCATCGATTGCCTGCGCCAAAGTGCCAGGGTAATGGCCCACAAAGTGGTAGAGTTCCACGGCCTGCTCGCCAGCCCCTCCATGAATGTCGCCCAACATGTTCACAGCGCTCGCCATCGCGTTGTTGAGAGGCAGGCCACAGGTAACCGCCATGCGCGCGGTTGCAATCGACGGTGCCTGAGGACCGTGGTCGACTGCCGCGACCAGCGCGGCTTCGAACAATTGGGCCTGCGCTTTTGATGGGCGGTCGCCGCGTACCATAAACCAGATCATCTCCGCAAAACCAAAGCGTCCGATCAGGTTTTGAATCGGCTCCCCGCGCAGGTCTATCCGGCCAGGTTCCATATCGATGATGGATGTTGCCCACCAATCTGACACATCGCTCATATGATCCCCTCTCTGCTCAGCGCGTCGACTTCCGCGTCGGTCAATCCGATTTCGGACCACACCGCCTTGTTGTCGGCCCCAAGTTTTGGTGGCGCGATTTGCGGCATTCGCCGGGCGCCATCCATTACGACGGGACTGCCTGCAAGTTGCATTTGTTCGCCGTGAACCAACAAAGAGCCAATCAGACCGCGATCGGAAAGTTGCGGGTCTGCAAGGGCCTCGGGCACGGTCAGAACTTGTCCTGTCGGTACCCCCAATGCGTTTAGTTCACTCGCCCACTCGGACGCGGCCTTCGTCTTTAGGGTGCGTTCCAGTTCTGTACGTAAGGCGTGGCGGTTTGTTTTGCGATCTTCACGCGTTGCGTAGTCGGGGTTGTCCAGCAGGTCATCCCGCCCGAGACAGCGGGCAAGTGCCTGCCATTGCTCGTCCCGATTGGCCGCGATGTTGATAGGGCTGTCCCGCGTGGCAAATGTACCTGAGGGGGCCGAGGTTGTGTTCTCATTCCCATGCGCTCCGGGCGTTACGCCACCCACCAGATAATTTGAAACAACCCAACCCATTGTCGAAATAACGGCTTCGGACATCGCAACATCCAGATAGGTGCCGCGTGGGTTGGCGTTCAATGCCGCCGCGACTGCAAAGGCGGCCGTCATCCCCCCGACCGTGTCCGCCAACGGATAGCCGACGCGATACGGTGCCGTGTCGGGGGCGCCGGTGATTGACATCACGCCGCTGATACCCTGCACAATCTGGTCATAAGCTGGATCGCCGCGCCGGGGGCCATCCTGCCCGAACCCGCTGATGGCGCAATAGATCAGGTTGGGATTAACGTTGCGCAGAACTTCATAACCAAGACCAAGACGATCCATTACTCCGGGCCGGAAGTTTTCCACCAGAACTTCAGCTGACTGGACAAGGCGTTTCAGCAGCGCCTTGCCCTTTTCCGATTTCATGTTCAGCGTGACAGATTTTTTACCGGCATTCTGCGCCAGAAAACTGATCCCCATCCCCGCCTTGTTTCTGGCGGGATCAGCTCCCAGAACGCGAGCGAGGTCGCCACCATCGGGGCGCTCGACCTTGATCACGTCGGCACCCATCAATGCCAGTTGGTAGCAGCAATACGGACCCGCGAGGACATTGGTCAGATCGAGAACCCGTATTCCCGCCAGCGGGTCAGTCACCTTCGGCAACCCCTTCCGCCCGGGCCTGGGCACGGCGCGCGCGGTAGCTGGGTAGGAGCACCAGAAGCGCCGCAATAACCAGCAGACCCAGCGTCATCGGGCGTTCCCAGATAAAGGCGATACCATCGTACAACTGCATGGACCGTGAGAAGTTGTCTTCCATCATACCGCCGAGGATGAAACCGATCAGCAGTGGTGCCAGTGGGTAATCAGCAAATTTCAACGCCGTTGCGCATACCCCAAAACCCACCAGTATCAGCAGTTCGGTTGCATTGTTCTGTCCGATATAGGCCCCCATCAGAGTAAAGAACAAAATAAAGGGAATCAGATAGTTACGCGGCACCGAGAGAACTTTGGCAATATAGGGGATCAGCGGCAGATTCAGGATCAGAAGCACCAGATTGCCAATGAACATGGACATGATGACCGCCCAAAAGATCTGCGGTTCGTCCAGCATAAGGCGTGGCCCCGGTGTCACATTCAGGGCAATCAATGCCCCAAGCAGGATTGCCGTCGTTCCCGATCCGGGAATGCCCAGGGTCAGCAGCGGCACGAACGAGCCGGTACAGGCGGCGTTGTTCGCCGTTTCAGGCGCGGCCAGCCCTTTGATCGACCCTTTGCCGAATTCGTCCTGCTCGGCCTTTGGGGCGATGTTACGCTCAACCGCATAGCCCAGAAAACTGGCAATCGTTGCGCCTGCACCGGGCAGAACGCCGATGAAAAACCCTTGGATAGACTGGCGACCAATCACCGGAGCAATGGCTTTGGCTTCCTCCCTGCTTATGCGCAAGTCCTTGATTTCACCTTCTTCGCCCTTAAGGTCCTTGGGTTTGAGAACAAGAAACAGCGCCTCGGGTAACGCGAACATGGCCATTGCAAGTGTGATAAAGCCGAAGCCCGACTGCAAATCCATGATGCCCATGGTGAAACGAGGCATATTGAACAGTACGCCTTCGCCAACGGTGGCCATGATCAATCCAAGGATTGTCATTATGATTGCCTTGGCAACCTGACCTGTTCCCGCAAAGGCGGCAATGGCCGACAAGCCGACAACCATCAGCGCGAAATACTCGGCTGAATGGAAAAGCAACGCAACAGACGACAGGGCAGGGGCGAAAATCATCAAAAGCAATGCGCCTAGCGTACCGCCTGCAAAACTCGCGATTGCTGCAATGGTCAGGGCTTTGCCCGCTTTGCCCTGACGTGCCATCGGGTAGCCGTCAAAGCTGGAGGCGACGGTACCCGCGACCCCCGGCGCATTCAGCAGAATAGAAGAGGTCGAACCACCAAAAATGGCGCCATAATACACGCCGGCCAGCAGGATCAGCGCGGCCGACGGGTCACCCATGGAAATTGCCACCGGGATCATGATGGCGATGATCGACATCGGGCCCAGACCCGGAAGCATTCCGATGAATGTGCCAATCAGACAGCCCGCGACGACCATCAGCAGATTTTGCAGTGAGAATGCCGTTTGCAGGCCTATCAGAAGTCCTTCAAGCATGTCAGCCTCCGAAAATGCCGGGCAAAGGGCGCATGTATATGCCAAGGACTTCCTGAACCAGATACCAGACCGTACCGGTGGCGATCAGGGCGACGGGCAGCATGATATGCCATTTTCGTTCACCCAGGATAAAAGACCCAAAGATCAGGAAGGCCGAAGTTGAGATCAGGAACCCGACGGGGCGCAGGCACAACGCATAGACGACCATCAGAACCAGCAGCATGATCGCCTGACCAAGATGGTAATCGCCCAACCGCCGATAGTCGATTTCAGGTTCGCTGGGTTCAGCCTTTTCAAAGCCCAGCAGAATGATCGTGGCCGTGATGATCCCCAGAATAGACAGCACTTTGGGGAAAGTGCTTGGCCATATGGGGTTTCTCTGCATGAAAGGGGGAAGACTACTGTCCATCGTGAACCAAGCGGCGTAGCCATATGTTAAACAAACACCCAGAAGAATGAGCGCGATCCAGCGATCCAGCGCCATGAGACCCCCTCCTTTTTTCGTCGTCAGGGATGGCAGAGCGGGTTACCGCTCTGCCCAAGTTGTATTCAGAGGAAGCCCAGCTTCTTCATCAGATCACCGATCTGTTGTTCCTGCTGCTCAAGAAATGACCGGAAATCATCGCCCGAGTTGTGGATGTTCACCCAACCGTTGCGTGCACGAACCTCTTCCCATTCCGGGGTGTCGTACATCTTGGCAATCGCGGCCTGGTAGGCTGCAAGCTTGTCCTCGGGCAGACCCGGGGCCGCAAAGAAGCCACGCCAGTTCACAAAGGTGGTGTCGATGCCCTGTTCTTTCATGGTCATCGCGTCTGGGGCGGCATCTACGCGATCTGCCGATGTGACGCCGATGATCTTAACTTCACCTGCGTTGGCCAGATCGACGGCTTCAGAGAAACCTGTAGACAGCGCTGCGATCTCACCGGACAGAAGGGCAGCCATGGCTTTGCCACCCGCATCATATGGAATGTACTTCACGCCAAGCGCATCTTTTCCGGCCGCTTCCATCACCATGGCTGCGATCAGGTGGTCCATACCACCAGGAACCGAGCCACCGCCGATGGCCGTGTTGCCGGGGTCGGCGTCGAAAGCTGCCAGCAGATCACTCATAGAATTGATGGGGCTGTCTTTACCGACAACTATGGCTGCGTAATCACCGATCGTACCCGACACCAGCGTCAGGTCGCGGAAGTTGTGAGGGAACACGCCAGTCAACGAACGGATCACGATTGGCGTGGAGTTTACCATCAATGTCCCGTGGTTGCTGTCGGCGTTTTCAATCAGATAGCCGATGGCTTTGCCGCCACCACCGCCTGACATGTTTTCATAAGACGCGGTGCCCACAAGACCGGCGTTCGTCAGCGCTTCGCCGGTGCCGCGGGCGGTACCGTCCCAACCACCACCGGCGCCGCCGGGGATCAGAAAGTGGATGCTGTCCACTACCTGGTCTTCAGCCAGAACAGGTCCTGCAAGACCTACTGCAGCAACAGCTGCGATAAGGGCGCGACGGCCCAGTGCGAATGTTGTCATGATGTCCTCCCATTTGACAACGGGCCGCATGGCGGCTCAGATTGGGAAGAACAAAAACACACCAACCTGACATCAACCTGTCACGCGCGAGAATAGTATTATAGTCCGATGAAATTTCTGCTTGTCGAAGACAATCTAGACCTCGCAAACGCGATCAGTTCCCGCATGAGGTTAGACGGGCATGTGGTTGATAACGCGTCTACATTAGGTGATGCTACTGCCTTCGTTGAAACTCAGGAATACGATCTGATCCTGCTGGATATCATGCTGCCGGATGGGGACGGTCGCGATTTCCTCAAGCGGCATCGCGCGAGCCATTTGGACACGCCGGTGATCGTTTTGACGGCCCGCAGTCAGGTTTCGGATCGAATCGGCTCGCTTGATCTTGGTGCTGACGATTATGTCACCAAACCGTTTGATCATGCCGAGCTTGAAGCGCGCTGCCGCGCAGTTCTGCGTCGTAAATCCGGGAATACGAAGACAACGATAGAAGTCGGCGGCATCGTATTCGATCCCCTGGCTGGCCATCTGACCGTGGGTGACGAGACCGTGTCGCTGCGCAATCGTGAACTGCGCCTGCTGGAATTGTTCATCAGCGCACCTGGTCAGGTTTTTTCGAAACAAAAACTAACGGACCGGCTGTTTTCTTATGATGATGATGTCTCTGATAACGCGATCGAAGTTTATGTGGGCCGTTTGCGCAAGCATCTGGAACCCTCGGACCTGAAGATCACCACGCTTCGTGGGCTGGGATACAGACTTGACCATGCCTCCTGATCCCAATGTGTCAGGATCGCTGCGGAACAGGCTGGTTCTGACACTGATCGGCGGCGCGGCCATACTTGCGTTCCTGCTGTTTGTCGCAGTCCGAAACTATGCTGCGCAGGTCGCGCAACAGGGGCAAGACAACATACTTGGTGCATCAGTGGCCTCAATCCTCGATGCGGCCGCTTTGCGGGAAGGGGAGTTGGAGGTTGATATCCCATATGCCGCCTTCGCGATGCTAAGCACCCCTGCGGACGACCGGATCTTCTATTCTATTTTTCAGGACGGCACGTTTCTTTCCGGCTACGAGGATTTTCCACCGACCATTGGACCGCGTGACGGAAAGTCGCTTTTCAGTTCCAGTCAGATTCGCGGTGAAACCATTCGTCAGGTCAGCGCCAGCCGGACTTTGGTGGGATTGGATAAGCAAACCGAACTGGTGGTCGCGCTGGGGCAGACACAAGACGCGTTGGCCGAAACTCTGGACCAGATTTCGCGCAATGCAGCGATTCTGGGCGTAGGGTTCTTTGCCCTTGCTGCCGCTCTTTCCTTCTGGGCGACGTCCTCGACCATCGGGCAGTTGAATAGATTGACAACCTCTGTCACCCGCCGTGGGCCGCAGGATCTGAGCCCGTTCAAAAAGCCGGTACCCCGCGAAATGGCCCCCTTGGTTGCTTCGCTGAACTCATTGATGGGTCGGCTTGATCAGTCACTCAGCCAGTCAGAAGACTTTATTGCCGAGGCGGCCCACCGTGTTCGCACTCCTCTTGCTACGGTCAGGTCCTATGCTGACGCCACTTTGCAAAGGGTTGAAAAAGAAGAAAACCGCGAGGCGCTGCGTTCGATGGTGCGCGCCATTGATGAAAGCTCTCGTGCAGCCGGACAGCTGTTGGATCATGCGATGATCACGTTCCGGGCTGACCACCTTGAGCGGGAAGACATTGACCTGAACGCTTTGGTCAGTGACCTTGTGCAGCGCCTGACACCAATTGCCGAGATGAAGGACTTGTCGTTGTCGCTTTGTGGCGACCCACAGGTCATGTATTCAGGTGACCCCATCCTCATTCAAAACGCCGTGCGCAACATGATTGACAACGCACTTAAATATGCTCCGGCCGACAGTTCTGTTCGCATCGAAGTCACGTCGGAGCCACGGGCTCAAATCCGGGTAAAAGACCGTGGCCCGGGGTTTCCCTTAAACGAAATTGACACTCTCACGCGTCGGTTTGAACGGGGTAAGAACGCAAGTGGTACCATTGGGTCCGGTTTGGGCCTGACCATCGCGCAGGACGTTGCAACAGCGCATGGTGGAGCGCTTGACTTGTCCAACAGACAGGGAGGCGGCGCATGCGTTACATTATCGCTGTAGTCTTCCTTTGGTTTCCCGCTGTCACACAGGCGCAAGTCTGGGAGGATCGGCAAGTATTCAACGCCGAAGCAGACGAGGCTCATATTCGGGTCATCTCAAGCACGGATACGTTTTTGTTTGAGCCTATGATTTCCAGCTTTATCAAGGAAAACCCTGACGTTTCTGTCGAGTATTTGGTGACGGGTACTGCTGACATCGATCGGATCGTTCGCGCCGCACCGGAAGATTTCGATATTGTCATTTCCAGCGCCATGGACCTGCAACTGAAACTGGCCAATGACGGATATGGACGCGTGATCGATGACATATCGCTGCCATCCTGGGCGCAGTGGCATCGCAGTCTTTTCGCCTTCACGTTCGAGCCCGCGACCATCGTGATTAACCGTGCTGCCTTTTCCGGTGCGCCTGTCCCAGAGACCCGACAGCAATTGATTGAAGCCCTTCGAATGCGACCGGACAGTTTTCGGGGCCGGGTGGGAACTTATGACATCCGTCAGTCCGGTCTAGGGTATCTGTTTGCGACGCAGGATGCCCGTGCGTCAGAAACGTTCTGGCGTCTGATGGAAGTCATGGGCGGGTTGGATGTGCGTCTGTACTGCTGTTCCGGCGACATGATTGATGATCTTGTCAAAGGTGAGATCGCCGTAGCCTATAATGTACTTGGCAGCTATGCGGATGCGCGCGCCGGGCACAAGGATACGCTTGAGGTTATCCTGCCGTCGGATTTTCAGACGACCATGATGCGCACGGTGATGGTTCTTGAAGGTACACCCGTACCCGAATTTGCCGCGTCTTTTGTTCGTCACCTTGTATCAAAGCAATCCACGCAGTCAGGTGGGGGCCACACCCTCCCGCCTTTGGCACCTTTTGACACGGACGAAGAACGTGAAACGATTGGGCTGGATCCAGCGCTGATGACGTTTTTGGACAGATTAAAACGCCGCCGTTTTCTGGCCGAATGGGAAAGCGCAGTTATCCAGAGATAGCCCTGCCGTCATTCCCTAAATGCACGATTGAAGTAATCGGCCATCGGCTTGACCAGATAGGACAACGGGGTGCGTTCATCGGTTTTGATCAGTGTCTCAACAGGCATACCCGGCAAAAGCTCCTGACCGTTGAGACGGTCCAGCTCGCCATCATTCATAACCACTTCGGCGCGGTAGAATGTAAAGCCGGACTTTTCATCCGTGAATGTATCGGCTGACACGTTTTTGACCTGCCCGTCCAATTCAGGCGTTTCACGCTGATTGAAGGCCGGAAACCGCAGGGCGACAGGTTGACCCACATGCAGCTGATCCACATGGATCGCGTCAACGCGCGCGGCGACAAGCAATGGCGTATCCTGTGGAACAACATACATCATGGGTTCACCCGGCTGAACGACAGACTGAAGGGCAAAGACCTGACTTCCATATACTGTTCCGCTGACCGGTGCGCGGATGTCCAATCGTGTCAGCCGCTCGGACAGGGACAGTCGGCGTTCCGATAGTTCAGCAACTTGCGCCTGTACGTCCCGCAACGTGGTAATTGCCTCTTCCCGGCGGGTTGCAGTCAGTTCAACGATCTGGATCTCGGTTGATGCGATCTGCCCTTTGAGGCGGGCGACAGCGGCTTCCAGTCGGCCTATTTCACCTGTCAGGCTGGCTTCTTCCCGTTGCAGGGCCAGTACACGACTGGTTTGTGTCAATCCACGTTTCAACAGGCTTTGCTGGTCTTCCAGCTCATCCTCGATCAATTCAACCTGACGGCGCAGCGAAACGAGTTGGGCCTGCGTGCCTTCAATCTCGCTCTCGATCTGAACCAGCTGCTTGTTCAGCTGTTCTTGCTGTTTGGATAGGGTTTCCACCCGGGCGTCGAACAGGTTTTGCTGACCTTCGATCAGGTCCAGATCAATGCTGTATTCCGTCTGAACCTCGTGCAACTGCGCCGCCAACTCTTGCGACGAAAGCCCGTCGCGTTCGGCCTGAAGCCGGACACGCCGTGTCAGAAGCTCAAAAAGCTGCGCTTCCACAATCGTCTGTTCGGACGATAGGAAAGTATCATCCAGCCGCAACAGCATCTCGCCCGAGGCGACCACATCACCATCGCGTACAAATATTTCGCCAACAACGCCGCCATCGGGGTGTTCTACCACCTGACGGTTGCTTTGTACCTCGATCACGCCTGAGGATACGATCGCACCTGCGAGGCGCGTCTTCACTGCCCAAAGACCCAATCCGCCAACCAAAATGGCAAGTGCGGCGAATCCCACCAGGGCGGGAATTCTCATACTCCAGGCCTGCGCCTGCTTCTTGGTCGTCTTTTTTGCCATTATTCACCTACGGGGCTAAGCTTGCGCTTAATCGCGCCCGCGTTCTGCACCATTGCGCTGAGAACCTCGTCACGACTGCCGAACCTGACCACTTGTCCTTTTTCGACAACGGCCAGATCGTCACATTCCGAAATGGCCTGCGGGCGGTGTGTCATGATGATGGCGGCTTTGCCTGCCGCCTTGAGCCCCCTCACGGCCGCGTTCAAGGCTTCGGTGCCATCCGCGTCCAGTGCCGAGTTTGGTTCGTCGAGAATAAGCAGAACAGGGTCGCCATAGAGGGCGCGGGCCAGAGCGATGCGCTGTTTCTGCCCGCCTGACAACTGACTGTCATTGCCTTCAAGGAAGGTACCATAACCTTTCTCCAAAGACAGGATCAGGTCGTGCGCATTGGCTTTCTTGGCTGCGGCCACCACCGCTTCGGAATCCGGGTTTTCTGACATCCGGGCGATGTTCTCGGCCACGGTCCCGTTAAACAGGGTAACCTGCTGCGGCAAATATCCGATATGGCTGCCCAGATCGTTGGAGTCATATTGATCCAGAGTGGCACCACCCAGTCGAATTTCACCGGCTGCCGGATTCCAAAGCCCCAGCAACGCCTTGGCCAGTGTCGTCTTTCCCGATCCGCTTTTGCCGATGACACCCAGCGCCTTGCCCGGTTGCAGCTTCAGATTCACGTTCCGCAACGTTGGCGTTGTTGCCCCGGGGGGAATGACAGTCAGCGATTTGGCTTCCAACTGCGCTTTCGGGATGGGCAAGCGAATCCGCTGCTCTTCGGGAGGGGTCTGATCCAAAAACCGGCTTAGGGAAGTCCAGGCCGTTCGCGCACGTTCGATCATGCCCCATTGGCCGACCGCTTGTTCGACCGGGGCGAGGGCCCGACCCAAAAGGATTGAACCCGCGATCATCGCGCCCGGTGTCATTTCGTTTTGCAAAACCAGCCACGCGCCCAAGGCAAGCATTGCAGATTGAAGAAACAGTCGTAACGACTTGGTCAAAGACGTAAAACTGCCTGTCCAGTCGCTGGCCGAAATGGTTTGGCGCAAGGCATTCGAACGCTGGTCCAACCACCGCTTTGTCACGTCCGCCTGCATACCCTGTGAGCGCACAACCTCTGCCGCTTGTCTCGCATGTTCCGCAAAGGCGTTTGCCCGCGCTGCTGCAGTTTGTGCTTCAGCGACTTTTCTGCTGGTCAGAGCCTGATTGAGCAGTGCAATCACGACAAGCAGAACACCGCTTGCCACGGCCAGCCAGCCCAGCAAGGGATGAAACAGGAAAATCGCACCCAGAAAAACAGGCGTCCATGGAATATCCATCACCGCCAGCAGAACGGGGGATGAGCACAGGTTTCGAATGGATTCCAAATCACGCAAGGCCGTTGCCGGGGCAGATCGTATTTGCGGCAAAAGTGAACGCCGCAGCGTTGCTTCGAAGACGCGCTCATCCAACTGTGACTGGAACCGTGCGCCGAACCGGGCCACGATGCGTCCGCGGGCAAAATCCAGCATCGCCATCAGCGCATAAAGCAACGCCACCAACAAAAACAGCGCTGTCAGTGTTTCCACTGCACGCGAGCCCAATACCCGGTCATACACCTGCAACATGAACAATGGGCCCGTCAGCATAAGCAGGTTCACAAAAATGCTGAACAAGAACGCCAAAGCAAGGAACGCGATCCCCTGATTGCGCACATTGCGCAGTTCATGCCGGGGGGCCGCAGATACGCGGTGTTCAGGTTTCAATGTTTTAAATCCATATTATCCGGAGATGCGCCCCCGCATTTAAAAAGTTAGATCAGCCTTGCCAAGTTTGCACATCTTTTTTTGGGCAAGAAACCGCGGGTCCCTAGCGTAAAGAAGCACTATTCAGCCGTAGCTGACAAAAATCTAACGGCAATTACAGGCGCCGCTGGGCGGGCGTTTCAGGATTACAGCAGATCGGGCGGAATACAGCAAATAGACGGACGCGCGAAGACCGCAGCCCGCCAACAAGCCGCAGGCGATTAAGGCTGCATTGATCCCGCCGCGAAATGACCGAGACCGGATTTTCGACTTCAACTGTAAGGATGACAAGCGTTTTTTAATGTCGGACATTATTGTTTATTTTGTCCTACATTAAATGTAAAAGTGAATGAAATACGAATCGGAGAAGCCGCGCGTGGTCAAAAGAACGCCCCCAAAGGAAAAAGCTGAGAGTGTCGGCAACACTTTGAAGGTGCTACCGGCTGGCAGCAGCGGCCGGGACGTTCTGGAGGCTCTCTCTGGAATGATCGAACTGGAAGGGTTGAAAGTAGGGGATCGCCTGCCGCCAGAGATCGAAATTGCAAATCAGCTTGGGATCGGACGGGCGAAGGTTCGCGAGGCCCTGACAAGTTGGCAGAACATGGGCATCGTTGTGCGGAACAAGAAAGCCGGGACGCGATTGGCGGCCGAGGTATCTGCCAATACGATCCATCTCCCGCTCACGCTGAAGCTCGAAGCCGAAAGCCTTTTGCGAACACACGCTGTGCGCCGGCCACTGGAAATCGAGGCAGCAAGGTTGGCAGCACTGAATTGCTCAGACGCGCAGCGGCTTTTGATTTCGGCCCGCGTTGCAGAACTCATAGCTGTGCATTCTGCAGGTGAGGATTGGCGGCCGGCCGATTACCGGTTTCACGCAGCACTGCATGAAGCCTGCGGAAATCCACTTTTCGGGCAGTTGATCCGGCAAATTCAAAAAGCTTTTCACGAAGTATATGATACGCCCTTCGGTCAACCACACTTGGGTCAGGCCTCAATTCCAATACATGCGCCGCTGGCCGAAGCAGTTGTCTCCGGCCGTGCAGACGAAGCCGCAAGTATTATCGGCGCGATCATGGACATGGTCGAAGCAGAAGTCCTAGAAATCATGGAAAGCCAGAATGTCTGACTACGAAGACCTTTCGACGCGTCTTGCGGCAACCTTCCCGAATGCGGCTGGTTCGGTCACGCCGCCGATCGTTCAAACGTCACTGTTCACCTTCGACAATTACCAAAGTTTTGAAGACCGGATGGCCGGAAGATCAGAAACGGCCATATACACGCGCGTGGAAAACCCGACCGTCGCCGCGTTTGAAACGCTTATGGCTGAAGCCGAGCAAGGTCAGGCAGCCGTTGCATTTGCTTCCGGGATGGCGGCCATTTCCTCAACGCTGCTGGCATTTGTCAAACCCGGTGACCGGATTGCCTGCGTCGAACATGTCTATCCGGATTCATTCCGGTTCATGGAGCGCATCCTGCGCCCGTTCGGGGTGCATATCGACTACCATGCGCCGGAGCGTTTCGAGAACGACCCCGATCTGCTTGCCGATGTAACGGTGGCCTATCTGGAGAGCCCCGGATCGATCATTTTTGAGGCGATGGATCTACGTCGCGTCGCAGAGCATGCCAGACGCCACAACGTCTTGACGATGATTGATAATTCATGGGCAAGCCCGGTGTTCCAACGCCCCCTCGCATTGGGCATCGACATCGTCATCCACTCGGCCTCGAAATACATTTCGGGGCACTCGGACACGGTTGCGGGCGTGGTGGTTGCCTCCCGGGACCATATCGCCCGCATCCGTGATCTGACACTTCCTTTGCTTGGTGCTAAACTGGCACCTTTTGAAGCGTTCCTGTTGACGCGCGGCCTGCGTACTTTGCATGCGCGCATGATGCAGCATCAGACGACGGCCAACTTGTTCGTCGATCACCTGGCCACTGTTCCGCAGGTGAGGCGAGTCAACTCACCCGGGGCCAACGACGTTCCCGGGTTGACGGGGCGGTCCGGACTTATGTCGGTTGAGTTTGATGACAGTGTCGACATCGCAAAGTTTTCTGATGCTTTGAACCTATTCCGCCTCGGCGTGAGCTGGGGCGGCTTCGAAAGTCTGATCCTGCCTGCACGCGTTGGGCTTGCTCAGGCTGGCGAACAGAACTCAATGCAGAAATTTGGGGTCTCACCCAATCTGGTGCGCCTGAGTTTGGGGCTCGAGTCGGCAGAAGACTTGTGGGCCGATTTTGCTTCGGCTCTCGCCGAAAGCACGGCTTAGAACTGTTCGCTCAATAAAATCAACAGGAGGAAAACATGAAAAAACTACTATCAGGAATGACGGCTGCGGCCGTGTTCATGGGTTCGGCATCTTATGCCGAGACCACACTGAAACTGGTCGAGGTTATTACGAGCCCCGAGCGTACAGAGGTGCTTCAGGGGCTGGTTGATGAATTTGAAGCCAATAATCCCGACGTCACTGTCGAGATTGTATCGCTGCCGTGGGGCAACGCGTTCGAAAAGCTGGCGACAATGGTGGCAGGTGGCGACATCCCGGATGTGGTTGAAATGCCTGATACCTGGCAGGCTCTTTATGCCGGGTCCGACCAGCTGGTCAGTCTCAAGGACCATGTCGCTGGATGGGAACACGGGGCAACGCTGACAGACAAGACCGTTGCCATGGGCAGCCAGGCGGGTGATCTCTATATGATCCCGTACGGCTTCTACCTGCGGGCGATGTTCTACAACAAAAAACTGCTGGCCGAAGCCGGTATCGACACCCCTCCGACTACGATGGAGGAGTTCAAGGCTGCCTCTGCCGCGGTGTCCGAGCTTGAAGGCAAGTACGGATACTGTCTGCGCGGTGGTCCCGGTGGAACAAATGGCTGGATCATGTTCGCCGCAGCCATGAACGGCACCAACGAGTTTTTCACAGAAGACGGCACCAGCCGCATCAACGAGCCCGGATCGGTCGAAGGCATCCAGTTCATGATCGACATGTATCAGAACGGATATGCGCCCAAGGATGCCGTCAGTTGGGGCTTTAACGAGATTGTGGCTGGTTTCTATTCCGGCACCTGTGCATTCCTCGATCAGGACCCGGACGCACTGATCGCTATTGCCGAGCGGATGCCTGCCGAAGATTTCGCGGTCATTCCGATGCCTGTTGGGCCTTCGGGCAAAGCTTTCCCGACCATTGGGTTCGCAGGCTGGTCGATCTTCAGTGCAACTGAACATGAAGCCGAAGCCTTTGATCTGGTCGCGGCCCTGTCGACGCCCGAAGCCAACGCCACGTGGGCAAAGCGTGTTGGCGTCATTCCGATCCACAAAGGCGCCGACCAGGATCCTCATTTCCAGACCGAGCAATTCAAAGGCTGGTTCGAAGAACTGAACGGTGAGCAATATGTGCCGACAACAATGCCAACCAACCTGGAGCAGTGGGGCTACTTCGGCAGCACACTTCTGCTGGAAACCAGTCAGGAAGCCCTGTTGGGGCAGCGCAGCGCGCAGGACGTCGCGGACGAGTGGGCTGAGTTCCTCACTGACGAGCACGCCAAGTGGAAGGCAAAACAGTGATTTCGCGCACTCAGAAAACTGTCAGGCCCGGGGAAACCCGGGCACGACGCTCGCTCTACCTGCAATACATGGTCGAGCCGTTTTTCTATTTGTCACCCGCAATTCTTCTGATCGGTGCGGTGATCATGGTTCCGCTAATCATCGGAATCTCATATTCGTTCCAATCCATTGAGCTGTTGAAGCCTTTTGCTTCTGGCTGGATCGGGTTTGAAAACTACGTTGATCTGTGGAAAGACCGCAAGTTCTGGATCGCAATGGAGAACACGCTGTTCTGGACCTTTTGGTCGATAACGTTCCAGTTTCTGCTTGGCCTTGGCCTTGCCATGCTTTTGAATACGCAGTTCTATGGAAAGAAACTTTTTCAGGCGCTTGTTTTCCTACCCTGGGCTGTCCCGACCTTCCTTTCTGCGCTGACATGGGCGTGGCTTTTTAACCCTGTCATCGGCCCGCTACCGCATTGGCTGGCCGCCCTTGGTATTCTGTCAGAGCCCTACAATATCCTTGGCGATCCCAAGCTTGCCATATGGGGCCCGATCACTGCAAATATCTGGTTCGGCGTTCCTTTCTTTGCGATCACACTGCTGGCGGCTTTGCAATCGATACCCGGTGAGCTTTATGAGGCGGCAGAAGTTGATGGCGCGACCCCCTGGCAGACTTTCACCAAGATCACGTTGCCGTTCCTTGCTCCGATGATCGCGATCACAGTGATGCTGAGGACGATCTGGATCGCCAATTTCGCCGACCTGATCTATGTGATGACCGGCGGCGGGCCTGCCAATTCGACGCAAATCCTGTCGACCTATATCTTCACCACCGCATTTCGCAAATTGGACTTCGGCTACGCGTCAACCATTGCTGTGGCGCTGCTGCTGATCCTTCTGATTTACGCCGTTATCCTGCTCTGGCTTCGCAAGAAGCTGGTCAAGATTTGAGGAGTTGACCATGTCAGCTGTCAGGAAACCCAACCCCCTGCTGGTTGTGGGTAAATACGCGGCACTTGCGTTCTATCTGATCTTTGCGTTGTTCCCGCTTTATTGGTTGCTCAAGATCGGGTTGACGCCGGACGCGCTGATCTTTTCAGAGGGCACCCGCCTGTTTCCAAGCGAGGTGACCTTTTCAAACTTCAAAACGGTTATCTTTCAGACCGATTTTGTGGCCTATTTCCGGAACTCTCTTGTGGTGTCGCTGGGCGCGGCGTTCTTTACGACCTTGTTCGCGGCTGGGGCGGGTTATGCCTTTTCCCGCTTCGTTTTTGCGGGCAAACGCATCATCATCGCCTTGATGCTAGTCACCCAGATGTTCCCGCTGCTGATGATCATAGCACCCATCTACAAGATCATCGCGGACCTGGGGCTGCTGAATTCGCTGACAAGCCTTATCGTGGTCTACACGGCGTTCAACATCCCCTTTGCAACATTCCTGATGCAGTCATTTTTTGATGGCATACCCAAAGATCTGGAAGATGCGGCGATGATGGATGGCTGTACACGGTTTCAGGCGCTGCGCAAAGTGGTGTTCCCGCTGACATTGCCCGGGTTAGGGGCGACGCTTGGGTTTGTCTTTACTGCCGCGTGGTCCGAGCTGTTGTTTGCGTTGATGCTGATCTCGAAGAACGACGCGATGACATTCCCGGTTGGCTTGTTGACATTTGTTTCCAAATTCTCGGTCGATTGGGGGCAAATGATGGCGGCCGGCGTGCTGGCTCTGATCCCAAGTTGCCTCTTTTTCATCTTCATTCAACGCTATCTCGTGCAGGGCCTCACGTCCGGCGCGGTCAAAGGATAGGAGGCCAGATCATGGCACGTATCGAACTTCGTGACGTTGCAAAACGCTATGGATCCGTTGAGGTCCTGCGCAACATCAATCTTGAAATTCAGGATGGCGAGTTCATCGTTCTGGTCGGCCCGTCAGGCTGCGGCAAATCCACTTTGCTGCGCATGGTTGCTGGCCTTGAACCGATATCAAGCGGCGACTTTCTGATCGATGGCGAGCGTATGAACGATGTGAGGCCAAGGGACCGGGACATCGCGATGGTGTTCCAATCCTACGCTCTCTATCCGCATATGGACGTCGCGCGAAACATGGGTTTCTCAATGGAAATCCGCAAAGCTCCGGTGGCTGAACGCATATCAAAGGTCGCCCAGGCGGCAGAGACGCTGGGATTGACCAAATTGACGGATCGCTTGCCCAAGGCCCTTTCGGGTGGTCAACGTCAGCGGGTTGCCATGGGGCGGGCCATCATCCGAGACCCGCGCGCATTTCTGTTTGACGAGCCATTGTCAAACCTTGACGCCGCTTTGCGTGTCGAGATGCGGCTGGAGATTGCGCGGCTGCATCAAAAGCTCAGCGCGACCATGATCTATGTGACCCATGATCAGGTCGAAGCGTTGACGCTGGCAGATCGGATCGTTGTTCTGAACGCAGGCGACATCCAGCAAGTCGGCAGCCCGCTTGAGCTTTATGAAAGACCGGCCAACAAGTTTGTTGCGCAGTTTATCGGTTCACCCACCATGAATGTTGTGCCTGTATTGGGAACTGAAACTGGTGTGAATGTCGGGAATGGGGTTGAAATAAAAATCCTCGATCAACCCCTTACCGCTCAGGCCAAAGAACTGGGTGTAAGGCCGGAACACATCGATGTCGTGGACAACGGTGCCGGTGATCTGTCGGCCGTTGCGGATGTTGTTGAACATCTGGGGTCGGACACGAACATCTACGTCAATGCCGAGGGGATCGGCCCCATGATGGTGCGCAAGCATGGCAATATCCCCGTGAAATCCGGGGATCGCCTCGGTTTGCGCATTCAAGCACAGAATGCACATCTGTTTGCCTCGGATGGTACAGCGTTGCGACGGGCTTGCTGAGATGATGGGCAATTTGGAAGATCGGGCCAAGTCGCGCACGACAGGACTCCATCCGCGGGATATTTAGATGAACGACAATCAGTTATTGCTTCCGGGGTCACAGTCCGAGACCGGGTTTTGGATTGAAACGCCAAGACACCGCGATTGGTTGATGAACCAGGCCAAGCGGCAACTTACGTTCTTCAGCGCGAGTTGCCGGGATGAGCCCGGGTTCTATACACTTGGTCACGATGGTCGCCCGCTGCCCGGCAAGCTGCAGGAGCTGCACACGACAACCCGGTTGATTCATTCTTATGCATTAGGACATCTGTCTGGTTTTCAAGGTGCTGAACGGATCATTGATCACGGTATGGCATTTCTTGAAAGCCATCACCGAGATCGCGACCACGGCGGATATCTTTGGGCGCTGGAAGGGGATCAGATCAAGGATGACCGCAAGCTTGCTTATGGGCACGTCTTTGTCCTTCTTGCCTCGGCAAGTGCGAAAATGGCGGGTCACCCGGATGCAGACAAACTAACGACAGATGTCCGAAATGTTCTGGAAAAACACTTCTGGGACGAAGAAGCGGGCCTGTTTCGCGATGAATGGAACAGGGATTGGACGCCGTTTTCCGCATATCGTGGAATGAATGCCAATATGCACGGCGTTGAGGCGATGCTGGCTGCCTTTGAGGCAACAGGGGACGAAACCTACCTGTCCCGCGCCGGTCGCATTCTGGACTTTTTCATTGGCAAAATTGCACCCGGTGAAAACTGGCGTCTTCCCGAACACTATTCGTCTGATTGGCAAATTAATCGGGATTATGCGGGGGATCCGATGTTCAGGCCTTCCGGAACAACGCCGGGGCATTCGTTCGAATTGGGTCGGCTTCAGCTTCAGCATTGGGATTTGTCAGGCCGAACGAGCCCTAATGCTCCGAACACGGCGCGCCACCTGATTGCGCAGGCTTTGAAAGATGCGTGGCTGCCTGATGGCGGGTTGGCCTACACACTTGATTTTGATGGCCGCGTTGCCAACGCTTCGCGGTTCTGGTGGCCCATCACCGAAGCCATCGGGGCGGTTGCCGCTCTGATCGTGCTAGACAGAAGGCCAGAAGACGAGGAGTGGTACAGAAAGCTCTGGACCTATGCTAATGAAACATTTGTCGATCATCAGCATGGCGGCTGGTATCCAGCAGTAGATAGGGCAGGGGCTGTTGTGACGTCCATCTTTGACGGCAAGCCGGACATCTATCACTCGTTGCAAGCCTGTCTGTTTCCACTGTCACAACGTCTGTCGAGGATGATGCCGCTTTAGGTTTGGAAAATCCGCAGTTGCGGCTTGTTTTACCCGAGTCAGAATCCGGTGCAGGGTCCTGTCGAATACCCGCAGACTACAAATTGTAGCCTGCGGCGGTGTCCGAGAGTCCCGGGCGCGCTCGGTTGCCCTTGCATTCCAGCGTTATGCATTCCAAACAACCTCGAACTCCTCGCGAAATGCAAAGCGTTTCAGGTGGTCCTCTATAACACCCATCCAAAAGTTCAAATCCTCACGTGGGCCGACTGAAGCAACTATTTCCAGCCCTTCGTCCGTCGCTTTCATCGCAACCGCGCGCCGGTTTTCAAACGAAACGTTTCCTTCAGTTGCGTCAAATTCGACTTGCCCTTTGTGGGACCAGTGCTTGCATTACTGCTGAAGATATTTGCTGGCCATTTCTGTTCGCGCATTTCCAGATGCGCACTGGTCTGGCAACATTTCCAACGCAGTTTCGGCCGCCCCGCGCATAGACTTGGCAAAAAGTGTTACGTCGATATTCGTGGCCAGGAACGTAACCCCAAGATCCAGACACTTGCGCTGCATCACGGGGTCCAACGTTAGGATGCCCGCTGCCTTGCCCGCGGCCACGATCCTTGTCAACGCGTCCAAAACCGCTTCGACCACGTCGGGGTGGCCAGCATTGCCGATGTGCCCCATATCCGCAGCCAAATCTGACGGACCGATAAATACGCCGTCGACATCTGTCGTCAGAATGTCATCCAGTGCATCCAGGCCAAGGCGGTTTTCCACCTGAACCAACAGGCAAATCTGGTCGCCTGCCGTTGTCAGGTAATCCGGGATCGCCGCGAAACGCGAAGCACGCGCCAGAGCAGACCCAACGCCTCGAACTCCATGTGGTGGATATAGCACCGCGCGCACCAATTCCCGCGCTTGATCGCCGCTTTCAACCATTGGCACCAATATGCTTTGGACGCCAGCATCGAGATATTGCTTGATCATCCAGGTCTCGCCAATTGGCAGGCGCGCTACCGGCTGGCTACCTGTGCCTTCGATGACCCTCACTTGCTCAAGGATAGACCGCAGATCGTTCGGGGCATGTTCCCCGTCAACAAGCAGCCAGTCAAATCTGGATGTGGCGGCGATTTCGGCGGCATATGCATTGGCCATCCCAATCCAACATCCGATCTGGGGTTTTCCGGCTTTCAGTGCGGCCTTGAAGGGGTTTGTTGGCGCGGGCATTAAGGTGCTCCTTCAATCAAATTTGATATCGACCGAGCCGAAGGGTCCGAAATCGGCGTGAATTTCTGTGCTTGGCGGGCATTCGACGGGGCGAATGAAGCTGCCCGACAGGATCACTTGTCCGGGTTCAATACTTTGTCCGTATTGCGCCATGCGCCGGGCCAGCCAGACAACACTTTCAACAGGATCATTCAATACGCCGGCCCCAAGGCCGGTTTCCTCAATCTCACCGTTGCGGAAGGTCAAGGCACCAACCCAGCGCAGGTCGAATTCGTCAATCGCGTGCTGCTCTGTACCCAGCACAATGCCCGCATTGGCCGCATTGTCGCTGATTGTGTCAAAGACGGTTCGGACCTTGCCAGTCTCGGGGTCCTGACGCTGAATACGTGTGTCCAGAATTTCAATCGCCGGTGAGACGTAGTCCGTGGCGGATACGATATCGTCGCGGCTGACATTCTCGCCACCGACTGCGGATTTCATGACAAAGGCGATTTCAGCCTCGATCCGGGGCTGGATGAAACGGCCCGCAGGAACCGTACCACCGTTTTCAAACGCCATATCATCAAACAGGATGCCGCTGTCGGGAATATCGATGTTCAGCGCATATTGCATCGCTTTCGACGTCAGACCGATCTTCCACCCGATGATCTTGCGCCCCTCGGCCAGTTTCTGGCGAAAGATGGCGTTCTGCACCTCATAGGCGTCGTCCATATTCATCTCGGGGTGGCGCAGGCTCAGCAGACCGATCTGGTCGCCGGTGCGTTCAGCCTGAAGCAGGTCGGCTGCCGCGCGGGCGTGCTCTTCCGGCGTCATACCTTCTCATCCTCGACCGTGTTGCGCAGGGTGCCGATACCTTCGACGGAAACTTCGACCACGTCACCCGGTGCAAGATATTTTGGCGGGTCAAAGCGCGCACCCGCTCCCGTAGGAGTACCGGTTACGATAATGTCACCCGGTTTCAGCGTCATGAAGGTCGAGATATACTCGATCTCGCGTCGGATCGGGAACATCATGCGGTCAAGGGTGTCGTCCTGGCGCAATTCACTATTGACGCGGGTCTGAATGCGGGCGTTATCTAATTGCGCCGGATCGGTGAAGGGCACCAGCCACGGGCCGATCGACCCTGAATTGTCCCAGTTCTTGCCCTGAGTCACGTTGAACTTGGCATGGCGCACCCAATCGCGGATCGTGCCTTCGTTGCACAGCGTCAAAGCGGCGATGTGGTCATAGGCTTCGTCCTGCGAAATCCGGCGGCCCGCCTTGCCGATCACAATGGCCACTTCGCCCTCGTAATCCAGCGTGTGGTTTTCCGGCGGGCGGATCAGCGGGCGGTTGTGGCCGGTAAAGCCGCTGGCAAAGCGGGGGAACAGCGACATATATTCCGGCTGCGCGCTGCCATCCTTGTATTCCGCATTTCTGTCCGGGAAGTTCACGCCGACGCACAGAATGCGACGGGCATCCGGCATCACCATTTCATAGATGAAATCGGAATGGGTCACAGGCTTACCCTCGGCCGCCGCAGCCAACCGGCTAAACTCACCCGCAGCGATGACCTCATACAGGCTGGAAAACTCGGGGAAATCACCGTTCAGGGCAATCGCACCATCATCGGTAATCGCGCCAAAGAAGGTATCCCCTTCGGCGGTGAAAGTAGCAAAGCGCATTAAGCCTCCTCGGCGGTGTCGATGCCGCCCATGCACAGGTATTTGAGTTCCATGAAGTCATCCAGCCCATGGCGCGAGCCTTCACGGCCCAGACCAGACATCTTGACCCCGCCAAACGGAGCTTCCGCAGTCGAGATCAGGCCGGTGTTGATTCCGACCATGCCATATTCCAGCTTCTCGGAAACTCGCCAAACGCGAGCCAGGTCGCGGGAATAGAAATATGAGGCAAGGCCAAACTCGGTGTTATTTGCCGCAGCGACGACTTCGCTTTCGGTGTTGAACTTAAAAAGGGGTGCGACCGGGCCAAACGTCTCTTCGGTCGCGACCGCCATCTCCGAAGTAACACCGGTCAAAATGGTTGGCTCAAAGAATGTGCCACCCAGATCGTGTGAATTGCCGCCCAGAGTGACTTCGGCACCTTTCGAGGTCGCATCAGCGATGTGTTCAGCAACCTTGTCGACAGCCGCCTGATCGATCAGCGGACCAAATATGATACCTTCGTCAAAGCCATTACCAGTGGGCAAAGTCGCTACTTTGTCGCGCAGCTTGGCGGCAAAGGAATCGTAGACACCGGCCTGCACGTAAATGCGGTTGGCGCAAACGCAGGTCTGACCATTATTTCGAAATTTGGCGATCACCGCTCCTTCCACAGCGGCGTCCAGATCAGCATCATCGAATACAATGAAGGGCGCATTGCCACCCAGCTCCAACCCCAGTTTTTTGATCGTTGGCGCGCATTGCGCATATAGAAGCGTTCCGATCTCGGTCGAACCGGTAAAGGTCAGCTTCTGCACTGTCGGGTTCCCGGTCATCTCGCCGCCAATGCCACGCGCTGAGCCGGTGACGACCGAGAACAGCCCCGCAGGCAGGCCCGCTCTTTTGGCCAGAACCGCCAACGCGATAGCTGAGAATGGAGTCTGGCTGGCCGGTTTCAGAACCATGGAGCAGCCCGCCGCCAGAGCAGGGCCAGCCTTGCGCGTGATCATAGCGTTTGGGAAATTCCACGGCGTAATCGCGGCTACAACCCCGATGGGTTGTTTGATCGTCAGGATGCGTTTGTCTGGAGCGTGGCCTGGGGTGACATCACCATAGGCGCGGCGGGCCTCTTCTGCGAACCACTCAATGAAGCTGGCACCATAGGCGATCTCACCTCTGGCTTCGGCCAGTGGCTTGCCCTGCTCAGCTGTCAGGATGGCGCCCAGATCGTCCTGGTTCTCCATCATCAGTTCGTACCAGCGACGCAGAATTTGACTACGCGTTTTGGCGGTGCGTTTAGCCCACTCATGGCGCGCGGTCTCGGCAGCAGCAATAGCTTCGGCGGTTTCGGCGGCGCCCAGATTGGGAACATGACCAATAACTTCGCCGGTGGCAGGGTTGGTGACGGCAAGGCCGTTGGCCGGGTCAGCTTCAATCCAGCGTGTACCTACAAGGGCGGCCTCTCGCAGCAAACCGGGGTCTTTCAAAGGAAACATTTGGGGACCTGCATCAGTTCGAATTAGATAGATCAACGGCTTGCCCCGCCAAAAGGCACCAGGGGCAAGCAATCGGAATGGAAACCGCGATCCTCAGACCGGGAATATGACGTTAGTCTGACCGGTGCCTGAGGACGGGAAATACTCGGTCACAACCTCGCATTTCTTGTCGTAAGCGTCCCAGCCGAGTGCGCCGTATAGCATCGCGGTATCATGCATCGAACCTTCACCGCAGCAGAAGTTGGCATAGTCACCCAGCATCTTGAGGAACGTAGCGTGATCGCCGTTTTTCCACATTTCCAGCACGTGCAGATCCATCTGGCGATTGAATTCTGAGCTGATTGTGAAAGTGCCGTTATTGGCGGCATAGTCCTTGTTGGCCCAGATCTTGTGCGACAGCGAACCCGACGCAACCAGCAGCACCTTTTCGTCGCTGGCCTCGACTGCTTCGCGGATTGCCTCGCCGACGATACGGCTCTCGTCATGAGCGTGCACGGTGCACCACGCACCGATCGACACCACTTTCATTTCGTGTTCACGGCTCATGAACCGCATCGGCACCAGCGTGCCGTATTCCACCTCAAGGCTGTCCAGGTGATGGGCCAACGTATAAGCACCCTTTTCGGTCGCAATCCGCGCAATCGCATCACCCAATTCGGGGTTGCCCTCATATTTATAGGGCAGGTCCTGAATGAACTGGGGGAATTCATTCGACGTGAATAGACCCTCAAAATGGTCGTTGGCGTTTATGTGAAAGCCCGCGTTCAACACCCAATGCGTATCACAGATGACAACCGTTGTTGCGCCCAGTTCCTTGGCGCGACGAGCAATCTCCCGGTGGCCATCGATAGCCGGTTGACGCTTGCCTTTGATCGGTCCTTCCTGCTCGGACATGAGCAGGGTAGGCACGTGAGTCATTTTGGCGGCAAGTACGATTTCTCCCATGGTCTCCTCCTGGAGTTAGAGTTTCTTCGCGCGTATTTCGAGTGCAGTCGGTTACAGTTTCCCGAGCTGCATGATGTTGTGGTTTCCGGTTGCGAAGCCGACGTGTTTTTGTTCCATGTAGAACTCGAAGCTCCAGTTGCCGCCGTCGCGGCCGA
>NZ_JBQFMI010000012.1:0-98394 GCF_056531755.1 Ruegeria sp. L11
ATCAGAACGCGGCGTAGATTGAAACTGCGGCGAGCCTGATCCTCCTAAGCCAATCAAACGCTCGTGTTCCAAATCATTCGATGACGGACAGGTATGTGCTGCCACTAGTCGAGATTAATTGAGGCCGAATGAGGGAGATAAGTTAATGTATTTCATATGGTTAATCTCTATCTGAGATTCTTTGAGACATCTACATATAGGGTTTCAATGCCCTCCACCCGCACCATTTTGATGAATTGAAGTTTTGGAAATTTAAGTTTCTATTTTGCTTCAGCGCCCCCAACTGGCCCCTTGTTCACTCGCTGCCGGATTTCTTGTCTTCGATCCAATCGCACATCTCTGACACCCTTAAAAGTGTGCATCTTTTCCATTGGTGAATCGAGCTTTCCCTATCAGTCCATAAGTCCAGAGGAGGTTAAGAAGGCCGCAGGGATCCCGCGCAGACCGCAAATGTTGAACGGGTTGGACTGGAACAAGCTGCTTATCGCGCGCAATTGGCCAATTGGCAGCAGCGGAACGCAAACCGGGCGGGCTGTAATGGGTGATTTGTTTGGATTGGGCTCAAAGGCGATCAATGAGGGCCTGTTCTGATGGAAATGTTCATTTTTTCAAACGACAACGCAAAAGATTTCATGGAGTCAAAATGCATAGGGTTGTCGCTGATGCCCTACGAACGCGCTTGGGGAGCAGCAGAGTGCTTCGCACCGCGGTCGAAGGCTTGACAGTATCTCTCGGGCGATAGAAGCATAACCTACATAATGAAGGAGGCCTTTATGATGCATTTTTTGTTTGAGCTTAGCGCTTTAGGGAAATGGGGTATCTGAGAATGTCTATGTCAGATGCCTTGATGGACCGGGCTGAATCGTGGAGTTGGTTTCATCAGATTCCTCTGCAAGACGGATATGTCACAAAAGGAGTGGACCAGACGCAGACAAAGTTAAAGGAACTGGACGCGCAAGGTCTTCCATCAGACCTTTCTGGCATGCGCGCCCTAGACATCGGCGCTTGGGATGGCGGGTTTTCCTTTGAGCTAGAGCGCCGAGGGGCTGAAGTGGTTGCCATCGATCATGTTGATAAAGATTCGACGGGTTTTCCTATTGCCGCAGAGGCACTAAATAGCAAAGTCACTTGGCGTACCGCAAACATCTACGATATCAACCCCAACGACTTCGGGACATTCGATATAGTTCTTTGTCTAGGCGTTATTTACCATCTTAGACATGTCGTGCTTGGAATTGACAACGTGCGCTCAGTCTTGCGTGACGAGGGTTCTGCCTTCTTTGAAACAGCGTCTATTGACGATTACTTTCTAACAGATAGCCTCAAAAACCCGGCTTCGCTTCAAGAAATAGCTCCAAAAGTCAATAAGGAGCCGATCATGCAAATCTACCCCCGTGGGGAATTGGGCGGTGATTTCACCAACGTCTTTGCGCCCAACCTCTCAGGCTTGGTTGCACTACTGGAAATGTGTGAATTTGAAATAGTGAAGGCTGAAAACGTTAATTCTTACGCGAGAGGTCGAGCCATGGCGCACGCAAAGGCCATTAACGACCATAACGTGTCATTCTATAGGAATCGAGAACTTGTCCTATTGCCGAAAGGCGTGGCAAACATCTGAAGACGACCACTGACTTCCTCCACGGGAAGATAACTTGGCCGAAATCAACAAATAATCCAAAAACCCTGCTTTTGCTGGGCTTAACCCATTGGAGATAGGGTATGCCCTGAGACGGATGGGGAATTTACTCCCAGCCAGCCGACACAGCATCCGTCAGCGGGCGGCTTGTGGATTTTGGCGACGTAAACTCGCGGTTTTCGAACCTAGAGGCAGATAACAACGCCGTCCGGCCTGTTTTGGCAGGCGATACTGGCCAAAACAGCGTTAACAATGTGGCCTCAAGTCTTTTAGTCGAGGTTGCCAAGTTGATGTATCGCGTCGGTGATCTCAAAATCGCCGGGGATAACTTAAACCCAGGCACGTACATCACAGGAACGACTTTGGCATTGGAAAAAGCGCATGAGTCACGTAAGCCCAGAGGAGGTTAAGAAGGCCGCAGGGAACAATGACTGGAAGATATGAGGTACGTCTGCGTGGTAGGTAGCTGGCGCTTGCAAACGAACTGAGCACATCCGGCACACGAAACATTGTGGATATCGTTGCGGCCGATCAGCGGCAAACAACAAAGGCACCTTTGGGCACCTTGTTTTACTGGTCGGAGTGAGAGGATTCGAACCTCCGGCCCCTGCCTCCCGAAGACAGTGCTCTACCAGGCTGAGCTACACTCCGACCGTGGCGGGTGATCTATACGCGGCTTTGCCGATGCGCAAGAGGATTTTGAGAAGCGATCATCCTAATCTTCCGTCTTTGGATCGACAACGGACGGGCTAAACAGGTCACGCGACTCTCATGGCAGCGGATCCGTTTTGTACAGACGGATCTTGGTGCCTCCGTGGTCTACGACCGGACCGGGCGCCAGCAAAGGCAGGCGGGTCGCCCGAGCCAAAGCCGGAGCGCTGGTCACAATCCCAACACGCCATCCTCGAAACCGGCTCATCAAAGATTTACCCAAGGCTCCGTAGACAGAGCGCAGACGCTTTTCATCTCCAATTCGCGCCCCGTAGGGAGGGTTCACAATGACCAGCCCGGCGGGTCCCGCAGGGGGTTTGATGTCACTGACGGAAAGCTGTTGAAAACTCGTGTTGGCGTTAACCTGCGCTCTATGGGCGTTGGCTGTTGCGGCTTCGATAGCTCCGGCGTTGCGGTCAGAGCCACAGAAGGTGAGAAAACACTCAGCGACCTCTGACTCGCTGCGCATGTCTTGCCAGCGGTCAGGGTCGAAGCCCGCAAGGTTTTCAAACGCAAAACTGCGGGACCGACCAGGGCGCAGCCCCAGGGCAATCTCGGCGGCTTCGATCACGAAAGTACCCGAACCGCACATCGGGTCCAACACCGGTTCATTGCCGCTAAATCCGCAGTCACGCAGAAACATGGCTGCCATCGTTTCGCGCATTGGCGCTTTGGCAATTGCTTCTTTATGACCACGCTTGTGCAAAAGCTCTCCAGAACTGTCGACGGAAAATGTACAGATGTCCTTTTCGATTCTCAGCAAGATCCTGACATCGGCGTCGGAAGATATCGGAGCGCCCAGAGTTTCGGATATCGCTTGTTCAACTCTCTGCCGTGCGGCACCGGCATGATATATTCTGGATTTGCGGCTGGTGGCCTCGACTTTGACCGGAACACCGGAGCGCAGGAACTCGCCCCACGGGAATTTGCGCGCACGTTTGTCCAATTGGGCTAAATGCACGGCAGGAAAACTGCCCAGACGAACCAGAACCTTGTTTGCACCGCGTAAGGTCAGGTTGGCGCGCCAGACCTCGGACCACGAACCACGGCAAATGACACCCCCTGGAATCGTCTTGACCTGAGCGAACCCGTTGGACTGCGCCTCGGCACAGAGGGGGGCTTCAAGGCCCGGGGTGGCAATCAGAAAGATTTCGAAGTCTGTGTCTTTTTTCATTCCGGTTGCTTACACTGGAAGTTCAGCGGGCGCGACACGCAATTTTGACCCGTATTTTTGGCCATCTTGAGGGAAAACTCCAAGATTTTGCAGTTTGATCTTAACTTTCGGCGGTAACAGGTTTGCGTTTGCGGGCATCCGCGCGTAAAGGGTCCGTGATCAGAAATACGCCTGCGGAATTTGGACCCGTTTCGACGCTTTTGCGATGGGCACCGGAAAAAACCGCGTTATTGCATGACCCCTAAAGGGTGTCGGCAGGGCTGGCGCAGGAAAGAGGCTTGGAAGAACGTAGCGGCATGCAAACTTTCAAACTTAAAAAAGGGTTGGACCTGCCAGTGGAAGGCGCTCCCGACCAAACCATTCATCCGGGTCCGGAATATTCGACCGTTGGCGTTCTGGGTGGGGATTACATTGGCCTGAAGCCAAAGATGCTGGTGCAGGAAGGTGATCGTGTCGAGCGGGGTACGCCGCTCTTTTGTCACAAAGATGCGCCTGACGCGATGATGGTTGCACCGGTGACAGGCAAGATTGTTGCCATCAACCGGGGTGCCCGCAGGGTGTTGCAGAGCGTCGTCATCGAAGTGTCCGACGCCAATGACACGGGCTTGGATTTTTCGAGCGTGGGCGATGCGCACAGCGCCGAAGGCGTGACTGAAAAACTGTGCGCCGCTGGTCTATGGACTTCATTCCGCACGCGGCCTTATTCGAAAATACCGGAACCCGGTGCCAAGCCGAACGCGATTTTCGTGACAGCCACGGACAGTGACCCTTTGGCGGCTGATGCCGCCACGATCATTGCCGAAGCGCCCGAGGCCTTTGCTGCTGGGTTGGCGGCAGTCAGCAAGCTAACCGAAGGCAAGACTTATATTTGCCAAAAACAAGGTGACACGATCCCCGGCGCGGATGTCGCCGGTGTCGAGGCCGTGGCGTTTTCCGGTCCACACCCATCAGGTTTGGCGGGAACGCATATTCACTTCCTCGAACCGATTGCGGGGGAAAAGCGAGTCTGGACTATCGGTTATCAGGACACCATCGCGATTGGCCGCCTGATGCAGACCGGGCGTCTGGATCCGAGTGTTGTGATCGCCTTGACCGGGCCCGGTGCGCGTCAGCCACGTTTGATCCGCACCGTGATGGGCGCGTCCACGGACGACTTGACACGAGGTGAGGTAAGTGTGGACGGAACGCCCCGCATTATCTCGGGTTCGATCCTGTCGGGTCAACATGCCGACGGACCGACCGCATATCTGGGGCGGTTTGCCCGTCAAATCTGTATCATCCGAGAGGATCACGATCAGATTCCGATGGGTTGGATCCGACCAATGCCTTCCAAGTATTCCGTCCAGCCAGTATTGGGCTCGGCCTTTTCCAGAAAACTCTATGCTTTCACGTCCAACCTGAACGGTGGCCGCCGCGCGATGGTGCCGACAGGCGTGTTCGAGGAGTTGATGCCGCAGGATTACCTGCCCACACAATTGCTTCGGGCGTTGCTGGTGATGGATACGGATACGGCTCAGGCACTGGGAGCGCTTGAGCTGGACGAAGAGGATCTGGGCCTTGTGGGCTTTGCCTGTCCGGCGAAATATGAATACGGGCTGGCGCTGCGCGACTGCCTGAAAAAGATTGAAAAGGAGGGCTGATCCGAATGGGATTGCGTAACTTCTTTGACCGGATCGAGCCGAACTTTACCAAGGGCGGCAAGTACGAGAAGCTTTTTCCGATCTACGAGATGGTGGAAAGCTTCATCTACACTCCGAAAACCGTAACCACCGTTGCTCCTCATGCGCGGTCTTACGTGGATATGAAGCGCATCATGACATATGTCGTGATTGCCACTATTCCTTGCATCCTGTGGGGAATGTGGAACACCGGTTATCAGGCAAATTCGGCCATTGCCGCGCTTGGCCCAGAGTCTGCAACTGGTTGGCGGATTGCAATTCTTCAGGTTCTTGGCATCTCGTTGAATCCGGACAGTATTTTTGCCAATGTCATGCACGGGCTTATGTACTTCCTGCCAATCTATATTGTCACGCTGGTGGCAGGCGGTATTTTCGAAGTCATTTTCGCAACCGTCCGCGGGCATGAGGTGAATGAAGGCTTTCTTGTCACTTCGATGCTTTACGCCCTGATCATGCCTGCAACCACGCCTCTGTGGCAGGTTGCTATGGGAATTATCTTTGGTGTTGTCATCGGCAAAGAGGTATTCGGCGGCACTGGTAAGAACTTCCTCAACCCTGCCTTGGTGGGGCGGGCGTTTTTGTATTTCGCCTATCCCGCGCAGATGTCGGGCGATGCAGTCTGGACCCCGGTTGACGGGTTTTCCGGGGCGACGGCTCTGGCTGTGTCGGCTGCCGAAGGCTACCAGGCACTGGCCGCTGACGGTATCACCTGGTGGAGCGCGTTTTACGGCACCATTCAGGGCAGTATCGGGGAAACCTCGACTCTGGCCTGCCTGATCGGTTTGGCCTTCCTGCTGATCACCAAGATTGCCAACTATCGGCTGATTTTGGGATGTCTGGCGGGCACAATTGCGTTCACCTGGCTGTTGAACCTGATCGGGTCCGAGACGAACCCGATGTTCGCAATGCCATGGTACTGGCATGTCGTGTTGGGCGGTTACGCCTTTGGTCTGGCTTTCATGGTGACCGAGCCGGTCTCGGCAAGCCACACCAATGTCGGGCGCTATATCTATGGTGCACTGATTGGTGTCATGGTTGTGTTAATTCGTGTGATCAACCCAGCCTTCCCCGAAGGTATGATGCTGGCCATTCTGTTCGGCAACGTCTTTGCACCGCTGATCGACTATTTTGTCGTTCAGGCCAACATCAAACGGAGGGCGCGTCGCCATGTCTGATACGCAATCCCCTGAACGCAAGGGCGCGATTGCCCGTTTTCTGGCGGCCTCGCCAGATTCAGTTGGCAAAACAATCTTTATTGCTGTTGCAGTCTGTCTCGTTGCCTCGATGATCGTGTCTGCCGCCGCAGTCAGCTTGCGCCCGGTGCAAGAGGCCAACAAGCTGAAGGACAAGCAGGTCAATATCCTGCAAGTGGCGGGGGTGTATGAACCCGGCGTCAATGTCACCGAAGCATTTGCCGCATTCGAGCCGCATGTGCTGGATCTGGCAACGGGCGATTTTGTGGACGATCAGTTCGACCCGGCCACCTTTGACGATCTGGCCGCTGCCGGTGATCCTAACCTGAGCGTCGCGCTTGACGACGATCCCGCAGGCATTGGCCGCAAGGCAAAGTACCGGGTGATCTATTTGCTGCGCGACGACGCGGGGGCCTTGGACAAGGTAATTCTGCCACTGCATGGCTATGGGCTGTGGTCCACTCTGTACGGTTTCATCGCGCTGGAGAAAAACGGCAACGATATCTACGGCTTGCAATTCTATCAGCATGGCGAGACGCCGGGTCTGGGTGCTGAGGTGGACAACCCGCGCTGGAAGACGTTGTGGAACGGCAAGAAGCTGCGCGACGACGCGGGAGTGTTGCAGATCACCGTCGCCAAGTCGCAGCCTGCGGCCGGGCCCGACTATTACATCGACGCCCTGGCAGGTGCGACCCTGACCACTGTCGGTGTCGACAACCTGGTGAGATTCTGGATGGGTGACGCGGGTTACGCTCCGTTCCTGGCCAAGCTGCAAGCAGGAGAGATCTGATGTCTCAGACCAAGAAAGAGCTGTTGGTCGACCCCCTTGTCGACAACAACCCAATCACCCTGCAAGTGCTGGGCATCTGTTCGGCTCTGGCGGTGACTTCGTCGTTGCAGGTGGCCTTTGTGATGGCGCTGGCGGTGACCTTTGTGACCGCGTTTTCGTCGATGTTCATTTCGATTTTGCGAAACCAGATTCCTGGTTCGATCCGAATCATCGTGCAGATGGTGATCATCGCTTCGCTTGTGATTTTGGTGGATCAGATCCTCAAGGCGTATGCCTTTCAGATTTCCAAGACTTTGTCTGTGTTCGTCGGCCTGATCATCACCAACTGTATCGTTATGGGCCGAGCCGAGGCATTCGCTATGAAAAATCCGCCGGTAGCATCGTTCATCGACGGTTTGGGCAACGGCATGGGCTATGGCCTGATCCTGATGCTGGTGGGCATCATCCGCGAACTGTTTGGATCGGGCAGCCTGTTCGGGGTGACAATCCTGCAAACGGTCAACAATGGCGGGTGGTACGTGCCCAACGGCCTGTTGCTGCTGCCGCCGTCGGCGTTCTTTGTGATCGGCCTGCTAATCTGGGCTTTCCGCACGTGGAAGCCGAACCAGGTCGAAGAACGTGAATACAAAATCCAGCAGGTAGAGGCGCACTGATGGAAGGGCTTATCTCTCTGGCCGTGAAGGCCGTATTTATCGAAAACCTCGCGCTCAGCTTTTTCCTTGGCATGTGTACCTTCATCGCCGTGTCGAAAAAGATTTCGACTGCCATCGGGCTGGGAATATCAGTCATGGTGGTGCAGGCCATCACCGTGCCCGCCAACAACCTGTTGCTGTCCTTCCTGCTGAAACCGGGCGCATTGGCATGGGCCGGGTTCCCGGACGTGGATCTGACCTTTCTCGGGCTGATTTCCTACATCGGTGTGATTGCAGCGATGGTTCAGATCCTCGAGATGATCCTCGATAAGTATTTTCCACCCCTCTACAACGCGTTGGGGATCTTCCTGCCTTTGATCACTGTGAACTGCGCCATTCTAGGTGGTTCGCTGTTCATGGTCGAACGCGACTATAATTTTGCCGAGGCGACCACCTATGGCATCTCATCCGGTTTCGGCTGGGCGCTGGCAATCACTGCGATGGCTGGCGTGCGCGAAAAGCTGAAATACTCGGATGTGCCGGACGGGCTTCAGGGGCTGGGCATCACCTTTATCACTGCCGGGCTGATGGCGATGGCCTTTATGTCCTTCTCGGGCGTGAAACTGTAAGGGGGGCGTGAGAATGGAAACCTTTTCGCTCGGCGTTGTCCTGTTCACCCTGATCGTTCTGGCGCTGGTGGCCATCATTATGGCTGCTCGGTCAAAGTTGGTGTCGACCGGCAACGTCAACATCACCATCAATGGTGAAAAGACTATCTCGGTTCCGGCGGGTGGCAAACTGCTGCAAACATTGGCGGCCGAAAAACTGTTTGTTCCGTCAGCTTGCGGTGGTGGTGGTACCTGTGCCCAGTGCCGCGTGAAAGTGCATTCGGGCGGCGGTTCGATCCTTCCGACCGAAGAAAGCCATATAACAAAGCGCGAAGCCTCCTGTGGCGACCGTCTGTCCTGTCAGGTGGCGGTCAAGCAGGACATGGAAATCGAAGTTCCAGAAGAGGTCTTCGGCGTCAAGAAATGGGAATGCACCGTTCGCTCGAACGACAATGTAGCGACCTTTATCAAGGCCCTTACCCTAGACCTGCCCGAAGGCGAGGACGTGAATTTCCGTGCCGGGGGCTACATCCAGATCGAAGCACCTGCTCATCAGTTGAAATACACTGATTTCGAAGTGCAGGAAGAATATCGCGAGGATTGGGATCGCTTCAATCTATGGCAATACGAGTCGGTTGTGAACGAACCTATCGAGCGCGCCTATTCGATGGCCAACTATCCGGATGAAAAGGGCATGATCATGCTTAATGTTCGGGTAGCTTCACCGCCTCCGGGCTCAGAAGGAATTCCTCCGGGTCAGATGTCATCCTACATCTTCAACCTGAAGCCAGGCGACAAAGTCACAATCTCGGGTCCATTTGGCGAGTTTTTCGCACGTGAAACCAAGAAGGAAATGGTCTTCATCGGTGGTGGCGCCGGTATGGCACCGATGCGCAGCCACATCTTTGACCAGCTCAAACGCCTTGAGAACCGCGACCGCAAGATCAGTTTCTGGTACGGTGCGCGGTCCAAGAAAGAGATGTTCTTTGTCGAGGATTTCGACCAACTGTCGGAAGAGTTCGACAATTTTGAATGGCATGTCGCTCTGTCGGATGCCCAGCCCGAGGATGAATGGAAAGGCTATACCGGCTTCATCCACAACGTTCTGTTCGAAGAATACCTCAAGAACCACCCGGCACCCGAGGATTGTGAATACTACATGTGTGGGCCGCCAATCATGAACCAGTCGGTTATCAACATGCTGCTGGATCTGGGCGTGGATCGCGAAGACATCATGCTCGACGATTTTGGCGGGTAACTAAAGTAACCGGCGCTGTGTGCGCCGGTTTTTTTTCATTCCGGCGCCAGATCGACCTATTTTCCGTAGTAGTCCCGATACCAGGCGACGAACTGCGCGATACCGTCCTTCAGGTCGGTATGCGGGCGATAATTCGTCAGCCGCTGCAGCAGCCGATTGTCAGCCCAGGTGGCATGAACATCGCCCATCTGCATTGGCATGAAGTTTTTGACCGCTTTCTGGCCAACAGCCTTTTCGATGGCTTCTATGAAATCCATCAGACGCACCTTGTCTCCGTTGCCAATGTTGACGATGCGGTACGGTGCAACGGGCGACAAGCTGTCACCATCTTCGATATCCGCGCGGCTGGTCGGGCGGACCGGCGGAACATCGATCAGCAACCTGATCCCACGCACAAGGTCTTCTACATGCGTGAAGTCGCGATACATGTCGCCATGATTGTAGATGTCGATTGGTCTGCCATCCAGTATCGCAGCGACGAATTTGAAATAGGCCAGATCGGGGCGCCCCCAAGTGCCGTAAACGGTAAAAAACCGAAACATGGTGGTCGGCAAATCCCACAGATGGGCATAGGAATGCCCCATCGCCTCATTCGCCTTTTTGGTGGCGGAGTAGATCGTCAGTTGGGTGTCGGCTTTTTCTGTTTCGATGAACGGCATGTCCTCGTTTGCACCGTAGATTGATGAGGTCGACGCCACCAAAAGGTGTTCCACTTTATGCTGACGCGCGATTTCCATCACATTGAACGTGCCCACAACGTTCGACTCGATATAGCTGCGAGGATATTCAAGGCTGTGCCGCACGCCTGCCTGCGCGGCCAGATGGACGATGACATCGGGCTGAAACTCCTCAGCGACCTGCACAAGACGGTCAAAGTTTTCCAAACGGTCTTCAGTTGCCGTAAATCCCGGGGTTTGAAGCAGTATCTGATGTCGACGCTGTTTCAGGGTCACATCATAATAGTCGGTCATCCCGTCATAGCCATGTACCTGAAACCCTTCTGCCAGAAGCAATTTGGCCAGATGGAATCCGATGAACCCGGCAGAACCTGTAATCAAAACTCGTTTCATAAAACCCTCAGAACTCGCTGCAAATTCATCGCTGATCGAAAGGCGTTGATCCTATCATCAGATCAACTGCTTGCGAACATCCTGCGGGCCATATCGGACAATCTAAGGCTCGTGGTCAACACTTTGCCTACTCAAACAGTTGTTGATTGCGACCACTACGCAGGGCGGGTAGGGATCAAATGCCATGATGAAAGACTGGATCAGACGGCGGTTCCAATCCGCGGCGAAGGAAAGCACCAATGCGATGCCATGCGACGTGGCACCCGCGGAAAAGGTGACAGCTGTCGGTGATATTCACGGCCGTCTTGATTTGCTTCAGGCGGTTTTGCCACGACTCGACGATCAAAGCCCGCTGGTCTTTCTGGGCGATTACATCGATCGGGGGGCATACAGCGCGCAGGTACTGCGGCATTTGCATCACCTGAGTGAGGCGTCAGACGGGCGGGTGCAATGCCTGCTTGGCAATCACGAAGAGATGCTGCTGCAATTTGTAAACGACCCGGAACGATACGCCAGGCTTTGGTTTCATAACGGCGGAGCGGAAACTTTGGCATCTTTCGGTCTCGAATGTCCCGACGAGTTGGACGGTGGCAAGCATCTGCCTGAACTGGCAGAGCGTCTGCGGCACAAGATGGGCGACAGCTTGCTGGACTGGCTTGCAAATCTGCCGCTGACCTGGACCAGCGGCAACGTCACCTTTGTCCACGCGGCACTTGATCCGCGGCTATCCATTCAATCCCAGGATCGCCAAATCTGTCTATGGGGTCATCCGATGTTTCCACGGCTTGCACGCAGCGACGCGCAATGGGTTGTTCACGGTCATACTATTGTAAGCCACCCCCGGGCAAAAAACCGGGTTGTGTCGATCGATACAGGTGCCTTTGCCTCAGGCAGATTAACTGCCGCTGAAATAGACGGCGGCAGTGTCAGGTTTTTTTCAACCGGTTGAAACTATCCTACGATCATCTGCTTCATGCGAAGCGCTTCATACTCCAATTCCCTCAGACGGAAATGCACCACGTCACCGATAGTGATGACACCGCACAAATTGCCATCACGCAGAACCGGCATATGGCGGAAACGCCCTTCGGTCATGGTTTTCAGCACGTCATTCAGCGTATCCTCGGGCGTACAGGCCTTTACATCCCTGGTCATCAGGTCTTCGACCGACTGTGGCAGGGTCTGTCCGGGCGTATCGGCCATGCGACGCACGATGTCGCGTTCCGACAAGATCCCTTGCAATGCCCCGTTCTGATCTGTCACCAGAACAGCGCCAATCCGCTTTTCCTTGAGCGTGTTCACCACCGAATGGATGGTATCATTAGGCCGAACCGAAAACACCGCATCCCCTTTACCCTCAAGCAACTTGGCCACGGTCGTCTGCGAATGCGACAGGTTTGATTCCGCTGATTGGCTGTAGGTTGTCTTGTCAGCCTTGTCACCGCGCGACGGCGACTGGTAAGAGGTTGGAGCCATGGGCAATCTCCTTTTGGTTCTTGCAAAGTCTTTCCCTTTCACCTTAGCGCAGCTAAACGACCTGTATAGGGTACAATTGCACGAGTTGGCCGAACGCAGGTCAGCAAAGGGAGCTTAAGCCTTTGAATGAACTCTATCTTACGCCCCCGGTTGCCGCGCTGATCTTCTTTGCGGCTGTCGTGTGCGGTCACAACTTTCGCATGGCGTGGAAGCAACAGCAGCCCGGGTGGCGCAAACGCGCGTGGTTGTTTGGTATTCCGGCCGGAACTGGTCTTTTGCTGTTGGGTTTCCTTCCGCTGAAACTGTAATGCCAATTTGACTCTGGCAAGGACCGCTGTCATATGCCGGGCACAGAATGTCCCGGAGAACGCCCAATGCGTCTTTTGCCCATACTGGCCTTTTTCACCCTTCTTTCAGGCTGTCTTTTTGACAAGGAACCCGAAGTGGTCCGTCTGTCCGGTGAGACAATGGGCACGACCTACAATATCACCGCAATTGGCGAAGACCTTGACGAAGACGCACTGGCTGCGGCCGTCAGTGATAAGTTGGCAGCTGTGAATGCCAAGATGTCCAATTGGGATCCGAACTCGGAAGTTTCTGTTTTCTCTGCGTCGAAAAGCACAGATCCGATCCCTGTTTCCGACGAATTTGCGCTGGTACTTTCGGCGGCGAACGAAGTGCACGCGAAATCCGGTGGCATTTTCGACGTAACCCTCGGCCCTTTGATCGAACTTTGGGGTTTCGGCCCACGCAAACCCGAGGACCCGGTGCCATCTGATGCCGATATCAACGCAGCGCTGAACGGTGTAGGTCAGGGCCGCTTGCTGAAGCTCGATACACATGCTGGTACGCTTGCCAAGTCAAACGCCAGTGTGGGCATTAACCTGTCCGCGATTGCAAAAGGCTATGGAATTGACGCTGTTGCGGAAACCTTGCAGGCCGCTGGCATCGAAAACTATCTGGTCGAAATTGGCGGCGATCTTGTGGCCAAAGGTAAGAATGACGAGGGCGAAGCGTGGCTCATTGGTATCGAGAAACCTGAAACGGGTTCGCAAACCATCCAACTGGTTGTTTCACTGGATGATCGGGGCATGGCCAGCTCGGGCGATTACAGGAATTTCTTTGAACAGGATGGAGTGCGCTATTCGCATATTATCGATCCGACAACAGGCCACCCGATCACGCATCGCACCACCTCGGTTACCGTGCTGGCCGAAAACGCGATGATGGCCGATGCCTGGGCAACAGCCATGCTGGCTTTGGGTCAGGAAAAGGGTCTCGCTTTGGCGGAGGAGCATAAACTTGCCGTGTATTTCATCTCGCGGGATGTGACAGGCGGCGAAGATGCCTATATCACTGCCCATAGTGCGGCGTTCAAAGACGCGCTGGGATTGAACTGACTGTTGGAGCTGAGATGAGTACCTTTATTCTGGCCTTCATTCTTCTCGCTCTCGTCATGGTGGGCATGTCATTGGGTGTCATGCTGATGGGAAAGACCATCAAAGGCAGCTGCGGTGGTCTAAACGCGATCTCGGGCGCTGACAAATGCGTTGTCTGCCAAAAAGACATCGACCCCGACAGCCCACTGCGCGACAAGCTGCAATGTAAACGCGCCAAGAAGATGCTGGAACAAATGGACCGTCAGGCCTGACGCAGGTTTTGCTTCGTTGTGCGGATAGAAGGGGCTAACTAGGCCCTCGTGACTTTTGGGGAAGGGCGTCAACTTGGCCAAGGCAAAAAACATCCTGTTCATCATGTTCGACCAGCTGCGCTGGGATTATCTGAGCTGCTACGGCCATCCACATCTGCATACTCCAAATATCGATCGTCTGGCTGCCAAAGGCGTGCGCTTCAACCGCGCCTATATCCAATCACCGATCTGCGGCAGCTCTCGCATGTCCACCTACACAGGGCGCTATGTGCATTCTCACGGCGCGTCGTGGAACGGAATTCCGTTGAAAGTCGGCGAGATAACGATGGGTGATCACCTGCGTAAGGCGGGGATGGATTGCTGGCTGGTCGGCAAAACCCATATGCGTGCAGACGCCGAAGGGATGGCGCGGCTTGGTCTGGAACCTGACAGCTTGATAGGTGCGCGCGTCGCCGAATGTGGGTTTGACGTATATGAACGGGATGACGGTATGCTGCCCGAAGGTCCGGATGGGTATTATGACCCGGACGGGGCAAAGGAATACAACAAGTTCCTGAAAGCAAAGGGGTATGAAAGTGACAATCCCTGGCATGACTTTGCCAATTCCGGACTGGATGCGGATGGGAACGTTCTGTCTGGCTGGTTTCTGAAGAATTCACCCGAAGCCGCGAATATTGCCGAGGAAGACAGCGAAACGCCCTATCTGACCGGGCGCGGGATCGAGTTCATGGAAACGCATGATGGCCCGTGGTGCTGTCATCTGAGCTTTATCAAGCCGCATTGGCCGTACATCGTACCGGACCCATACGCCTCGATGTATGGGCCGGAACATGTGTTGCCTGTGGTGCGATCCGAGGCGGAACGTCAGAATGCGCATCCCGTGCTCAAAGCCTTCATGGACACAAAGATCGGCCAGACCTTTTCGCGGCAGGATGTGCGTGAGGCGGTTATCCCGGCCTATATGGGGCTGATCAAGCAAGCCGATGATCAGATGGGCCGCCTGTTGGACTGGATGGAGAGAACCGGGCGGATGGAAAACACGATGATCGTGTTGACATCAGACCACGGTGATTTTCTGGGCGATCACTGGATGGGGGAAAAGACCTTTTTCCACGACGCCTCAACCAGAGTGCCGTTGATCATTTATGACCCGTCGCCCGAGGCGGACGCGACACGTGGCACTGTCAGCGATGCGCTTGTAGAATCCATCGACCTTGCACCGACCTTTGTCGATGCGGCTGGTGGGGAAGTGGCGACGCATATTCTGGAAGGTCGCTCCCTGCTGCCCATCCTTTATGGGGAGGCGGACACGTTGCAACGCGATGTGGTGATCTGCGAATATGACTACTCGGCTTCGCCAATCGCAAATGTTTTGGACATGTCGGTCCGCGATGCGGTGATGTTCATGGTCGCAAGTAAGAAATGGAAACTGATCCATTGTGAAGGTGGGTACCGGCCAATCCTGTTCGATCTGGAAAACGACCCCGATGAGTTGAACGATCTGGGTGACAGCGCCGAACATGCCGGTACAATCGCCGAAATGTACGAGCACCTGTTCGCCTGGACGCGGCGGGCGTCACAGCGCACGACCCGGTCCGAGCAGCAATTGATTGAAATGCGCACCAAAAGCCGGGGCAGGGGTGTTGTTCTGGGCGTTTATGATGAAAACGATGCACCACTGGATCTGACAGTTAAATACCGCAATCGCAAGGCGCGCCCTTTCCAAAGCTATCTGAAGGACTAACACCTCTGTGTTGGTTATAATTGTACTTCATTGCAAAAGGCGGTTCACCCGTCGAAGTCCAAAGGATAGAAGGTGACCCAAGAGCAGCAAATGGAGTACATCAATGGCCACCCCCAAACCTGTAGTCCTGTGCATTCTTGATGGTTGGGGCCTGTCTGAGGACACAAAAGCCAACGCACCCTATCTGGCAAACACGCCGACGTTTGACGCGATTATGTCTGAGTACCCGCATTCAACCCTGATCACCCACGGCCCCGATGTGGGTCTGCCTAGCGGGCAGATGGGCAACTCAGAGGTAGGGCACACCAATATCGGTGCAGGGCGTGTGGTCGCCATGGATCTGGGCCAGATCGACCTTTCCATTGAAGACGGGACATTCTTTGAAAACGAAGCTCTGCAAGCTTTTATCGCCAGTGTTAAGTCCGTTGGCGGTACTGCGCATCTGATGGGGTTGATCTCGGATGGTGGGGTGCATGGTCATCTGAACCATATCCTTGCCGCAGCTACTGCCATAACGGATGCCGGTGTCCCGGTTGCACTGCACGCAGTGACGGACGGGCGTGATGTCGCGCCAAGGTCAGCTCTGACTTACATCGCTGAGCTGGAAGAACGCCTGCCCGAAAACGTACGCATCGTCACCGTGAGCGGGCGGTACTTTGCCATGGATCGCGACAATCGCTGGGAGCGTGTCAGTGAAGCATATGGTGCAATGGTCAAAGGGCAGGGCCGAACAGCCAGCAGCGCCCATGGCGCGGTTGATCACGCCTATAACCAGTCCGAATCTGACGAGTTTGTCACACCAACCGTATTGACGGGATATGACGGTATTCATGATGGCGACGGTTTCTTTTGCCTGAACTTCCGCGCTGACCGTGCACGTGAAATCCTGCGCGCCATCGGAGAGCCCGGATTTTCCGAGTTCGCGACAGGACCGCGCCCGAAGCTTTCAGCACTGCTGGGCATGGTCGAGTACTCTGACGGGCATAATGCTTACATGACCACGGTTTTTCCAAAGCGCGCGCTTGTAAATACGTTGGGCGAGTGGGTCGCCAAGCAAGGGCTCCGTCAGTTTCGACTGGCGGAAACCGAGAAGTACCCGCATGTTACGTTCTTTTTGAATGGCGGTAAGGAGACGCCCGAACGAGGTGAGGACCGCTTTATGCCGAGCTCGCCGAAAGTGGCAACCTACGATCTACAGCCCGAAATGTCATCCGCAGAGGTTACGGCGAAGTTTATCGAAGCCATCGAAGGCGGGTATGACCTGATTGTTACAAATTATGCCAACCCCGATATGGTTGGTCATACAGGTGATCTGAATGCCGCAATCAAAGCATGTGAAGCCGTCGATCATGGGTTGGCTCAAGTCATTACGGCTCTTGAAAAGGTCAAGGGGGCGATGATTATCACGGCCGATCACGGCAATTGCGAAGTCATGGTTGATCCTGTGACCGGTGGTCCGCATACGGCCCATACGCTTAATCCTGTTCCCATAGCGCTGGTTGGCGGGCCAGAAGGTGCTATATTGCGCCAAGGACGTTTGTCCGATCTCGCCCCGACCCTGCTTGAACTGATGGGTTTGCCTAAACCCATGGAAATGACCGGGGAAAGCCTGCTGTCATGAAACCGGCTGCTCTGGCAGTGTGTCTGTTTTTGGCCTTGCCGGCGCTGGCCCAGCCAGACGCTTCCAAGGCTGCTTTGGATGCAGCGCAGATGCTCGAACAGGCGTCCATCGCGTTATCCGAAGCCGAAAGTGCCCGGGACCGGGTCAATGCTCTTACGGAGACGATCCATGCCTATGAGGCCGGGTTGGGTGCGATGCGGGTGGGATTGCGCCAAGCGGCTACCCGCGAGGCGCAACTGAGTGCCGAGTTGCGGGCGCGCGAAAAGGAAATCCGGCGATTGCTTGGTGTTCTGCAAACCATTGAAACGACCGAACCACCCGTTTTGATGTTACATCCCTCCGGCCCGTTGGGGGCTGCCCGCGCGGGTATTATGCTGTCCGAGGTCACCCCCGGCCTGAACGCCAGCGCGCAGGAACTGGCGCAGGACCTAAATGAAGTGCAGACATTGCGTGTCTTGCAGCAAAAGGCCTCGGAAACTTTGACAGAGGGTCTGACGGGCGTTCAGGCGGCCCGCACCCGTCTGAGCGAGGCAATCGCCGACCGCACGGATTTGCCCCGCCGTTTCGTGGAAGACCCGGTACGTACGGCCATTCTGATCTCGTCGACCGAAACACTGGATGGTTTTGCAAGTGGTCTGTCCGAGATCTCGGAGGGAGAGATCCTCGACAGCAATGCCAGCGTCTTGGACAGGAAAGGCCGGATATCAATGCCGGTACAGGGCATCTTGCTGCACAAGGCCGGTGAAACGGACGCCGCTGGTGTCACGCGCCCCGGCCTGATCGTGGGGACACGCCCGCGCGCCTTGGTCACATCGCCAACCGCTGCGACAATTCGCTATCGCGGGCCGCTGCTGGACCTGGGGAACCTGATAATACTTGAACCTCAATCGGGACTTTTGTTCGTATTTTCCGGTTTGCAGGAGGTCTATGGCCAGACCGGTCAGGTGATCCCAGAGGGCACACCAGTTGGTCTGATGCCCGGTGAAATGCCGGAAATCGGCGCAATTTTGTCAACAAGCAGTGATGGCACTGGAACTGACCGCTCAGAAACGCTCTATATAGAGGTAAGAGAAGACAATCGCCCCGTGGACCCGGAATCGTGGTTTCGGACCGACAAGGATGGATAAACGCGTATGAAGAAATTTGTGGTGGCCGGTCTGGCTGGAACTGTGGCAGGAATTCTTGCAACAACTCAGATCGCAGGACCCCTGCTGGCGCAGGAGGCCGAGAACAAGGCAAGCGTCTATGAACAGCTGGATTTGTTCGGCGACATTTTCGAACGTATCCGCGCCCAGTATGTCGAAGAGGTTGAGCCCGAAGAACTGATCGAGGCGGCCATTGACGGCATGTTGACATCGCTTGATCCGCATTCGAGTTATCTTTCTCCTGACGACGCCGAACAGATGCGCGTGCAGACCCGGGGTGAGTTTGGTGGGTTGGGTATCGAAGTCACGCAGGAAGAAGGCTTTGTCAAAGTCGTCTCACCTATTGACGATACCCCCGCCGACGCAGCCGGAATCGAAGCCGGGGATTTCATTACCCATGTGGACGGCGAAAGTATTCTGGGCCTGACGCTGGACAAAGCGGTTGACCTGATGCGCGGCCCGGTCGGATCCGAAATTATCATCACCGTCGTACGCGAGGGTGAGCCTGATCCCTTCGATGTCACTATTATCCGTGATACAATCAAGTTGACCGCTGTGCGCGCACGGACCGAAGGCACCAGTGTCGTGCTGCGTGTAACCACGTTCAACGACCAGACCTTCCCGAACCTGCAGGAAGGATTGCAGGAACAGATTGCCGAAGCGGGTGGCATCGACAAGGTGAACGGTTTTGTTCTGGACCTGCGCAACAACCCAGGCGGCCTGTTGACTCAGGCGATCAAAGTCTCGGATGCGTTCCTGAACGAAGGCGAAATTGTTTCCACGCGCGGCCGCGACCCGAATGAGGGTGAGCGGTTCAACGCCACCCCCGGGGATCTGGCTGAAGGCAAGCCAATTGTGGTGCTGATCAATGGCGGCTCGGCCTCGGCATCCGAGATTGTGGCCGGTGCATTGCAGGATCATCGCCGCGCTATCGTTGTGGGCACCAAGAGCTTTGGCAAAGGATCCGTGCAGACGGTCATGCCGCTGCGCGGCGACGGCGCTATGCGCCTGACCACATCGCGCTATTACACGCCATCAGGACGATCAATCCAGGCTCTTGGCGTCAGCCCGGACATCATTGTTGAACAGCCTCGCCCTGCACCTGCAGAAGAAGAGGAAGAGAGCAACGGGCGTACCCGGTCCGAAGCTGACTTGCGCGGCAGTCTGAACAATGACAGCCTGAGCGAGGATGAAATCCGCCAGATCGAGGAAGATCGTGCAAGGGCCGAAGCAACCGCTGAGCTGAGGAAAGAGGATTATCAACTGGCATATGCCATAGACATCCTCAAAGGCTTGTCAGCGTTCACCCCGCACGGGCCGTCCCAATAACCAAACCAATGGGTCGCGTACCACGCGGCCCTTTTCTTTCTGTCTCGCGAGATTTCATTTCATCATCCAGCAGCGCAATCCGAAGGCGTCGCGCAGAGAGCGCATAACCGAATGGATGATCCGATTTCGCAAGCGTTTCAGCCGTCTCCGCGGCTTACCCGTCGGAAAGCGCGTTTCAGCATATCCAACTCCGCGCGCAAAAGGTCCACTTCCGCCCTGAGATCATCGGCGGCGGGCTCTCCTGCTATTATGGAGAAACTCCCAAGTTTATCGACACTGCCTGCGTCGACTATGACGAAGCTGTGCACGCCTTCGGACAGGGCTGTGACGGGTACCGGAACATACAGATTCCATCCGTTGTCTGTAGGTGAAAGCTCAACACCCTCCAGAGCTTTGCCCAGATATCGAACCTCCAACTCTGGTTGCCGTTCGGCCTCAACATGGCCGTGCCAAATACCGTTTTCGAACCGAATGAAAGTCAGGGATGGTTGTGTCATCTTTGATCGTCTCACAAGTCCGCGCGATGGAAGCGGCAAAACGTAAGGTCTCGCACACTCATACGGTTCATCTGCGGTTTCTCAAAAATAAGATCCAGCCAGATCTTTTCGATCCGACGTTCATTCAGAGGCAGGTGAGCCAGGTCGAAATCAACTGCGTTCACGGTGTCAGAAGGGTCTAGCTGCCGCAAAACCTGCTCCATGTTGGGCCCGTGCTGAACATTGAGACGTGCAAACACGCCAGACGGTTTCTCGCAGTCAATCAGGGTTTCCAACCGGATCAGATGCTCGCGTGTCAGGTCGCGGGCAACCTCACGCGGCAAATCGATAGATACCGACAGGAACGACCCCTCGAAGCCAAAAACCTCGACCTCCAGACTGAACGGGGCCAGATCACTTGCCCCCCGGTTGCGGATTTGCCGCACAGCGATTTCGGTCAATGGGCAGTCGTGAAATAAGCTGACCTGATCGTCCATTACCGTTTTACGGGGAACAGAGGCCATGCCGGATTGCAACAACGGCGCGCGCCACAGGTCGGGTCGCCAGCTCCAGTCGGTGCCGACAGGCCGGTGAAACTGAGTTGATCCTATTTTCGGGCGGAGCAAGCGCGCATCCGCCAGTTGGATCAGGCGATCCAGTTGTCCACGCAGACTGCGCGCCTGATCGCGTTTCACCCGCAACTCGGCCTGCGCCGAATCTGGCGCCTGCCGCACGGCCCGGCGCCAGCGGCCGAGCGTCCGGCGATGAATATAGCGATCCAGAATCTTGCGCATGGTCTCTTCGTCCGACAATGTCCTTCTTTAGTCAAAGAAATGAGTAGGAATAAACCCGCAATCACAAAAACACTACTTGAGCGCTACGTTTTCCGGTTGGTGGCTAAGCGTAAAAAAGATAGGTGCCGGATTTGGAGCCTGACCCCGTCAATTCTTGCAATACGTCGGGTCAATGCTTACCGTCTGTTTCCTAAAAATGGGTTACCCCTGAACAGCCAAACATCAGTTCAGCTATCGATAAGGCCAGGCTATGGAGCCCACATTATTTTCTTTTATTTGGAAGCATTCAAAAAAACAGCAACTTGTCCTGCTGCTGTTAACGGTCCTGTCTTTCCCGTTTCTATATGCGTCGCTGGAGCTGCCTAAGCAAATCATCAACGATGCCATCGGTGCGCCAGGCGATACGGTGACAATCTTGGGCATCACAGTGTCTCAGGTTCAGTATCTGATGATATTATGCTTTGCATTTCTGGCTACTGTGGTTGCCAGTGGGTTGATGAAGATGCGCATCAATACGATGAAAGGCATCTTGTCCGAACGCATGCTGCGCCGTCTGCGCTATACCCTGATTCAACGCACGATGCGGTTCCCAAAGTCCTATTTCGCGACCACCAGCCAAGGAGAGCTGGTCTCGATGATCACATCCGAGGCCGAGCCGATGGGCGGCCTTATGGGGGATGCGGTCGCGCAACCGGTGTTTCAGTTTGGCCAGATGATGACAATCGTCACCTTTCTGTTCATGCAAAGCATCTGGTTCGGTCTGGCAAGCGTCGCGCTGATTCCGCTCCAAGCCTGGTTAATTCCGAAGCTGCAACGCCAGATCAACTTGCTGAACAAGGATCGTATTCAGGAGGTTCGGCGTCTGAGCTCGGAAATCGGGGAAAGCGCGGCGGGCATCAGTGACCTGCGCACGAATGGCGGCTGGCGCTATCGTCTGGCCCAGTTCAGTCACAGGCTGGGGACCTTGTTCGAGATCCGGTTCAAGATCTACAACAAGAAATTCTTTATGAAGTTCCTGAACAATTTGATCACTCAGATGACGCCATTCCTGTTTTATTCGGTGGGCGGATACCTGGCGATCACGGGCGAGGTGACAGTAGGTGCACTGGTTGCCGCGTTGGGCGCGTACAAAGACCTAAGCGGGCCCTGGAAAGACCTTCTGACCTACTACAACCAAGTACAGGACATGTCCCTGCGGTGGGAGGTGGTCACCGAAAGATTTGCCCCAGACAACATGATCCCCGAAGAGCTGTTCATCGGCGAGCCGGAAACCATCCCACATCTGACCGGTGATATCGAATTGCGCAATGTGACCGTTCGCGATGGCGACGGCAAAACCATTCTGGAAGACATTGATCTGACCATCCCACGGGGCGCGCGTGTGGCGATTCAATCCGCCCATGCGTCGGAACGTAGTGCGTTGGGCCAGTTGCTGACCCGCGAGGTTCTGCCTGTTCAGGGGGATGTGGTCATAGCTGGCCACAAGCTGGACGATTTGCACCAATCAGTTATCGCGGCCCGGATCGGGTATGCCTATTCACGCCCCTATCTGTTTGATGGGACTTTGGGCGATAACCTCATGATGCCGTTGCGCACACATCCGCAGCACGAGGCAGATGCCATAAGAACCCCGTCCCGTCGTCAGATCGAGTCTGTTCGGGCGGGTAACCCACCGGATTCGCTGGAAGATGAGTGGATCGATCCGGGGCTTGCCGGTCTGGACGATATTGATGGAATACGTGACTGGTGGTTCCAGCTGGTGGAAGCTATGGGGATTGACGAGTTCATGTTCCGGCGCACTCTGCGCTCCCAGTTTGATCCAGAAATACACCCTGTACTGGCACAGGAAATAGTCAGGCTGAGAGAAACCATTGCAGAACGGCTGAAAGAAAAAGGATTGGATCGGTATGTCTATAGGTTCGATCCAAACCAGTTTAACCCGGCCGTCCCGCTTGGGGGCAACCTGTTGTTCGCGGCACCGTCGCGAGACATATCTCCAGACATTCTGGCCGGAGACGCGCGGTTCGTGCAATTGCTCAGCACCCATGATCTGGCAGATGACGCGATCAGCATATCGAATGCAGTCATGGATACTCTTGGCAAGACATTTGGGCGGGACGGGGCCGACCATCCCCTGTTTCTGCGGCTTGGCATGTCCAAGGACATGTATCATCGGCTGCTCGATATTCAGGACCGGCGCAAAGCCAAAGGGAATGCTGCGCTGAGCGATCAGGAGCGTGCCTTGCTACTGACAGTGCCTTTCCTTCTGACAGCAGAACAGATCGGCCCGGATTTCCCAGAGGAATACAAGGAAAAAATCCTTGCTATCCGCAAGACCCAAGCCGAGCGGTTGCGCGGTGCAATGGACGGTTTGTTCATGTCTGTGGCGCCTGACATCTATGTGCCGCGCCTGACCGTGATGGAAAACGCAATCTACGGCCGGATATCGTTGATGGCGGGTGCCCATGCCGAAGATATCGAAGACATCGTTGCCGAGGCCATGAACGAAGCCGGTCTGCGCCGTCGGGCAGCGGCCATTATCTATGACCTGCCGTCCGGGTTGGGCGGCAACAACCTTCCAACCGTGTTTCAGGAGCGTGCCGCTTTTTCACGCGCAGGCATCAAACGCCCCGACGTTCTGATCCTGGACAAGGCGCTGGCCAGCCACGACTCGGAAAGCCGGTTGCGCACGCGCCTGAAACTGAGAGAGCTGCTGCCCGATTCCATCATGATATTCATGGAGGATCATTTTGCGCATCCCGAAGCCTATGACTTGTTTGTGGAAATCAAGGATGGACGGATCGACGGCGTCTCGCGGAGCAGACCAGCGCATGAGGACAGAACTTCGGACGATCTGAGCCGTAAACTCGAGATTCTGTCTGCAACGCAGCTGTTTTCAGGCCTGGATGGCAGAAACCAGAGGCTGCTGGCGTTTTCGGCGCAATGGTACGAAGCCAGCGCCGGACAAGTCATCTTTTCCCGCGGTCAAGCGCCAGATGCGGCCTATTTGTGCATTTCAGGACAAGCCAAACTGGATTGGTCCAATGAGGATGGAACGAAACGCACAATCTCGATTATAGAACCCGGTCGGCTTATCGGAGACCTGTCTATTATTACAGGGGAACTTAGGCAGCTGGATCTGGTCGCGACGGAAGATAGCAGCTTTTTGCGTATTGGCGCGGAAGAGCTGCGTGCCGTTGTTGAAAGCGATTCTTCGGTCGCTATGCAGTTGCTACAGACGGTTGCAGGGTATCTGACGACGCTTTCGAACAGAATCAGCGTGGCCCAGAACGCCGAAGACATGTTTCCACCCGTGACAGATGAAACGGTGCAGGAAGGTATTGGTAAGGATGCCTAGTGCGTATTCAGCTCATGCGCGTTTGATCGAAACAGCCCGCGCCAAACCCGAACTCTGGCGCCTATTGCTGGGGCTGGCATTGATCGCCGTGTTGGTCAGCGTTTTGAACCTGGTGTTTTTTACCGTGGTCGCGGGGTTGGGCTCAGCGAAGTGGGCTCAGGAACTTTTGCAAGGCAGCACACCTTTGGCGCTGCTTTTGTTGCTGGCCAGTTTCGGGTTTATCATTCTTGGCGTGGCAGTGGCCGCACGTCAGCTGCAGCACCGATCCTTAGGATCAATTTTCGGCCAGCGGGGTCTGGTTGCGGCCCAATTTCTGAAAGTGCTGAAAGCCCTACTCATCTTGGGCGCTGTCGGTGTCTTGCTACCGCCCTACGGTTTGGGGGGATCTCTGTCAAAGAATCTGCCATTTTTAACATGGCTCTTGTTGCTTCCGGTCTCGGTATTGGTTGTCCTGATTCAGACCAGCGCCGAAGAAGTTCTGTTTCGAGGGTACATTCAGCAAGCCCTTGCCGCCAGGTTTCAATCGCCCGTCATTTGGATGGGGGTTCCGTCTGTTGTGTTTGCTGCTGGCCATTACACACCGGAACTGGCAGGAGAAAATGCAATTCTGTTTGTGCTGTGGGCCTTAATGTTTGGGATGCTTGCATCCGATCTCACAGCGCGATCAGGGACATTGGGGCCAGCTATCGCCTTGCATTTCTTCAATAACATCATCGCACTATTGTTCGTTTCCTTGCCGGACAACCTGAGCGGGCTGGCGCTTTTCTCGCTTCCGTTCGATGCATCTGACGCCGAACAGCTTCGTCCCTGGCTGGTGGTGGATTTGGCTGTGATGTTCGTATGCTGGCTGGCGGCGCGGCTTGCGATCAGGCGTTGATTGCATTTCTTCCCGTGGCGTCTTATTTGACGTCAACACCGCACAAGCCAAGGTTCCGACATGAACTGGATCACAAACTACGTCCGCCCCCGGATCAACTCGATCTTCTCTCGCCGCGAAGTGCCCGAAAACCTCTGGCAGAAATGTGACGAGTGCGGAACGATGCTGTTTCATCGTGAACTAGCGGAAAATCAGAACGTCTGTACCCAATGTGACCATCACATGGCGATTACCCCACGCGAGCGGTTTAATCACCTGTTCGACGGCGGAATTTTCACTGAGGTTGCAGTGCCAGCGCCAAAAGAAGATCCCTTGCATTTCCGCGACCAGAAGAAATACCCCGAGCGTATGCGAGCGGCGCAGAAAAAGACCGGCGAAAAAGAGGCGATGCTGGTTGCCAAAGGCGAAATCGGACGCACGCCTATCGTTGCAGCAGCGCAGGATTTCTCCTTCATGGGCGGATCAATGGGCATGTATGTGGGCAACGCGATCATCGCAGCCGCTCAAGAAGCGGTTAAGCTAAAGCGCCCACTGATCCTGTTCTCGGCAGCGGGTGGAGCGCGGATGCAGGAAGGTATACTCAGCCTGATGCAAATGCCGCGCACAACCGTGGCTGTCGAAATGCTGAAAGAAGCAAATCTGCCCTATATCGTTGTGCTGACCCATCCCACCACCGGTGGTGTGACGGCGTCATATGCGATGTTGGGCGATGTCCACATCTCGGAACCGAACGCGCTGATCTGCTTTGCCGGTCCCCGAGTTATCGAGCAGACGATTCGCGAAAAGCTGCCCGACGGCTTCCAGAGGGCCGAGTACCTGCTGGATCACGGGATGCTGGACCGTGTCACCAAACGTACCGAGATGCGTGACGAACTGATCACCATCACCCGGATGCTGATGAACCAACCGCCGGCGATCAAAGGTGACCTGCCAGCACCGACACCGGATGAAACGGCCAAGGTCGCGCAGGCCGAAGAGACCGGGAAAAAATGAACACCAAGACATCTGACGCCATCCTCGACCGGATGATGGCGCTACACCCCAAGATCATTGATTTGACCTTGGATCGCGTCTGGCGATTGCTGGCCGCCTTGGACAATCCGCAGCTCAAGCTGCCACCGGTTATCCATATTGCCGGGACCAATGGCAAAGGCTCGACCCAGGCCATGATCCGGGCGGGCTTGGAAGGGGCAGGGCGTTCCGTTCATGCCTACACCTCGCCCCATCTGGCGCGATTTCACGAACGTATCCGGTTGGCGGGCGAACTGATTTCAGAACCCGACCTGACTGCGGTTCTGGATGAGTGCTACGCGGCGAATGGCGGCGAAAACATCACGTATTTCGAGATCACAACCTGCGCTGCCTTGCTGGCCTTCTCTCGCTGCAAAGCAGATTACACTCTGCTTGAAGTCGGTCTCGGCGGACGGCTGGACGCAACAAATGTGATTGATGAACCGGCGGTGACAGTCATTACGCCTGTTTCAATCGATCATGAACAGTATCTGGGCGACACTTTGGGAAAGATTGCCGCCGAAAAGGCGGGAATTATCAAACCCGGTGTGCCATGCATCGTCGGCCCGCAGGAAGACGAGGCACTGGAGGTGATCGAGTACACAGCCGCCCGGTTGGGCGCACCGCTGCTTATACATGGCCAGCATTGGCACGTTCATGAAGAAAACGGGTGCTTGATCTATCAGGACGAAACCGGGTTGCGTGATCTGCCGCTCCCCAACCTGCTGGGTGCACATCAGTTCCAAAATGCCGGTGCCGCTTTGGCGGTTCTGCGTCATCTTTCAATGGGTGACACTGCCTACGAGGCTGCCGTGTCCAATGCCGATTGGCCCGCGCGTATGCAACGTCTCAAAACCGGTCCGCTGACCGAGCAAGCCCCCCAGGTCGAACTGTGGCTGGATGGAGGGCATAACGCGGCCGCAGGTATCGCGCTGGCCGATGTGCTGGCAAAGATGCCGCAACGCCCCACGCATTTAATCTGCGGTATGCTCAACACGAAAGACGTGACTGGGTATCTCGCGCCACTGTCCAGACAGGTTGCAAGCCTGACCGCCGTCTCCATACCAGGCGAGGCGGCCACGCTCAGCGCCGATGAAACCGCCGCCGCTGCCACCAAAGTTGGCCTGCCTTCTTCAGTCGCTGCAAGTGTTTCGGAAGCGTTGAAGACAATCACGGACAAAGACCCACAGGCGCGTGTCCTGATCTGCGGCTCCCTTTATCTTGCCGGAAACATCCTGCGCGAAAACGGTTAAGCTTCATCTTTTCGCAAATACTCCGGGGGAGGCGCGCGCAGCGCGACGGGGGCAGAGCCCCTACTTCCCCCAGTTCTGGTCCTGCATTTCCCGCAGGCGCGACGCAGTACGCTCAAACTCAAAGGTGCCTTCTCCTTCGACATACAACATCTCGGGTTCCGCCGCAGCCGAGCAGATCAACCGAACTTTTGCCTCGTAGAGCGCATCTATCAGGATGACAAAGCGCTTGGCTTCATTGAAGTTATTTCTCGACAAACGGGGGATATCCTCAAGCACCAACACTTTAATTGCTTCTGCAATAGCCAGATAGTCCGCCGGTCCCAGCATCCGGCCGCACAGGTCATAAAACGAAGCCCGTGCAACCCCGTTGCGAAATGCGGGCAGTTCGACGGCGCGTCCTTTGACCTGCAATATCAACGGATCGGCAGGTCCGCCTGCAAGATCTTTCCAGACATCCCGTAATTTCTGCCGCGCTTCTGGTCCGATGGGTGTAAAATAGACCGGAGCCCCCTCTAATCTGTTCTGACGGTAATCCGTGGGCGATACCAGTTCCCATACCTGCAACTGGTCTTTGATATGGGCAATAAAAGGCAGGAACAATTGCCGGTTCAACCCATCCTTATACAGCGCGTCCGGATGCCTGTTCGACGTGGTCACGACAACAACGCCACCTTCATGCAGCAGGTCAAACAAACGGCCGACGATCATCGCATCCGTAATGTCAGTGATCTGCATCTCGTCGAAGGCCAGCAGGCGGACGGATTTCACCACCTCCTTTGCCACGGGTGCCAGAGCATCTTCGACGTTCTCTTTCCGGGCCTTGTGCATTCCGGCATGGATTTCCTGCATGAAGGCATGAAAGTGAACGCGCCGTGCGGGGACTTCACCCAGCGTGTCGACGAACATGTCCATCAGCATCGATTTACCACGTCCGACGCCACCCCACAGGTATAGGCCTTTAGGCGGAGGCGGAGCCTTGCGGAAAAACCCTCGTTTAACCGGCTCGGCCAGTGCCGCACGGATGCGCTCAAACTGGGGCAACACGGCTTCTTGAGCGTCGTCACGCGTCAGAGTTCCATCCTCGACGCGGGCTTCGTAGTGCGAAATCAGATCCGTCATGACCCAGAGCCTTACCCATGACCCAGCCCGTTGAAAAGAAGCCTTTTCCCTGACGTATCAAATTTGCTTATCCGTGACCTCAAATCTGTTGAATTGACGCAACCCGTAAATCCAGTACGGTCCGTCGGACCAAGCTACCCGAGGTCTCTATGCCGCAATCCACCCGCATGTTGAACCCGATCCTGATCGTTGGATGCATCATCATCACGGTCAGCTTTGCCGTGCGCGCGTCTTTCGGCGTGTTTCAGATTCCGATCGCCAGTGAATTTGGCTGGCTGCGCACGGATTTCTCATTGGCGATTGCAATCCAGAATCTGGCTTGGGGCATCGGCCAACCGATCTTTGCAGCTGTCGCTGAGAAAGTAGGAGACCGAAAGGCCATTATCCTCGGCGCCTTGACCTATGCTGCTGGTCTGGTTCTGTCGGCTTGGTCCGTCACACCGCTCGAGCATCAGGTTTATGCGTGGCTGGTTGGGTTTGGCATTGCTGGTACCGGGTTCGGTGTGGTTTTGGCTGTGGTCGGTCGCGCGTCCTCTGATGAAAACCGGTCCATGTCGCTGGCCATCGTTACCGCCGCGGGCAGTTTTGGGCAGGTTCTGGGCGCGCCGACGGCTGAGTGGTTGCTGTCATTCCTGCCCTGGCAACAAGTCTTCGTCGTGTTTGCCGCTGCGATTCTTGCGCTTGTATTGACCTTGCCTTTCATGCGGGCGCCTCAACCAGCTTCAAAGGCAGAGTTGCAAGAAAGCATGGGAGAAATTCTGGGAAAGGCGTTCCGAGATCCTTCTTACGCTTTGATATTTATTGGGTTTTTCAGCTGCGGTTACCAGCTTGGATTTATCACCGCTCATTTTCCGGCATTCGTAACCGAAATGTGCGGCCCGATCGAACCCGGCAGCGTGCTGTATTCCATCGGCATCACATCCACGTCCGCACTTGGCGCGGTATCGATTTCACTGATTGGTTTGGCCAATATCGCCGGGACTCTTTTGGCGGGTTGGGCAGGTAATCATTTCCCTAAGAAATACCTGCTGGCCTCGGTCTATGCCGGTCGGACACTTGCTGCGGCATTGTTCATCGTTTTCCCGATAACGCCGCTGTCCGTCATTACATTCTCGCTGGTGATGGGGTCGCTTTGGTTGGCCACCGTTCCGCTCACGTCGGGTCTTGTCGCGCACCTCTATGGTTTGCGTTACATGGGAACACTCTATGGCATAATCTTCTTCAGCCATCAGGTTGGCAGCTTCCTGGGCGTCTGGCTGGGTGGGCGCATGTATGACCAGTATGGTGACTATGCCCTGGTCTGGTGGATCGGTGTGGCAATTGGGGCCTTCAGCGCCATCGTTCATCTACCGATCCGAGAAAACCGTCTGGCAGCCCCTGCCTGAAGTGACGTTTCGCGCTCGACCTACGTGTACGTGCCAGCGGTAATGCCGCGTGGGGTGTTAATCTAGCCAGCTCGGTCCGGAAACAATCCGGCAAGGCCTTCGGCCGAGGCGGCACAGACGCCACGCTCGGTGATAAGCCCGGTCACCAGCCGGTTGGGTGTGACATCAAAGGCAGGATTGCCACCCTCTGTATCGTTCGGGGTGACGCGAACATCGGCAATATCCCCTTGGCCGTTCACGCCCATGACATGGGTCACTTCTTTTGTATCACGTTCCTCGATCGGTATTTCCGTCACTCCATCCCGAACCGTCCAGTCGATCGTAGGCGAGGGTAGGGCAACATAAAACGGAACCCCGTTGTCCCGCGCCGCCAAGGCCTTCAGGTAGGTGCCGATTTTATTGCAGACGTCGCCTTGTGCCGTGGTCCGGTCTGTACCGGTGATGACGGCGTCAACCAAACCATGTTGCATCAGGTGACCGCCTGCATTGTCCACGATGTAACGATGGGGAATGCCGTGTTCGCCAAGTTCCCAGGATGTCAGCGCCCCCTGATTTCGTGGCCGGGTCTCATCCACCCAGACATGAAGCGGAATGCCCGCGTCATGCGCGTGATACATCGGGCTTGTCGCCGTTCCCCAATCCACCGTTGCTAGCCAACCGGCATTGCAATGCGTCAATAGCCGCACCGGTTCACCTGCGGGCTTTCGGGCTGCAATTTCTTTGATCAGTTGCAGCCCATGGCGACCTATCGAGGCATTGATCTCAACATCTTCGTCAGCAACCTCCTGTGCCATTGCCCAGGCCCGTTCGGCACGGTCACTTGGGGCAAGTGGCATCAGCGCGTCGCGGCATCTGTCCAAAGCCCATCGCAGGTTGATTGCAGTTGGCCGGGTCGCGTGCAAAACGTCATATGCGGCATCGAACGAAGCGTCAGAGCTGTCACGGGACATCTGTTCGGCAATTCCAAACGCGGCTGTTGCACCGATCAGTGGCGCACCCCTAACCCACATGTCGCGGATCGCTGTCGCAAATTCATCCAGCGTTTTCAGGGTAACCACCCGAAAGTCATGGGGCAGCCAACGCTGGTCGATAATCCGAACCTCACCTGCCGATTTGTCCCACCAAATCGACCGGTAATGAGCACCCAGTACTTTCATAATTCGGTCTCCGTTTGCGAATAGCCTGATCAGAAGTCTTTCGCAGCCTGCGTTCTTTCGGCGGGCTTGTAAACGGGCGTTTCTGGTTACCGTCTGGCATTTTAGCTTGCCGGTGACTGCACTTACCCTCGGGTCGCTGCGCGAAGTTCCCGCTCTAACGCATCCAGAAACCTCGAACGATCTGCTTTGCTGAACGGTCGGCCGCCGCCTCCGGCCCCCAATGGATTGGCGGCCCGCAGGTCAGCCATCAAATCACGTATCGCCAATTGCTGGCCAATGTTGGCTGCCGTAAAGGCCTCGCCGTTGGGGCGCAAAACTCGGGCACCTGTTTCGACGCATTTTGCGGCCAGAGGGATATCGGAGGTCACAACTACATCCCCTGCGCCGCTGCGTTCTGCAATCCATTTGTCCGCTTCATCAGCACCTTCCGAAACCACGATGACCTGTACAAGCGGGTTTGCTGACGGTCGAAGACCGCCATTCGACACCAGTGCCATAGGCACCTTGTGTCGTGTTGCAACCCGTTCGGCCTCGGCCTTTACAGGGCAGGCATCGCCATCGACATACAGCGTTGTCACGCCTTTTTGGCCTCTTTTTTCTCTGGTTGAGCAGGTTTCTTCCGCACCTTGAATTCGTCCGGGATCGGCATCCGGTTGAAAGCATCCAGTCCGGCGATCTTGTAAGCCTCGGCCAGAGTTGGATAGTTGAACGTGTTTTGAACGAAGTAATCGACAGTGCCCTTCAGGTTCAGCACCGCCTGAGCGATGTGGATCAGTTCGGTCGCACCTTCGCCCACAATCTGCACGCCCAAGACACGGCGGGTTTTAAGCGAAAACAGCATCTTCAGCATACCGTGTTCCAGACCCATGATATGCCCGCGCGAGGTTTCGCGGAATCGGGCCACGCCAACCTCATAGGGAATGCCACGCTCCTGAAGTTCTTCCTCGGACATGCCGCAGGTGGAAATTTCGGGAACCGAGTAGATGCCATAGGGGTACCACGGGCTTTCCGGCAGTGTAGGTGTCTCGAGCGCATGGCAGGCAGCCACACGCCCTTGCTGTAATGAAGTCGAGGCCAGCGAAGGGTGACCGATCACATCCCCGGTCGCATAGATATGCGGAACCGCGGTCTGATATGTCTTGCGGTCTACCTTGATCCGATTGCGGTGATCGGTTTCCAGTCCAACTGAATCCAGATTGAGTTTCGATGTTGCGCCCATGCGCCCGGCTGCAAACAGCAGCATTTCCGCCCGCACGTGGCGCCCGTTTTCAAGGGTCACTTCCACATGCTCGCCCGCATCTTCAATCTTTTCGACAGCCGATCCCAACCTCAGATCAACACCGTTTTCGCGGATCTGATGGGTGAAATCATGAATCAAGCGGCTATCGATGAAGTCCAGAAACGTATCCCGCGGCTCGATCAGCGTCACCCGAACGTCCAGTGCCGAGAACATCGTGGCGTATTCGACCCCAATGACCCCGGCACCGATAACAACCAGTGAACGCGGGATTTCCGCCATTTCCAGAAACTCGTCGCCATCGACCACGGTCTTGCCGTTAAACGGAACATAATCGGGGCGGTAGGTCTTGGTTCCTGTCGCAATCAAAAACTTGGCGGCCGTTACACGTGTGGTCTCTCCGGCATCGGTGGCGACTTCCACTTCATGTGGCCCGACGAACTTGGCTAAACCGTCCAGAGTATCGACGTGGTTCCGGTTGAACTGATGTTCCAACACATCGACCTCGTGATCGAGGGTCATGTGCAGGCGGGCTTTCAGATCTTCGGCGCGGATCTGGTCCTTGACCCGATAGGAACGGCCATAAAAGCTGCGCTCGCGCCAGCCCGACAGGTTCAGAACCGTTTCGCGCAATGTCTTGGATGGGATAGTTCCGGTGTGAACGGACACCCCACCAAAACGGTCTTTTCGGTCAATCACCAGAACCCGTCGCTTGAGCTTGCCAGCCTGAATGGCCGCAGAACGCCCCGAAGGCCCGGACCCGATGATGACCAGATCATAGTCGTATTTGCTCATATCTCAGTCTCCGTACAGCGCTTCGGCGTGGAAAACGATGTGATCTTCCATGAAGGTAGATACGAAGAAATACGAATGGTCATACCCCGGCTGGAGGCGGAAGGTTGCTTGCTGGCGGCGCTCAGCGATGGCTTGGGCAAGCGCTTCTGGGCGCAGCAGGTCCATGAACTGATCATTGGTGCCCGTATCGATCAGGATGGGGCCGTCGAAACCGGTTTCTTTCATCAACAGGGAAGCATCGTGTTTGGCCCAAAGGGATTCATCATCCCCCAGATACGCGCCCAGCTGTTTGCGCCCCCAGTCAGCGCCCGTCGGGTTCGCGATGGGTGCGAAGGCCGAAACCGAGCGGTACCGTCCTGGAAGGTTCATGGCCAACGTCAATGCACCATGCCCGCCCATGGAATGACCCGTAATGGCCTGACGTTCGCTATCGATGGCAAAGCTTTCGAACAGCAGGGTAGGCAATTCGTCGGCAATGTAGTCCCACATCCGGAAATGCGGTGCCCAGGGCTCCTGCGTGGCGTTCACGTAGAACCCAGCGCCCTGACCCAAATCGTAGTCGTCATGATCCGCAACACTTTTACCGCGTGGCGAAGTGTCGGGAAATACCACTGCAATGCCTTGTTCCGCAGCCCAAGCTTGTGCGCCGGCTTTTGTCATCGCGTTTTCATGGGTGCAGGTCAGACCAGACAGATACCACAAGATCGGAACCGGGCCATCTTTCGCCTCGGCCGGAAGAAAAAGGCCAAACGTCATGTCGCATTGGCATGTCGACGAAGCATGGCGATACACGCCTTGCACTCCGCCGAAACAGGCATTTTCCGAAAGGGTTTCCATTAGGCATCGTCCTTATTCTAGAGTCGCAACATGGCTAACGATCCACGGACCCGGCGTAAAGTCCGAGTGCCTTTGGAGTGAGTATTTTTGAAAGGGTGAAGGTCAGGGGGTACCTAGAGCCGCAATAACAAGTGGTATGGTGACAATGCTGACGAGCGTCGACAGTAAAATAGCAGCCGAGGCGCGCTGTGGGGCAATGCCGTAATGCGCGGCCAGCATATAGACATTTCCTGCTACTGGCAGAGCTGCTGCTGCAATTGCAACGCTTGCCGGGAATGTTTCGATCGGGATCAGCCAGATCAGGGCGATTGCTACGAAAAGCGGGTGGAGCACTAGTTTGCAGAAACTCAACCAGGCTGCGATCTGAAATCTTTCCGCGGATTTGCCAGCAAGGGACGCACCGATTGCAAAAAGCGCTCCGGGGGTTGCGGCACCACCGAGGATGGTCAGAAAGTTGTTCAGCGGATCGGGAACCGGGATTTGCAGGGATGACCAGACGAGCCCGGCAGAGATCGAGACAATCATCGGGTTCTTGAGCAGACCCATTCCAATCAGTTTGAAAGTGGCTGGCGTCAGCCTTCCGTCACGCCCACCGTTGATCAGGATCACGATCAGAGACGAGAATACAACCAAATCTACGGTCAGGACCAGCATGACCGGGCCAATAGCGGCTTCGGTGAACAGCAGCGCGAGCATTGGCAGGCCAAGAAAGCCAACGTTCCCAATAGCAGCGCATTGTGCCTCAACCGCCGAAGTAGGCACGTCAAGGCCGCGTATCCACGCTATGCAAGTTGCTATGCCATAAACAGCAGCGGTTCCTACGAGATAACCGAAGATCAGTCTTGCGTTGAAAATCTCTGCAAAGGGCAGGGTCGCTGCAAATCGAAACAACATTGCCGACAGCGCGAAGAAGAAGACGAACTTGGTCAGATATGCGGTTGCTTCGGCCGTAAAGAACCGTGTGCGCCCAGCCCAAAAGCCAAGGCCGATGATTGCAAAAAAGGGCAGTGTACGCAAAAAGATATCGGCCATGGGCCAAGTCCTAGCACGGTTTAGAACCGTCGCAAGAGCTCAACACCCCAAATTGGGCGAGGTCAGAGTTAAGGGGGATACGAGAATCCTTGTACCTGAACCGAACGGTTTATAAACTGTGACAGGTATTGATCGAGGAGATGACATGACCCAGACCGCCACCATCCTGCGCACAGGCCGAAAGTTTGATCAGGTTTTGCGCGGGGCCCGAGAGGTTTTCATGGCGGACGGATTCGAGGGCGCAAGCGTGGATGACATTGCCCGCGCGGCTGGAGTGTCAAAAGCAACCTTGTACAGCTATTTTCCGGACAAGCGCCTTTTGTTCATGGAAGTTGCACAAACGGAATGCTGTCTTATGGCCGAACGGGTCGTCGCGATGATCGACGAGACCAAACCCGCACGAGAAGTTTTGATGATCGCGGCCACACAGTTGACGGCGTTTCTGGTTTCAGATTTCGCGCAGCAGGTTTTCCGCATTTGTGTTGCCGAACGAGACCGGTTTCCGGAACTTGGCCGCGCATTTTACGAAGCGGGGCCGCAAAACGGCCAGCGTCAAATGGCAGAATACCTTGAAAAAGCCGTGGCTAAAGGTGAGTTAGCAGTTGAAAATGTCCAAATAGCGGCTGAGCAGTTTTCCGAGCTTTGCAAAGTACGGATCTGGACCCGGGCTGCATTTGGAATTCAGAATTCATTCAGCAAAGAAGAAATCGCTGAAGTAGCGACACAAGCCGTGGACATGTTTCTTGCCCGGTATGGGGTCTGATCCAAGAAAGAAATGGCCCATATCCGGATCAGGGACACAGGCCATTGCTCACACACCAGAACACTCGATGCAGTTCAGCTTACTGCGATAAGTCTTTTCAAACTCTTTATTTGTCGAACTATTGGCGTGGCTTGGGACCCAACATTGGCCGGAAAGAAAAGCAGGTCAGCGTTCAAACTTGTTGTCCAGCTTGATGCACTTTAGCTCGTTAGCAACAGGCCAAGCCAGAAAGAAAACCAGCACAGAGCAAGGCTGATCAGAATATTGCCTGCTGCCAAAAGCAATGTGCGCTCGCGGTGAAGTTCGAGCGATTGGTAGGCAAAGCTGGAGAATGTTGTAAAACCACCGCAAAACCCGAAAACAAGGCGTTTTTGGTCCTCTGGAATGTCTACTGGACCTCCTAAAAACCCAACCCAGATCCCCAGCAGCAAGCTACCCAACACATTTACGAGCAAGGTTGCTAGTGGCAAGTCGTGCCGAATCTTCAGCGCCAGCCAATGGCGCATCACAGCCCCCAGACCTCCGCCCAACGCGAACATGGAATGAAGATACACTTCGCTCATGACGGCGTCTTTTCGGAATGAAAATGCCGTCCAAGTCTTTCACCAAACAGCGCGGCAGCAAGGCCAAATGAAACTTCAAGCCCGATTGCCAGGGACGTTACCCATAGGCCGCCGTCGGCTATTCGTTCAAGATCTGCAACAAAAGACGAAAAGGTCGACAATCCACCGCAAAACCCGACGGCGCCAAGATGCAGAACATGCGCGTGCACCTTATGGCGCACGGAATATAGCGAGCCCAGAACAAAACAGGCGACTACGTTGATGCCAAAAGTCGAGGTGAGAAAGCTTAGACCTGGGATCTCTAGTGTAAACGCCTCACGCAACAACGACCCAAGTGCACCGCCTGCGAAGACGGATAGAAACATCACGCTTTTTCGGTCATGCCAGAGGTGGGATTGTGTGTTTGCCAAGGATCGGCCCTTTGTCGTCCGTTAAGCGTGATTTATCCGCCGGTTGCACCGGGTTCAACAGTTGGGCGGTTCGTAACATGATTTCACGTTTGCGTCCCTCAGCAGACATTTTTCCGCGGGCACTTGAAATAAAATTTCAATCTGTTTCACGTTGAGTTCTGACAGCATGGCTCATCAGCCCGATAATAACACAAGGAGTATGGAACATGATTGTACGCAGAATTTTCTTTTTTCTGAGCTGTGTCTGTCTGCCGGTGGTTCTGATCCTTGGGTTCTTCTGGTCTCATGCGCTTTGGCTTCTGATCATTTTGGTGCCGTACGCGATCATCGGTCTTTATGATGTTCTGACGACCAGGCATAACGTCCTGAACAATTACCCGGTTCTTGGGCATTTCCGGTACATGCTGGAATTTGTAAGCCCGGAAATTCGCCAATATTTTGTGGAAACCAACGAAAGCGGACGGCCTTTCAACAGGATTGTCCGAGGGCTGGTTTATTCTCGGGCCAAGGGGCAGGTGGACACACAGGCGTTCGGCACGCAATACGACATTACCGAAACCGGGTATCATCGCGCCAACCACTCACTAGCCCCCAAACATGTAGACAAAAGTGAAGAACGCATAGTGCTGGGGGGTCCGCAATGTACGCAACCCTACAGCGCCTCACGCCTTAATGTGTCTGCCATGAGCTTTGGCGCGCTCAGCGCCAATGCCATCCGCGCGCTGAACGGAGGAGCCAAGGATGGGGGGTTCGCGCATAACACCGGAGAGGGTGGGCTGTCACCGCATCATCTGGCCGAAGGCGGGGACATCATCTGGCAAATCGGGACGGGTTACTTCGGGTGCCGGACCCCTGCTGGTGGATTTGACAAGGACAAGTTTGCCGAAAAGGCAGGAAGGGACGTGGTCAAGGCTATTGAGATCAAGCTGTCTCAAGGTGCAAAGCCCGCCCATGGCGGTGTTCTGCCTGCTGCCAAAGTCGATGCCGAGATTGCCGAGATACGGGGAGTGCCCGAACATCAGGATGTGATTTCTCCGCCCACCCACAGTGCCTTCGATGGGCCCACAGGTTTGATGCATTTTGTCCAGCACCTGCGAGAAATGTCAGGCGGCAAACCTGTCGGGTTCAAGCTGTGCATCGGCAGGCCGTCCGAATTCATGGCGATCTGTAAAGCAATGCTTGAAACGGGTATCTTGCCGGATTTCATCACAATTGACGGGGCCGAAGGGGGCACGGGCGCAGCCCCGGTGGAATTTACCAACCGGTTGGGTATGCCCCTGAACGAAGCCTTGATCTTTGTCAGCAACTGTTTGCGTGGTGTCGGAGTGCGTGACAAGATTCGGATCATCTGTTCCGGAAAAGTGGCGACCGGTTATGACATGGTCGAGAAGTTGGCGCTTGGTGCCGACATGTGCAACTCGGCGCGCGCGATGATGTTTGCGGTGGGTTGCATCCAGGCATTGCATTGCAACACAAACCGTTGTCCGTCAGGGGTGGCTACACAAGATCCCATCCGCGGGCGCGCTGTGAACGTGCCGCAGAAACGCCGCCGTGTTCATCGCTATCACGATGCCACACTGGAAAGTTTCCGCGAGCTTTTGGGCGCGATGGGCAAGGAAAAAGCGTCCGAGTTACATCCCCGTGATATCCTGCGCCGAACTGCGGACGAGCATGAGCGTACCTATGCCGAGCTTTATATTTATCTGGAGGACGGTGCCTTGTTAAAGGACGACATTCCCGAAGAATTTGCAGATGATTGGAACCGAGCTTCGGCCGCACAATTCTGAAAACCACATTGGGTAGCGCGATGATTGGTCATGTGAAAGCGCGGCCGTAATTGCCCGCTTTTTCCGCCGTCTTATGCAACTTTCGTTATCTGGGAATGGATCGCGGGTTGTTTGCCACGTGGGTATTGATCTTGCGAATGCTCCATTCAACAGAATCTCTCATCGCGCGCCCCAAGGCCAGGTCAAACGCGTTGATCAGATCCGGCGTCTGATCGCTTGCCGCCACGACGTTTTCCTGGAACGAGCTGGATGCAACGATTTTATCTTCGTATTCGTCGATCACCTTGATGTTAATGCGAACTTCGACGCGAATATTGGCTCCGTTCTCGGTATTTTCGATCACGACCCCCTGAAACTCTCGAAGGTCCGGGGCTATTACATAATCGGCCCGCAGGCCAACGGTTGAGCGTCCAACAGCTGCGACTTTGCCCGAGTTCTCAAAGCTTTCAACCAACAAGGTTTGAACGATCAAGGGCGCGCGATCCACCCAGCGGGCGCGGGGCAAATATTGAACCTGCAACGAGGTGGGCTGAATGGCAATCTGGTCCGTGTTTACAGCGGCAGTTGCCGTGGGTTCCTGAACGACGATCTGCTTTTCAATCCTGGGCAGCGCCGAGGAAAACGTGCTTTTTGGGGTCAGCAGATACAAATCATTCGGTTTCGCCGCTTGTTGCAACGTGCCCAGACCAGCGCAGCCGCCAAACAACGCGACCATCAACATTGCAAGTGCAGGCTTGATCATTGACGGAACTCCGATGCTTGGGTGCCCAGAAGGAAACGTGCCGGATCGCGTTCAACTTTGTCTACGAGGCGATCCAGACTGATAACAAGACGCTGGGATTCTTCGATGAAACGAACAAACTGAGGCAACCCGACCCGCAGGAAGTCTGACACTTGTCGGCGGTTGCTCTGAACAATGTCGTCGATGGTTCCCAGCAATTCGGACGCGGAATTTGATGCGCTCAGGACGTCGTCCGAGATCTGGTCGATCTTTTCCGTTATGCCCGCGACGGTTTCAGTCACCTGATTGGCCGCCTTCCGGACATCTTCCGCAACAGGTGCCACGTCTTCCTCCATGACACGATTTGCAGAGTCAAAAGCGGATTCGGCCGAAGCCAGCGCCCCCTTGGCGGACTCCATCGTCGTAGTAATCGAACCAAGCGTCGTATTGGCGTTCATCACTGTTTCGTTCACAATTCCAAGGGTAACGCTGCCTTCATCAGACAAAACGGTCAATCGTTCAGCCAGTTGCGAGCCTCGCTCGATGAAAGGCTTCACGTCTTGCTGCAAAATACGGTCCGCCGTCTGAATGGTTGTATTAGCTTCATCCAGCGCTGTCTTGGCGGACTCGGATGCCGTTTTGACAGCTTCCAGTGTTTCAGAGCCGGTCTTGAGCGTTGTTTGAGCGGTTTCGATCAGAGGGTCCAGCCGCTTTGAAAACGCGCCAATATCCTGCGCAGCGCTGCCGATGTCATTTGCGACGGATTCAAAACTTGTCAGTGTCTTGTCCAGTTTACCTGTAGCCGAAGCAAGATTGTCCAGAATACCGCTCACAGCTTCCCGGTTTTTATCATCGACGACTTTGTTCAGGTTTTCCAAAAGCGTCACGGCTTCATCCAGAGCTTTTGGCGCGCCTTCGAACAGGGATTGAATTGCGCTGCGTTTGCTCTTGATAATGCTCTTTTGTGGCAATCGTTCAGCGTTAGCCGATCCACCGGTCAGTTCAACATAGCCGACACCGGTTACGCCAAGGGACTGAAGCTGTGCGATTGTCTCATCGGTTATCGGAATGTCTGCGTCCACTTCGATCCGCACTCGAACCTTTGACGGATCATTTTCATCCAGTTGCAAGGAAACGACCTGCCCGACCGGCAGGCCGTTGAAGTTCACGCCGCCGGCTGCCGACAGACCTGCGACATTGTCAAATAGTACATCGTAATAAGCGTATTGGCGCGTGATCTCAAATTTGGCGAGCCACAGGAAAAAGCCGAATGCGCCCAGCAACCCCGCAAGGGTAAACGCGCCGATCAGAATATAGTTCGCCCGGGTTTCCATTGCTTTTACCTGTTTTGCCCCTTCTGCTGCGCCGCGCGGGCGCGGGGGCCTGTGAAGTATTCCTGTACCCAAGGATGATCGACCTTGGTCATGTCCTCAATCGGACCTTCAACCAACACGCGCTTTTCTGCAAGCACCGCAACGCGGTCGCAGATCGCGTATAGACTGTCCAGATCATGGGTGACCATGAAAACAGTCAACCCAAGTGCCTGCTGCAACTCGCCGATCAGTTCATCATACGCGGCTGCGCCAATCGGGTCCAATCCTGCGGTTGGTTCGTCCAGAAAAACGATCTCGGGGTCAAGGGCAAGCGCTCGTGCTAGCGCGGCGCGTTTGCGCATGCCACCCGACAGTTCTGACGGAAACTTGCCGCAACTCAGCTGCGGCAGACCCACAAGGCTGATCTTCAATGCACCCAGAGACTCCATCAGCTTCTCGCTGAGACCTGTATGTTCCCGCAACGGTGCCATAACGTTTTGCAGCACGGTCAGTGACGAAAACAGTGCCCCGTCCTGAAAGGCAACGCCCCAGTGGCGTTCGATTCTGCGGCGATCATCCTCTGGACCATTCAGAACATCGACGCCCAGAACTTCGATTTCTCCGGCTGCGGGTTTGTTCAGCCCTACGATAGTTCTGAGCAATACGGATTTACCGGTGCCCGACCCGCCGACGATTCCCAAAACTTCGCCTCGCCAGACGTCAAGATTCAGGTCTTCATGTACCACTTGCGTACCGAACTGAGTTCGGAGCCCGCGTACACGAATGACAGCCTCACGACCTTTAGTCGCGGCAGCTGATGGCTGTGGTGTATCCCCGGTCATGTCATATCCCGATCTCTGAGAAAAAGATCGAAAACAAAGCGTCGATTGCGATCACCATGAAAATGGATTGAACAACTGATGCAGTCGTACGTTGACCGACACTTTGGGCGGACCCTTTGACCTGCATTGCCTGCCAGCAGGCGATAACGCCGATGACGAGCGCAAAGAACGGAGCTTTGATAAGACCGACTGCCAATTGCCAGACGTCGGTGTTTTCCTTCAAACGGGTAAGAAACATTCCGGGGCTTACACCCAGGTCGATCCAGCTCATCAAGGCGCCGCCAAACAGGCCTGCCATATCGGCGACAAAACCCAATATGGGTAGCATGATCAACAATGCCAAAACGCGCGGAATGACCAGAACTTCGATCGGGTCCAGACCCAGCGTTCGCATTGCGTCGATTTCTTCCTGCACTTTCATCGAGCCGATAGATGCGGTGAATGCAGAACCCGAGCGCCCGGCAACGATTATAGCCGTCAGCAATATGCCCAATTCACGCAGAACCGAGATCGAGATCAGCTCGACCACGAATATCTCGGCTCCAAATTGCTTCAGTTGGGTCGCCCCCTGAAATGCTAGTACGACACCGATCAGAAACCCCATAAGGGCCACGATTGGCAGTGCCTTGAACCCGGTCTCTTCCATGTGTGTGACCAGCGCTGCCTTGCGAAGCCGCCATGGCATGACAATGGTACGAAACAGCCGATGCAGTGTCAGACCCAGAAATTCGAGGATGGAAAGCGTATCCCGCCAGGCACCTACAGTGATGTGACCCATTTGTGCGATCAAATCTAACAGACTTCGCGGTTTATCAAGCTCACCGGGTTCGTCGGGTATGCTACGGGTTACAGTATCTATCAGAGTGGCATGTGCCGGTTTCACCCCTTGAAATTCAAGTGTTGCACCTTGCGACGTAAAGCGTTTGCCAAGGTCCGCGATCAGCCAGGCACCGCCGGTATCCAGGGCTTCGACCTCGGACAGATCGAGAACAAGCCTGTCTCCGGTTGGGCGGACAGAGGCAAAACCTTGTTCAACGGTTTGCAGCGATTGCGTGAGCAGCTCTCCGGATATGCGTACACGAGTACCGCTGGAATCGTGTTCTGAGATTATCGAAGGCTGCGTCATGAGGTCATGTGAAGTGAAACATTCAGTGACCGCAATGGCTTTGTGCCATTGGACTTCTTTTTGCCGCGCTGGATGGCCTTGACGTCACGCCGACCGTCGCATTGGAGCTATGCTGAACAGGTGCATGCCAGAGGTTGTCGCACAACAACTTTGTCGGGATAGCACGCCTTTGCCTGACCGACAAATCGGTTGCGCTATGGCGGGAAGCAATACACATTCCGCGTTGTTTGTTACGGCGCGGAATCGGAGAAGTCGGTATGCATCAGACCAAGAACGTCTTGTTTGTCATCATCGACCAACTTAGAGCGGATTGCCTGTCCGGGGCCTTGGCAGACCATGTGAACCTTCCGAATTTGCGGGCTTTTATGGATGAGGCCGTGACCTTTACCCGCCATTTTTCGGTCACCAATCCCTGTGGTCCCTCGCGCGCATCGATTCTGACCGGTCAATATGCGATGAATCATCGGTCGGTAAGAAACGGAACGCCGTTACGGCACGATACCCCAAACATCGCCACGGAGATGCGCAAAGCTGGTTACTTGCCAATGTTGTTTGGGTACACAGATACCTCCGCCGACCCGCGCGTCCATGATCCCAATGACCCTGACCTCAAGTCTTACGAACAGTCGATGACCGGGTTTGTTGAAATTGTCGAAATGCGCCTTGAAGAATCATATCCTTGGCAAGCGCATCTGATGAAAAAGGGGTACCAGTTCGAAAAGTACTGGGATGTCTACAAGCCCGTTTCGCCCGACGGTGGACACCCGCGGCTGAATGATCCCGCGCTGTATCGGGCGGAAGACAGCGATACAGCTTTTCTGACAGATGCCTTTCTTGATGGGATCGCGCCGCATCGTGGAAAGGGTTGGTTCGCCCATTTGACCTATATCCGCCCGCATCCGCCCTTGGTCGCACCGGCCCCGTACAATGACATGTATGACCCGGCGGATATCCCTCTGCCGCACTGCTTGCCAAGCGCAGCAGCAGAAAAAGCAGTGCACCCGTTCTTTGGACCAAAGCTGGATACCTTTAGCGCGAAAAAATTCGTTCACGGTTTCGATGACGTTGAACCTACGGACGAAAACATTCGCACCTTGCGTGCTATATATCTGGGTCTGGCGACCGAGGTTGATCACCACATCGGTCGTGTTGTCCAGTACCTGAAGGACAGCGGGCAATACGACGATACATTGCTGGTTATCACCGCCGATCATGGTGAAATGCTGGGGGATCGACACAGCTGGGGCAAAATGACGGTCTACGACGCAGCGTATCACACACCGCTGATGATCCGTTTGCCCGGGAACGAAGCTGTGGCTGGAAGCAAGATCACAGTACCAACCGAGTCCGTGGATGTCACTCCGACCATATTGGATTGGATAGGGCAGGCTGTTCCGAACGCTATGGATGGTCGGTCCTTGCTGCCATTGTTGCGGGGTAATATCCCAGACGATTGGCGCGATTATTCTTTCAGCGAACTTGATTTTTCAGAACCTGAAAACCCGACGCTGTGGCAGCAAGACTTGGGGACCGGTAACAGCGACTCGTGTTTGGGAATATTGCGGGATGAACGGTTCACACTGGTCGAGTTCGCTGCCGATCTGCCCCCGATCCTGTTCGACCACCAAGGTAAGGGCGAATTCGAGAACGTCGCGGAGAATCCAGATTTTGCAACGGACCTCGCACGGTTAAGCCGACAAATGTTGCGCCACCGGATGAAAAATATGGACCACACATTGTCCTTGCATTCGATCACATCTGAGGGTGCAAAATCCCGCCCCAGATACACATCTTAGAACGCGGTTTTTTGTCAACGTTCATCTATTCTAACTATACCGGGCACTCGGTCACGGGCAGGTGTGTCGACGTATTTCTCTTTGCGCATTCGCGGATTGGCAAAAGCACTTGAACGAAGGCAGAGTCCGAAACGCCTCCCCTCAATTCCACTACCCGTGCATGATTTCTGATGCTAGGCATGAGCCGTGGAGAAAACGAAGTTGGACATAACGGAAAAGCGTATCAAGGCGATGACGACCGCCGGGCTGAACCTGATCGGTCAGGCGCTTTCCATTTATGACAACAAGTTGCAACTGGTGCTCAGCAATCGCCGCTTCCAGGAAATGTTCGGTTTGCCGGATGAGCTGGTTCAAAGGGGCGCTCTGTTTAGCGACACGATCCACTTTCTTGCCAGCCGCGGTGAGTATGGCGACGATGAAAGTGTCGAGGAAATGGTCAATCTGCGTGTCCAGCAAGCCTTGGCGTTTGAACCCCACTACATGGAGCGCGTGCGCCCCAATGGGCAGGTTGTTTCAATTGAAGGCGCGCCGCTGCCCCAAGGTGGGTGGGTCGCGGTCTACACGGATATTACCGGCACGCGGCGGGCGGAAAACCTGTTGCGGGCGCGGTCAGAGGAACTGTCGGAACAGTTGCTTAGCCACGCGGAAGAACTGTCCGCAACCAACCGCAAACTTGCGGCCACGATCGCGGCGCTTGAAGAGGCCAAGCGGGAACTGACCGAAATCGAAGCGCGTACTCGTATGGTGACCGAGATGATGCCGGCTCATATCGCGCATTTGGACAGCGACGGCCGTTACGATTACTCGAACCGCCGCCTGAGCGCCGTCATGCCCGGGCGTCCGTCCGATATTCTGGGACTTCATATTTCTGAAGCGTTAGGCACGGCCGCCTTTGAACGGGTTCAGGCCCATTTGCTTAAGGCCTATAGCGGAGAGCCGTCGGTCTTTGAGTTCACTGAAGATCAGGATTCCCGCCGTATTCGGGTTTCGTTTACGCCAGATGGGGCAGGGGGTGTGTACGTGATGTCGGTGGACATCACCGAAGAGACACAGGCACGCGTTGCATTACAGCAAACCCGCCGCCGGGCGATGGCTGCCCAGATGACCAGTGGGCTTGCCCATGACTTCTCCAATCTGCTCACTATCATCCTTGGGATGCAGTCCCGCCTCGACAAGATGGATTTGCCGGATGGCGCGCAGGAACTTGTGGCCGCAACTCAACAAACGGCGCGCCGGGGCGGGCAGCTGTTGAACCGGATCGCCGACATGACTGGAAACCGAACGCCGCAACCGCAGGCCACTGACATCGGGGGATTGTTGGAAGACCTGAGGATTCTGGCGACGCCTTCGCTGCCTCGCGGTGTGGGCCTGTCCGTCGTAAACACCTTGCCAAAACAGACATTGATGCTTGATCCGGGTATGGTTCAGGATGCGCTTTTGAATTTGGTTCTGAATGCCAGGGATGCCTGCGGGAGCACGGGCCAGATCACAATCAGTGCACATGCCATTGGTGAGATCTGGATCGAAGTCACGGTTTCCGACACTGGGCCGGGGTTTTCACCCGAGGCGCTTGAAAAAGCGCTGAACCCGTTTTTCACAACAAAAGGGAGCGACGGTTCGGGTCTGGGGCTGCCGATGGTTTATGATACGGTCAAGCTTGCTGGTGGCGATCTGAATCTAAGAAATACGCCATCTGGGGCCTCAGTTGTCATGCGTTTGCCTTTTCGGCCCGCTCCTCCGGCGCAGGACGGATTGGTACTGTTGGTTGAAGACAGCGAAGACCTGCGCGGGCAGTTTCGGGACATGCTGGTGGATTTGGGCTTTACTGTCATTGAAGCAAATTCAGTTGATGAAGCACTGGCCTTGATATCAAGTGTGAAGGATATTTCGCTGGTCTTGTCCGATATCCGTTTGGAAGGACACGGTACAGGCTTGGATATCCTTGAACAGTTGAAACCGGGGTTGCCGCTTATCCTTATGACATCTCTGCCAAATTCAGATCCGCTGCATCAACGGGCCCTTGCTTTGGCACCTGTTTTGCGTAAACCGTTCTCACAGGCCCAATTGTCCGCTCTCATCCAAGCCGAGGCCGCCTGATGTCGCAACCAATGGTGACCATTCTCGACGACGAACCCGAAATTCGGCGCATTCTGACGGATGCGCTGGAGGATGCCGGTTTCAGAACGCAGAGTTTTTCCCGTGCCAGAGAGTTTGAAGCATCCCTTAATCGAGTAACCCCTGATGTCTGCCTTGTGGACCTGTCCTTACCAGATACCGACGGGCTGGCGCTTGTTCATCGCTTGGCGCTGGAACAGGGTGCAGCAGTGATCATTATTTCCGGCCGGGCGCAGGTTCAGGACCGTGTGACAGGGCTGGAGCTTGGCGCAGATGACTATATTACCAAGCCGTTTGACCCCACCGAGGTCGTAGCCCGGGTACGGGCCAGGTTGCGCGCGCCGCGCGGTCGGACATCACAATCGGACAGGGCGGAATTCAACGGCTGGATTGCGCATTTTGATCGGTATGTTCTGGAAGACGGGTCAGGGGCTGAAACACCTTTCAGCCATGCAGAAGGCGAGGTTTTGCGTCTGTTTCTGGAAAGCCCCAAGCGGCTGATCAGCAGGGGGCAGATGCAGGAATCCTTGGGCGGTGCAGCGGGCGACAGCTTTGATCGTGCTATGGATGTCAGAATCTCCAGATTGCGTACGAAACTTGGTGAAGACCCAAAGAATCCGCGCCTGATCAAAACGATTTACGGTGCCGGGTATATTTTTTTAGGGGATGTCGACTGGAAATAGCGACGCTATGTTGGCCAGAGTGTGAACCTGAATTTCTTTCGATCCCCTCTGCGTCAGGCAGTGTAGATAGAAAACACAGTAAGCGTCGCAAGAACGAATATTTTGGTCTTTGCGTTCACTCACGCAAAGCTTGATCTTTTATCTTCACGACAGGTTCCAGCAGATACTCCAATACGGATTTTCGACCTGACAAAATGTCAACCTCTGCGATCATGCCGGGTATGATTTCCACTGCGACACCATTTCCATCGAGCATGGTGTTGCTCGTGCGAATTTCCACAACGAACACCTCTTCGTCGTTCCGCTCTGATCGTGTGACGGTATCGGCGCCAATCCGTACGATTTCACCATCCAGCGCCCCGTATCGCGCAAAATCGTAAGCCGTGATCTTTACCTTTACGGGCTGTCCAGCACGCAAGAATGCAATATCTTCGGGCTTTACGTAAGCTTCGACCAATAGTGTGTCGTCCAGGGGAACAATCTCGACAAGATCTTCGCCACTCCGCGCCAAACCTCCAATGGTGGTTCGGTGGATGCGGTTGACGATACCGCGAACCGGAGAGCGAACCTGCGCTCGTGCAGCGCGGTCGCGTAGGGCAGGCAAGGCGGGTTGCAAGGTCGCCAGTTCCGCAGTTGCAATGGCCAATTCAGTAAGCGCCGCACTTCGAAATCGGCTGTGAGCAGCTTGAATCCGATCATCTATTTCATTTAAACCGGTTTGCAACCTGCTGGTCACGGCTTCGGCACGGACTTTGCGGCCGCGCCACTCAGCCTCGCTGCGCCGTAACGCCAGCAATGTCGTTGCCGGTTCCATTTGCCGCTCAACAAGCGGAGCTATGATTGCACGCTCCTCCCCAAGCACCTTTAAAGTTTCTTCTGCTGTTACCTGATCCACTAAACCTTCTTCGTGTTCTCGCTGCTTTTGCTCACGCTGACGTTCCAATATGGCGATTTCTGCTGCCAGCTCTGCTTGCCGACCCTGATACAATGCAGTTTCCGAACGCACGACACTGGGCGCACCTTCGATCAGCTGAGCACCGAAATTCAATTGTGTTCCATCAATTTCTGCCTGCAGTCGCTGTGCACGGGCTTGCAGCCCGAAAGCGCGCTGTTGTTCCTGGCTAAGTTGGCTGTCGATTTGTGTGGCGTCCAATTCCATCAACAATGCCCCTTTGTCGACCAACTGGCCTTCGCGCACATGAAGCGACCGCAGCACGCCAGGCTCGGCGGCGTCGATCACCTGTATGTCTCCCGAAGGCACGATCCGCCCATCGACCCGCGTTACGTCATCCAATTCGGTCAAATGCGCCCACAACCCGGCCGAGACAATACACGACAGGATCAACAGCAAGAGCAATGAACCACGAACGGGGGACCGCCCCTGCATTTCGCGCGCCAACTTCGCCAGATCAGGATGCTGCGACATTCAGGTGCCTCCCTTTCTGACGCATGTGCTGCGTCAGCAGGCTCTTGGGTCCATCAGCTGCGATTTTTCCGTTTTCCAGAACGATAACCCTGTCCACAAGCTCCAGCAGACTGGTTCTGTGCGTTACAATGACCAGGGTTGACCCGGAGGTTGACGCACTCAGGCGTTGAACCAGTTGGGCTTCGGTTTTGACGTCCATCGCACTGGTTGGTTCATCAAAAAGCAAAACCGGAGGTCGCCCGATAAGTGCCCGTGCCAGGGCGATTGCCTGCCGTTGCCCACCGGAAAGCCCCTCACCGCGTTCAGCGAGTTGAAGGTCATAGCCCGAAGGATGGCTGTTCACGAATTCTTCGACACCGGCAATACGGCCGGCTTCGACGATGTCGCAATCTCTGGGCCGGACTGCGCCACTTGCGATATTGTCCCTGACAGACCCCGAAAAAAGCCAGACATCCTGCAGAACGGATCCGATATTGCGTCGCAAGTCACCCGGGTCGATCTGACGTATGTCTAATCCATCAATCATGACCGAGCCCACTCGCGGCGTGTAAAGCCCCAATAGCAGGCGCGCAATCGTGCTTTTCCCGCACCCGATTTGACCGAGAATTGCGACTTTCTCGCCAGGCTTGATTGTGAATGAGACACCATGCAGGGTATCTTCGCTTTGGTCAGAATACGAGAAATGAACGTTATTGAAGGCAATTGCCCCTTTGAAATCAGATCGGGTCAGCCATGTGCGCCCCTCCGGGCGTTCGCTTTCTGCATGCATTAGCGCATTGAGGTTGCGATAGGCGCACCTGGCCTGATTTATGCGGGTCAAAGTCTGCGCCAGTTGACCCAGAGGGGCCAACGCCCGACCGGTCAACATTACCGAAGCCACCAGCGCACCCATGCTGGCTTGCCCGTTTGTGATCAGAAAAACACCAAGAAATACGACAAGCACTTGTGCGGCCTGTTGGGTGAATCCGGTCAGGTTCAGGGCAAATTGCGTGACGGTTCGGCTTCGTGCACCATGCGCTGACTGCTGTTCGATGGCCTGTTCCCATCGTGCGCGCATTTTTCTGCCTGCTGCCGTTGTTTTAATGGTTTCAAGTCCCGAGACAGCCTCAACCAGAACTGATTGCTTGGACTGTCCATCGGACAAGCTTCGTTCCGCCATCCTTGATAAAACTGGCTGCACCGCCAAACCTGTCAGGAGCACCACCGGTACGGCCAGTGCAGGGATCAAAGCCAGTTGTCCCCCAACCAGATAGATCACCAGGATGAACAACCCGATGAAAGGCAGGTCAACAACGGCCACCAGCGTCGCGGATGTACAGAATTCTCGCAGAGTTTCAAACTCGCGAATGGTGCTGGTCATGGCACCGGTAGACCCAGTTCGCGATTTCATCTGGATGTTCAGCAACTGGTCGAAAATGCGCCGGCCCATCAACAAGTCGGCTTTCTGCCCAGCCTTGTCGATAAATCCCGCCCGCAGCAACTTGAGGGCAAAGTCAAAACACAGTGCCAACGCCACACCCAGGGTCAAAGCGATCAGAGACTCTGTTGCTTCGTTGGGCAATACCCGGTCATAGACCACCATGATGAAAACGGACGTAGACAAACCAAGGAGGTTTGCCAGCGCCGCAGCGAGTGCGACTTGAACGTATGACCACCGGCTGGCGGACAGGGCGTTCCAGAACCAGTGACCGCCATGTGAACCGGGCCCGTCCAATGTTTCGCCGTCGTGATGGCGACGGAACAGGATTGCGTAACCGGTATGACAGGCTGCCAGCATGTCTTCGGAAACTTCACCGATACCTTCGCCAAGCTCTGGGTCGAAGACCAAAAAGGCGCCAGCTTGCGTTCGTCCGTGAAAGACAACGGCTTTACCCTCTGCCAACAGCAACAGGGTGGGTGTCAGATTGTCATCCAAGTCGGAAAGGCGCATTGCCCCATATCCCGCCTGCATGCCCGCCTTTGGCGCGAGGGCGAGAATGTCCCGTACTGTCAAATCCCCATCTGCGCCAGTTTGCGCCGCGTGCAGCGCCGCGAGACTCAATGGCCGTTCAAGTGCCGACGAGATATTCAACAGACAGGCTTCAAACGGTGTAAGTAACGAGGCATCGGTGGCAGGGTGGGATGCGTTCATTGTGTAGTGCCCCAGTCGCCCAATGAAACCCCAAGCAGGTCGAGTATGTCTCCGGTCAGGCTTAGGGCTGCATAATTGGTTAGAAAGTAGCTCTGTTCCGCAAGGATCAAACGTTCCTGAGCATTTACGTAGTCGCGCTGAGCATCCAGAATTTCAATGAGGCTACGGCGGCCGATTGAAAATTGTTCACGGGATGCAGCGACACTTTCCGCGTTAGCCTCTACGGCAATCCGGGCTTCGCGTAACCGATCGGCACCCGCTTTTTGATCCGAACGGATAAAACCCAATTCTCGCGTAATTTCTCGGATAAGCTGCTCGCGCGCAAACTCTGTCTCTTTGACCAACGATTCCGCCGCTGCTATTGCGGCGCGGCGTTGGCCGGTGCTGTCCAACTCGTAATTGAAAGAAAGATCCACTCCAAAATTCGCGTCACGATTGTTATCCTGGTTTGCGAATGCGGCGACCCTGACATCAGGGCTGCGGCGCGCTTGCGCTGCGGACCATTCCGCCTTGGCGGCCAGAAGGCTTGCATCGGACCGCCGAACCTGAGGACTGTTCATTATGATCTGCATGTCACTTCTTTCCAGCCCAGGTGCCGGAACTGGTGCAGAAAGAGTGCCAGGTTCATCCCCAAATACTTCGCGGAACCGCGCTTCGGCACGGTCTGTGCGCGCATACGCATCAGCCAGTTTTGTGCGTGCATCGGACATGCGTGACCGGGCTGCCAGGACGTCGGCACTTGAACCGACGCCGTTTTCTGTTCGGTCGGTTATCTGGCGAACAAGCTCTTCATGGGTCAAAACATTCTGTGCTGCGATGCTTTGAATCTTTCGTTGATCGAGGACAAGTACATAGGTCTCGATAGCTGCGAGCGCAGTGGATGAGGCCGTTTGAATTTGATCGCCTCTGCTTTCCAAGACACGTGCCCGCGCAGCGGTCAGATCCCCTGAAGCCGCCCCGCCGTCATAGACCAATTGTGAGACCCTCAGATACGGCGATACATCCGCAATATCTGATGCAATCCTTTCAGATCGCGCGTTTAGCCCCAGCGAAATCTCCGGGAGAAAAGCGCCTTCAGCCGCGTCTTGTTTGGCCTTCGCGATGCCCATTCTGGATTTGACTTGCGCCAGGTTTGGGCTGTTCTCAACCGCCTTTTTTACCCGCTGCCCGAAGGCGCTGTGACTGAGTGTTTTTGATGGTTTAGTTGCCCCAGCACCGGCTGTTTGGGCTGCGAAGGACATCGTCACAGGCGTCAAATCGGGTGGACGCGTGCAGGCGGAAACCGAAACCAGAAGCAGACTGAGCGCGACAAAATACTGCGAATACTTACTAAACGGCATACTGACCCTCCTGCCACCGATGGTCGAGCAAGCTTTCCTTTCGTTGGGCGGCTGCCAGCGCCTCCATAAATTCTGAAGCACCCGACCTAACGCCGGTCGACGACTTTTTCTCCAATTGCTCGACGCGCATTTGAGCTGGCAAGAGCCACGCGCAATGGGTCAAGGAAACTTGGTGGGCATGTATGAGGCGCAGGCCTCCGTTCATGGCGAGCAATGACAGATGCGCTGAAGGAACTTGCCGCAAGGCAACCAGCTTGACACCAAAGTAACCGTCGAGGCATTCGTCCATTTGTGCGCAGGCGAGTGGGGAAAAAAGCCCCATATCGCCTATCGTACGGCACAACTGATATGTGTTCTCCAGTGATGCTGTAAGAGTGCGAAAGAACGCCTGGACATTTCGCAGTTCAGCCCCCAGCGCTCCGGTTCGGTCAAAGAATGGTTCATCGTCGGGGTTGTCGGTAACCAGCTCCAGGCTTTCGTTGACAAGCAAGTCAAATTCCCCCTCTCCGGTTTCGTCCTGAAGCTCAGGTGGTCGGGATTGAAAGGGCACACACCGTAGTGCCGAGGGAACATAGCTTGCGCGCCATTCCCCTTTTGCTGACACGTATGGCGTCGGTTTGTCTGGTGTCATCGATAAGATTGCCACGGGGTAAAATCCCCGTTTGGATTTCCGGAACGCGATCGGAAAATTGGCCGCTGCCTGTAGGATCTCTGCCTCAGCCACCGGGCAGTCGACCATATCGCGCGCGAATTCGAACGACGTGTAACGTTTCCAGAACCGATGACCATGTCGTACTCGTGTGACCGGGGTTAAGCCATTCTGTGCCAAAACTGCCTCGTGTTTCTGATGAACGCCAATTTGTTCCTGAGCTGGCTCAGGCCGTCGCACCGGTTGGGTCGGTGTGTATGATGTTGTCGGCTGTCAAGCCGCTGAGATCGGCGAGGCCATGGAAAGTGGCGAGGGTTTCGACGTTGGCATCGCCAGGTGTCACGAAATCAACTTTGATCAGGACACTGTCCGTTCCGTCCGTTGCCATCACATAGAGCGCGTCACCTGCAATTGCTCCGGCAAGGCTCTCTACAGCCGTTTCGAGTGTAACGGCATTGAGGTCTGCAAGAACGGTATCGAGGCCTACAAATCCAGTGTCTGTGCCTAATGTGTCACCGACAGTAAGAAGGTCAAAACCCGTGCCATCACCTCGGAGCGTAGCGACATTCAGTCCGCTGAACATCAGAGCGTCGGTTACATCTGCTGCGGGCCCAATTGTGAAACCGGTTATGCTGTCTACGCCATTGTTGTTCGGGTCGGCTTCAAAGACAACGACGTCCCGTCCGGCTTCGGTGATGTCAATGCTGTCATCTCCGCCACCGCCACGAATGATTGTATCCGTGTTTGCCGCGGTGAGGATGTCATTGCCATTGGTGCCAAACTGAACTGCAACAGGGCCACCTTCAGGTGATTTTATCGTCAACTCAATGGGTTGGGCAGCATCCTGTATTGTCATTGTGAAGGTGACAAGAGGTTGGGACAAATCAGAAAAAACAGTCGCCGCCCCAGCGAAGTTGATGATGTCTCCTGTACCTGGGTTTGCAAGGAACAAATCGAACGCGCTGTTTTCCGAGTCAGACCCGGTGTCGAATGTGGCGACAGATGAGTCGAACTCAAGCTCCGCTGTAAAAGCCAAGCCACCAGAGATGTCACGATTAGCATCAGCATAAATGGCAAATGTAACGGTTGATCCACTGCGCCCGACTTCTGAGACCACGTAGGCAGCTGGTTCATGAGCAACCGCCTGATCCGATACAGGTAAGGGATCTGGTCCCCCTGCAACGGTTGCCTGGGCTGATATAGTCAGGGCATCCCCAGCTTCTATGGCGGCGAAATCTGACGACGCAACAGCCAGTGTCCAGGATCCGTCCGCGGTTACTGTCGCGCTGCCGACGGAACTGCCATTCAGCAAAACATCTACAATCTGGCCGTTTGAAAGCCCGGCAGAGGAACCGCTGACAGTAATGCCTGACGCCTTGGCATCGGCAAGGGCCACTGCGTTGTTCACGCCGACATCGTCCAGCATCAGAACTGGCCGAAAGTCCGTTGTTACCGAACTGCTTGCCGCTACTGCGCTGTTGCCAGCGATATCGTCTACTGTTGCGGTGATGGTGTAGTTTGTTCCATCGGAAAGCGCATCCAGGTCGCTGGCTGGCACAGTTATCGCCCAAGTTCCACCCGATGCAACACCTGTATAGGTTTGCCCGCCAAACGTGACAGAGACTATTTGACCATCTTCCGAGGTCGTCGTGCCTGAAATTGTCAGGTCTGTAGCTTGTTCCATTACATCCAATACGGAGCCAACCGGCAAACTGTCGATCGTGATTGCTGGCGCTGTAAAATCGGTTGTGAAACTCGTCGAGATTTGGTTGCCATTCCCAGCAGTGTCTGAAACAGAAGCCGTGACATCATAGGTACTTGCGTCCTGGAGGCCTGAAAGTTCGGCAACTGTTGCGGTGTAGGTCCAGACACCACCGGTTACCGTCGCTGTACCGCTTACATCTACAGTTCCGTCTGCGCGCGCGATCTCCACAGTAATGACCGTTCCATCCTGAGCGTCAGAGGTTCCCGAGACAATCAGGTCGGTGCCTTGCTCAGCAGCGTTCATGACAGTGCCGTCAGAAATACTGGTTATTCCCAGGGTAGGGGGTGTGAAATCGGTCGTGAAACTGTTGCTGGCCTGTGACGCCGGATTTCCTGCGGCGTCGGAGACATCCGCCGTTACCGCCACGGCGGCAGCATCAGAGAGGGCCGCAAGGTCGGCAGCGGGGACAACTGTGCTCCAAGACCCTCCGGTGGCTGTAGCAGTGTAAAATTGACCGTTCAAAGTGACGGTCACGACTTGGCCATCTTCGGCCGACGTTGCGCCCGATATTGTCAGGTCCACCGCTTGTTCGGCAGCATTCATGAATGCGCCGGTCGAGAACGTGTCGATGCTGAGGGTCGGTCCTGTGACGTCTTTCGAAAGTGTCACATCAGCCTGAGGGGCTGTCAGCCCGTTTGCGTCGCTGACATCTGCGGTGATCTGAAAGCTGCCTCCGTCGGACAAAGATGCCAGATCACCGGCTGGGACAGTTACAGTCCATGTTCCGCCCGTCACTGTCGAGGTATATGTTTGACTATCCAGTGTGACGGTGACTTGCTGGCCATCTTCGACATTGGCGGTTGTGCCGCTTATAGCCATGCTTGCCGCGGCTTCAGCGGCGTTGAGAACTGCGCCGACGGAAAGCGGAGATATCGAAATTGAGGGGCCAGTCAGGTCTACTGGTACAGTAACTAGAATCGGCACGGCCGGGTTGCCTGCGATATCCTCGACCGCCACAACAATTGCAGCAGGTGTTCCGGTCGACAGACCGCTGAGGTCAGAATTGGGGATCGTGACAGTCCAGTTTCCGCCTGTCGCAGTACCGGTGTACACCTGCCCGTCGAACGTGACGATGATGGTTTGCCCGTCCTCGGCCGTGGTGGAACCCGTTAAGGTTAAGTCACCAACCACATCAATCAGGTCAATTGATCCACCCGCAACAGGATCCAGAGAAACACTTGGCGCGGTGAAATCTGTATCAAAGCTTCCGCTGGCCTGTGCGGCCGGGTTTCCAGCCGCGTCAGTCACGTCTGCGGTGACATTTACGATTGCGCCGTCAGGCAAGGCGCTAAGGTCAGCCGCCGGGACGGTTACGCTCCACTGTCCTCCGGAAACCGTACCGGAATAGCCTTGCCCGTTCAGTGAAACCGTTACGATTTGCCCGTCTTCAGCATCAGTTACACCGGTGACCGTCAGATCGGTGGCCTGCTCTGCCAGGTTGAGTACCGGCCCGTCAGAAAACCCGGTGATCGACAGGCTTGGCGGGACCGTATCGATGTCAAACTGAACGGATTGTGTCGACAGCTCAGCCCCCGACCCATCCAGGTTCCTGATGGTCACCGTCGACACACCCTGTGGAAGCCCGCTGGCTTCGGCTGCTGTCAGAGAGATGCTCCAGCTGCCATCGGGGTTGGGTGTCACGGTTTTCACCAGTGACCCTATTGTGACTTCGATGGTCGCAGTCCCTTCGGGAGCGATGGCGTTGGTGCTAATGTTGTTCAGCGCAGTGGATTGCAACTCGGCGAGGTTGAGGCTTGTGTAAGTCGGGGTGGGTTCGGATACGACGGGGCTGTCTTCACCGCCACCGCCGCCACCTCCTGCGGCCGCAGCCGCCCCTGCCAGACCCAATCCGCCCAACGCCGCGGCGGCGCCACTGATGCCGCCTGCGGACGCGCCCGCGGAAACACCTGCTTCCACGGCGCTGAATTGGGCAATCTCCTGAACCGCATTCTCAGCGATCATGATGGCACCGCTGTCCAGGATCTGGACGTTTTCAGCGGTCACAATCATTGTGCGGCCATCGGCCATTTTTAGAAGAACATCGCCATTCTTCAACAGCTTGACAGAGCGAACGCCTGGAATGGTTTCCGCGAATTGAAAAGCATATAATTCTTCAATTGTGGCTTGTGACAACGCGGGCAAGGCCATCAAAGTTGAAATCAGCCCACCGGCCGCTCCGCGTCCTGCCCAGCGGCCAAGTTTTCCTTCGATCCACTGGCGAATATGTTGCTTGCGGTCCGTTTCCGAAGGTTCAGCCGCCGGACGGTTGTTGAACTCTGGTGCATTGGTCATCTTACCCTCACATGTGGTTTCCGCGATCACCGAAATGGATGACAGGTCGCGCTGATAACGGCTGGCTCATCTGTCTTTCCCACTGGCTACTGTTGCGATCGAAAGTGAAAAATTGAGTTAATCTGAAACCGAACTTCTCGTTTTCACCACAATTCCGCTTTTGTTTCGGTCCGTGCATCAGGTCATCTTTTGGTCAAGGCCAGGGGTGGCGATGGAGGTGTGGCTGTGATGCTTCAATTCGAAGGTGTGGTGGCAACGGGGAGCGCGGCGCTCGATTCAGGTATCGGCGATACGGCTTTAAAAACGTTTAACGGAACCACGTATCTTTATACCGTCACCGGACCGGGTGGCGGCGTCGCGGTCTGGAGGCTGGTCGAGGGCGCGTTACCGCAACTGGTCGACACGGAATATTACAGCGGCACAATCACGTTTCACGTTGGTCGCAGTGGCACACCGATAACGCTGGCGGGATCCGAACAACTTGTACTGGATGTGAATATGGCGGTCGGGTTGGTCGGATATGACCTGAACGTGGATGGCACCCTGGACAGCCTTACGGAAACCGGATCTCTGGCAGGAGGAGGAGATATCTCGGCGATTGTTCAAGTGTCGATCGGACCCATGGATGTTCTGGCAATGGCTCATGAAGAAACGGGTCAAATCGGGACATATCTTGTTAATCCAGATGGAACGCTGAGCCTTGCTGGTCTTGTTGCTGGCTCTGGAGACGCGATGCAGACGCTGCGCGCAGGAACAGACCATTTCCTGATCTCAAGTGATGCGGCCAGCAATACAGTCTCAACTTATCGGATCGACAGCATTTCCGGTCAGTTGACCGAGATTGACAACAGTTCAGCCATAGGAACCCTTGGAATCTCGACTCCGACAGCCGTCGAAACGATCGATGCCTACGGCAAGCCCTGGGTGATCGTGGCGGGCGCAGGCAGCGACTCGCTCAGTGTGCTTCAATTGAAAGCTGACGGCAGCCTGAGCGCCACAGACCATATTCTGGATTCGCACACGACCCGCTTTGAATCCGTGCAGGACCTTGAAGTCGTGGACATCAACGGGCGCGTATTCGTCGTGGCGGGTGGCGGCGACGATGGGCTTACATTGTTCACGCTGACACCGGAAGGCCAGTTGGTCTATCTGGACAGTTTCGCCGACACTTTGAGTAGTGGATTGCAGAATGTCGAATCGCTGAGCCTTGCTCACGTCGGCAATGAGTTGCAGATTCTGGTTACGTCGCAACAAGACGCTGGAGTCACTGTCATTTCGGTTCCTGTCGATGATCTTGGGGTCGTGAACAAAGGGTTTGGAACAGTATCGGGGACGGCCTTTGACGACATGCTGAGTGGCAGTATTCTGGATACCACCCTGATGGGTGGCGATGGCGATGACATACTGATAGCAGGAACAGGTGCTACGACCATGTCAGGTGGGGCAGGGGCCGACATTTTCGTGATGCAGTCGGGCAGCGGTCTGACCACGATCACGGATTTTCAACCGGGTGTGGACCGTCTGGACATGTTCGACTACCTGCTGTTGCGGTCCCCTCAGCAACTGACATTCACCAGCACCACCCAAGGGGCGCGGATAGAGTATCGGGGCGAGGTGGTGCAGGTTCAGTCCGCTTCGGGCGGAACGCTGACCAGTACCGATATTTTCGGGGCCGGGTTTGAAGGCCCCGATCACATTCCGGTTGAATTCGGTGATTTCGGCGGTTTGAAGCCGGACAGTTCGGATGGCGTGCTTGGGCCAATCACAGTGGACAGCCGATCTGTAAATCCCGGATTGTCGGATGCGGAGATTAGATTCACTCCGATCGGCGGTGGCACGGTATCTGTCACGGCTGACGATCAGGGACAATTTGACTTGGACCTTCCGGATGGCACGTTCCCCGGAAGACTGGACATCATCAAGCACTATTCGACGGCAAGCAAAGAGATCGACGCAATGGACGCTTTACAAGTGTTGCGCATTTCGGTTGGCCTCGATCCGACATGGGGGCCCGCCGATGCGGAAAACCTAATCGCAGCGGATATCAATCAAGATGGAACCATCAATGCCCTGGATGCACTGGCGATTTTGCAGGTGGCTGTTGGGAAAACCACTGCGCATGAACCTCAATGGGTCTTCTTGGATTCAGATGCGGATTTGTCGGGAGTTACAAAAAGCAACGTTGATTATCAGACTGGAATGGATGTTGTAGCCATAGACGGGGTGATAACCGCCGATATGACGTCCATTTTGCTCGGCAACCTCGAGGCGGCATGAATTGAATTGAACGGTGCTGCAACTCAGTCATTGCAAGCCTTCCGCTTGGACCGCAATGTTGGCCTTAGATACACAAACACAAAAGGACAGGCCATGAATCGTCTTTCGGAACGCAGAGATTTTGCCATCGCGGTCTGTGAAGAAGCTGGGGTGATAGCCGAGAAATACTTCTTGGACAGGAGTAATCTGGTTATCGATCAAAAAGGTGCTCAGGACTGGGTGAGCGACGCGGACAAAAACGTCGAAGCCTTCATTCGTCAAAAGATCATGGATGCTTGGCCGCAGGATGGGATATTTGGCGAAGAACACGGCGCTGCCACAGGCAAGAGCGGTTTTGACTGGGTGATTGATCCAATTGATGGAACTACGAATTTCGTCAATGGCATACCCGTATGGACGATTGTTCTGGCCGGTGTCACCGAAGGGCACACTGCGGTGGGTGTGATCCGGGATCCGAGTATGGATGAAACCTTTGTGGCAACACGCGGAGAGGGCGCGACACTGAACGGTTCACCGATACACGTGGCCTCTGGGGTTGCTCTTCGGGATGGGACGGTTTCTGTGGGGTATTCGAACCGGATCGAAACTCGCCACGTCGTGCCGGTGGTTGCAGAACTGATCGAGCGCGGTTCCATGTTTCACAGAAACGCCAGCGGTGCATTGTCATTGGCCTATGTCGCAGCCGGGCGACTTCTGGGTTATGTGGAAGAACACATGAACGCCTGGGATTGTCTGGCTGGGCAATTGTTGGTTGCAGAAGCGGGCGGTGTTGTCGAAGATCAAGACGCCGACGCGATGATCCGCGACGGTGGGCGCGTGATCGTCGGTACACCAGATGTATTTGAAAGTTTGTTGGAAATCGCAGAGAACGCTTGGGGGGCTTAACGTCTAGGCCATTGGCAACCAAGTGGAATTAGGTTGCAAAGTTGTCAGACTTGTCTGCCAATAATGGCCTTGTGACGGTTGATCGTACTGGCGGTCAATCGGAATCCCGGAAAGCTCACACCACAACAATGTCCCGACCGCACCATGTGTAACGATGGCGAGGTCTCCGGTGCCATGGGCACGAGTGATTTCCAAGACTGCCCGGTGAATGCGCCTCTGCGCGTCGGCCGCAGTTTCCCAACCGCGAAAGCTAATATCCGGCTGGGCAAAGAATGCGTCCGCGGCCGCCTCGAACTTTTCCCGTGGAAGGAAACCAGTGGTACTCCGATCATTCTCGCCAAGTTCCGGGTGGATATTTAGAGGCAACCCCAAGGGCGCGGCCAGAATCTCACCAGTGTCACGAGCCTTTCGTTCGCTGCTGGCCCAGATATGGCTGACATTGGCCATAACTTCACTGGCGGCAAAGGATGCGGCGCGCCGGCGACCTGTCGTGCTCAGACCCCATTCCGTAATGGGGGTATCCGGATCAATAACGACCTCGGGGTGAGTGATGATCAGTAAATTCGGCATCTAGTCAGGCAGAAGTACCGGCCCTTTGCCCGCAAACCCCATCCTGATTTCGGTACCCGGTGCAAGCGGTGCATCAACATCATCGTGGACCGCAAAAACCTGGCCAAATGCGCCGGTCAGTGTGTATTCCATCCGCACACCAACATAGGTTGCCTTGGCCACTGTAGCGGCGATGCCGTCATCAGAACCAATCACAAGGCGCGAGGGTCGTACAGCGATGGTCGCGGGCCCATTGGTCAAACCCCGACGCGGCAGAGTGTGACGGTAACCTTCGATCTCGATTGTTGCAGCATCACCGTCGGTTGCAACGATCTGACAGTTGAGCAGGTTTGCCTCGCCTATGAAATCGGCAACAAACCGGTCATTCGGGGCATCATAAAGCTCGCGAGGTGTACCCATCTGAGCGATCGCGGCGTTCCGCATCACAACGATCTCGTCCGAGACGGCCAGGGCCTCTTCCTGATCGTGGGTGACATAGACAACCGTCAATCCAAGGTCTTGCTGAATGGCCCGGATATCCTCGCGCACCTGGCGTCGCAGCTTGGCATCAAGGTTGGATAGCGGCTCGTCAAACAGCAGAACCTGTGGTTCTAGAACCAGCGCTCGCGCGACGGCGACACGTTGTTGCTGACCACCCGAGAGTTCGGAGGGAAGGCGATTGTCGAACCCCTTGAGCCCTACCAATTGCAAGCCATGCAAGGCGCGGCTGCGAGCCTCATCCTTGGCAAAGCCCGAGAATGTGAGGCCGTACATCACGTTCTCCAGCACGCTCATGTGGGGAAACAGCGCGTATGATTGAAACACCATTGATACGTCGCGGTCTGTTGCGGGCAGTTTGGTGACGTCCCGGTTGCCAATCATAATCTTGCCAGAGCTTGCCATCTCTAACCCGGCGATCATGCGCAACGTCGTTGTTTTCCCACAGCCTGACGGACCAAGCAGCGTGACCAGTTTTCCCGCTTCGACATGAAGGTTAATGTTATCAACAGCCACAACGTTTTTGCCGAACACTTTCGACACTTTCTCAAATAATACCGGGGCGGCCTTGGAACCGATTTTGTTGTCGGTCATGAGGGTGTCTCCGTTGTGTTCTGTGTGCGCCGACCGATCTGGACCCGACCGACGAGAATTTGCAATAAACCGACCGCTGCCAGCATCACGAAGATCAGCGTCGTCGAATAAGCAATGGCGAGACCATAGTCGTTATTCTCAACCCGCCCGATGATATAGCTGGTTGCCATGTCGTATTCGGCACTGACCAGAAAAATCACAGCCGAGATCGCCGTCATGGCACGAACAAAGCTGTAGACAAGCGCAGCAAGTATCGCAGGACGCAGCAGCGGAAGGATGACATTCCGGAACGTCTGCCACGAGTTTGCGCCAAGGGTCAGCGAGGATTCATCAAGGCTGCGGTCAAGCTGCGACATGCTCGCAATGCCGGCGCGAACGCCAACCGGCATATTGCGGAAGATGAAGCTGACAACAAGGATGACACCTGTACCGGTGATTTCGATTGGCGGAACATTGAAGGCAAGGATGTAGCTTACGCCGATTACGGTACCGGGGATGGCGAAGGACAACATTGTTCCAAATTCGAAAGCGTTCTTGCCTGCAAAACTCTGCCGGGTCAGCAGATAGGCCGTTACCAACCCAACCGCAGCAGTCAGTGGTGCCGCGATTGCCGCGATAGTGATGGTGGTCCAGAAACTGTCCCAAGCGGCTCCGGTCCAGCGTATTCCTTCTTCTTCTAAGCGGACCGAGAATGCGGTGATGTAGTGCTTGATCGTCAGCGAGTTATCGACCCCCCACAACTCGACCACACTGCCGTAGATGATCATCGCATACACAACAATTGTGAACAGCGCCCAACCCAGAGCAACCAGCAGTACGGGAACCGAGAGGCCAGTTGGCATCAGCGGATGCACCCCTGCATCACCCTTGCCGGTAACCGTTGTGTAGCTTTTCTTTCCCAGCCAGGCGCGCTGTGCGTAAAAGGCCGAAAGGGTAAAGAACAGCAATACCATGGCTAAAACCGCAGCCCGGCCTTGATCATATTGGGCACCGACAATTGCGAAGAATATCTCGGTCGAGAGCACGTCGAAGTTCCCGCCCAACACAAGCGGGTTGCCGAAATCGGCCATGCTTTCGATGAAGCCCAGAAGAAAAGCATTCGCAAGACCGGGCCGCATCAGGGGCAAAGATACTGTCTTGAACGTCTGCCATCTGCTGGCGCGAAGCGTCTGCGCCGCTTCCTCCATCGACGGAGAGACGCCTTCAACCACACCGATCAGTACGAGAAACGCGATAGGCGTGAACGCGAGTGTCTGTGCGATCAGGATGCCGGGCATTCCATAAAGCCAGCGTGTCGGTTGTGTGCCGAAAAGCTCGGCAAAGAACCGGGTGACCGATCCGGACAGGCCAAAAAGCAGGATAAGCGCCAGACCAATCACGAACGGCGGGGTGATGATCGGTAGAACGGTCAAAGCCCGCAACGCGCGTTTGTAGCGAAAGCCGGAGCGTGTCACGACCAATGCGAAGCACAGACCCAAGACCGTGGTGATGACGCCAACAAGGATGGCGAGGAACAGTGAATTCCAGGCGGCACCGCAGCGCGCACCCTGAAGACACCCCAATCCCCACAGTCGATCATCAAAGAACTTTGAGAAGAATACCGCGATGGAATAAGCGCCATCTTCGGTGATGAAGGCGGCGAAAAGCATCTTGGCGATCGGAAAAAAGACAAACGCGGTGACAATTGTAATCACGCCGCCGATAGCACTGACGACAAAGACATCACCATTAATCGCGCCTCTGGCCGCGATGCCCTGAGTAAGCAGGAACAGAAAGCTTGATGCGCAGATCATTGCGCCATAGCCCATTCCGTACTGACGGTCGCCAAGCTCGCCAAACAGCGATTCCAGCCAATCGAAGTTGAAGCCTCGGATGCCAATGCCGAAGCCCTGTGCGATCAGCCAGCCGAAGCCGAGCGCGCCGGAAAGGATCAGAATGCGGGCATAAAGCGGGTCAGACTTGGCGCGCTTCAACACCAGTAGCGGAAGAGCGAGCGCGATCAGGAGTGGAGCGAGCCAAAGCTTCTCACCTTGTCCAATCAGAAACGCTGCCGGGGAGTAATCCTGGTCGAAGGGGTAGCCGTCCAAAAGCCACTCGAACGACCATAGCCCGCCGTCCACCATGTACCATGGCAGCAGGCAGAATCCGACCCACCCGGCGATGATCCAGAAGATCAGGACCGGATGGGTCGTTTTTGACATATTATCAGTCATTTACTGCGGCAGAACCGAAACTTCCTCGTCCCATTTCTGCAACAGACGCTTGCGTTCATCTGAGGAACCATACTTTTTGAAGTCATAGTCAATCAGCTTGATCTGACTCATGTCAGGCGCGCTTTCCGACGTTTCTGCGCTCTTGTTCGATGGCACCTGAAACGCGCTGACCTGAAGAGCAAGGTTCTGCGCCTCGGGCGACAGCGCCCAGTCATAGAATTTCTTCGCCTCTTCCTCGTTGCGGGCGCCTTCAATAATGGACATCGAGCCAATTTCGTATCCGGTACCCTCGCATGGCGCGACTACCTTGATCGGGAAACCCGATACAGCCTGCTTTACCGCATCATGCATGAAGACAATGCCAATCGTGTTCTCGCCACGACCGGCTGCTTTGATTGGTGCCGATCCGGATTTGGTATACTGGTTGATATTCGAATGCAGGCCTTTCATGAACTCAAAACCTTCATCCTCGCCAAAGATCTGCACCATCGAGGCCAGCGTAGTGTAGGCCGTACCAGACGAGTTCGGGTTGGCCATCTGAACGTGACCCTTGTATTCAGGCTTTAGCAGGTCTTTCCAACAGGCGGGTTCGGGTAGGTTATTGGCCGCCAGCAGGTCTGCGTTATAGCCATACCCAAGTGCGCCGGAATAAATGCCGATCGTTCTGTTTCCGGCACTTTCGGCTTGGGAAATTGCCCAATCATGAAGCTGGTCGCGCATTGGCGACATGTATTCCATTGTCAGGCCCTCTTCGGCGGCCTGCAAATGCGGATCACCCGTGCCGCCCCACCACACGTCTCCTTTCGGGTTCGAGCTTTCGGCACGAATCTGAGCAAAGGTTTCGCCTGACGACTTACGCGTCATGTTGACGTCGATGCCCGTTGCATCTTCGAAACTGCGCGCCATGAGTTGGCACCAGTCTTCCTGCGCCGAGCAATAGAGTGTCAGCTTGTCTGCCTGGGCTGCCGACACAGATGCGGCTATTGCAATCAGCGACCCGACGGCCGTGGATGTAAGTTTTTTCATTATCATTCCTCCCTTTGGTTATCGTGCACCAGTGTCTTTTGTTTTGTCAGGCGCTTTCTCATCCAGCTTTTCGTAGCTTGTTAATGACAGACTGGGCGTTCTGATTGCCCGTCAGATTTCTCAGAAAACTTGACAGATCTCTTTCTTCCACCAGCTTTGCCGCTTTCCCCGGTGAAAACCAGTGACGCGTCCGTTCGTCCCGTTCTTTCCAACGCCGCTTCAGTTTTTCAACGACCATGGGATAGAGGGTAACGCGGCAGCGAACGCTATTCGCGCCCTCAAAGCGCTTGTCGTAGAAAAATTGGCCAATCGGCTGTTTCGAGATTGCCCCGACTGCACCTGCTTCTTCCAGGGCTTCAATTTCGGCGGCATGCCAAGGTTTCTTTCCTTCCATCAACCAACCTTTTGGGATGACCCACCGCCCTGTATCGCGCGAAGTCACCATCAAAACACGCAGCTTTCCATCCCTGTCCCAGCGCATCGGAAGTGCTGCAATCTGGTCTGTTATGTTGCCGTCGCTCATGCTGTCCTCAATGACACGGTATCAATAGCGCGCCCAGAATAACCTTCAGTCGTTAACGGTGGTTCTTGGGTTTTCACTTTGAAACGGTTCAATTCATACATTCTTGCCTTGCGCTTTGGACTCTTCCGAATTGTCACAACCTACTGAGGGTTATGCAACAAAAATTATTGCATTATGCCCGAAATCCCACAAAAGTGGGGTTTGAAACCTGATTGGGTTGTTGGATGTCCAAAACGAAGATACGTGCCAAAACGATTGAGAAGGGACGGGGTAGGGTAAAAAAATCCGACCGGCGCCAGCAAATACTGCTGGAGTTGAAGCTTCGCCCGCACGTTCGCATCAATGAATTGGCCCAGCGTTTCAACGTCTCCAACGAGACGGTGCGCAGGGATTTTGACGCCCTGTCGAATGACGGCCTGATCGCACGCGCGCACGGAGGGGCATCTGCCCCGGCACAAGGGCATTATCCAGGTCTGGACGAGCGAGCCAACGCGCGGATTGAGGAGCGCGAACGCATAGGTATCAGCGCGGCGGGACTGGTTCGTGATGGTGAAACGGTCATGATCGATTCCGGTTCGACCACAATCGAAATGGCCCGTGCATTGGCCTATCTCGGCACTCCTTGCACAGTGATTACGAATTCAATCCCGGTGGCAATGACCCTCGGCCATGGGGCTGCCGAGGTTCTGCTTTGTCCAGGAGAATATCTGGCAACCGAATCTGCGACGATTGGAACCGAAACGCTGGAATTCCTGTCTCGGTTCAATGTCGACAGATGCATGATCGGCTCGTCAGGTTTTTCGGTCGAAGGCCCTTCAGAAACCGTGCGCGGCTTTGCGGCTGTCAAAAGAATGATGCTTACGCGCGCAGCAAATCGACATCTTTTAATCGATTCAGGGAAATTTGGTCGTAAAGGCCTGTCTCAGGTCGGAGACCTGACCAAACTGGATTCCATAGTTTCCGACACGAAACCAACAGGAGAGTTGCTTAACGCGATCAACGGTGCCGAGGTTGATGTTCTCGTCGCCCCGTAAACACTGAAATGAATGACGAACAGCGGACTGCAAAATGACCGCGCATGACTGGGAGGAAAACATGAAGATAGACATCAGATTATTGGTTGGGGCATCGGCAATTGCGCTCATGTCGCTTTCCGGGACAGCTTCGGCGCAAGATTGCCCGAGGGGTGATCTGGACGAGCGGTTTTGCGACGTCGATGGGGATTTGATTGCGGATATCCCCACAGATTCTTCCCAGCTAATTGATCCTGACACCCTGATTTTTGCCTATACACCGGTCGAAGACCCAGCCGTATACAAAACCGCGTGGTCTGACTTTCTAGAGCATCTGAAGGCTGAGACAGGCAAGGACGTGGTCTTTTTTCCGGTCCAAAACAACGCCGCCCAGATCGAGGCGATGCGGTCGGGACGCCTGCATATTGCGGGCTTCAACACCGGGTCCAACCCACTGGCAGTAAACTGTGCCGGGTTCCGACCGTTTACGATTATGGCCTCAAAAGACGGTAACTTCGGTTATGAAATGGAGATCATCACCTACCCAGGCTCGGGCATCGAAAAGGTTGAGGATATCAAAGGTAAGCAACTTGCCTTCACGTCACCCACGTCCAACTCGGGCTTCAAAGCACCGTCGGCGATCCTGAAAAGTGACTTTGATCTTCTGCCCGATCGCGACTTCGAACCCGTCTATTCGGGAAAGCACGACAACTCGATCCTTGGTGTGGCGAACAAGGACTATCCAGCGGCATCGATTGCAAATTCGGTAAAGGCACGGATGATTTTGCGGGATGTGATCAAGGAGGAAGATGTTGTTACGATTTACAAATCGCAGACCTTTCCAACCACCGGATTTGGCACTGTCTACAACCTGACGCCCGAATTGCAGGAGAAAATCCGCAATGCTTTCTTCAACTTCGAGTGGGAAGGGACGACGCTTGAAGCAGAGTTTTCCAAGTCGAACGAGGGCCAATTTCTGGAGATGACTTACCAGGAATTCTGGGACGTCATTCGGAAAATTGACGCGGCAAACGGCGTCTCCTACGCCTGCCAATAAGCCTTGCTTAATCAGGCGGGCCTGAAAAGGCCCGCTATCCACCCTAATCGGGGGCATTTTATGCTGCGTCTTCAAAAGCTGACGAAAACCTACAAGACCGGAGATCAGGCACTGAAGGCCATCGATCTTGAGGTGCCCAAAGGGCAGGTGCTTGCACTGATCGGGCCCTCGGGTGCGGGAAAATCGACGATGATCCGCTGCATCAACCGTTTGGTTGAGCCTACAAGCGGCGGTGTTCTTCTGGATGACATGAACCTGACCAAACTCGGGTCGGGTGCGTTGCGGAAAGCACGCCGCGAAATGGGTATGATCTTTCAGGAATATGCTCTGGTTGAACGCCTCACCGTGATGGAAAACGTATTGTCCGGTCGGTTGGGGTATGTCGGATTCTGGCGCAGTTTTCTACGGCGGTATCCGCAGTCGGATGTGGACGAGGCTTTCCGCCTGCTGGACCGGGTGGGGCTGTTGCATATGGCTGACAAACGCGCGGACGAGTTGTCGGGTGGTCAACGCCAAAGGGTCGGTATCTGCCGCGCCCTGATCCAGGACCCAAAGTTGTTGCTGGTCGATGAACCGACCGCGTCGCTGGATCCGAAGACCAGTCGTCAGATCATGCGGTTGATCACCGAACTGTGTCAGGAGCGCGGGCTGGCGGCTATCATCAACATCCATGACGTGGCACTAGCCCAGATGTTCGTTCCGCGTGTCGTGGGCCTCCGCTTTGGCGAAATCGTGTTTGATGGCCTTCCAACAGGGCTTACCCCGGAAAAGCTGACCGAGATTTACGGTGAGGAAGACTGGGAAGCGACCATCGAAAAAGTGGATGAGGACGAAGATGTCGAGGCTGCAGAATGAGCCATCGAGAACTTGACGACATGCTGGGAAAAGGTTGGCGCAAACCGGCCTTTATCAAAAACACGTTGCTGCGCAGGGCATTGATACTTGGGTTCTTCGCTTACCTGATTGCGGCTTTCATGACCATCGATGTTGATTGGGGCAGGGTCTATGAGGGACTGGACAGGGGATGGGCGTTCGTCCTTGCCTTTACCAGCCCGGATTTTATTTCACGGTGGTCAGATATCTGGGCCGGCCTTCTGGAAAGCATTGTAATGACCGTGGCCGCGTCGGTTGTCGGTATCCTGATTTCGATCCCGATTGGATTGGGGGCTGCACGTAATATCGCCCCGTTGCCAATCTACATAATGTGCCGCGGCATTGTCGCGTTAAGCCGGGCATTGCAGGAAATTATCGTTGCCATTTTGCTTGTGGCCATCTTTGGCTTTGGCCCGCTGGCAGGATTTTTGACGCTGTCTTTCGCAACCATTGGGTTTCTTTCCAAGCTTTTGGCCGAAGATATCGAGGCGATGGACAAAGTTCAGGCTGAGGCGATTCAGGCCTCTGGTGCACGATGGCTGCAATGGATCAACTACGGGGTTCAGCCTCAGATCATGCCTAGGCTTGTGGGTCTTTCCATGTACCGGATCGACATCAATTTCCGGGAAAGCGCTATTCTGGGGCTGGTGGGGGCAGGCGGCATTGGCGCGACACTCAACACCGCGTTTGATCGATATGAATATGATACGGCTGCCGCCATTCTGATCCTTATCATCGGGATCGTCATGGCCCTCGAATACCTTTCCGGAATAATCCGAGCGAGGGTTCAGTAATGCCGGTTCTTGAACGCGACGATACACAAATCTGGCGCAGGCGGACGACGGGCCAAAGCCTGGTTCGCTGGTTTGGATGGCTTCTGGGAGTAGCGGTTTTTGTCTACTGTTGGCAGCTCATTTCGGAATCGACAACCTGGTTTTTCGTCTGGGACGCACCCCGTATCGCCAACGATATCTGGACCCGCGCAACACCTCCGAAATGGGATTATATTACCCAGCTGGGTCGCCCGATCTGGGATACACTGAACATCGCTACACTGGGCACGATCATCGCTCTGTGCATGGCTGTGCCGGTTGCCTTTTTGGCGGCCCGCAACACTACCCCGTCGGCGTTGTTCATCCGCCCCATTGCCTTGTTGGTCATTGTTTCGACCCGCTCAATCAACTCGCTGATCTGGGCGCTGCTATTGATCGCTATCATTGGACCGGGTGTGTTCGCCGGTGTCATAGCAATCGCCATCCGTTCAATCGGGTTCTGCGCTAAACTTCTTTATGAAGCGATTGAAGAGATTGATCACGGTCAGGTCGAGGCGATCACAGCCACCGGTGCTTCGCGGTGGCAAGTCATGGCATATGGGATCGTTCCGCAAATCCTGCCAGCCTTTGCCGGAATTGCGGTCTTTCGTTGGGATATCAATATTCGCGAGTCTACAGTGCTTGGTCTGGTTGGTGCCGGTGGCATCGGGTTGCAGCTCTCGGCCTCGCTTAATGTTCTGGCGTGGCCGCAAGTCAGCCTCATCCTGATTGTAATTCTTTTTGCGGTCATGATCAGCGAATGGGTTTCGGCAAAAGTACGAGGAGCGATCATTTGACCGGCTTCTCAGCGCAAGAGGCTTTCAAGGCTTACGAAGCCGTCCGGCACCGCCTTCCAGATATTGAACCGAACGACGTGAGCTATCGTCGTATCGAGACTCTTTCCGAAATTAAGGATGAGTTTGACGTGTTTCTTCTGGATGCGTTCGGGGTTCTTAATATAGGCGACACGGCGATCCCCGAAACGCCCGAACGGATCAAGTCACTGAAGGCTGCGGGCAAACGTGTCCTGGTGGTGTCGAATGCCGCTGGGTTTCCCCACGCCACGCTGTTGGAGAAATACACCAGACTGGGATATGACTTCGCGCCGCAGGATGTGATCACCAGTCGGGCTACGTTGCTGTCCGGGCTGAATGGCCAACGTGGGCTGCATTGGGGTTTGATGGCGACACCCAGCGCCGGTCTTCGCGACTTGGAAGGTTTGAAATTAACCTATCTGGAGGATGACCCGCAGCCCTACGAATCTGTTGATGGTTTTCTGATGATCGGGTCAGCCGCCTGGACCGAAGCCCGGCAGGCGATGTTGGAGGCGGCATTGCTAAGCCGCCCCCGCCCGGTATTGGTGGGCAACCCGGATATCGTTGCCCCGCGCGAGTACGGCTTTTCCAAAGAACCAGGTCTTTTCGCACACCGTTTGGCCGACCGGACAGGTGTAGCCCCGCAATTTTATGGAAAGCCATTCGGCAATATCTATGATCTTGCTTTTCAGCGACTTGGGCCCGTCGACAAATCCCGCGTTCTGATGGTAGGTGACAGTCTGCATACTGACATTCTGGGCGCGCGTCATGCCGGAGTGGCTTCCGCACTTGTCTCGGATTTTGGGTTCTTCGCCGGGCATGATGTCGAGGAAGCGATCAAACAAGCAGCGATCGTGCCGGATTTTGTCGTAACCCGACCTTAAGATTTTGAAGTAAAGCGTATTTTTGGCAGAGCGAACGGGCAGCGCTGACTTGCAGAATGCGCGCGTAACAATGATTATGTTGCTTTTACAGGGCTGCATCTAGTCGGCGAATTTTCTAACGGCGAATACCCATAGTCTCGGAAACTCGAATCCGGTTCTACCGCATCCTAACAATCTGGAACTCAATATTAAGGGTCACTTTCGAGAATTTAAACTTTCTCAGGCTGGAAAAACCGATGTTTTCTTGACTGTTCCATAAACAAAGCTGGTGTCGATCGAAGCTATTCCGCCGATCGGGTGAATTCGGTTTCGAATAAAGTCTTCGTATGCTTCGAGGTCCGATACCAATACCCGCAACTGGTAATCCATTGCGCCGGTCAGCACATGGCATTCTAAAACTTCATCGATCATTCGAACGCGTTTTTCGAATTTCTGCACATCTGTTTCATTGTGCCGCTCAAGCCGGATGCGGACAAAGACGGTAATCGCCATCCCGTATGCGGCAGCGTCCACATCGGCGCTGTATCCTTTGATGACACCGCTGGCCTCAAGGTTTTTGACCCGCCGCAGACACGGTGAAGGAGACAGATTGACCTCATCAGCAAGATTCTGGTTCGTCATACGCCCGTCCCGCTGCAATGCTCGAATGATCTGCCTGTCTTTGGCGTCCATTTTCTCTCCTGTTTTAGCATAATATGCCAATATCCACCATTAACGTGGCATTATTTGCAACCCATTGCTCAAAGTAAAGGCGCAAAGTGGTAACAACTCAGATCAGGAGCTCACCGTGACCCACACAACCGGATTTGCCACTCGCGCCATTCATCATGCCTACAACCCATTTGAAAACGATGGTGCGCTGACCCCGCCCCTCCACTTGACCTCAACCTTCTCCTTCGAAACCGCAGAGGCCGGCGGTGAAATGTTTGCTGGTGAGCGCGCAGGTCATATCTATAGTCGGATATCGAACCCTACTTGTGACCTTCTTGAAAAGCGTATTGCCGTGCTGGAAGGTGCCGAGGCCGGGCTCGCGCTCTCCAGCGGGATGGGTGCAATTACCGCCGTACTTTGGACCCTGCTGTCGCCAGGTGACGAAGTCATTGTCGACAAGACGCTCTACGGCTGCACCTTCGCTTTCATGCGCCACGGTCTGGCAAAATGGGGTGTCACTATTACCCATGTAGACATGACGGACCCTGCGAATCTGAAAGCCGCTGTTTCCGAAAAAACCCGCGTCGTCTACTTCGAAACCCCAGCCAATCCAAACATGCGCTTGGTGGATATCGCTGCCAGTTCAGAGATCGCACATTCTGTTGGTGCACAGGTTGTGGTCGACAATACATATGCCAGCCCATATTTGACCCGCCCGATCGAGCACGGCGCGGATATCGTCCTGCACTCCGCCACCAAATATCTGGGCGGGCATGGCGATGTGGTCGCGGGTCTTGTGGTCGGAACCGCCGAGCAGATTTCTGAGATCCGGCTTGTCGGCATGAAGGACATGACAGGCGCAGTGATGGCACCTTTCAACGCAATGCTGATCCTGCGTGGACTGAAGACACTGAACCTGCGACTGGATCGCCACTGTGCGTCCGCCAAGGTTGTCGCCGATTACCTTCAGGCACACCCGGCCGTCAGTGAGGTTTATTTCCCGGGGCTTGAGAGTTTTGGCCAGCACGATGTCGCACAACGCCAGATGTCGCAGCCCGGCGCCATGATCGCCTTTGAAATCAAGTCTGGCCTGTCCGGTGGCATCGAGTTCATGAACCGCCTGAACATGATCCAGCGCGCCGTGTCCTTGGGGGACGCAGAAACCCTGATCCAGCACCCGGCATCCATGACTCATTCGACTTATACTGCGGAAGAACGGGCAGAACATGGGATCAGCGACGGTCTGATCCGTCTTTCCGTCGGGCTGGAAGACGTTGATGATATCCTTGCAGATTTAGAGCAAGCTTTGCCCTACCCTGCCCGCAGTGCCGCCTGAGTCTCGGAGACCACCATGCCATATGATCCCAACCAGTTGAAAACCGTTGAACAGCGTCTGCTGTGGTTGTCGCATTGGATGATCCACCATGCCAATCATATCCGGCCCAAGGTTGATGGGATAAAGGTCGGTGGTCACCAAGCGTCGTCCGCGTCGATGGTTTCGATCATGACTGCGCTATACTTTTCGGCTTTGCGTCCGGAAGATCGGGTTGCGGTCAAACCGCATGCGTCACCGGTTTTCCACGCGATGCAGTACCTCATGGGCAACCAGACCCGCGAAAAGATGGTAAACTTTCGCGGGTTTGGCGGCGTGCAAAGTTATCCCAGCCGGACAAAGGATATCGATGATGTCGACTTCTCGACAGGTTCGGTAGGTTTGGGTGTCGCGATCACCTCGTTTGCTTCGATCATTCAGGACTATGTCAAGGCCAAAAACTGGGGGGCAGATGCCCCGATGGGGCGCATGGTGGCGCTTGTAGGCGACGCTGAACTGGATGAAGGCAACGTATACGAAGCGTTGCAGGAAGGCTGGAAAAACGGCCTGCGCAACACGTGGTGGATTATCGACTACAATCGGCAGTCGCTTGACGGCATCGTTCGTGAAGGATTGTTCGAACGGATCGAAAAAATCTTTGATGCCTTCGGATGGGATGTTGTGCGCGTGAAGCACGGCGTGTTGCAGCGCGCGGCCTTCAAAGAACCTGGCGGCGATCGGCTGCGAGACTGGATTGATGCTTGCTCAAACCAGGAATACTCGGCCCTGACGTTCATGGGTGGCGAGGTTTGGCGAAAGCGCCTCATGGACGATCTTGGGGATCAGGGGGATGTGACGGCGCTGATCGAACGGCGCACAGATGCCGAACTCGCTGCATTGATGGAAAACCTCGGCGGCAACTGCGTTGAGACCATGGCCCAAACTTTTGCCGCCATCGAACATGACCGCCCTACCTGTTTCTTGGCCTACACTGTCAAGGGATGGGGCACGCCAATTGCGGGCCACAAGGACAACCACGGCGGGCTGATGAACAACAGTCAGTTCGTCGCGTGGCAAGAACATATGGGCGTGCCCGCCGGCGAGGAATGGGAGCCGCTTGCGGCAGTGCAAGACCCGGAGGCGCTGAAAGACTTTCTGTCGAAAGTTCCCTTCTTTGCCAAAGGTCCGCGACGCTATTTCGATGACAAGCTGGATGTTCCATCTATTGACATTGACACAAGCCGCGAAATTTCTACCCAAATGGCTTTCGGCAAGATTTTGGATGACTTGTCGAAAGGCGACAGCCAATTGGCCGAGCGCATCCTGACGACGTCTCCTGATGTCACAGGCACAACAAACCTTGGCCCGTGGGTAAACCGGCGCAAACTGTTTGCCAGATCCGAGCAAGCCGACGCTTTTATTGAGCATCGTATCCCCTCGACGGCAAAATGGGAATTTACTCCCGAAGGGCAACATATCGAGCTTGGTATTGCCGAGATGAACCTCATGTTGCTTTTGGGCGCTGCGGGCCTTTCGCATTCCCTGTTCGCCAGGCGACTAATCCCGATCGGTACTGTGTATGACCCCTTTGTCAGCCGTGGCCTCGATGCGCTCAATTATGCTTGTTATCAGGATGCGCGCTTTATGCTGGTCGGCACGCCTTCGGGCATAACGCTGGCCCCAGAAGGCGGTGCGCATCAATCCATTGCCACACCTTTGATCGGGATGAGCCAGGACGGGCTGGCGGCCTTTGAGCCAGCCTTTGCTGATGAACTGGCGGTGATCATGGAGTGGGCCTTTGACTACCTGCAGCGTGATGGCGAAGGGCAACCGGACGAACGCACCTGGCTGCGTGACGAAACAGGCGGTTCGGTTTATCTGCGCTTGACGACAAACCCGATTGAACAGCCTGGCAAACGCGTGGGCGATGAGTTCCGTCAAGGTGCTATTGATGGCGCATACTGGTTGCGAAAACCGGGGCCGAATTGCGAGGTCGTAATCGCCTATCAGGGGGCCGTTGCACCCGAAGCGATCAAAGCCGCTGGCGTGATGGGCGAAGGACGCAAAGACATTGGAGTGCTGGCGGTGACTTCGGCAGACCGGCTAAACGCTGGGTGGACGGCAGCGCAACGGGCGCGTTCGCGCGGCAATCAGGCGGCTCGGTCCCACATCGAAACTTTGATGTCCGGTCTGCCGTGCCACTGCAAGCTGGTTACCGTGATCGACGGACACCCCGCGACATTGTCTTGGCTGGGTGCCGTACAGGGACATCAGACCATCCCATTGGGGGTCGAACATTTTGGTCAGACAGGGACAATTGGCGACCTCTATCGGCACCATTGCATTGACGCGGACGCTATCCTGGAGAAGGTGAATGGTCTGACCCATGGCAAGGCTTTGCTTCGCACATGAGCGGCGGTGTTGGACGTCACAGCCAGGGCCTTACCCTCAGGGTAATTGGGCCCTTTGTGCAGGCGCGCGCTTGGGTTCGAAACCCCGAACGAAAGGCACCTTGTTCGAACCAAACTTTTGGGATCTGAGAAGAATTACGACTCGGGACTAAAGAAAAGATCCGCGCGCCTTTGCTTCTGTCACTACAGGTGCTCAAAACTGTCGTTGGTATGGACCGCCAGGAAAATCAATTTTGCGTGTATTAAGTTGGCCTATGCACGCTATCCGACCGGTTTTTTGGAAATATTCTTATTCATGTATGCGCTTAATAAAAATGGGTCTGTTCCTCTAGAATGTAACTCTTGAATAGCCGTTGATAATGTAGTTTGCAGGAGACACTCCAGTACGCGTTTGCCCCAAAAAGAACACTTTGTTCGAGCAGTTTCAGCGCAATCAATAACACCTAATTTCTAAGACAGAATAATGGCCACCGTTACAACAATCCCCAGACCGTCCGTAAGTTCTCCGCTCAGCTCTATCCAGGGCACCTATGCATATGGTGACGGGAATCCGTCGACCACGACGGTGATTTCCTACAGTTTCGGGCACTTCTCTGACACGCAGGCTTGGTCATCAGAGTATAAGGCGGAGTTCCGTGCGGCGCTGGCCGCAATAGAAGCCGTTGCAAACATTACTTTTGTCGAAGTCACCTCCGGTTCCGCTGACTTGGTTGAGGTTCTCGCGCCTTCTTCATTCTTTGAAAACCCGCGAACTCTCGGATTTCACTATTCGCCATCGAGCGGGACATCCTATGGAGCGTTCAACACGTCATACTGGACTGCTTCTTTCAACGGAAACGGTGATCCGGGCGGGTTTTTCTTTACTACTTTGGTCCATGAATTAGGTCACGCCCTTGGGTTGGGGCATCCTCATGACACCGGATTGGGTACAACCGTGTTGAGCGGTGTAACGTCGCCATTCGACTCGTTTGGGGCGGCGGGCCTCAATCAGGGTGTCTACACTGTGATGTCGTATAACGATGGATGGACTTCACAAAACGGGGGGCTACACTTTAACGCAACGTACGGTGGTTCAACGGGGCTTGGGGCTTTGGATATTGCCGCGTTGCAGGCCATGTATGGGGCGAATACTTCATATAATTCCGGGGGCAATACCTACACACTTCCCTCTGCAAACGTCGCAGGAACTGGGTATCAGGCCATTTGGGATACTGGCGGGATTGACACAATACAACATGTTGGCAGTTCGAACGCACACATAGATCTCCGGGCCGCCACATTGGACTATTCCGTCACCGGAGGTGGGCTGATTTCGCATGCGGCTGGAATAAAAGGTGGTTTCACAATCGCGCATGGCGTTGTGATTGAAAACGCGTCTGGCGGATCGGGTGCTGATACTATTGTCGGCAATACCGCTCAGAACGTCTTGCGCGGGAACGACGGAAACGACACCATTCACTCGCTGTCCAACGGAAGCAATAACAACACCATCTATGGCGGCCAAGGCAACGATATCATTTTTGTGGCCCAAGGTACCGGCGCTGACCAGGTCTTTGGGGACCAGGGCAATGATCTGGCTGTTGTGCAGAGCAACGCAGGCACGTTTACAGGTGGAACCGGCACAGACACTGTCAGATTTGTCAGCGCGATAAGTAACTATTTATTCTTTGAAAACGGCGTTTTGTACGAGTTTTTGGACGTCGTCACGCGCACAACTTTCACCATTGCAGACGACGTAGAGTTGGTCCAGTTTCTTGACGGGTTACAGCAGTATACCCGGTCGAATATCAAGTCTGCAATGCAGCTTTCAGATATTGATACACAGGGAACGACGTTACAACATGCCAGCCAAGGGCTTTATGTGCTGGATGGTGGAAGTTCGAACATTGCTTTGATTTATGGTGGCCAGTCTATTGGGCAGAACTCGCTAGCGGGCTGGCAGGCGCTTCAGGCCGAAGCCTCGGGCGGTGGCTACAAGGTGCTGTGGCAAAATGCGAACGGGTCATATGCTGAATGGACCACGGATGCTTCGGGGCAATACCAAGGCGGTGTTAGCATCGCCAATGTTGTGGATGTCGAAACCTTCTACAGTCACGATATTGATGGAAATGGGACCATCGGTCCTGCTCAACCAAAACTGAGCGCTTTGTTGGCACCGGAAAACAATACCGTGACGGTGGCCGAGGAGTCCGGTGCCTCCGAATGGGACGAAGATGTCGACTATCTGGAATTCGTGCCAGACTTGCCCACCTTCCAGAATGAGGAAGATATCTATGGATTGGTTGTCTCTTGCGTGAAAAACAACATTTACGGGCCTTCGACAACCATCCTGGAAGCTGTGTGGCAAGAAGCCACAGACAATGTGTCAGAAGAGGATGCCAACCTGACAATTGCATCCTTGCTGGAGGATGACAGCTTCTTTTGGTAATGTTGACCCCGCTCTGTAGGAGATGCTGATCGCGCTGCGATTGCCTCGGATACATTTCTGGTGCGAGAGAAGTGTATCTATGCCGAAGAAACGATTCAGTGATGTGCAAGTTGCCTTTGCGTTGTAACAAGCTCTGAGAGAGACGCGGGTCAACTGGTGTATGAAGATGCATTTTGGCCGACTGGCCTCAGGGAATCGTATTCAAGATCCAATTGGGGTCAGGTTTATGTGGACGGCTCAAGGCTGACCCTTCGGGGTCGAGATATTTGAATCCATTGGGGCGTATCGCACGTCAACAAACTTTCGTTTCACGTCACGTCAAAGGAGGTATGGCGACAGTTGGCCAACCTTCTGTTGACACTAGTATAAGGGACCTTTCCAAGGTCGCAGAGGAAAACCCCAGGCGCAGCGACCGCATTTACATGGCTTGCAATTGGTTCGAAATCCGCCCGGAAATGCGCTGTGCTTTTGACGCAGATCACCGAATAACTCAGAGGGTTTAACCCGATATGTGTGAAATGTGCGCGATCCAGGCATTGGTTTCGTATGCTTGTGACGACAAGGTCGATCTCGGCGTCGTGTCCAACCAAGCGAAGCGCAGCTGTCTTGCCAAGTGTAGCTGTTCCGCCGCCATACATTTCACCGGTATAGCGGCATGTGCCATCACTTAAGGAAAGCACTTCAAACTCTGCCCTGAATGGAACATGTCCGGCCAGGTTCGACTTTGCGCCGATAGCCAAAATGATCCGTGCGCCCTCCCCTGCCGCACGGGCCTGAATGGCACTTTCCGGATCATGGAACAGACCCATCAGAACGTTTTTTACCCCGCCCTCAATCAAAGCGGTCAGCAGCCCCGTTGTATCTGACGTTCCGCCTGCGCCCGGATTGTCCTGAACATCGGCTAGAACGATGGGTTTTTCGCGCCTTTGACGACATGTGGAAACGGCCTCTTCCAAAGACAACATCTTACATTCAAGATTGGCCTCACGGGACAGGAACATGCTGACAATCTCTTTGGCAGCGGCAGCCGCTTTTTCAGCAGTCAAGGCATAAGCAAGGCAGGATGGTCCGGTGTCAGGAAAATCCGCCGCCGTAAAACCAAGAGCGATCTCTGCCAGAATGCCTTGCTGTTCAAACCTGACAGGCAATTGATAGATATCACTGATCGGCGCAGAACCCGTGTGTTGCGCATGCAGGGGGATCAGGTAAGGCACCGGTTGGAACGTTTTGTATAGGGTTTCACCCGCCAGCAGGCGACGCAAGACTGGAACGCATCGTGCACCCGTTTCCGCCATATCCAAATGTGGGTAAGTGCGAAAAATCGACAGGTAATCTGAGTGTTTGACCATTTCGGTGGAAATGTTGGCATGAAGGTCCAAACTTGCGACCACTGGAACGTCTGGACCCACAGTTTCACGAACGCGACGCAAAAGCTCTCCTTCACCGTCAGCAAGGCTTTCGGAGACCATAGCTCCGTGCAGATCAAGATAGACACCATCAATCTGGCCTGCGCCCCATATTCCGTCCAACAGCATCCCGCAGATCGTTTCGAATGCATGATCGGTGACATGGGCGGACGGTTCGGCAGAGCACCACAAAACGGGAATGACATCAAATCCCGCTGCCTGTGCCGCGGCGGTGAAACCCGCGATCGGAAGGTTCATGCCCTCGGTTTCCAGAACAACCTGTGAACCATGCAGCATTCCCGGCCAGGAATCCGCCATCTCAAACTCAGGCATCCCAGCTTTCGTTACACCGAAACAGTTGGTTTCATGTTGAAACCCCGCGATCACAATACGCTTGGTCGCCATTATGCGTGCTCAAACTCTTGTTCAGTACACACAGCGGAAAAAACCCTTTCGCCATAGCGAATGGTTTCAAGCACGACAGTGTCTGACAGGCGGTCCGGGTCGTGCAGTGGATTGCGCGAAAGAACAACAAAATCTGCAATTTTACCCGGTTCTATGGATCCGCGTTGATCTTCCTTGAACACCTGCCAAGCGGCTTCGATGGTTTGGGCCCGCAGGGCTGAAATAACGCTGATCTTCTGATCCTCGCCAAGCACACGGCCAGAAGCGGATTTTCGGTTCACCGCGCAATGGGCAAGATGGATTGGACGCGTCGGTGTGACCGAGGCGTCGTTGTGGATCGTGTATCGCACGCCATACCGTTCGGCTGACGCCGCTGGCGATATCCGTTCGGCTCGCTCGGGCCCCAGGAATGTATCGTAATGACGATCCCCCCAAAAGAAGACATGGGCGGGAAAGAAGCTGACGGTCAGACCAAGCCGGGCCATACGCTCCAATTGGTCATCCCTCAGAACCTGGCCATGGATAATGGTGTGTCGATGATCCTCGCGCGGGTGTGCAACAAGCGCCTTTTCCACCGCATCTATGAACATCTCGGCACCGGCATCGCCATTGCAGTGGCAGTGAATCTGCAAGCCCTGACTGTGGAGCTTTTCTACATCCGCAACCAACTGCTCTTGCGAGGTATAGGTCATTCCACAAGGATTATCAGGGCTGGCAGGTTTGAAGTATGGAGCGGACAAATACGCGGTCTGTAACTGAAAGGCCCCGTCTGTAAACAGTTTGCGCGGACCCAGCGAAAAATGCGGGTTGCCCGGCCAGCTCGTTCCAATCCAACGCGAAGATAACTCTGGCTCCAGATCTCCGACGGGCAAAAGCTCGATGTCAATTCCCGGATCCTGATCCGCAGGCAGGCTGGCGAAATGGTCCAGCATGGGCTGCGATGCCCAGGCATTTTGGGCATAGGTCACACCATGGGCCAGGTATTCGCTGCGGCAGGCGTCAAAACCCCGCCAAAACCGGTCGCGGTCAATCAGGAAATCAGTATCCCCCATTTCACCCATGGCCGACAGCCCTTCCATCAATCCGGTCAGCGCTCCGGTTTCCGGATCGCGGCCATAACGGCCCCCCTCTGGATCAGGAGTTTCACGGGTTATCCCGCGTCTTTCCAGCGCGAGAGAATTTGCCACGCCATTATGACCCGACGCGTGAATGACCCAGATTGGATGGCGTTGTGACACGCCGTCCAGTTCGGCCCGTGTGGGCATTCGACCTTCCAGAATGGACGTATTGTCAAAGGACACCCCCATGACCCATTCACCCTCGGGTGTTGCACTCGCCTTTTCGTGAAGCCTGTCCAACGCCTGTGACATGTCTCTGCAATCCCCTAAAGGCGGCGAAGACAGATCGACACGGAACAGCTTGACAAAGCCGGGATCGGGAAAGTGCCCGTGTGGGTCGATAAAGGCGGGCATCAGGGTACGACCCTTCAGATCTTGCTCGTGCGCATCCGAAGGCATGCGGGCGCGCAACTCAGCCTCGGCCCCCACTGCCTGAATTCTGTTGCCGTCAGTCAGCACCGCCTCTGGTGAAGAGTTCTGCGCATCCATAGTCAGGATGGTGCCGTTGAAGTAGAGTGTGCTTGGCATTGGATTTCCTAGTTACGACAGCGGGGCCAGACAACGCAGCCCATGGCCGACCTTTACTTCCCATTCCGGGGTTTGGGTGCAAATGTCTCTGGCAAAGGGGCAACGCTCGCGAAACTCACAGCCAGATGGCCGCCTGAGCAGGCTGGGAGGCTCTCCTTTGAGGGCGATCCGTTCCAGTCGCGCATCCGGGTCCGGCTCGGGGTTGGCGCTCAGAAGGCAGCGGGTGTAGGGATGGCGCGGGTCGTTGAAGATCGTTTCGGTTGTGCCCTCCTCGACCAAACGGCCCAGATACATGATGCCCATTCTGTCGGCCACGTGACGCACGACGCTGAGGTTGTGCGTGATGATGACCATCGCCAGCCCCAGCCTTTCGCGCAGATCGTTGAGCAGGTTCAGCAACTCACCCTGGACCGAGACATCAAGACCGGCAGTCGGCTCGTCCGCAAGGATCAGCTTGGGTTCCAGCGCCAGGGCGCGCGCGACGCCCACGCGCCGGGCCTGACCTCCTGACAGCTGATAGGGATAGCGATCGGCAAAATGCGCGGGCAGGTTCACCATTTCCAATAGGCGCTTGGCCTCGGCATCCAGATCGCGATCTTTCATACCCTGAATGCGATAGGGTTCGGTGATCAGGCTGCGGATTGTCAGGCGGGGCGACAGGCTACCGACCGGGTCCTGAAACATCATCGCCATGTCTTTACGCAGCGGACGCATGACGCTTTCCGGCGCGCCCCGAATTTCCCGACCTTCGAATGTAACCGAACCGTCCTGTGCAGGCGCAAGACCCGCAATCGCGCGGATTACCGTCGTCTTACCCGATCCGCTTTCACCAACCAGAGCGTAAGTTTCGCCAGGTTCTACGGTAAAGCTGACACCCGCCAGAACATTGACCGGTCCATAACTGGTTTTAAGATCCACGACATTCAGCAAGCTCATGTTGCGACCTCCTCGTGGTTCAGCCAGCATGCGGCGTGGTGGCCTTCTTTCAGTTGATCCAGTGGCGGCACATCGGTCGCGCAGCGCGCCATGGCCTGATCGCAACGGTCCCGAAAGATGCACCCCCCGGGCAGGTTGGCCAGATCAGGCACTTCACCGGGGATGGTGGGCAAAACGCGGGCGCGTTCTTTGATGTGGCCGGGATCACATTCGATCAGACGACGTGTATAGGGGTGTTTAGGGTTGTGGAAAATCTCACGCACATCGCCGCTTTCGACAACGGCTCCTGCATACATCACCACCACCCGGTCGCAGAGTTCCGCGATCACGCCCAGATGGTGCGAAATAAACAGAATGGCACAATGAAACTCGCGCTGTAATTCTTGTAGGCGCTCGATGATCTGTACCTCAAGAGTGGCGTCCAATGCAGTGGTTGGCTCATCCGCGATCAAGAGGTCCGGCTCGGACATCAACGCCATTGCTATGGCGATCCGCTGGCGCATCCCACCTGAGAACTCATGCGGATACTGCTTCAGGCGCGCTTCGGGATCGGGGATGCCGACAGCACCCAGCATCTTGGCTGCGTGGGTCAATTTATCCGCCTTTGACTGCTTTGAGCGATGCTGAATGTCCAGCATCTGCTGCCCGATGGTCAGAACCGGATTGTGCGTTTGCATCGGATCCTGGAAGACAATGGATATGTCTGCACCGCGCAGGTCGCGCATCTGACGCTCGGAAGCCTTCAACAGGTCCTGCCCTTTGAAACGAACCTCACCTTGACGGAACCGCGTATTGGGGGCGGTCAGGCGCAGGATGGATGAGATCAGGGTGGATTTGCCGCATCCGGATTCCCCGACAATACCAACAATTTCACCCTTGTTGACGTTGAATGTGATGTTCCTCAGGGCCTTAAGGTCGCCACGGCCCGTTTCGTAGTCAACACTCAGGCGGTCGATTTCCAGCAGTGTATCGGTCATCGCTGTTTCCTCAATTTCGGGTCGACCACATCACGTAGGCTTTCGCCCAGGAAAGTGAATCCAAGTGTTGCCAGAATGATCGGCAGGCCCCCGCCCACCACCAGCCACGGTGTTTGGCGGATCAGGGAATAGCCATCCTTGAGCAAGGCTCCCCAACTGGGTGTCGGGGGTTTCACACCCAACCCCAAAAATGACAGCCCGGCCTCCAGCGCGATGACGGTGGGTATATCCATGGCTGCCAAGACAGCCAGAACCCCGATGATATTGGGTAGCATGTGCACACCCAGAATACGCGTCATGCTGGCCCCCATTGATCGCTCTGCCAGAATGAATTCGGAATTGCGAAGCGTCAGGGTCTGGGTTCGCGCCACGCGCCCATATGTCGGGATCGAGGTCGCCATGACCACGAATACAACTGTCTGCAAGCTGGGCCCGACAAGGGCCACAACAGCCAGTGCAAACATCACCGTCGGAAAGGACCGGATGGTATCGAAAAACAGCATCAGCAGGTTGTCGAGCCATTTCGGCCCGTACCCGGCTATCATGCCCAAAGTCAGGCCAATCGCCATCGCGCCGAAAACAGCTGGCAGCGCCACTTTAAGCGCAACCTGCCCCCCAGCAATCACCCGCGAAAACGTATCGCGACCCAGCTGATCCGTGCCCAACAGATGCGCCGCGGACGGCCCTTGCAGGCGGGATTTGATATCCATGGCAATGGGATCGTAAGGCACAATCCAGGCAGCAAATATCGCGCAGAACACGATGGTCCCAACGATTATCAAACCCATTAACCCAAGCGGGTCGCGGGCAACCCCGACTATGATCTGGCCAAGTTCGGAACGAGATTTTACCATCACTCCGCCTCCTTAATGAGCCGTGCGTGCGCGTGGATCGAGTAGCGCGTTGATCAGATCGGCCAAGGCGGTCGACACAACGAACAGTGCCGTTGATACAAGGACCGAACCCATCACAATCGGATAGTTTCGGGTCGTGATGCTGTCGATGACCAGCTTACCCAAGCCTGGTCGGGCAAAAACGATTTCGGCAAAAACGGCTGAGCTGAGCAGAAAGCCCATCCCGACCCCGATCACGGTGACCACGGGTAGAATTGCGATACGCAATGCGTAAACCATGACCACGCGACGTTCCGCGATACCAAAGGCCCGGGCGGTACGCACATGGCTTTCACCCATGACCTCGAGCATCGACGCCCGTACCAGCCGTGCGATATATCCTACCCAGCTGAGCCCTATGGCGAATGCAGGCAAAACCAGATGGTCAAGGCGGTCCCAGAACCCCTCTCCTGCCCCAATGGCGGGAAACCACTGCAAATTAACGGCGAAAACCAACAAAGCCAAAAGCGCAACAACAAAGGCCGGAGCGGCAACAAAACTGACGGAAATTGCGGCGGCGATCCGGTCGATCATCGTGTTTGGATGCGCAGCCGCATAAGCGCCAAGTGCGATACCAAGACTTGCGGACCACAGGATTGATGCAAAAATCAGCTCCAGAGTGAACGGCAATTGCTGAAACACAATCTCAGTCACAGACCGACCCGAGAAGACATCGGTGCCAAGGTCACCCTGCAAAAGGTTCGAGTAAAAGATCAGCAGCTGTTTCCAGATCGGTTGATCAAGACCAAGTGCGGCGGTGAGTTGGGCCTGAAGCTCGGGTGTGGCGCGCGGACCCAGCATGATCTGGACCGGATCGCCTGGTACAGCGCGGATCATCAGGAACATGACGGTGACCGCCACGAAAAGGATGAGCAGCGACAGCCCGAAGCGACGGGTTGCGAAGTTCAGCATGGCCAACTGGCTCCTTGTGGCTGGATGGCGTTGGTTATGGAGCGGCGAGTGTCAGCGCCCGCCGCTCCCTGTCGACCTGGGGAGGTCAGGTCGACTTGCCAAAGTAACGCAGCAGCGACAGCCCATCCGGGCGCAATGCAGGAATGACACCTGCGCTGTGAATGACCGGTGTTGCCTCGTGTGTGATGAAGCGATAGGCACCGCTTTCTTCCATCAAGTCCTGCGCACGCTGGTACATTTCAGCCCGCTTTGCGATATCTGTTTCCCCAGCCGCAGCTTCGTGGATTTCGTTGAACTCTGCGCTGTTAAAGCGTTCCCAATTCCACTTGCCAATTTGCTCGGGCGTAAACCACGACGTCGCATAATACGGGTCCGGCGTCATCGAATAGCGGTTCAGAACAAGTTGCAGGTTTTCGTTGTCGCCAGACGCCCAGAACGCACCGGATTCCAGAACATTCACCTCAACTGTGATACCGATTTGCGCCAGCGTCGCCTGAATGATCTGTGCAGTTGTCGTGAACGTTGTCTTGTTTAGCGTGTCGAGGGTCAGAGTGACGTTGGTTTCACCCGATTCCGCAAGCAGTTGCGCCGCTTTTTCGAAATTTGCCTCAGGTGGCACCAGCGAAGACGGCCGATGCCCAGCCAAACCCGGAGCAATGATCCCGGTTGCCGGTTCGGCTGCACCAAAATAGGCAGCCTCCAGAATGCTGGGGACATCTATGGCATGTTGAATCGCCTGTCGCAGCTTCTGATTTTGCAGCTTTGGATGTTCAACATTCATTCCCATCCAGACATAGTAAAGCGAGGGTTTCTCAACCAGCGATCCTCCATTGGGAACACCAGCGCGATAACGTTCGACTGAACCCAGCGACACGCGAGTTACGTCCAGTTCGCCCGCTTCAAACGCGATCTCGGCGGTGTTTTCGTCGTCGATCGGATAGATCTCGATTGTGTCCCATGTCGGAGCATCGCCCTTCCAGTCGGGGTTGCGCTTAAGAACCGTTTTTTCCTTGGGCGACCAGCTGTCCCGCAGATATGGGCCGGACTCCGCCACCGGATCAGCACCGATCCGGCCACCGGCTGCTTCGACCGCTGCTTTCGAAACAATGTTTCCGGTGATGTAAGGCAGGGCAATTGACCAAATCGGTGCGAAGGGTTTGTTCAACACAATCGTCCCTTCGCGTTCACCGGTCACTTCAACATGGCTGAACGGTCCCAGGTCGGGTTTGTTTGGGCTGTCGGTCGCGTCATCCACGATCCGTTCCATGCTGAACTTGACGTCCTCGGCGGTCATGGCGCCAAAGCCGTTGGTGAAGCCGATATCGTCACGCAATGCAAACTTGATATGGGTGGGGTCAACCTGCTCGATCATCGTTGCCGCGTCGAGCTGCCAGCCCCATTCCTCGCCTGGCTTATACTGGATCAGCTTGTTGTAGATCGAGGCATGTACCTCTTCTTCCACGACACCAACCGAGTGGGCCGGATCCATATTCTGTGCATCGCCGTAGGCCCGTACCCGCAGAACACCGTCGTCTGCTGCAAATACGCGATTTGCCCACCCCATCGGAAGCGCCGTGGTCGCTCCAAGCGCGGTTGCGCCTTTCAGGAACCCGCGACGACCAACATTGGCCTTTGTCCATTCTATCTTCATAGTATCCTCCCTAGGATTAAGTCAGAGAAATCCGCGTGGAATGGTTTCCGACCATTCCTTTGTCAGGACTTCGGTTTCATCGGCACCTTCGGTGGCGCGAAGTTTGCGGTAGAGGTAGAAATTCTGCGTGTCGCAACTCATGCGGCACTCGGTCGAGATGGCGACCTGCCACTCCGCCCGTTCGAATGTGAAATTCCAGGCCGTCTCAAACCGGGCAGTGGCCGGGTCATCCGGGTTAATGCCGTAATGCATGCGCACATCACTGCCGACAATCAGGCCGTGATAGGGATCGCGCGATTTACCATAGTCGTCAAACGTCTCAAGCACGATCCGGCCGTCTTCTGTTTCTTTACGTTCGGAATGCGACGCAGGTGTCCGCAATTGATCGGCTGCAAGAACCGGAAACTTCGGCGCCGGACCGGGTTCGGAAGCTTGGATTTCACGCGATACTTCGCGCACCGGCAAATGCAGGGCGCAGTCCTGCAAATGCAATGTCACCTGTGCCTGGTTTGGCGATGGCCAGATGATTGGCCAGTAGGACGTCGACAGGGCCAGCCGCAACACATGACCCTCACGCAGTCGATGCGCACATTCGTTTAGGGCAACCTCGGCCTCATATTCCTCGCCGGGTTGTAAGAATTCAGGTGTCTCGTGATCGCGGAAATGGCATAAGTTCAACGACCGGTAGCTGATGCGCTGTGAAATACCCTCGGGTGATACATCGCATAGGCGCGCAATAATCTGAGCGACAGGCTTGTCTACTGAAAACCGAAACTTCAGTCTTGCGCGCCCCAACAATTCCAGCGGCGCACGCAATGGCGCGCTGTCAAAGCACAGCGACAATGCATCGTCGCTTGCCTGGTCGTCGGGCAGCTCGTTATCGATCCGCATACCTGCACAAAAATACCCGCTTTGCATGCCCAAATGGCAGGGCGACGAAATGGCTGCGGAACCTTGGGCTGGGGTAGGGGAAAACTCGCCCGGTGCCAGATGCCAGATCTGTTCATGTATGTGCGGCGATGGCCAGCGACCTTCAGCTATCCAGCGACCTTGCCGAGGGCTGTTTTTCGGTGTCGGGTTGAAATGCTCCTGCATGTATGTCCGGTACGCAGGCAAATCTTCTGCGCCGTTTTCCTGTTCTTTCAACCAGCGATCAAACCAGCCGATGACTTCGGAATGGAAATCCGCAGGATCAATTTTCGAGATATGCGCGTATCGATGCTCCCATGGCCCGATGACGGCCTTGGTGGGCGATGTCAGGTTGGCTGCCAAAGCAGGCGGGGCATTTACATACGCATCTGCCCAGCCGGTTATGGCCAAAACCGGGGTTTGGATGGCAGACCAATCTTCGCAAACCGAGCCGTGCTTCCAGTATGTGTCCCGTGTCTGATGACGCAGCCAATCGGCGGCTGAAAATGGAACGTTTTGCAGCCGCGTCAGCCAGTCCTCTCGCCAGTCTGCGCGTAAGGCCGGATCTGCGGGTCTGGTCAGATAAGCGAACATCTGACTACCCCAGTTCATGTTGTCGCTCAGCAGGCAACCACCCATGAAATGGATGTCATCTGCATAGCGATCCACGGTCGAGGCGACGCTGACGACAGCCTTCAACGCAGGCGGTTGCCGGAAAGCCAGTTGCAAACCATTAAACCCACCCCAAGATATTCCGATCATCCCAACGTGACCGTCGCACCAATCCTGCGCTGCGATCCATGCGATGACTTCTTCACCATCACTCAGTTCCTGTTCCGAGTATTCATCGTCGAATTGCCCTTCGCTGTCGCCCGTACCCGCTATATCGACCCGAACGCAGGCATAGTCAGCCTCGGCAAATACCTTATGTGTTGTTTCATCTCTGGGCGCTGTGCCGTCGCGTTTGCGGTAAGGCAGGTATTCCAGAATGGCCGGAGCTGGACCGGTTTCGGGTAACCAGAGTCGAGCAGCAAGCCTCCGCCCGTCGGAGAGTGTGATCCATGTGTTTTCGACGGTTTTAACTGGCATCCGAGAGCTTGTTTTTGCGAGCTGATGCCGAAGAAGAAAACAATTTGCAGAAAAAACAAATTGTGCAATCTTATGCGAAGTGATGCTATTTGCAGCGAAATAGCGTCAAATAGCGAAAGGTTTTTCCATGTCCCAGTATTTTTCTGCCAACCTGAAGTCGCTATGCGCAGAACACGGCAATATTTCAAAGATTTGTCGGGATATTGGCGTCAACCGGCAGCAATTCAATCGGTATCTGAATGGCTCCAGCCTGCCTTCGGCCCACAACATGCGTCGGATCGCGCGCCATTTCGGCCTGACAGAAGCCGAACTGTTCGCTGAAACTGCTCGCTTTGAGCAAATGCTAAAGGACGTCTTACCACCAACCGGAAAAACGCCCGCAGACGCGTTTCTGGATCCTTTTCGGGGCCAACACAAAAACCTCAGGCGCTATGTTGGTTTCTATCACTCGTTTTTCTGCACGCCTTCCTGGGAAGGGAAGATATTTTGTTCGTTAATCCGTATTCAGGAAGTTGATGGGCTTTTCACAATCCGGTCCCGCGAAATTGCCACATCACAAGACAAAAGCATGCACCAGATTTCCCGTTACGTTGGTTTGGTGACAATGCGGGGAAACAGGATATTTATAACCGAACATGAGTTGATGCGCGAAGGCAGCGTTGCCAATACCATCTTATATTCAGCGCACCGCCAGCAACTAAAGTATCTGCGGGGAATGACGATGGGTGTTGCTTGGCGCCCTTACCCGCATCCCTACGCCGCCAAAACAATCTGGAAGCGCCTGCACGAGCGGGTAACCGCGCGTGAGGCCATTGCCGCCTGTGGTATCTACTCAACCCATAGTACCAAGATTGATCCAACTGTCAGGAAACACCTTACCGAGGAGTGAAGTGTCGGAAGGATGTATGTGACGCTCTGTTTTTTCTGGATCACACCCGGCATATCAATTTGGCTTTGCTATTCTGCTTACGCGTGTCCTTTTGGTGGTGCGCGGGTGTAAAGGTACTAGGGACGTTACCGGTTTTTGTACCGTAGCCCATAGATAGTGACCCAACAGTTCATAGTGACACGATCAACTCGAGCTTTTTGCTCCGATAGTCACTGTCTGGTCCAATCAAACCGGACACGTGTTCATCAGAATGATCGCTTTTCTCGTATTACTCGTCCAGATATGCGAAAGCCGATATCCTTGTTCCTTGCCGTCGCGGTCTAAAGCAATTTCTGCACCGAAGATCAGACTGAATCCGCGTGCGTTTCCAATAACGGCACGTTTCTGAGCCAGCGCTTCCATTCATTTGCGAGCATGCAATCCCACATTTTTCGCGCTCTCCAGCAATTGCTGTCTTTGATCTCTTCCAATACCGCCATCGCTGCAGCACAGGAAACGGGGTTGCCATCAAACGTATTGAAATAGCGATAGCACTTAAGAAAAGTAACAAGGAATTCTGCTCGTGTAACAACACTACCCACCGGATGGCCATTCGTCTTTGGTTTCCCCAGTGTCGCGATACCTGGCAGGATACTCCTTCACCCCTAACAAAATGGACCGGGTCGCCTTAGAGGGATGATACATTGGGTCCAAGCAGCTTTGTCTCGTCGGCAATAAGCTGATTTTTTTCCTGTTATGGCGTGCAATTTTCGCAGGTACCCCTCGAGGCGGCGCCACGGCGTCCGAAGGTTAAATGCATTTGTTGGAATGACGAAGGTCAGCGATTTTTGCTGATCACACCCTGCTCGACCCAGGCATCAAATTGCACGAGGACCGCTTCGCTGAACGTGTGGTCGTTGATATGAGCGTCAAGTTCCGTCATCGGCACACGACCCGGTATAACCATGCGTGCCTCATCCACCATATCTGCCAGTGCATCAGGGTCATGCGCCGCCTCGCCTTCTTTGTCCCATGCTTCAACCCCCTGAACAGGCAGGAAAAAGTGGACAGGTCCCGTTGCGGCCTCCATTCGGTTGGCCAGTTCACGGATCCAAGCGCGGCGTTCATCCCCATTGAAGACGGAACTCTTGATCAGTCGGTTATGCACGTGAAACGGACGATCAGAATATTGGTCGGGGATGTCCTGCCAGCCCGCGAAATCCAACAGGTCCAACGCTCCGGGCGCGATCATCTGCGGTGTGCCTTCGCGACCTGCACTGGTTACACGCTCCTCGCCGCTGGACACGACAGAGCCCGCCATAAAATTTCCGAATTCTTGCATGCAGAAATCCATCACGCAGGCAAATGCGCCCTCGCCGGCCAGCTTTTCAAATGCCATGCCACCCATGCCGGTAGAGTGGAAAACCGCCACCTCAAAACCGCGTTCCTCCAACGCCGGTTTCAACGTCTTCATGTAGCGCAGACAAGACGAGCCAAGACTGGTCATTCCAATCAATGGCTTGCTGCGGTCCGGTGCAATAGCGGCCTTGGTCGCGCCAACAACTGCCCCGGCTGCCTGGCTGAGTGAAGACTGGCAAATCGAATTCATACCATAGAGCCCGCCGGCCCACAGGATCATCTGAATATCCGGCGCCAGACGATGCGGAGGGATCAGAGGAGAAAAGCTGACCGTAGACACAATGTATTTTGGCACACCCATCGGCAGCGCTTGTGCACAGTCCAGTGCCAGATCGGTGCCCATGGTACCGCCGGTGGCCAGCATCCCGTCAAAGCGGCCATCGGCATAGGCCTGGGCAACCACTTTTGCGGCACCCGCGGACATTACCCGAAAAGCTTTATTTTCATCCCCCTGTGCGATGACTTCATCAATGGTCATGCCACCGGCAGAAGCGACGTCGTGCTTGGAGATGTCGGTTGGCGTCTTGGGATCACCCAGCACTGAGACATCCATTGTCAGTACATCAGCGCCCTGTGCGTGAATTGCGTTTTCAATGAAACGCATCTCGGCTTCTTTCGTGTCATAGGTGCCGATCAGCAGGATCGTTTTCATAGTCATAAGCTCCTCCTTCGTTCCGCCGCCATTCAGAGCTTGATCCAGGCCGTTTTCAGGTCGAAGTATTTCTCAAGCGCGTGCAAAGACTTGTCGTGCCCATTGCCGGACTGGCGCACTCCTCCAAGCGGTACGGTCAGATCAGCACCGCCATAGGTGTTCACATGCACGACGCCTGTGCGGATACCAGCCACCATACGGTGGGCGCGGCCAAGGTTAGATGTCCAGACACCGCCAGCCAGGCCATACACGGTGGCGTTCGCCAACCGGATCGCGTCTTCTTCGTTTTTGAAGGGGGTCACCGCCAAAACGGGGCCAAAGACTTCGTTCTGAAACAAGTGGTCCGTCTCTTTTACCCCGGCCATTACGGTCGGAGACATATAATAGCCGCCACTCTCCATCAGGATGCGATTACCACCGGTGCGCCGCTCTGCCCCTTCCGCCTCGGCTTTGGCAACAAAATCCAGATTGGCCTCAAGTTCCGGCAGGCTGTGAACGGCACCAATCTGGCTGTTCAGGTCCAGCGGATCGCCGACGCGAAAGTTTTCAGCATGGCGCGAGACTTCGGCCACGAAATCCTGGTAGATATCTTCCTGAACAAGAAGGCGAGAGCCAGCAACGCAGACTTGACCGGAGTTGCGGAAGATTCCCGCTGCGGACACTTTGGCGGCCTCGGCCAGATCCGGGGCGTCGTTGAAGACGATGTTGGCTGACTTACCGCCCAACTCAAGGTAGCAGCGCTTCAGATTGGAACGAGCTGAATACTCCAGCAACCGACGACCCGTCGCACCTGACCCAGTGAACACCATAATGTCTACATCCATCGACAGTGCCAGTGCCTCGCCCACAACCGAGCCGCGCCCTGTCACGACGTTGAACACGCCATCCGGAACCCCGGCTTCAGCAGCCAGTTCAGCAATCTTCAAAAGGCTGAGCGAAGCGCTTTCTGCGGGTTTCAATACTACGGAATTGCCTGCCGCAAGGGCCGGAGCAATTTTCCAGCTGCCGATCATCAGCGGAAAATTCCACGGTACGATTGCACCCACCACGCCGACCGAAGCATGGTGTACCAGGCCAAGAATATCGTGACTGGTTGGCGCGATCTGGCCATAAATCTTGTCGATTGCTTCGGCATAGTACCGAAATGTCGCCGCCGCCGAAAGCGCCTCGGCTTTATAGGCCATGCTGATCTCGGTGCCGTTGTCGCGCACTCCCAGAACAGAGATTTCCAGCGCACGCTCTTCGATCAGATCCGCCAGCTTCAGCAACACTTTCTTGCGCCCTGACGGTGCCATTCCGGACCATCGCCCGTCCTCGAAAGCAACCCGAGCGGCCAGGACGGCAGCTTCAATGTCCGCCACGCTGCCATCGGCGATCCTAGTCAGAGGTTGGCCATCGATGGGGGACAACACTTCAACCTGCACACCCGTTTCACCGTCAGTGAAATTGCCGTTAATGAAGTGGCCGCGCGGGGCGACTTGCTGCATTCGCAGCGCGTCGATTAGGGACTGATCCATGGATATTCTCAACCTTGTTGATTTGGGTGATCTGCATCGACGGGTTCGGCGTTTGGTTCTGGTCGCAGCTTATTTCTGAACTCGAAGTACAGAGCCCGAAAGTGCAGAATGAGGATCAGAACAATCATACCGAACAAGATGGCGGCAATCGGTCTATCAACAAAATCCAGCGGTGAATTAACCCGAGCCATGGCGCTGCGGAGCTTGACCTCCATAATGCCGCCCAAAACCATGCCGAGGATGATCGGAACGATCGGCAAGTCCAGCCGTTTGAGGATCAGACCGAACACTCCAAATGCCGCGGCCAATGCACAGTCGGTGATCGAGTTGCGCAGGCTGTATACGCCGACAAACGCCAGGATCAGGATCATGATGCCCAGAAAACGAGTTGGAATCTGAATGATCTTGAGCAGCAAGTTGGTCGAGAACAGCAAAAACACCAGAACGATCACGTTCAGCAGGATCAACGCCATATAGAGGGCCATGACGAAATCCATCTGGTTTTCGAACAGCTGCGGCCCGGGTATCACATTGTGCACGTAAAAGACTGACAACATCATTGCCGTCAGTGCCTCGCCAGGAATACCCAGCGCCAGCAGCGGGATCATCGCCGCTCCGGGAACAGCATTGTTTGCGGATTCAGAAGCCACCAGCCCTTCGGGCGAACCATCGCCAAAGGCTTCTGGATTTTTAGAGGTTTTTTGTGCGTATGTGTATGACAGGAATTGCGAGGTGAACTCGCCGGTGCCCGGCACCATGCCCATGAACACGCCGATGCTGGATGACACGGTTGCAATACGCTTGAGGCCAAGCAGCTCTATTAATCCCGCAAAGATGCTTCCGCCAACATGTGCTTCACCCGGTGCATGGTTTTTTTCCAGCAACAGAAGCAATGCCTGACTGATTGCGAACAGCCCCAGCACAACAACAATCAGGTCTACCCCAGAAGCCAGCCAGCTTTGCTCGAACGTGAAACGACGGGTGTATTTGACCGGCTCCAGCCCGACAGTGTTCAAGAACAGACCAAATGCCGCCAGCATGCCCGCTGCAAAGATCTGGCCGCGATGAGCGAGAATTACCAATATGATGCCAAGCAACGCGGCTAGGAAAATCTCACGGCTGCCAAAATGCGGGGCAACGAGTGCTAGGACGGGAGACAAGAGCATAAGGCAAATTATCGAAAAGATGCCTCCAAAAAATGACGCCGAATAGGCCAGTGACAACGCCCGATGACCCTGGCCGCGCTTCGTCATTGGATAGCCGTCATAGGTGGTCAAGGCATTGACTGCAGTGCCCGGTGTATTGATCAGGACGGCAGGGATTGCACCGCCATACATCGAGGACCCATAGATGCCTAGCAGCAGGGTCAGGCCAACGATGGGTTCAAACGCGAAAGTGGCGGGTAACAGAATGGCAATTGCCACCGGCGCTCCCACCCCTGGCAGAGCGCCAATAATCACGCCTCCGATTGACCCGATCAAAAGCGCAACGATTACCGGCCACTGCGCAAGTATCGAAAAACCTGATAATAGAGCATCCATCAGCGAAACCTCAAAGATACGTCAGCGCAAACGCGCGAACCGTGTCGGGTAAATACTCATAGAGAGCGCCGGCCGGGATTTTCACCTGCAAGAAAGCCCTGAAGATGACCGTGACACAAACGCCGAACAATGCGGCACAACCGATACCCTTAGCATCGCGAAACCCGGTGCGAATTGCCAAAAACACGGCAAATATTACCGTCGCGGGAAGATACCCAAGCAAGGGAACAGCTTTTACGTAAACGAGGAAGTAGAAAACATATTCAAACGACCTCAACCAGAATGCCACTTCGGTCCACCGTCCGTGACGCCGCTGTGACATTGCTGAACTGAGCCAGTGCAGAAATCCGAAAATCACCATGGCCCAGAGGGCTATCATTGGCCAAAGACTGGGTTGCGCAAACCACTTGGTTCGCTTGACGATTTGTGTCTGCTCGTCCAGCTGCATTAACAAAAAGACAGCAAACGCAAGGAACACGAACGCAAAAACTACATCGCCAGGACGGCGATATCGTTTGAACATGTCCTGTAAGGTTTTCGCGATCATCTCTACCTCCCCACCGATTAAAATAGGCCCGGCAGTTTGAATCCTGCCGGGCCAATCTTGAGTTATTCGCCCAGAATCTCTTCGATTTTGGCGAAAGAGGCTTTGTCTTTTTCAATCTGCGCGTTGGAGGCGTCCGGGTCCTGCCAGTAGATCAGTGCACCTGTTTCCTCGGCAAGCTGCTTGGCTTTGTCGGAGCTCAGAGCCTTTTGAGCGGCTGCCGAGATCTTCTCGCGCGCCTCTGCCGGGGTGTCTTTGTGAACGAACAGACCGTTCCATAGTGCCAAAGGCAGGTCAGGATTTAGCTCGACAACAGTCGGAGTGTCAGGGACCAGGGGAATCCGCTCACCGCCGATGCTGGCCAGAACATTCACCTGATCTAAGCAGGGTAGTATAAGTTGAAGTGTCGTGTTGATCACGTCCACGTCGCCTGAAGTCAGGGTGTTGCAGTCCAGAGCATCAAATGCGGCTTCACTGGCGAAATCAAACCCGCTGCTGACAGCAGCTGCGAATGTCACCTGGGTGGGGGGCAGGACAGAGCCGAAATGCCCCAGTGCAACATCGTTATCTTTGCCATGTTCCACCAACTCCTCCCAAGATGAGAAGGGTGCGTCTTTGCTGGACGCTATCACGAACGGATAGGTCAGGAAGATGCCAATTGGGTCAAATGGGTTGGGGTTCAGCTCTGGAATGCCAATCTCGGGGCCAATCACCGGCACGCCTATTACAAAAGAGCCGACCGTATAGCCATCACCCGGAGCAGTGGCGACTTCGACAGCACCAGGGAACGGACCACCACCACCGCCAGGCTTGTTCACGACTGCTGCTGGTACGCCGTACATTTCCTGAAATTCATCTGCGATCAGACGTGTCAATACATCCTCCAGATCGCCCGGAGGCCACGGAACGACGAAGGATACAGGTTTCTCTGGATACTCAGCGAAAGCAGCTGATGCAGAGACCGCCATTACGGCAGCGGTAAGAATTTTCTTCATAGACTCCTCCCATTGAAGGTTCAAATAATGAACCGATAAGTCATGTTTATTGTTGCGTTGTTAATTACATTGTGTCAAGTATTCTCTTAAGGAGGAGGAGTAACTTATGGGAACTGCTCTTAATGCTTTGAGATTGTTGGAGTTATTCTCCAACGCACGGCCCGAAATCGGGCTGACCCAGATGGCTCGGCTATCTGGTGTCAATAAGGCGACTGTTCTTCGGCATCTGCGTGAACTGGAAGAGTTCGGATTGATCGAGCAGAATCAGGGAACAAAATCCTTTATGATTGGCCCGGCGGCACTGCGTCTTGCCGCGTTACGCGAGATTGCAAATCCCGGCCTCAAAGCAGCGCGCCTAAAAATGCAGGCCGCGATGCAACAAGCAGGAGAAAGCCTGCACCTTTCTCTTCTGGAAAATGATGTTCTTCAAACGGCGCTAGTGGTCGAGACAACTCAGCACAGCGTTCGAGTTAGCCTAGACCCCACGGAAGTCCTTCCGCTCAACGCCACAGCCTCAGGGTTGTGCATGCTTTGTTTTGGCCCTCCTGCACTTTTGGAAGGCCTCAAAAATCGCGACTTGCCCCGTATTACTGCCTCTACGCTAACGAACCTTGAACTCATTCAAGAACGTCTCGTCGAAGTAAAGGAAACCGGTTGGTCCTATAGTAACGGAAGTTTCGAAACCGGTGTTCATGGCTTTGCAGCCCCGGTTTTCGGAATTGATCAACTGGCGCTTGGGACGGTTTCATTCGCGGTTCCTGAAATCAGAACCGCAGGCGACCGGCAGCCGCCCCTACTGAATACCCTGAAACAAGTTTCGCAAGAGCTTACGGCAATCTTTGGTGGCCAGGCTCCTGCAAACTTTCCAACTGAGTTTCGACCGAGTGTTCGGTCGGACGAAATTCCCGGAGAATTTTGAAATGAAGGATTCCAACTTCCTTAAGGAAAACAACGCCCGCTATTTTTGGCATCCGATGGCGCACCCAGCCGACAGCCAAAAGAACCCGCCGACCATTTTGGTTGGCGGTGAAGGGGTAAGCATCGTCGATGTCGACGGCCACAAGGCCATCGACGCCGTGGGAGGGTTGTGGAACGTCAATCTGGGTTATTCCTGCGAGCCAGTGAAGCAGGCGATTGCCGACCAGCTGAACGCTTTGCCCTATTATTCAACTTTCCGTGGCACCAGCAACGACAAGGCGATCGAATTGTCATACGAGCTGGCCCGGTTCTTCGAGCCTGATGGATTGACCCGCGCGTTCTTTACTTCGGGCGGCTCCGATTCGGTTGAAATCGCACTGAAATTGGCACGACAGTACCACAAGGTACGCGGCGAGGACGGGCGCACCAAATTCATAAGCTTGAAACAGGGGTACCACGGGACCCATTTCGCTGCAGCGTCGGTCAATGGCAATCAGAAGTTCCGTGCTGCCTACGAACCGATGATGCCTGGATGTTTCCACATCCCGGCACCATGGACTTATCGCAATCCCTTCGACGAGACCGATCCCGAGCGTTTGGCACAGCTTTGCGTCAAAGCATTGGAAGCTGAGATTGCGTTCCAGGGCGCAAATACTGTTGCAGCGTTCATCATGGAACCTGTTTTGGGTGCTGGTGGTGTAATTCCACCGCACGAGAGCTTCATGCCGTTGGTGCGCGAGGTCTGCTCGAAACACGGCGTTCTGTTGATCTCGGATGAAATTATCACAGCCTTTGGCCGCACCGGCAGCGAAAGCGGAGCCCGGCACTGGGGTGTGCAGCCGGACATTATGACAACGGCCAAGGCTATTACGAACGGGTATTTCCCATTCGGCGCTGCGATGATTTCCGGTCAAGTTGCCGAAGTGTTCGAACGCGACACCACTGGCAAAGCGTCCGTCGATCAGGGCTACACCTATTCCGGCCATCCGGTCGGAGCGGCAGCAGCCTTGGCAGCACTTGCGGAAATTAACCGCCTGCGGGTGTGGGAGAACGCCGCCGCTCGTGGGGATGAACTTTTTTCCGGTCTGAAAAGGCTGGCCGACAAGTACGACGTGGTCGGCGACGTGCGCGGCGGTGAGGGCCTGATGTGCGCGCTGGAACTGGTCTCGGATCGCAGCACCAAAGCACCGATTGCCAAGCATCTTCCGTTGCAGGTGCAGAAGGCAGCATATGATGACGGTGTCATGGTCCGGGTGTCGGGTAACAACATTATTCTGTCGCCACCACTGATCATCACGTCTGACGATGTGTCCAAGATCCTGTCGGCGCTGGATACCGGTTTGGCGAGCCTTTGAAATCTTCCCTGACCTCGCCGTTACTAGGCGGGGTCAGACTTTGACGGCTTGTAGTTCTTCGAGCAGGTCGAGGAGTTGATTGAGTTTTTCTCGTCCCATTTGTTTTTCGATGCTTTGGTAGATCTGCAGAGAGGTTCCGAGGTTTTCGGCGAGGATGTTTCGTCCTTCGT
>NZ_JBQFMI010000013.1:0-79285 GCF_056531755.1 Ruegeria sp. L11
ATCCAAACACGCTAAATAAGACCTCACCACCAAACCCGCAACCAAAACCAAAAAACTCAATCAAGCCAATACCGCAATTGAACGGCTAATGTGCATTGGAACACCATGTCTTTGGTCGAAGCCAAAACAATCGTCGCAAACGGCCAATATCCAACGCCAAGTTGGTTGCAGAAACAGGCGCTGCAACAATTACAGACGCAAACGTGACTGCATGGCGCAGGAGTTTCGTTTCATTTCACCGCTAAATATGACAACTCTGCCCTTGCGGGTCCGGTCCGTGATTGAGAAACACAAGCAGGTCGCGATCATTCGATGAGAGCCGAGATGACTTCTGAACAAGCCGTCCGCGATGCGGTTCAGACGCATTCAAAGCGTGTCTGGCGGTTTGCGCTGGCATTATCGGGCGCCTCGGATGTAGCTGACGATTTGTTGCAGGCCACATGTTTGCGCGCGCTTGAACGACATCACCAGGTGACGTCGCACAACCGACTGGACAGCTGGTTGATGACAATCTGCCGGTCGATCTGGCTGAATGAGCTGCGTTCACGGTCGGTTCGGCGCGCGCAGGCGCTGTCGGTGACCCCCGAAGCGGATCTGGTTGCAACGGGACCGGATACAGAAACGAATATTTTCGCGGCTGAAGTGTTTACTCAAGTGATGCAGTTGCCAGAGGCACAGCGTGAAGCGGTAATGCTCGTCTTCGTTGAGGGGTACAGTTACCGCGAAGCCGCTGCCTTGTTGGAGGTTCCAATTGGCACGATCATGAGCCGGCTTTCGAATGCCCGGCAGAAACTTAAAACCGTGATGCAGATTGATGCAGCGGACACCGCGCGACGGAGTGGCAAATGACGTTTTCCGACGAGACGCTTCTAGCGTATCTGGAAGGCAGCCTGGATGAGGCTCAGACCCGCGCCATTGAGGCTGCGGTTGAAGATGACGCTGCGCTGGAACATCGTCTGATGGCGCTGGATCCATTTGCGCCTGTTGTTCGGGATGTTTTTGAGAACCTGCCCGCTGAAGCGCCGAAGGTGGACCTGCCGGAAATAACGACGCGGCCCGCCAATAACGGGTTTCTGCGTCTTGTTGCGGTAGCTGCCAGCGCGGCATTTGCAGCCGTCGCCGTAACATTTTGGGCCACCCGGCCAGCAGATTTAAGCTGGGCCCAGCAGGCCGCGATCTATCAATCACTTTACGTGCCGGAAACGATTGCATCGCTGGACAGTTCGGACGCGTCGCTGGCCAAGCAATTTGCAATGGCCGAAGCCGAACTGGGACGAACGCTGAATCAGGAAACACTGGAAGCCTTGCCAGGGCTGGAGCTGAAGCGGGCGCAGGTTCTTTCCTTCAAAGGCAAGCCCTTGATCCAAGTGGTTTTTGCCGATGATCAGGGTCGACCACTTGCCTTCTGTGTCATTCGCCAGGGACCGAATGCCCCAAATACCGAAGTCCAACAAACGGTGTTGAGCGGTTTGGCAACTGCAAAGTGGGAGCAGGGCGGTTATGGATATATGCTGTTGGGCAGTTCCCCACAGACGGATTTAAGCAACGAACTGGAAGTGTTGACCCGCACATTCTCGGGCTGATGGAAAACCCTTGTGAACTGTTGCAAATGCCCGAAGAATGCCGGGTATGACGTCGAAGAAAACCATGCCCCTTCCAAAAGACGAGGTCGATGATCTTGGCCCAGCCAGCATCTATGATGGCGATCCGGCAGAAGAAGACGACCCTTGGTTTTTGCCCCCGGACCAGGACGTGGAGGAAGGTTTCTTTTTGCCTGGTCCCCGATCGGATCAGCGCCCATTGTTCGATCCGCGCGATTGGTATTCGGCACAATCAGAATTGTCGGCAGAGCTTGCTGATCTTGCCCTGACCTTTGGCGCTCTGGATGAGCGGCTGCGTTCGGGGCCTGAGGGGTGGACGCATCGTTTGGCACTTATGGAAACGTCCGATCTGGGGTGGTGGACAGGGGATCGGGTCAGCGTGGACCGCCTGGCTTTGTGGACGGGTCTGAGGATCGGCGCGACCCACGATGACGTGCAGGCGCTGTTCCGGGCAGGTTGGGCCGTGCGCCGTCTGAGCTCTGGCGCAGGCCCGGCTACAGGTGGGTGGGAAAGCGGGTTGACCGCGTTTCTCGACCGTCTGGCTCAGGGCTCTGATGCGACGCCCGAAGCGATCGTTGATCTGGCCGAAGTCATGCAGAATGCTGAAAGGTTGCACCCGGTAACACAATCGGCGATCGCGTTTCATGCTTGGCGAGCTATATCGCAGGGCGTCGGACACGACACCGAGGCGGCAATCATCGCAGCGCGGCACGCGGCTTCGATGGGGCGGGGCGGCGCAATGTTCATGCCACTGGCGTTGTCTGGTCCGGGTGCGTTGCGCGGAACGGGTGGGCCGACGGAAAAGTTAGGGTCTTGGATACAGGGCGCCGGGCAAGCCGTTCTTGCGGCCTTGCTGCACCTCGACCGGATCAGTGCCTGGGAGGGCAAGGCGCGCGACGCGACGCAGGATTTGAGCGGTCGCACCCCCCCGCGTCTGATTGATGCTCTGGCGGCGTGGCCCATGGTCTCGGCCCCGCTTGCGGAAGAACTTACCATTTCTTCGCGCGCGGCGGTTCAGCGGAATTTTGACCTGTTCACCCGGAGAGGTCTGGTGCGTGAAGTCACCGGCCAAGGCCGTTACCGGGTCTGGACTGCCGCACTATGATCCGTCAACCACTTGAAGATGCGTGCGGCGGGAAGCACACTTTCAGCGCCCAACGCCGACATAGGTGTCAAATCCTGACTTCAGCGCCGTAGTTTTCGAGTAGATGTTGCGCAGGTCAACCATCCTGGCTGATTTCATTGACGCTGCAATTTCGGAAAGGTTCAGCGCGCGGAACTCATTCCATTCCGTCAGCAGCACAACAACATCCGCGCCCCGCGCGGCGATATACGGATCGTCGCACCATTCGACGCCCGGCAAAAGCGCTTCTCCTTCAGATTTTCCCTGCGGGTCAACAACGCGCACCTTTGCGCCTCCGCCTATCAGGGCGGGAACGATGGACAGTGATGGCGCGTCGCGCATATCGTCTGTGTTGGGTTTGAACGTGACACCCAGAACTGCCACGGTCTTGCCGTTGAAATGATCGTCACATGCGTCACGAATTTTCTCGATCATCCGCTTCTTGATTTCGTCATTAACGCGGATGACGGTCTCGGTGATCTGCATTGGATGCGCGTGGTCCTGCCCGATCCGCGCCAACGCGGCCGTGTCTTTTGGAAAACATGAACCACCGTAGCCGGGTCCTGCATGCAGAAATTTGTTGCCGATCCGCCCGTCAAGGCCGATGCCGCGCGCAACTTCTTTAACATCCGCGCCAACTTTTTCGCACAGTCCTGCGATTTCATTGATGAAGGTGATCTTGGTCGCCAAAAACGCGTTGGCGGCGTATTTAATCATCTCGGCACTTTCCAGATCGGTGGTCAGGATCGGGAAGTCGCGCAGATACAGAGGGCGATATATTTCTGCCATCACCTCGGCAGCGCGGTCGTTTTCCACGCCGACCACGACGCGGTCCGGGCGCATGAAATCGTCGATTGCCGCGCCTTCGCGAAGGAATTCAGGGTTCGAAGCCACGTCAAATTCGGCCTGGGGGTTGGCGGTCTTGACTGTTTCCTGCACTTTTCTGTTTGTTCCGACGGGCACAGTCGATTTTGTGACGATAACGGTATACCCGGTGACAGCCTGAGCGATTTCTTCCGCCGCTGCCATCACATAGGTCAGATCCGCATGGCCGTCTCCACGCCGGGTCGGCGTTCCAACTGCAATAAAGATAGCATCCGCGCCGTCCACTGCGGCTGCAAGATCGGTTGTAAAGCTCAGACGGCCAGCCGCGACGTTTCGTGCCATCAGCACGTCCAGACCCGGTTCATAAATAGGCACCTGTCCGGCTTTGAGCATATCGATCTTCTGCTCAGCCTTATCAACGCAAATCACATCATGACCGAAGTCCGAGAAACACACACCGGACACAAGGCCCACATACCCGGTGCCGATCATTGCAATGCGCATCTGCCAAATCCTTTTATACCAATTACTATCAACGGCGCGGGCACAATCGAAGAATCCAGCGCCGGTTTCAATGATTTACAGGTATGGTTGCTGAGTTCCCATGTTTTCTTGTTGTTTTTGAGGCAATATGCGCGGGAACAGAGTTTTTACAATCCGTCGTGCTGCGCAGAACTTGTTGAATCACGTCCATTGTCAGCTGAAAAGATACAATTCTGGGCATGGACCAGCGACAAACAGCCAGTAAGCGGGCGGTGTTGCGCCGCCCACTTTTCGCCCGGAGCAAGGCGGCTGTAGCGGGTCCAATGGAATTGGCGATTGCTATAGAAATAGACCGACGACGCAAAAAAATCCGCCCGAACCACAGTTCAGGCGGCAGCTGTACTCAGAACCAGCGCCCTATGGCGATGACACTTGGTGAAAAAGCCGCTGTATCCGAAGTTACGGAGAGGGCTTTGCACGTGGCTTGAGTGTTTCCGGGCACATCAAACCCGATGAAACGATTATTGGCTCCAGCGCTGCCACTAACGCTTGGCGCAGAGGAAAATGGCGCTGGGTAGTTCCACGTCATTGCAGCGCTTGCGAACAATACGCCTTCAACGGCCGTGCATGCGACAGGAAGCAACGCGGCGGTGCAAATCAGGGTTCCATCGGCAAAACGTGTAAATTCGCCATTGGTGTTACTTCCGCGCTCTATGACCGCACCGGTTGGTATACCGCCAACTTCTGATACCGACCCCAGAAGGTTACCCGGCCCATAACCGTAGTCGGCACGCATCAGGCGACCCGAAGTGGTATCCGTCGCATCGCCCTGAACAGCCGCACCAGCCGCTGTTCCGGTCGCGGGGTCAAAAGTCAGAGCTTCGGTCCAGGTACCTCCGTCAGGGGACACTTTGATTGAAAACCCCGTACTTCCGGATAACCCCATTTCAGCGTGACCGGTCCAGTTCGACTGAAACACCAGCGATGCTGTATCGCTGGCACCCGCCTTGTTGATCTTCAGCTGATGCCCGCCGCCCTCATGGCTCAGAAGCGTTGCCGGGCTTCGGACAGACAAGCGATTCGTAGCGTCCGAACTTGTTGCCACCCCAATACCATTCAGGTTCTGAGTATTGACGGGCAAGGGCAGCCAGTCAGACCCATTCCAGATCTTCAGTTCACCAGTGGCCTCGTCCCAGGCGCGCCAGCCCGCATACGGGGTCAAGAAATGCCAGGCGTTGTCCAGCCATGCGGCAAGCTCTCCTGCATGTCCGGCCCAGTCCCCGGTGGGGGTGACGCCCAGAGCATGGATATCACCCTGCTCGGGGACAACGGGCGGGGTGCTGGCATTGGTCGTCTGAACTGTTAGCTGAACGACCAGATCAAGCTGTCGCAGTGCCTCGTTGTGGGTGACGTGCTTTTGAGCCTGCGAAGGTTGTAGAAAAGGCAGGCGCAATCTGGGTGAGGTCATTGACACGAGGGTCCTCCTGTGGCTGTCGGTCCGAAAGTCGGTTGCGCGCCACTCTGCCGTAAGACGCGTCAATCCCGTCTGACCCGGCCGACCGCACAGGGAATAATCTGTTAACTTGAGTATCCCCGGGGACAAGCCGACCCGAGTATGGCCTATGGAAAACTATGTCGCCGCTTAGTCCCGGGCATAGATGTCTTCATATCGAATGATGTCATCTTCGCCTAAATAGGTGCCGGTCTGCACTTCGATCAAAACCATGGGAACTTTGCCGGGGTTCTCCATCCGGTGCACGGCACCCAGCGGGATATAGACAGACTGGTTTTCGCTGACCAACCGTTCCTGATCATCGACTGTAACCTTGGCGGTGCCTTCAACCACAATCCAATGCTCGGACCGATGGTGATGGGACTGCAGGCTGAGCGAAGCGCCAGGATGTACATGGATTCGTTTGACTTGAAATCTGTCACCGATCACGAGGCTCTCAAACCAGCCCCAGGGGCGGTGATCGACCGGAAGCGTATCTGCCTGTTTGGCCCCTTTTGCCTTTAAGGCAGCGACAGCCTGCTTGACGTCCTGAGCTTTATCCATGCTAGCAACCAGCACAGCATCTGGCATCGCAATTGCGATAATGTTCTCAAGCCCCATTGCCACCACTTCCTGCGCAGGTGATTCTGATCGTATCAGAACGTTGCGGCAGTCGATTGTGGTTACTTCCCCATATGTCGCGATGCCGTTTTCATCAGGGTTTGACAATTCTTGAACAGCCGTCCAACTTCCAACATCCGACCAACCTGCGGAATACGGAACCACGCTAAGGTTGGGGGCTTTTTCCATGACCGCATAGTCGATCGAGACGTCATCGACGTCAGCCCAAGCCGAAGGGTCCAATCTCAGGAACCCCAAATCTGTCTTTGCGTTGTCGACGGCCTGTTGGACAGGTGCAACAAGGGTGCTTGCGTATTTTTCATATGCTGCAACGATGTCACGTACCGCAAACAGGAAGATGCCGGAATTCCACAGGTAACTGCCATCTTTCACCATCGCCTGCGCGGCTTCCAAATCCGGTTTCTCCACGAACCGATCCAGGCGAACTGCACCCCCGGACGCGTCTGGGGCGTCGTTCAGCTTTAAGTAGCCATACCCGGTTTCGGGTCGAGTGGGCGTGATGCCAAATGTCACCAGATCGCTTCGTTCGGCAATTGCGCGCACGCCTGTGGCGACGGCCTGATGAAAAGCGGCCTTGTTTGGAAGCACATGATCTGAAGGCGCGACCAGCATGATGGCATCCGGATCACGTGAGGCAAGGTACAACGCAGCCGCCAGTACGGCAGGGGCCGTGTTTCGCCCTTCAGGCTCAATCAGAATCGGACCGGGGTCGATCCCAATAGCGGTCAGCTGTTCAGGTACAATAAACCGAAAGGCTTCGTTGGTGAGAACCAGCGGTTTGGCATAGGGCGTATGCGAGGGTCCAAGCATCCGGTCGGCACAATCCTGTAACAGACTGGTTTTTCCGACAAGTGGAACGAATTGCTTGGGATAGCTTTTGCGCGACAGGGGCCACAAACGCGTTCCGGAACCACCACACAGGATGACTGGATAGACCGTACTGTTCATACACGTGCCCCTGAATTGCTGATGACCAAAGATATTGCTCAATTCTTTTTTGTGGAATGGGAGATCCCGTGGCTACTGGGCCGCTTTTCCAGTTGCCACAATGTCATTCAGATATTGGCTCAGATCATCGCGCAGGTCGTCACGGGCAAGGGCAAAGGAAACGGTCGCTTGCAGAAAACCGGATTTTGAGCCGCAGTCGAAACGCTGCCCGTCAAACTTGTATCCAAAAACGGGCACGCCGGATGCGATATCCTCGGCGATTGCATCAGTCAGTTGGATTTCACCGCCGCTTCCGGTTTTCATTGCGTTCAGGTTGTTCAATACGGAAGGTCGAAGAATATAGCGCCCGATAACCGCCAGATTGGATGGCGCTTTTGAGGGTTCGGGTTTTTCGACCATGCTCCTGGCCGGAATGACCGGGCCGATACTGTCGACGACATCCAGAACGCCGTACGAACTGGTCTTTTCTGGTGAAACTTCCATTGTTGCCACCATGTTGCCGCCCGTTTCCTCATAGGCTTCAACCATTTGTTGCAGACATGGTTTATCTGCAGCAATCACATCGTCAGGCAGCATTACAGCAAAGGGTTCATCGCCTATCAAACGGCGTGCACACCATACAGCATGCCCCAACCCCAGGGCTTTGTGTTGGCGGATATAGGCAATCGCGCCGCTTTCCATATTGGTCTTGTTTAGGATATCGAGAAGCTTGTTTTTGCCCTTGGCCATTAACTCCTGTTCGAGGACAAGGTTGTGGTCAAAGTAATCTTCAAGCGCGGATTTCCCGCGAGACGTCACAAAGATGAACTCTTTGATACCAGCGGCGCGCGCTTCATCGATTGCATATTGCACCAGCGGGCGATCCACCAACGTCATGATCTCTTTCGGAACAGATTTGGTTGCCGGCAAAAACCGGGTTCCCATTCCCGCCACTGGAAAAACTGCTTTGGTGACTTTGCGTGTCATGGTGCCTCTCAAAACAAAACTTGGCCGGAAAAGCAGAAAACATCCGGAATGTCCTCTTAGTCTTCAAAACCGCGTCAATCAATCATGCCCGGTGTGCCGGCCGTTATTGACCAAATCGTGCCACCTCGGTCCAGATGAGTCAAAAGCCGACTCCGGTGTTTCCTGTATACAAGGCCTGAACCACAGTTCCCAGAGACCCTTCCGCTATAACTCTGTGCCAAAAATCTGACGACGATTTGTCGTTCACGGAAAGTTGATATGTTTGGAGCGGCGTCGGTTGTCTTGAAAAACTCCCGGACGGAGTCCTGCATATTTTCTTTGGATGGGCATAGCGCCTTGTTATGACGAGTAGTTTAGGACTGCGCGGCCGAAAAGAATTTGGATGGCAGGGACTGTGCAACTGAAATTAACACGGCTCACTTAGTCGCAAGCTGCGTCAAGTAACGTGTCTTATGTACACAAGTATCCCGTCGGCAAACATCCGAGCTTCTTGGAAATACATGATCTGACGCATCTAGTCCGTTTTCGAATGGGCAACAATATGATCGGAACCGCAAAGATTGGTGATAACGGCGGTCTGTTGCGACCGGCGATAAGATGCTCAAGCAAGTCGCGTGGTACCGTTCAACGCATGCTTGGCGCCTTATCGGACCAGTTTCGTTGTCATCGAGGTTTCGGGAAAACAGGTGGGTGCAACACCCTTCGTTTCCTGCCATCTGCCTATGGATCGGCGGGTTTTGAAACCTGGCAAGCCGTCAACGCCTCCAACATCGTACCCCAAGCTTTCCAGCGCGCCCTGCATTTTTGCTATATCAGAACGGTACAAGCCGCCGACCTTGCGCCATTGCCCTTTAAAATCGCCGCTTCCAAACTGGATTCTGTCACCGACGTGGCCGACGAACAAAGCATACAGATCGCTTTTGTTGTATTCCTTCAAAACGTAAAAATTCGGAGTGACCAGAAAAGCAGGACCAAATCGTCCTGCCGGCATCATCAGGTAACCTGCCCCCTTCAACTCGTGGGCTGGAAAAGGTTTGCCCGAGACCCGGTTTATGCCCATCGCTTCCCATTGCTGGATTGACTGCCCTTGATCAGGTCCTTCCAATGCACATGAAACGGTTGCTGGCACAGACACTTCGAAACCCCAGTCACGCCCGGCGATCCAGCCGTGCTGTTTCAGGTAGTTGCCAATCGATGTGATTGTATCATCGGATGACCCCCAGATATCGACCTGTCCGTCGCCGTTGCCATCTGCGGCGTAAGCCAAATAGCTTGATGGCATGAATTGGGGTTGTCCTAACGCGCCCGCCCAACTGCTTTTCAATTGCCGGGCTGGCAGAGGTCCTGCTTCCGCGATTTGCAGAGCCGCGATAAGCTCGGCCGTGAAGTAGTCCGCGCGCGTGCTCATGAATGCCTTGGTCGACAAAACCCTGAACGCATCATGGCGGATCGGCACCTGCCCATAGCCGCTCTCTCTGCCCCAGATTGCCAGAATGATACGAGCAGGAACGCCCGTTTGACGTTCGACTTTGGCAAGAATCGCAGAGTGTTGCCTCGCCATCCTGCGCCCGATAGACGTTGCGCCCTGAATTGACCCCGGATTGAAATACCGGCTGGGCGATCCAAACTCGGCTTGTTTTTGCGCCTTGGGCGTTTTGCGTTTATGTCCGGGGGGAACCAGATCAGGCAGGTCCCAGTTCAGAGTAACACCAGAAAACGCCTGTTGCAGTGTGTTGCGCGAAACACCTTTGGCCTGCGCCTGCGGCCAGATCGTCTCCAACAACCACGACTGAAACTGGCGTTCAATTGCTGCACGATCCTGTGCCAGTGCGGTCTGGGACAGAATGATCAATCCTAGAGTGAACAGCAAAATACGCATTGACGATTTATCTGTCCCGACTGGCCTTGCAAGTCAACGGGAAGATGCCGCGCGACCCGTCGCCGTTTACACCCAAAGTTGAAAGAAAATTGAGGATGGCAATCCCCGGTTCGGAAAAACTCTTGAGAAAATTCACCCGCTTGCCGATAGTTGGATGGGATTGAGATGAGGAGAGGACAGTCAGCTGTGGCACAAGTCATTTCGTCCAATCCATCCTTGCTCAGGCTTGTCGTTGTGCTCCTGTTGATCGTTTCGGCGCAACCAGCTTTGGCCAGCGACAGCTTTATGGACCCGGAAGGCCCAATAGCGGCAGTTCAGAAAACGCATTTGCTTCGGGCGACCGTATTGATCCTGCTGGCCGTTATCCCGGTATTGGTGCTGGTCCCGATAATAGCGTTTCGGTATCGCCGCCGGAGCAACCGCATTGCGCCCTACGCGCCGGATTGGGATTTCTCGGCAAAGCTGGAATTTGTAATGTGGGGTGTGCCTGTCATAATCGTGGCCTTGCTGTCTTTTTACCTTTGGAAGGCGACGCATCGGCTTGACCCGTATTCGGCACCGTTTGGTGAAGATCCGGCGCTGCGGGTTCAGGTTGTCGGTCTGGATTGGAAGTGGCTGTTTCTGTACCCCGATCTTGGGGTCGCCACTGTAGGAGAGTTCGGAATTCCGACAAAGCGGCAAGTTGCATTGACGCTGACAACCGATACCGTGATGCAGTCGTTTATGATACCCGCGCTGGCCGGACAGATTTATGCGATGCCGGGCATGACCACCCAGTTACATCTTGTCGCGGATGCGCCGGAAGTGATGCAGGGTGAAAACACTCAGTACAACGGACGGGGCTTTACCAAGCAGAAGTTCCGCACCATCGCAATGAGTGATGAGGATTTCGACGCTTGGGTCGAAAAAGTGCGTAACAACAGCATCCAACTAGATGTGGCAACGTATCGGAAACTGGCCATGCGGACCGACAGGGATGAAGTTCAGGCCGCTTTGGGAACATCTCGGATGCCGGATGATGCGCTCTACTTCACAATAAAAGACGATCTGTTCCGGAATATCCTGAGCCGCTACCACAGCGGTCAGCCGCTGCCCATCGATCTACAGCCTGGAACTGCATCATTTGGGCAGGAGGCGCAAAAATGACGCCGACCGAGACAGGTTTCTTCGGGCGTCTGAGTTGGGACGCTTTTCCGATTGCCGGGTTGATCCAGAACCCAAATACTAATGAGATTGTGGCCAATACAGCCGCAGCTGTTGTGATTATTGGCGTTGTTGTTGTCGTAGGATTGCTGAGCTGGTTTCGTCTGTGGACACCCCTGTGGCGCGATTGGCTGACCAGCGTCGATCACAAAAAGATCGGTATCATGTATATCGTCTTTGCCATCGTGATGCTGGCGCGCGGTGTGCTTGAAGGCGTTGTCATGCGCGCGCAGCAGGCTTCCGGGCCCGGCGACGGTTTCCTCGAAGCCGAACATTTTGCTGAGCTTTTCAGCACTCACGGCACAATCATGGTCTTCTTTGTTGCCGTTCCCTTTGTCTTTGGTGTTGCGAATTACATTGTCCCGCTGATGATCGGCGCGCGCGATGTGGCGTTCCCGCGACTAAACCAGATTGGTCTGGGCCTTACGGTTTCGTCAGGCATGATGCTGATGGTGTCGCTGGTGATTGGAGAGTTTTCGACCGGCGGCTGGACAGCCTATCCACCGTATACCGGCGCAGCGTTCAATCCCGGTGTTGGACCGGATTACTGGATCTGGGCCATCGTTGTTTCGGGCATTGGCACCTCACTGACCGGTATCAATTTTGCTGTAACGATCTACAAGTTGCGCGCGCCGGGCATGACGTTCATGCGGCTGCCGATGTATTGCTGGACAATCATTTGCAGTTCGATCCTGATCGTCTTTGCTATGCCGCCTTTGGGTGTCGCCGCGCTGATGCTTGCCGCTGATCGCTATCTTGATTTCCACTTTTTCACAAACGACCTCGGTGGCAACATGATGAACTATGCCAATCTGTTTTGGCTGTTCGGCCACCCCGAGGTTTACCTGCTGGTTTTGCCTGCTTATGGCATCTATTCCGAGGTGTTTGCGACCTTCTCGGCCAAACGGCTTTATGGCTACAACTCGCTTGTCATCGCGACCATGTCGATCGCAGTGTTGTCGTTCACAGTCTGGCTGCACCACTTTTTCACCATGGGTCAAAGCGCGCTGATCAACGCGGTGTTTGGCATTGCGACCATGCTGATTGCCATCCCAACCGGCGTGAAAGTCTATGACTGGATGGCGACGCTGTGGCGGGGGCGCATTCGGTTTTCGGTGCCGATGCTTTATGGGTTGTCATTTTTGATGCTGTTTGCCATCGGTGGGCTGAGCGGTGTGATCCTGGCAAACCCAACCGTAGATTACCAGGTTCACAATACGCTGTTTTTGGTAGCTCATTTCCACAACGCGTTATTGCCTGGCGTGTTGTTCGGATTGTTGGCGGCATACAATTACTGGTTCCCCAAGGCCTTTGGATTCCGACTGAACGAATTCTGGGGCCGGGTTTCTGTCTTTTGCTGGACCGGGGGGTTTTTGCTGACATTCATGCCGCTCTATTTCGTCGGGCTGTTGGGCATGCCACGCCGCTCTTTCAGCTATAGCGATCCGTCTTTCCACCCTTTCATGATCGTGGCCATCATCGGAGCGATAGTTATTACCTGTGGATTGTTCTCGGTCCTGATCCAGCTATGGGTCAGCATTCGTGACCGCGACCAAACCCGCGTTCCTGTTGGGGATCCCTGGGATGGTCGCACATTGGAATGGACTATCCCTTCACCGCCTCCCGCGTACAACTTTGCGATCATCCCCAAGGTTACGGATCGGGATGAATTCACGGCACAGAAGGCAAAAGGAACGGCCTATCCAACACCAGACGCTTATGAAGATATCGAACTGCCCCGAAACACGGGAATTGGCTTTGTCCTTTGCGTTCTCAGCGGCATATGGATGTTTGCGCTGGTCTGGTGGATCTGGTGGCTTGCCGCGATAATGACGGTTTTGATGATCCTTGCGGTGATCATCTGGACATTTGATGACAGTACAGAACTCACCATCCCCGCGGAAGAGGTGCGAAGGGATCACGAAGCCTGGTTGGCGTTGGTCCACAGCGAAGCGGCGGTGGATCGCGACTCTGAAACTTCTTCGGAAAACCGCGGCCTTGCCCGCCCGGATCTGGAGGTGGCGACATGAAGCGCGCGCCCACTCATAGTTATCCCGGTATCAATCTTGGAGAACATCACGCCAGTGCCCACAAGGCGACCGAGGTTGTCACCTTTGGGTTCTGGGTCTTCTTGATGAGCGACCTGGTTTATTTCGGCCTGATGTTCGCTATTTACATAACAATGATCGATGCACAGGCAGGTGGACCCGGCCCGCACGAGTTGTTTGATCTGAAAAGTGTTTTTGCGCAAACCCTGATACTGCTGACCAGCAGCCTGACAGTGGGTCTTGCCATGCTGGCGCTGAAGTACAATCTGCCGCGCGGTCGCATTGTCTTGTGGTTTGGCGTCACGCTTGTTCTGGGCCTTAGTTTTCTGGTGCTGGAAGTGCGCGACTTCATGGCCATGGCGGAAAAAGGTGGCATTCCACAGCGCAGCGGATTTCTGTCAGCCTTTTTTGGGTTGGTCCCGCTGCATGGTCTGCACGTTGCGACAGGATGCCTTTGGCTGATCGTTTTGGGTATTCAGCTGCGCGTCAAGGGCATGACCGACGTGGTTATCTCGCGCGTGGTGCGGCTGGCGTTGTTCTGGCATTTTCTCGATCTGATCTGGATTGGGATCATTACCATCGTGTATTTCGGAGGTCTGACCTATGGATAGGCGCTCTGAAATGCATCGTCGCGAGCGTCGGCGCTATGTGATTGGGTATGGTGGCTCGCTGTTGCTGACCTTGGCAATGTTTGGCGTGGCACAGGTTTATGGGATTGAAACGGTTGGTGTTTACCTGACCATCGGGTTGCTTGGATTGGCACAGCTTGTGTTGCAGCTTGTCTACTTCCTGCATATCGACCGCCGGCGCAGCAGCCGTGAAGATCTGCACCTAGTGCTGTTTTCGACACTGGTTCTGATGATAATGATCCTTGGCACCGTCTGGGTTCTTGGCAATTTGGCCACCCGAATGCACATGCACTTGATGTAGTGCCTATTTGAGACAAGCGGAGTAGCGGGTCGAGATTTGGCTTTCGGCAGGACCACCAATAGCGGAAAAAGCCTCAGTACGTTGTCCGCATTTGGTAACCCTGATGAAAGGTCATGCGTACGAAAGTGACTGGGGTATTGCGAAACCACGTTGTCCGCTCCAACTGGAACAAAGGTGTTCCGGGCGGAACAGAAAGAAAGTCCTGAAGCGGACCGGTTGCCGGAACAGCTGAGAATGCAATTTCCGCGTTCGAAAAAGGAACCTCGGCCAGCAGCCATTCGTTTGGACCGGTGGTCAGAAAGTCTTCATCCATGACGTGCGGTACCGCGGCTGTATTGATCCATCGTTCCTCGTACTGGAAGGGGCGATTGTCTGCATGGTGCATACAGCGCAAATGCAGAATTTGCGTACCCTCGGGCAGCCCGAGTTTGGCTTGTAGCCATGCCGGGCAATCAATCAGTGTACGGCTGACCAACGCATACCGGTATTCTGCATTCATATCTTCAATGGTTTGACGGACTACCGCAATCGGCAATCTGGCCTGTTTGACCGGTGTTGTAACCACACGTGTGCCGCCTTTGCGTTTGCGTGTTACAATGCCCTGATCAGCAAGTTCACGCAGAGCTCGATTGACAGTCGCGCGGGCGCAGCCGAACTCGGCGGCAAGCTCCAGTTCGGTGGGCAGCAGGCTGCCTTGCGGCCAAATTCTGGTCTGGATGCGATTTAGAACTTCATCGCGGATATCTTGGAAGCCGACGTTTTTTTGCTCGTTCACATTGTGCTCACTATATTTTCGAACTTATTCATATTATGTCTAGGTTAACGGTGAGATGCAAAGAATTTGACCCAGAACCTTATCAGATTGCAGGATTGCGCGGTTACGCCATGGGCCAATGGTGGCGGGGTAACAACCGAACTTGCCGCGAAGCGGGTCGGTAAACATGTCGTCTGGCGTATCAGTGTGGCCCGGATCGATCAGGATGGGCCATTTTCCCGATTTCCGGGGATGTCGCGCGTACACACGATCATCGAAGGGACCGGGCTTGATTTGCTCGGTGATAGTGGTGTTTTACCAGCGCGGCCATTCCTGCCGGTTTCGTTCGACGGGGCGCTCGCGCTGAATGCGCGGCTGTTGGGCGGGCCGTGTCGTGCATTCAATGTGATTTACGATTCAAAGGTCGTTGTTGTGGTGAACGTTTTTGCAAATGATCAGGAATTTGAAGCGACAGCGGGCGAGTTTGTCTTTGTCGCCTCGGGAATGGCCCACATGTCAGACAACACGCCGCTGGTTGCCGGAGACGCAATGACGCTGAACGCCGCTGTTACGGTCAGTCCGGCTGCAGGCGCTAAGATCCTTCGCGTGTGTTTCAATAAGATCCCTAGCTAAAGCTCAGCCAGAAGCTCACTTATTGCCCCTTTGTAGTTACGCGTGACCTTGTCCCGCAGGACGTGATGTCCGTTTTGAACCTGGTGTCTGCCTGCGGACCAAAGATCAGTAACGACATTATCTTTGGCGGCAAAGACTAAACCATCCAGCAACTGGTGGGGCTGTAGTGCACAAAGGGCAGGGGCCTGACTGTCGATAGCGACGAGATCAGCCAGCATTCCTTCGGTAATTTGCCCCGCATTGCGACCAAGCGCCTGCGCGCCGCCCATAGCTGCGCCGCGATAAAGGGTTTGTCCGGCCGAGCCTTCGCCAACCACCATCACGTTACGTGACAGGTCGCGCAGTCGTTGCGAGTATTCGAGTGTGCGGAGTTCTTCGGTCATGGAAATCAACACGTTGGAGTCCGACCCCACGCCAAAAGCGCCGCCCGCGCTCAGATAGACAGGGCCGTTGAAAGGCCCGTCGCCCAGGTTGGCTTCTGTCACCGGGCACAGACCGGCAACGGCATTGCTATGGGCCATGGCGCGAGTCTCTTCGTCAGTCATGTGGGTGGCATGGATCAGGCACCAGTTGGAATCAACCGGGGCATTATCCAGCAGCCATTCGACCGGACGCGCGCCAAGGCCAGCCTGAACTTCCTCAACTTCTCTGGGTTGTTCGGCAATGTGAATATGAATTGGACCGGAACTTTGTGATGCCACCACTTGCGCCAGATCGCGCGGACAGGTGGCGCGCAAGGAGTGTGGCGCGATGCCGACGCGACAGTCGTCGGGAAGACTACCGAGAGCATCCCGCGCCTGCGCGACAAGTTCGCAAAAACGGTCCACATCATTTCCAAAGCGTCTCTGCCCCGCCTCCAGCGGTTTTTCCCCAACTCCTGCATAGCTGTAGAGCACGGGCAGATGGGTCAGGCCAATTCCGGTCTCGGCGGCGGCGGCCATGATACGGTCGCTGAGTTCGCAAATTCTGTCATAGGGTTGCCCGTTCGGTTGGTGGTGCAGGTAATAGAATTCACCGACCGAGGCGTACCCGGCCTCCTGCATCTCGACATAAACTTGCGCGGCGATGGCCTGAATGTGGTCAGGGCTCAGGCGGGTTGTGAAGCGATACATCAGATCGCGCCAAGTCCAGAAACTGTCACGGCCAGCCAGCCGATATTCGGTCATTCCCGCCATGGCGCGCTGAAAGGCATGGCTGTGAAGGTTGGCCAAAGCGGGCAGTAGAGTGTCGACAAGGGTGTCGCCGAGTTGCGCGACAGCATTGGGTGTCAGTCGGGCAATGCGACCATTCTTGATCTCGAGTCGCAGATTCTCTGCCCAGCCGGCTGCCAGAAAGGCCCGTTTTGCGAAAATGACCGTCATCCCTACCTCCGGTTTTATGAATAGACATATGCCATAAAGACCTGTACCAGAAAAGAGAGAATTGCACCGAAGAGGGATTCGAATGCAAACCCACGATCATCTGTTCACAGACCTGCACGCCGCGACCATGGTTGGTGCGGATGCATACGGATTGATCGAAGACGCGGCGATTGTCGTGCGTGGGGGCCGAATTGCGTGGGTCGGTCCGAAGACGCAGTTGCCGGAAGAATACGCGACGTTCTCTCAAACCTTGCTGGACGGGCGGTTGGTGACGCCGGCTCTGATCGATTGCCATACCCATGTAGTGCATGGCGGCCACCGCGCAGCTGAGTTCGAGATGCGCCTTAACGGTGCCAGCTATGAAGAGGTGGCCCGCGCGGGCGGTGGTATTATTTCGACCGTGAAAGCCACGCGTGCGGCCAATAAAGAGGATTTGATTGCGCAGGCCCTGCCGCGCGTGGACGCGATGATCGCCGAAGGGGTCTCGGTGATCGAGGTCAAATCGGGCTATGGGCTTGATTGTGAAACTGAGCTGACCATGCTGCGCGCCGCGCGGGCCCTGCAGGAAAGCTGCCCGGTGCGCATTGTGACCAGTTTTCTGGGCGCTCATGCTGTGCCCGCCGAGTATAAAGACCGGCCCGAGGCGTACATTGCAGAGATTTGCATTCCGACGCTTCGCACGGCTCATGCCGAGGGTTTGGTAGACGCAGTGGACGCATTTTGCGAAGGGATTGCCTTCCTGCCCGACCAACTGGTGCCACTGTTTGACGTTGCCAAGGAACTAGGACTGCCGGTCAAATTGCATGCCGAACAACTGTCCAACCTGGGTGGTGCGAAACTTGCTGCAAGCTTTGGTGCGCTGTCTGCCGACCATATCGAGTATCTGGACGAAAGCGGTGTCAAAGCCATGGAAGTGGCAGGCACGGTGGCCGTGATACTGCCCGGGGCTTTCTACACCCTGCGCGAGACGCAACAACCGCCAATTGATTTGCTACGCAAGTACGACGTGCCAATGGCCCTTGCGACCGACTGCAATCCGGGCTCGGCTCCGATGACATCACTTTTGCTTGCGATGAACATGGGATGCACCTTGTTTCGAATGACCCCCGAGGAAGCGTTGAAAGGTGTCACTGTGAATGCCGCGCGTGCACTGGGCCTGAGAGACTGCGGCAGGATCGTTCAGGGCCTGCGGGCGGATCTGGCTGTCTGGAATGTCACTCACCCGGCCGAGCTTGCCTACCGCATCGGTTTTAATCCCCTTCACGCCCGCATATTCGGAGGCGCATTTTGACCACTCTGACGTTAACTCCCGGCGCTGTCTCTCTGGCGCAGCTGGAACAGGTATTCCGCCAGGAATGCGCCGTTCGGCTGGACCCGGATTGCAGGCCTGCGATAGCCGCGGCACACGCTCGCATCATTGAGGCGGCGACTGGCGAAGCCGCCGTTTACGGGGTCAATACGGGCTTTGGAAAACTGGCAAGCGTCAAGATCGCGGCCGAGGATACCGCGACGCTGCAACGCAACCTGATCCTGTCCCATTGCTGTGGCGTCGGACCAGCGATCCCGCGTGCTGTTGCGCGGCTCATGATGGCACTCAAACTGCTCAGCCTCGGACGTGGCGCGTCGGGTGTGCGGCTGGAACTGATTGACCTGCTGGAAGCGATGCTTGGCGCAGGGGTGACACCGGTAATCCCGGCACAGGGGTCTGTTGGTGCTTCGGGCGATCTGGCACCGCTGTCGCACATGGCAGCCGTCATGATGGGCGAGGGTGAGGCCGAGTTTGGCGGCACCCTCATGTCTGGCGGCGACGCGCTGGCAGCGGCAGGTTTGACCCCGGTCGAACTTGGCCCCAAGGAAGGTCTGGCGCTGATCAACGGCACTCAGTTTTCTACGGCGTTTGCGCTGGCGGGGCTTTTCGGCGCTTGGCGGGCGGCGCAAAGCGCTTTGGTCACTTCAGCCCTGACAACTGATGCGATTATGGGGTCTACCGCGCCTTTGCAGCCCGAAATTCACGCCTTGCGTGGTCACCGGGGCCAGATCGAAGCGGGCGCAACCATGCGCGCGCTACTGGCTGGGTCGGTCATTCGCGAAAGCCATCGGGACGGTGATACGCGGGTTCAGGACCCGTACTGCATCCGCTGCCAGCCGCAGGTTGTTGGTGCCGCGATGGATGTGCTGCGTCAGGCTTCGGTGACACTGGAAACCGAAGCCAACGCCGCCACCGATAACCCTCTGGTTCTGGCCGAGGCCGGGTTGATCGTATCAGGCGGAAACTTTCATGCAGAACCGGTCGGGTTTGCCGCCGACATGATTGCTCTGGCAGTGGCCGAGATCGGGGCGATTGCGCAGCGACGCATCGCGCTGATCGTCGATCCGGTGCTCAGCTTTGATTTGCCTCCGTTTTTGACACCCAACCCCGGTTTGAACTCTGGCCTGATGATTGCCGAAGTCACGACAGCCGCACTGATGAGCGAAAACAAGCATCTGGCCAATCCTTGCGTCACGGATTCAACACCGACTTCGGCCAATCAGGAAGATCACGTGTCAATGGCCGCCCATGGCGCGCGGCGGCTGGGGCAAATGGTGACCAATCTGGAACGTATCCTGGGGGTCGAGTTGCTGTGCGCAACGCAAGGGGTTGAATATCGCGCGCCGCTGCCAACCAGTGAAAGCCTTCAAGGTGTCATGGCGCGCCTGCGTTCGGTTGTACCGGCGTTGGAAGATGACAGGTACATGGCAAATGACATCGAAGCAGCCTCGGCCCTTATTGCAAGCGGTGAGATTGCCGAAAGCACCGGTGTCGCCATGCCGGAGCTTGGCGCATGACTGCTCCGGTCGAGGTAGTTCAGGGTGGTAGTCCAATTGTTTTGGGCCTGCCTCACACGGGCACTTATGTGCCTGCGGCGATTGATGCCAAACTGAATGCTCGGGGTCGGGCGCTGACAGATACGGATTGGCACATCCACATGCTCTACGACGGGCTTTTGCCCGGTGCTACCACGGTGCGGGCCACCTTTCATCGCTATGTGATCGATGCCAATCGTGACCCTGGCGGTACTTCTCTTTACCCTGGCCAAAACACGACGACCTTGGTGCCGCTTACGGACTTCGACGGGCAGGATATCTGGGACATCCTTCCAACTGAAAAAGATACCATTGAACGACGTGACGCATTTCATGCGCCATATCATGCCGCTTTGCTGGCCGAACTGGAAAGGGTGAAGGCGATCCATGGCATCGCTGTGCTGTATGATTGCCACTCAATCCGCAGTCACATTCCTTTTCTGTTCGACGGCGTTTTGCCCGACTTGAACATTGGAACAAATAACGGGATGACCTGTGCACCGGAAATCGAAACAATTGCACATGAATTCGCCTCTTCATCCCCTTTCAGCACCGTTTTGAACGGACGCTTCAAAGGCGGGTGGACGACACGGCACTACGGACGCCCGGATAACGGTATTCACGCTATCCAGATGGAGCTGGCGCAGTCGACCTACCTGACATCAGAAACGCCACCCTGGACTTTTGACACTGCCAAAGCCACCCGTCTCCGGCGTTGGTTGAAATACATTCTAGACGTCCTCAATGACACAGCATTGGAGCTTGCCCGATGACCGATCCTCGCAAAAACACCCGTGACATCTTTCCACCCACCGGACCTGAACTGAACGCCAAAAGCTGGATGACCGAAGCGCCGTTGCGGATGATGATGAATAACCTGCATCCTGACGTGGCCGAAAACCCGCATGAGCTGGTGGTCTATGGCGGGATTGGCCGCGCGGCACGGACGTGGAAGGATTTTGATACCATCGTTGCCAGCCTGAAGGATCTGGAAGAGGATGAAACGCTGGTGGTGCAGTCCGGAAAGCCGATTGCCATTGTTCGCACCCATAGCGATGCACCCCGCGTATTGATCGCTAACTCGAACCTTGTGCCGCACTGGGCCAATTGGGACCACTTCAACGAGCTCGATAAGAAAGGTCTGATGATGTACGGCCAGATGACCGCTGGCTCGTGGATCTATATCGGTACACAGGGCATCGTGCAGGGCACTTATGAAACATTTGCGGAGGCCGGGCGTCAGCATTATGGCGGCGACCTGACAGGTAAGTGGATCCTGACCGGGGGACTGGGTGGAATGGGCGGCGCGCAGCCTCTGGCCGCTGTCTTTGCAGGGGCTTGTTGTCTGGCCGTGGAATGCAACCCGGACAGCATCGACTTTCGCTTGCGTACAAAATACCTGGACGAAAAAGCCGAGACGCTGGACGAAGCGCTGGCAATGATTGATCGCTGGACTAGGGCGGGCGAAGCGAAATCCGTTGGTTTGTTGGGGAATGCCGCTGAAATCTTCCCGGAAATCTACGCCCGGATGCAAGCTGGCGGGATGCGCCCCGATATTGTCACGGATCAGACCAGCGCCCACGATCCGGTAAATGGCTACCTGCCGCTTGGTTGGACCATGGCGCAATGGAAAGACAAGCGCGAAAGTGACCCGAAGGCGGTCGAAAAGGCTGCACGTGCTTCGATGAAGCAGCACGTCGCTGCAATGGTGGACTTCTGGAACGCGGGCGTGCCGACGTTGGATTACGGCAACAACATCCGACAGGTGGCTCAGGATGAGGGGTTGGAGAACGCTTTTGCCTTCCCCGGCTTCGTACCCGCCTATATTCGCCCGCTGTTTTGTCGGGGTATCGGACCCTTCCGCTGGTGCGCGTTGTCCGGTGACCCTGAAGATATCTACAAGACAGACGCCAAGATGAAGGAACTGTTCCCCGACAATACCCATCTGCACAACTGGTTGGACATGGCGCAGGAGCGTATTGCGTTTCAGGGCCTGCCGGCGCGGATCTGTTGGATCGGGCTAGGAGATCGCCACAAGGCCGGGCTGGCGTTCAACGAGATGGTTAGAAACGGCGAATTGAAAGCTCCGGTCGTCATCGGCCGAGATCATCTTGACAGTGGTTCTGTCGCCTCACCTAACCGCGAGACCGAGGCGATGAAGGACGGTTCGGACGCTGTTTCGGACTGGCCGCTGCTGAATGCGCTTGTCAACACGGCCTCGGGTGCGACCTGGGTTTCGCTGCATCACGGCGGCGGGGTTGGTATGGGCTTCAGCCAGCATGCAGGCGTCGTCATCTGCGCAGACGGAACCGATGCCGCAGCCAAGCGATTGGAGAGGGTGCTCTGGAATGACCCCGCGTCGGGGGTTTGGCGTCACGCGGATGCCGGGTACGAGGACGCGAAAGCCTGCGCTCGTGAACATGGGCTGCGATTGCCGGGCATTTTGGGCTGATTACCACGCCAACCTTTGTTTTGTCGGTTTGCCTTAGCGCTAACGTCACATTTTCCGGTTTCGAACCGGTGCTGTTTCGGCTAGGGCTAAGCCGTTCAACAACCCCGTGGGGTTGAAGGCAACTGACAAAGGTGGCTACCCGTTGCTCGATATTGCACATGTCCGCTCGGTGATTTCGGACGTTTATGACCTTGCCCCATCGGCCGCACTGGCCAATGAGATGAAAGACACGTTTGCCCGCATGGATCGCGTGGTCAGCCCACCAGATTGGGCAATCTACGCGCCTTACGTGCGAGCCATCAATACGCTCAAGAAAGAGCGTAACGCCGTGATCCTTGGGCACAATTACATGACACCCGAGATTTTTCACGGTGTGTCCGATTTCGTTGGGGACAGTTTGCAGCTTGCGATCAAGGCCAGTGAAGTCGAAGAAGATGTGATCGTTCAGGCCGGTGTTCATTTCATGGCCGAGACATCGAAAATCCTCAGCCCTCAGAAGACTGTTCTGATGCCCGACATGGAAGCCGGTTGTTCATTGGCAGAATCGATCACCGCTGAGGGAATCGACGAAATGCGCGCCAAATACCCCGGCGCGCCGGTTGTGTCCTATGTAAACACCACTGCCGAGGTCAAAGCAGCTTCGGATATCTGCTGCACCTCTTCGAACGCGCTTCAGATCGTCAACGCCATGGAAAGTGATACGGTCATCATGACGCCGGATCAGTACCTGGCGCAAAATGTTGCCAATCAAAGCCACAAGAACGTGGTGTATTGGCCCGGCTCTTGCATTGTGCATGAACAATACACGGCACAGGACCTGCGCGACTTCCGCGAATGGAACCCGGGAACACGGCTTATCGCGCATCCTGAATGCCCGCCGGATGTGGTGGCCGAGGCAGACTATTCCGGCTCGACCAGCGGCATCATCAAATACGTGCATGATGAAAAGCCGAAAAAGGCGATGCTGATCACCGAGTGTTCGATGGCATCCAACATTGCCGATGAATTGCCCGAGGTCGAATTTGTAGGGCCATGCAACATGTGCCCGTATATGAAGAAGATCACGCTTGAAAAGATCCTCTACGCCCTGCACACGATGGAAGGACAGGTCGAGGTAGCCGAAGATGTGGCTGAAAAGGCGCGCAAATCCGTTCAGGCGATGATCGATCTGTCCCGCAAGCTCGGCATTTGATCTGAAATGACCAAAGTCACCACGGATCGCGTCATTATTGTGGGGGCTGGCATTGGTGCGCTTTATGCAGCACTAAAGCTCGCGCCGCGGCCAGTGGTTGTGATTTCGCCGGATGTTTTGGGTGAAGGTGCTAGTTCCTCTTGGGCACAAGGCGGTGTGGCCGCAGCAATGGATTTGTCCGACAGCCCGGAAAGCCACAGCTTGGACACCGTCAAGGCTGGCGCGGGCATAGTCGTTCCGGCTGTCGCTGATCTGGTCACGCGCGAGGCGCGGCAATATATCCTCGACCTGACGACATTGGGCACGCCATTCGATCGCACCAAGGATGGCAGTTATGTGTTGTCACGCGAAGCGGCGCATAGCTTCGCACGTGTCGTTCGGGTGAAAGGGGATCAGGCAGGTAGTGAAATCATGGCTGCCCTGATCGAACGGGTGCATGAAACACCCTCGGTTCAGGTGTTGGAAGGTGTCCTTGCCACGGCGCTGGACGTATCAAACGGTCGGGTGACTGGCGTCACGGTTCAGGACGCATCTGAAACAGAGTCCGAGCCCGTAACGCTATGCGGGCCTGCCGTATTGCTTGCCGGGGGTGGCTCTGGCGGGCTGTATGCCTTGACGACCAATCCGGCACGCATTCGCGGGCAAGTCATCGGGATGGCCGCGCGTGCTGGTGCACTTATTGCTGACGCCGAATTCGTTCAGTTTCATCCGACGGCAATGGATGTTGGTGAAGATCCGGCTCCGCTGGCAACCGAAGCATTGCGCGGCGAAGGGGCGACCCTGATCAACAATAAGGGTGAGCGGTTCATGTTATCCGTTCATCCGGACGCAGAACTCGCCCCGCGAGACGTCGTCGCACGTGCAATTTTTGCCGAAGCGCAGGCAGGTAACCGACCCAAGCTGGACACCCGCACCGCATTGGGCTCGAAGATAACGGACCTGTTCCCGGCAGTTGCTGAATACTGCACGCGCAATGGCGTCGACCCGGTCAACGAACCGATTCCGGTCGCACCGGCAGCGCATTATCACATGGGCGGTATTGCCACCGACACTGACGGTCGCGCGACACTTGACGGGCTTTGGGTCTGCGGCGAGGCATCTTCGACAGGCCTTCACGGTGCCAACCGGTTGGCCTCGAACGGGTTGCTTGAGGCGCTTGTCTTTGCACGCATCTGCGCCGAAAGTATCGGGGCATCCGTTCCGGTGGTGTCAAATGCCGACCCCGTTGCATTGCAGTTTGTTCAGGTAATGTCCCCGGACACAACAAAATCTATCCAGGAGTTGCGCGAAACCATGACGCGCGACGTGGGCGTTGTCCGGGACCGGGCGGGCCTAATCCGTGCTCTGCAAACTATAGCGCAGTTGGAGGCGCAGCACGATGCCTGCCCGTCATTTCGCAACATGTGTGCAACCGCGACCTTGATCGCTGCCGCAGCCTTGCAGCGCGAAGAAAGCCGCGGTGCGCACAAGCGATCCGACTTTCCAAAAGCCAATGATGGGCCCGGAGAGCGGTCCCGGATGTATTTGTCCGAAGCAATGAGCATTCGGGCCAAAGCCTGCGAGGAACTGTCATGACATATGCAATCCTGCCGGATCTGATTCTGGAACCCGTGGTCCGCGCTGCGCTGATGGAGGATCTGGGAAGCTACGGTGATGTGACAACCCGCGCCGTTATCCCTCAGGAAACAACCTATACAGCCAGCCTGAACGCACGCGAAAACGCTGTCGTGTCGGGGATGCAAGTTGCTGCAATCGCGTTCCGGCTTGTGGATCCGTCGCTTGAGGTTGACGTGCGGCTCAAGGATGGTTCGCGTTGCGCACGCGGTGATACGCTGATGACCATCAAGGGCTCTGCCGCATCGATCCTGTCCGGCGAACGTGTCGCTCTGAACTTTGCCGGTCGCCTGACGGGTATTGCCACAATGACAGCCGCATTTGTGGAGCAGACCAACGGCACAACAGCCCGTATGACCTGTACACGCAAGACAACGCCAGGTCTGCGCATCGTGGAAAAACAGGCCGTGCTGCACGGTGGCGGTTTCAACCACCGCTATTCCTTGTCAGATGCGATCCTGATCAAGGACAACCACATTGCTGCGGCAGGCGGCATCCGTAAGGTTCTTGAAGCCGCTAAGGCAAAGGTCAGTCACATGATGGCGGTCGAGATTGAGGTTGATCGACTGGACCAGCTTGCCGAAGTGCTGGACGTTGGCGGGGCTTCGGTTGTTTTACTGGACAACATGGACAATGACATGCTGCGCGAAGCGGTTGCCATGGTGGGCGGGCGGTTGAAGACTGAAGCCAGCGGCAACGTGACCTTGGAACGGGTCGCATCGATCGCGGCGACAGGGGTGGATTACATCTCGTCCGGTGCCTTGACGCATTCTGCCCGCACCGTCGATCTGGGGCTCGATTTCTGAAGGCGCGGCATTTCCGCTTGATTTAAGATCGTTTGCGCCAACACAGTTGCGTATTCAAGTTTTATCGATAATAAATCCACAGCAACGCAAGCTGCAAAGAGTTTTATAGATAAAATGATCATCCCACACTCCGGCTGGACCCGTAAAACTGCGCAAGCTATTCACGATCTTCCGTTGATGGATCTTTTGTTTCGTGCGCAGACCGTGCATCGCGAAAACTTTGATCCGAACCAGATCCAGACCTCGAAGCTATTGTCGATCAAGACTGGTGGCTGCGCTGAGGATTGCGCCTATTGCTCGCAATCAGCCCGCAATGGATCAACCTTGCCCGCGTCGAAGCTGATCGAGGTTCAGCGCGTTCTGACCGAGGCCAAAAAAGCCCGCGATGGCGGCGCGACCCGGTTTTGCATGGGGGCGGCGTGGCGCGAGCCAAAGGCGCGCGATATGGATGCGCTGGTCGCGATGGTCGAGGGCGTCAAGGAACTGGGTATGGAAACCTGCATGACGCTGGGTATGCTCGACGACACCCAGGTGGTGCAGCTGCGCGATGCCGGTTTGGACTATTACAATCACAACATCGACACCTCGGAACGTTATTACTCCGAAGTCATCACCACCCGTACTTTTGCGGATCGGATCGATACGATGAACCGGGTGCAGGAAGCCGGGATCAAGGTTTGCTCGGGCGGCATTCTGGGGATGGGTGAACATACTGGCGACCGTATCGACATGTTGCTGACATTGGCCAACATGACGCCTCCACCTGACTCGGTGCCGATCAATATGTTGATGCCGCAGGCCGATACCCCGCTTGCCGACGCCGAGCCGATCGATCCGATCGACTTTGTGCGGATCATTGCAACGGCCCGCATTCTGATGCCCAAGTCCTATGTGCGGCTTTCGGCCGGACGCAGCGACATGAGTGACGAGATGCAGGCGATGTGCTTTTTCGCCGGTGCCAACTCGATCTTTGTTGGCGAAACGCTACTGACAGCAGAAAACCCCGAAGAAGACACCGACGCGGTCCTGTTTGCCAAACTTGGCCTGCAAGCTGAAAAAGCCGAAACGCGAAACTGCACGGAAGCTGCCGAATGAAAGCAGTCAACCGACTGGAATCGATGCTTGATGCGCTTCAAGCCCGGCACCGCCGCCGGGCCTTGATCCCGACGCAAGGGCTGGATTTCGCGTCGAATGACTATCTGGGTCTTGCCGGTTCTCAAGTGTTACAGCGCGCGGCACATGATGCGCTGTCGCGGGGTGTGCCTGTAGGTTCGGGAGGTTCACGTCTGTTGCGGGGCAACCACCCTGAACATGAAGCACTGGAAAAGGAAGCGGCCGCATTCTTTGGAGCTGAGGCCGCGCTGTTCATGGGAGGCGGGTTCCAGGCCAATCAGGCAATCTTCTCCACGTTGCCTGCGGCTGAGGATTTGGTCCTTTATGACGCGCTGGTCCACGCGAGCGCCCATGAAGGTATGCGGTCCAGCCGCGCGGATCTGCGTGCCTTCCGTCACAATGATGTTGCGGATGCACGCAACGTATTGCGCGACTGGCAATCTACAGGCGGTTCGGGTCAGGTCTGGATTGCGGTCGAAAGCGTGTATTCCATGGAAGGTGACCTGCCGCCGCTGGAAGACCTGTCCGTACTTGCGCGCGAAGCTGATGCAGTTTTGGTTGTTGATGAGGCCCACGCCACCGGCGTTTTCGGAGAGCGAGGCCGGGGTCTTGCGCATGACCTGAACGCTGATCTGCTAACATTGCATACCTGTGGTAAAGGGCTTGGTGTTTCAGGCGGGCTGATCTGCGGTCCGCGCGTGATGATAGATACCCTGATCAACCGTGCTCGTCCCTTCATCTTTGCGACCGCTCCGTCGCCTTTGAACGCTGCTCTGGTTCGTGCTGCGCTACGGGAACTGGCCGAGGATGTCAGTCTGGTTGAAGGCGCGCATGAACGTATGCGCCATGCCCATGACACCGCACGGGAACTGGGGTTGCCCGCAGCCGCGTTGAACAGCCAGATCATCCCGGTTGTACTGGGAGATGACGAGCGCACAATGGCGATGGCGGCCACTTTGCAGCAGCAGGGTTTTGACGTTCGGGGCATCCGCCCGCCCACTGTCCCAAAAGGCACATCCCGTTTGCGCGTCTCGATTACCGGAAATGTCACCCTTCAGGATATCACGGCCTTGTTCACCACTATCTCAATCTGTCAGTCGGAGGCCGCATGAGCGCGCTGATCGTTACCGGAACCGACACAGGTGTTGGAAAAACCGTGTTTTCGGCTGGTCTGGCGGCAGCGTTGCAGGCCCGGTACTGGAAACCTGTTCAGTCTGGTCTTGAGGATGTTACAGACACTGAAACCGTCAGCGCGCTGAGCGGTGCCGAGGTCCTGCCCGAAGCGTACCGGCTGAACATGCCCGCCTCACCGCATCTGTCTGCCGAAGACATGGGCGTTGAGATTGACCTCTCGCGTCTTGAAATTCCGAAAGTGGACGGGCCTCTGGTTGTCGAAGGGGCAGGGGGCCTCATGGTGCCGCTGAACCGCCAGTCCTTCTTTCTGGACGTGATTGCCGGATGGCAGGCTCCGGTTGTTCTTGTTGCGCGCACCGCCTTGGGAACGATCAACCACACCACATTGTCCCTAATGGCGCTTCGGGCTGCTGGCTGCGAGGTTGTCGGCGTCGTATTCGTGGGTGACCCCGTGCCGGACGTAGAGCAAACCATCGTCGAGATGTGTAAAGTGCATCATCTGGGACGCCTGCCATTTCTGAGCGACCTGACACCGCAGCGCCTGAACAGCGCATTTTCGGCAATCGATGTGGCGACCATTCGGAGGTTCCTGTGACCCCGTTGGAATTTGATGCGCGCCATCTGTGGCACCCTTATACACATGTGCTTGAACCCGGCCCGATGCACCTGATTACCGGGGCAGAAGGTGTCTGGCTGACGCGTGCAGATGGCATCAGAATGATCGACGCAATGTCGTCCTGGTGGTGTACGGTGCATGGGCACAGGCACCCGGCCATCATCGATGCGATGCAAAAGCAGCTGAATACACTGCCGCATGTGATGTTTGGCGGTCTGACCCACGAACCCGCCGTGGAACTCGGGCGCAGGTTGGCCGACCTTCTGCCAGATGGCCTGGATCGCATTTTCTACAGCGACAGCGGCTCGGTCGCGATTGAAGTCGCGTTGAAGATGGCAGTCCAGTACCAGATTGCCAAAGGCCGGGGCGAACGGTCTGAATTTGCCACGATCCGGGGTGGCTATCATGGCGACACATGGAAAGCGATGAGCGTTTGTGATCCCGTCAACGGGATGCATGGTCTGTTTCGCGGTGCGTTGTCGATCCAGCACTTTCTGCCACGCCCTCACATCCAGTTCGGCGATGTGTGGCTCAACAATCCATCCGAGAACGGGTTGGAGGCGCTAGAGGCGTTGCTGAACGACAAAGGCAACAGGATTGCCGCACTGATCCTTGAACCGGTGGTGCAGGGCGCGGGTGGAATGTATTTCTATCACCCAGCATGGTTGCGCGGGGCGCGTGCTTTGTGTGATGCGCATGACGTTTTGCTGATCTTTGATGAAATCGCGACTGGATTCGGACGCAGCGGCGAAATGTTTGCAATGGATCACGCGGGGGTGGTTCCGGATATCCTGTGTCTTGGTAAGGCGCTGACCGGTGGGCATATCACCTTGGCCGCCACTATCGCGACCGAGGCTGTCGCGCGTGGGATCGGGGAAAGTGAGGCCGGAGTTTTGATGCACGGTCCCACCTACATGGCCAACCCTTTGGCTTGTTCGGCAGGGGTGGCGAGCCTTGACCAGTTGCAACAGCGAAACTGGAAGCAGGAAGTTGCATCACTCTCGCAGCAGATGAAGGTCGAACTCGCCCCCGCGCGCAATCTGCCCGGTGTTGCAGATGTGCGCGTGCTTGGCGCAATCGGCGTTATCGAGATGGAAGAGCGAGTCGACCCCTCCATCGCACATGGATTGGCCGCGGAAACCGGTGTTTGGCTGCGCCCGTTCGCTCGCAATATTTATTGCATGCCCCCCTATGTCATTTCACCTGACGAACTGAGCAGGGTAACGTCCGCGATGCTGGCTCTGGCTGGGGGGCAGAAATGAAAAGCCGTTGGCTGGCGCGATCAGGTGACAGTACTCTGACCCTTGTGTTCGGTGGATGGGCATTGGGCGATGCTCCGTTCCGGGGTCTTGCGGGGGGCGGGAATATCCTGTTGGTGGAAGGTTACACCAGCCTCGATGATCCCCTGCCCGATCTCTCCCGTTTCGATCACATAGACATGCTGGCCTTTTCCTTTGGTGTCGCGTCGGCTGCGCATTGGCTGGCGTGCTCGGGGTTTCGTCCCGACCGTTTGATCGCCATCAGCGGCACTTTGCACCCGGCGTGCCCGGAGCGTGGCATTGCGCCTGACATGACCAAGGCAACAGCGGCTCAGCTTTCCGAGCGCAGCTTCGCCAAGTTCTGCCGCCGTGCGGGGTTGCCAGGCGAGCCCCCGGAACTGGACATCGCAGCGTCGCAACAGGAGCTATTTGCCGTGATCCAACGTGGGTCTGCCCCTGATCCGGGTTTTGACAGGGTGTGGATACCCACAAACGACCGGATCATTCCGACATCGGCCCAAGAAACGGCATGGGCCTCAACCTCGGCCCGAGTCGAGCATGTGGCGGGGCCGCACGTACCATTCCTACGGGGGCAAAGTTGGGCGAGTTGGGTATCATGACAGCGCAACTGGCAGAAAGGGTGCAGCGGAGCTTTAGCCGAAGCTTTCAAACCTACCACGACACGGCAAATCAGCAAGCCTGGGTCGCAGGCAAGCTGGTGTCCGAACTGCGTCGTGCCGGAGCCCCGGACCGCTTTGAAACTGTCTTCGAGCTGGGATGTGGCACAGGGCATCTGACCCGTCTGATGCGACAAAAATTTCACCTGCCAAACCTCATATTGAACGACATCGCGCCGCAGGCTCAGGCAACGGCTGATGCGGAACAGGCCAAGTTCATTGCCGGTGATGCACGTGAAGTTCACTGGCCTTCCCGGATTGATCTGATCGCCTCGGCTTCGATGATCCAATGGATGGAAAGCCCGTTGCAATTGCTTCACAAAGCGATGGACGCGCTGGAGCCCGGCGGGTGGTTGGCGGTTTCGGGTTTTGGCCCTCAGCAATATCAAGAGCTTAGTCAGATTGGATCAACTGCCCGTGCACCGGGACTTACTACTCCGGCTGCTCTTGCCGCGGCTGTCGACGGCCCGATGCAGATATTGGCCGTTGGTGAAAGCCTGAGGCAAACCTATTTCGATACGCCCCGCGAGGTACTTAGGTATTTGCGAAGAACAGGTGTAAACGGCAGGGCGCAAGGGACATGGACCAAGTCCACGCTGGCTCGGTTCGAAAACGAATACGCTAAGGAGTTCGGCACGGATCGCGGAGTCTCACTGACATATCATCCCGTGTGGATCATTGCCCGGAAGCGATAGGTGCTTATTCTGCCGTGGCCTAACGTGATTTGTGAGCCTGCCAGACGGTCGCAATCTCCGCAGCCACGGCCCTCGGCCTTGAAGCGATTGTCACCAGTTCATTTTTTCGGGTTTTTGCAGGCAATCAAATCTCATGTGCCCAGGGCGGTTCTGCCCCGGCGCGTGATACTGTTACGGCGGCAACAGTTGCGCCCAACGCCATGGCCGCCCGCAAGCTTTCGGAGGTCAGATTGCGCAGCCCCTGCTTTGTCAAATTCCCGGCGCGACTGAGTTCAGTCAGAACACCAGCGTTAAACGTGTCGCCCGCGCCGATTGTGTCGACAACCTGAACAGGTTTCACAGGAACCGAAACCTTGGAACCGTCGGCCAGGTACCCATTCGCTCCGTCGCCACCCCTGGTCACGATGAGGGCTGACGGACCGGTCTGCAACAAAAGAGACGCTTTGGCGGCCTCGGGCTCGGCTCCCGGGATGATCCAGTCAAGATCTTCGTCTGAAACCTTCACAATATCGGACTGCGCAATCATGCGGTTCAGACGGGTCCGATACCGGGTCTGGTCCTTGATGAATCCCGGTCGGATATTCGGGTCCAACATCACTGCGCGATCCGCTCCGTGGCGATTCAGAAGTGAAGCATAGGCATCCGCGCAGGGTTCACACGCCAGACTGATACCCCCAAGATACAGGGCGGACACGGCTGTTAGCTGCTCCGGCATGTCCTCGGGTTGCAGCATTCGTCCGGCGGTGTTTTCATCGACAAAGCTGTAAGTGGCGTGACCGTCTTTTAGCTGTACGAAGGCAAGGGTCGTGGGGCGGTCAGAGACAATCACATGTGACGTGTCAACATGGCTTGAATTCAGCGCCTTTGTAATTTGTTGGCCAAACATGTCAGACGACACGCCGGTCAGCATTCCGACGGAAACACCCAGACGACCGACTGCGACCGCCGTGTTCAATATCGCCCCACCTGTGTGCGGTACAAATCCTTGTGCGCCCGACGCTGTCGGCTCGGAAATCATGTCGATCAGGGCTTCACCACAGCACAGGATCATTTCGTAGTCCTTTTCAGAATTTTTTGTCAGGAAGACTTGCTATCGCATCAAAGCGTTCTTGCAGAAATTGTTCGCCCCGATGATGCCGAATTCTGCTTGCTCGGACACATACAGGTTCAATGAGCGGCGCAGTTCGCTGAAACGGCCACCGCCGTTGAACGCCTCTCTGAACTCATCACCGAATAACCAGCGGTTCTTTTCTGCGACACCGCCAACAAGAAACACTCCGCCTGCAGGCATCAGTGTGACAGCCATGTCGCCCATCAAAGCCCCCAGATGGGTGTTGAACATCCGAGCGGCCTGTACCGCGATTGGGTCAGAACGGTCGCGGGCATCAAGCAGAATGTCTTTCGCCGAGCGCGTTGGGGTCTGTATATGGCCTGCCGCCAGCCCGATCGCCTGATAGAGGATAGGCAAGCCCGTACCGCTCAGGAACATTTCAGCTTCCAGCGCGAGGCTGTCACCAAAGAAACACTCGGGCGCAATGCTGCGGGCTGCTTCAAAGATGTCAACTTCGTCGCGGTGACGCGGATACAGACCCACATGCCCACCTTCGCCGGAGACTGTGTGATAGTGGCCCTCGGAAAACAGCAACGCCCCCACGCCAAGCCCTGTGCCGGGGCCCACCACCAATCGCGTGCCTGCTGGCGGTGTCGCGTGACCTTGCAAGACGGCAACATCTTTCTGGGTTACTTCTGCCACCGACCACGCTGCAGCGGTGAAATCATTAATTACAAACGTATGACTGGCACCAGTGGCCTTTGCCAATTCGGCCTCGGACAGGTCCAGATTGGCATTTGTCAGCCGAATCGTGCCGTTCCGGACAGGGCCCGCACCCGCCGCCACGACCGCCTGTGGATTTGTTCCGATTTCATCCCTAAGCGCGTGAAACGCTTCCAGCAGATCTTCCAGTGTCCCCGTCGGGCGCTTGCGAAGGTCTGTCAGCTCTCCGTTCGTTACCACTCCCAGCCGCGTGTTGGTGCCTCCTATGTCGGCAACCAGATTCCAATGCTCATGCACTGCACTGGATGGTTGCGCTAACGGCTGAGAGACGTTCTGACCCCCGGAAAGGGCAGACTTGAGCGCCATGAAAGACGCTTTGGGTGTTCTCTCAAGCGTTTCAAAATTCACGTCCACCAGTCCAAACCTTTTTCCACATCCGAAGGCCCAATCGCATTTGTCACAGCAGTGACCAGACAAAACAGCCCTTTACCGGAACATCTTGTGCCAAAGCGTCCCTTACGGCAGCCAGGTGTCGGTTGAGATAATCCATACGATCATCATTCTGAAGACGTTCCCCGCTCGCCATACCGTTTTCGGTGATACAGATTGGTAGCCCGCTCGTATAGCCCTTCATTGTTTGGATCTGAAATCGGTTGAAAAAAAAGGCTCGATTGCCCACCCCATCTGGGTTTTGGGCAAAGGTTCGGAGCCCCTTCTCAGGGCTGGCCATACAAATCGCAACCATACGGCGCTTGACAAGGGTGCAGCTCGTAATTCACCCTAATTGAAACGTTTCAATGGTGAAGGATGCGAGTTTCTGCCCAACTCTACACAGTGCGGCAATGCGGTGATCTTGCAGATCAACTGCAATTGGTTGCGAACTGCGGGTATTCAGATGTCGAAACCACCGGCTTGCATGGCCTGACCCCCGCTCAGATGGCGGGCATTATTATCGGGTCAGGCCTTAATGTTCGGTCAGCACATTTTGATTGGGAAGAGTTTGAAGGGCGATTTACGGATATCGTCGAAGTATTAAACCTAATGGAATGCCGGGTGGCTGTCATGCCTTGGCTGGCGCCCCAGGTGCGGCCCGACACTGAAGAGGGATGGAGGGCGGTGTCGGGCCAGTTGTCCAAATGGGCAAACCAACTGACAGATCATGGTATCAGCCTTGCGTATCACAATCATGATTTTGATCTTATCGGTGAGGCTGGCGACACACCTCTTGATCTGATCCTTTCCGGCGGAGACGTCTTTTGGCAGCCAGATATCGGTTGGCTGGTTGCGGCTGGTCTGAATCCGGCGGACGCGATCCGCCGCCACGCCAATCGAATCCTGTCCGTGCATGCAAAGGATATCGACCCAGCAGGCGGAACAGGTGACGCGCGCTGGCGCGATATGGGCGAAGGCGTGGTTGACTGGCACGCAACCCTGCGCGCGCTTGCCTCGACCAACTGCACGGACCTGTTTGTCGAACATGACGAAACCGATGATCACGTGCGCACCCTGCAAACGGGTCGGTCATTTTTGACGGAACAACTGGCAGGGTTTGGGTGATGGCGCGGGCGACGATTAAATCGATTGCCAGAAGTACCGGGTATTCGGTTGGCACAGTCTCGAATGCCTTGCGGGGTTCCGTATCGGTAAAACGGGAAACCCGGGAAGAGATTCAGAAAGTTGCATCGGATCTGGGATATCGGGTAAATCTGGATGGCCTGAAGCTGCGCACCAATAAATCCTATCGAATCGCGGTTATGGTCCGTGTTTCGAACGATGCCGCGGAAGAGTGGGAAGGTGTAGAGTTTACGCGAATTCTGGCCGGAATATCCAATGCACTAATGGGATCACGCTATCAGCTGAGCGTATTCAGCGCATGTGATGGCGAGGCCGCGCTGCAAACGTTGAAGTCCATCGTGCAGGAAGGGCAGGCTGATGGCGTGATCTTTTCCGGCACGCGTGTTCATGATGAACGCGTCGCGTATCTGCAGGGGCAGGGCTTTCCTTTTGTCACATACGGCATGAGCGACAGCCCTCAACCGCATCCTTATGTGGATCTCGACAGTCAGGCAGCGGCCTATGATGCCACGACCCGGCTGCTTGCGCTGGGGCATCGTCGCATCGCTTTGATAAACCCGCCGGATGACCTGATCTATGCGCAACAACGCCGCCGGGGTTATGCTGATGCGCTGTCAGAATGCGGTGTGGAGTTCGATCCGGCACTGGTTTCCACCGGCCCGACCACCGCGGAATCCGGTCAGCAGAAATTTGCGACGCTTATGCAGTTGCCGAAACCGCCGAGCGCCATCATCTGCGCCAATGAGGCCATAACCCTTGGGGCGCTGTCAGCTGCCGACAAAGCCGGAGTGCAGGTTGGCAGGGACGTTGTGGTCATCTCGAACGATGACTTGAAGCTCAGCCAGTATTTTGTACCGCCACCCAGCACTTATTACTTGCCGATTGCTGAAACAAGCCGTCTGCTGGGTGAGTTCATGTTGAAAGCTTTGGACGGGGTCGATCCGTCCGAGCTTCAGAAAAAGATCAGGGCCACATTGATCGAGCGACAACCTGACACCCCGGCGCCGGATGCGGCGCAGACCACCTGATCCAACAAAGGAGTAACTGAACATGATTAAAAACCTACTTGCCGCTGCCACTCTCACGACACTGATGGCTCCAGCGGCTTTTGCTGCTGACCTGGAAGGTCGTGTTCTGAAAATCGGAACCGATGCGACATATCCACCGATGGAAACCGTGGATGAAACAACCGGAGAGATCGTGGGCTTTGACGTCGATGTGATGAATGCGATCTGTGCAAAGGTCAATTGCGTTCCCAACTTCGTAAACACCGCCTGGGACGGTATCTTTGCGGCCCTTCAGCAGGGCGAGTTCGATCTGGTTATCTCGGGCGTGTCGATCACACCGGAACGCGAAGAAACCATGGACTTTTCCGAGCCTTACATCGTTGTCAGCCAGGCCATTCTGTTGCAGGTCGATAATGCTGACATGACACTTGAGGATTTCAAAGCCGGTGGTCAGAAACTGGCCGCGCAAACTGCGACGACCAACGCCCAATTGGCGGAAGAGCTTGTCGGGCGCGAGAATGTCAGCCTTTACGACAACTTCTCGGCCGCCATTCTGGCGCTTCAGAACGCGGACGTTCAGGGCGTGATCATCGATGGCACTTCGGCGGCGGCCTATGAACAGGAATTTGCGGGCGAATTGACTGTTGGCATTACAGGCCTGCAATCCGACCCGTTAGGCATCGTGTTTCAGGAAGGTGATCCGACAGTGGATGCAATTAACGCTGGTCTGAAAGCCATACAGGAGGACGGAACACTGGACGAGCTGACGGCCAAATACTGGGGCACCAACTGATCCATTAGCGCCCTTTTTTGGTCCGGCGGTCAGCACCGCCGGGCCTTGTTTTAGCGGAGAATTTCCATGTCGCGCCTCAGCACGATCCGCCCGAGTAACCTGGTGTTGCTCGCTGCAGCGCCCTTTATTATCTACCTGTTCGCTACATCCTCAAAATACTTGCGGTCGTTGGTCGCAATTCTGGGGATCGGCATCGACGCGGGGCCCATTTTTGTAGGGTTTCTGCTGATTTCGACCGTTGCGATCCTTGGATATCTTTGCGCCCGGTACGCGCGGTTTTCACAAAACTCCCCCGGCTGGTTGCGGCTCTGCGCGCTTGCTGCGTTACCGGCTGCTGCGGTGCTTTTGGTCATCAGCTTTGTTTCTCCGCAGCTTCTGATGCCATTTGCCGAGTCGGTCTTCTTTCATGCGCTCAGCGAAAACACCTCACCCCTTATCGATCGATCCAGTCAGACCTGGGTACTGTTTCCGGACGTGATCGCCAAGGTTCAGTCGGGACTACAAGTTTTCCTCACAGTTTACGCGGCTGTCGTCGCACTATGCCTGATTTCGGCACGTTTGCAGCCGCCCTGGCGCAGGCGCGTCTTGTTGGGGTTGGAGTGTCTCACGGGCGCGGTTCTGTTTTATCTCATGTTCATGGCTCATTGGCAGTTCGCAACCGGGGTGGCCATTACATTCCGTGCGGCCATTTTTGCCTATATCTTCGCGGCCATTCTTGGTTTGGTCTGGGTCGGGTTGCAATCGTTTAAACCAAAGGCGCGTACTACGGTCGTCTATGGTTCGATCAGTTTGGCATTGCTGGCAGCCTCGGCCTTTTTCTTCATGCAGCCGCAGGTCAGCTTTGTTCTGGTGGGCAGCACCGAGGGGCGTATCGCGGTTGTGCGCGGCACGCCGCAGGCGCAGGCTGACATTATCCGGTTTGGCGAGTTCGATGGGGCCGGCGGTCAGCAGTATCGCATCCGCAGCGCAACCGATGCCACTGCCGCGCTTGAACAAATCGAAACGGTCGACAGTGTCTCGGGCGCTTTTATCCCGGAGGAGGCGCATTCGCAAGGTTATCCGGTCCTGTGGCAAACAAGATTTCTACCCGACAAGTACCGCAATCCAGCCCTGGCATTTGCCGTGCTCGGGTTTTTGTTGCTGACACTGACCATCGGCGGGGCTCAGCATAAGCTGCATCCGCTTGCGGTCGGGGCCGAGTTTTTCGTGGATACGATACGTGGCATTCCGATGCTGGTGATCATTCTTTATATCGGTTTGCCGCTGGCGGGCGCAGTCAAGGATGTTACCGGCGGCGGTATCGATATGACCAATATGACACGGGGGATCATCGCGATCTCGGTTGGTTATTCCGCCTATATGGCCGAAATATTCCGATCCGGGATCGAGGCGATACCAAAAGGCCAATTGGAAGCGGGCAGCTCTCTGGGTTTGTCGCGATGGCATACGGCGCGGCTTATCGTTCTGCCGCAAGCCCTGCGGATTGTAACTCCACCGCTTGGCAATGAGTTTATCGCGATGATCAAGGACACGTCATTGCTGTCAATCCTGTCCGTCCGCGACATGACCCAGAGGATGCGAGAATTTCAGGCGGCTAGCTTTTTGCCCTTTGCCCCCTTCAACACGGCAGCAATCCTGTATGTCGTTCTCACACTCGGCTGCGCCAGTTTCCTGAAGTGGATCGAACGACGCACGGCAAAGGACACACGATGAGCGCGCTGGAACTTGGGGTTTGTTACTACCCCGAACAGTGGGACCCTTTGCAATGGCGAGACGATGCTGCCCGAATGGCAGATATGGGGTTGGATTGGGTGCGGATTGCTGAATTCACCTGGGGCCTGATCGAACCCGCGCGCGGTCAGTTCCACTGGGGCTGGCTGGATGAGGTGATTGAGATTTTGGGGCAAGCCGGTCTGCGGGTCATGATGTCCACCCCAACAGCCGCCCCCCCAAAATGGTTGATCGATGAGTACCCCGAAATCCTGCCTGTAGGGCCGGATGGTCGGGTCAGAGGGTTCGGTTCGCGCAGGCATTATTGTTTTTCCAGTGAGGTTTATCTGACCGAGGCGCAAAGGATCGCAACCGAATACGCTCGCAGATATGGTCAGAATTCGTATGTACAAGCGTGGCAGATCGACAATGAGTATAACGACCACGATACAGTTCTCAGCTATTCCGATGCCGCGCGGACTGGTTTTCAGAACTGGTTGGAGGAACGATATGGTGCAATCAACGTATTGAACGACGCGTGGGGAACCGTTTTCTGGGGGTCGCTTTACTCACGGTTTGGTCAGATCGAACTGCCCAACGGGCTGGTCGCCATGCCCAATCCAGCCCACGCGCTGGATTTCGCGCGCTATTCTTCAGAGCGGGTTCGGCTGTTCAACAAAACGCAGGTGGATGTTCTGCGCAAATATGCGCCGGGCCGGGATATCACCCATAACTTTATGGCAGGCAGTTTCGAGTTCGATCACCACGTCGTGGCTGCTGATCTGGATATTGTCGGGTTCGACAGTTACCCGCTGGGGAACCTATTGGGCTCTTCCCTTTCGGATGAAGAAAAGCGCCGTTATCTGCGCACCGGCGCACCGGACTATCAGGGATTTCATTGTGATTTATATCGCAGTCAGGGGCGCGGTCGGATGTGGGTTCTGGAACAGCAGCCGGGTCCGGTAGATTGGGCCGATAAGAATCCGTCTCCGGCAGAGGGGATGATTCGGCTTTGGACTTGGGCGGCCTATGCACACGGCGCGCAAGCCGTGATGTTTTTTCGCTGGAGGCAGGCAAAATCTGCGCAAGAGCAATACCATACTGCGATATTGCGGTCGGATGGCAGCCTGGATCAGGCCGCTGTTGAATTGGCCCAGATCGTGAAGGATCGCGCAACGTTGCCGCCCGAGAGACGGGCAAAAGCACGGGTTGCAATGCTGCTGGATTATACCTCGATCTGGGCGGCGGATATTCTGCCGCATGACAGGGATTTCCCCAATGTCCAGATTTTTCGCGAGTGGCACACTGCTATTCGTGGTTTTGGGGTCGATCTTGATTTTGTTGGCCCTGAAGATGAACTGAGCGGCTATGCCCTCATCGTATTACCGCAAAGCATGATCGTGACGGCTGACCTTGCAGACAAGCTTGACGCTTCGGGAGCCAAGATACTGATAGGCGCCCGTTCCGGCAGCAAGACGTCCGGGATGAACACGCCTTCAAATCTGGCTCCGGGCGAATTGGCAAAGTTAACAGGTATCCGTGTCACGCGCGTCGAATCACTCCCTTCACTTGCGCAGGAGGCTGTGATTCTTCCCGATGGTCGGCAATTCGAATTCACGGGCTGGCGTGAAATCGTCGAAACCAAAGAGCACGTTTTGGCCCGCTTCAAGAGCGCTTATTGCGATGCCAGCCCGGCGGTCATCCGTTCTGACCGCACGACCTATCTGGCAATGGTTCCGCGTAATGAGCTTTTGCAAGCGATTGTCGGTGAAGTACTGAACTGGGCTGGGATAAATGCAACGCCTTGTGATCCCGATTTGCGCATAACCCAACGCGGCTCGACCTACTACGCGTTCAACTTCAGTGACGTTTCAAAGCCTTTGCCTGTTGGTCGTGCACGTCAAATTCTGCTTGGTTCAGATCCGGTCAAACCAAGGGACGTTACCGTTTGGCGGGAGAATGCGGCGCCTCATAATTCAGCTTAGACGTGTCAAATCGTGAAACTGGACATAAGAATTTCGAAAACTGTCACTTTTGGACTGACGGATGGGCGCAGAAAGTCCTATGAATAGAAAACAAAAAAATCGAGTCCAACAACGGGAGAACACTAATGGTTACCAAGTCATCACTTTCCAGACGCACTGTTTTGAAAGGAGCGGGTGCCGCGGCACTTGCCGCGCCTCTTTATAGCAAGAGCGCACTGGCGTCGTCCGGTGAAATCAACATCCTGATGTGGTCGGATTACCTGCCGCCCAGCTTTATCGAAGAGTTTGAGACCCTTACTGGCATCAAGGTGAACTACACCGGGATCGGCTCAAACGAAGAAATCATCAACAAGATGAAGGCAACCAAAGGTCAGGGCTTTGACATCGTCTCACCGACCAACAACCGCTCGTTGCAGTGGGAGCCTCTGGAGCTGTTGCAGCCCTTTGACATGAACAAGGTTCCGGTCGACTTGGTGAACCCTGCCATGGCCAAAATCGGTACGGATGCTTGGAACTTTGGCGGCGCCGGGGTCCACTGGTTGCCGCATATCTGGGGCACCGAAGGTATTGCATACCGCACCGACTTGTGGCTGCCAGCTGGGGACGCACCATCCTATGGCGACGTCTGGTCGGAAGAAAACGCAGGCAAGACCATGGGCCGCGCGCATTCGATGATGCTTGGCGCTGGTCTCTACATGGAGCGTTCCGGCGAGATGGAACCGGGTTCGGTCTGGGCCGCATATGGCGATGAAGAAACCATGCGCAAGGTCTGGGGTCAGATCACCGACTGGTGCATTGCACGTAAGGATCGCATCAAGCTGATCTGGAACGACGCCGACACGCAGAAGAACGGCCTTCTGAACGAAGGTGTTGTTGTCGGTCAAACCTGGGACGGCCCACCACTGGCACTGAAATCGGCTGGTGAACCGGTGCACTATCAGGCGCCTATCGAAGGGGCGATGGCATGGGTTGACGGGATGTCGATTCCATCCGGCGCGGCGAATATCGACCAGATCTATGCCTTCATCGACTTCGCCTATCAGGCCAAACCTGCCGGTGTTGCCATCGACAGCCACGGGTACAACTCTCCTGTTCTGGGGGCTGACCAGTATTCTGGCGACACTTACAAGAAGAACTTTGCCGAGGCCTATCCGGGCGACTCGCTGGCCAACCTCAACCCGTGGCCGGCCGAAGCACCGTGGTATGCTGAAACGCGGACCGAGTTCGTCAACAAGTTCAAGAGCGCATAAGCGATCTGAAACCATGCCCCTCGCGTTCTGCGGGGGGCAACAATCTGTGCGCCGCTCCGGCGTAACGGAAAGCTATGTGGTGTGGTGACAGCACGCACCTCAGGGAGATACCAAAAATGAGTGCAGGGGTCGGAGTCGATCTGGAAAACCTGTGGATCCGCTTCGGTGACTTCGTCGCCGTGCGCGATGCAAACGTCAATATAAACGGGGGCGATTTCTTTTCGTTCCTCGGGCCCTCGGGTTGCGGAAAAACAACGATCTTAAGGGCTGTTTCCGGCTTTCTCGAGCCTAGCGAAGGCAATGTCCTGATCGGCGGCAAGAACATGCGGGGCATCGGACCTAACAAACGCCCCACTGCTCTGATCTTTCAGAACCTGGCGTTGTTTCCCTTGATGAAGGTCTGGGAGAACATCACGTTCTCGATGGAAATCAAAGGTGCCAGCAGCGCCGAACGGCGCAAGCGCGCTGATGAGCTTTTGGACATGATCGCGCTGCCGGGGCAAGGCGACAAACTTCCCAGCGAATTGTCTGGGGGTCAGCGTCAGCGAGTGGCCATCGCTCGCGCCCTTTGCGCCGAGCCGGATGTTCTGCTTCTTGATGAACCTTTGTCGGCACTTGACCTCAAACTGCGCCAGCACATGCGAACGGAACTGCGTGAGATACAGCAGCGGGTGGGCATTACCTTTATCTACATCACACACGACCAGGGCGAGGCACTGACCATGTCAGACAATATCGCCGTCATGCGTGCAGGTGTGATTGACCAGATTGCCGACGGTAAAACCATCTACAACGATCCCAACACGGCTTTCGCGGCCTCATTTGTCGGCGAAAACAACGTTTTCCGTGGCAAGATCAAACAGGTCATGGGCAACGAGGCGCTGATCTCGACCAACCGCTCGGGCGACCTGGTTGCACGGATATCGACCGCCAACCAAGGCAAGATGAAAGAAGGCGATAGTGCGATGATGTTCATTCGTCCCGAAGCCTTCGCCATTGCGCCCGAGGGGGCTTCGGGTGACCATTTTGTTACCGCGCGGGTCAACCACGAAGAATTCGAAGGCAACGTCTTCAATATCTTTACCGAAGGTGAAGGCGGAAAAGAGATCAAGGTGTCGATCCCGAACCATGGACAATCCTTCGAGGACCACACCGGACAGAACATCACGTTGGAATACAAGACGCATAATGCCGTCATCGTTCCTGCGGGTGAACTGGCTGCAGAATAAGGGGAGTAACTCATGCCCCAGTTTCTGAAAGACTTCTTCAATCGCAACGGCACCGGCATGGGAGTGGCGATCCTGGGTCTGGTTCTGTTCTGGACCATCGGCCTGATCATCCTTCCGCAGCTGTCGATGTTGGACTTCTCGTTCCGTCCGAACCTGCCGCCGCCAGAGATCGGCGGACCCAAAGACGTATATACGCTGGAGAACTACAAGTATCTGATCTATGGCCCTGAAGGCGGCAGTCAGGACTACAACACCGTTGATCTGAGGGTGTTTTTCCGAACTCTTGTGGCTGCGGTTTTTGTGACGGTTTTCAACCTGATCATCTGCTATCCGATTGCCTATTACCTGGGTCAGGCTGAAGGTAGCCATATTCGTATCTTTGCGATCATGCTGATCATCCCTTACTGGATCAACGAAATCCTGCGCGCCTTTGCGCTGCGCATCATCTTTGGGGAAACAGGTGTGTTGAACACGTTGTTCACGGGACTGGGCATCTGGGATACGCCGTTCGACTTCATTCGCAATGACATCGCGCTCTATGCGGGCCTGGGATATGCCTACATTCTGCTGATGATTTTCCCGATGTATAACGTGATTGAAAGTCTGGACAAAAACCAGATCGAAGCAGCACGCGACCTTGGTGCGCCCTGGTGGCGGATTCATTGGCGTGTGGTCATTCCTTATGCCAAGCCGGGGATCAGCTCGGGCTGTACCATGGTCTTCATGTTGTCCGCCGGTGCGTTGGCTGCGCCGCAAATTCTGGGCGGGCCGTCCAGTTTGTGGTTCACACAACTGATCTATCAGCAATTCAATGACAACAACGACTGGCCACAGGGCGCCGCCTACGCAATCGTTCTGCTGGTCACTTGTATTCTGTTCGTGCTGGCCATGATGCGCCTGTTCAAAGTGAACATGGGGGATATCGGGAAATGAACAATTCCTTCCTCCGTATAAGCATCTGGGTCTATCTGGCGATCTTCTTCCTGTATCTGCTGGGCCCGCTTGTGATCATGTCGATCACCGCGTTCAACTCGTCCGGCTTCCCCCGGATGAGCCCATGGGAATGTCTGACATTCCAATGGTTTGGCGAACTGTTTCAGGATCAGCGTATCCTGAACGGTATCAAAAACTCGCTGATCATCGGAATTGGCACAGTGATTCTGTCCGTGGCGATGGGTTTGGCAGGCGCGCTGATGCTGACCCAGATCTGGCCGAAGCTTCGCGCGACCTACTATACTGTCATCATCGCTCCGATCCTGATCCCCGGTGTGGTACTTGGTATCTCGACGCTGGTCTTCTGGGACCGGATCAACCGGATGCTGGGGCTGGGTGCAGACAGCTTTCTGTCAAACGGCATCTTCCTGACGGTGATCGGCCAATCTACCTTCATCGCCAGTTACTGCATGCTGGTGCTAGTGGCGCGGTTGCAACGGTATGATGTTGCCTTGACCGAGGCGGCACTGGACCTTGGGGCCAGCCACGCTCAGGCTTTCCGCAAGATCCTGCTGCCCTTCATGCGCCCGGCGATTGCTTCGGCGGCGGTTTTGGCATTCTTGGCCTCGTTCGAGAACTACAACACCACCACTTTCACCTTTGGTGAATACCCGACGCTGACGATTGAGCTGGCTCAGAAGGTCCGCTACGGCATCACACCCGCGATCTCGGCGCTGGCATTCATTATCGTTGCGCTGACGGTTTTCTTCGCTCTGTTGAACGAAGCTAAGCTGAAACGTCAGGAACTGGTGGCAGCGGCGCGTAAGAACGCAACGGTCGAGGAACTGGCTGGCAAGATCAAGCTGCCAAGTTTCTTTGCCGGTAACATGGCCGCCGTGTTGTTGGTCGCATTTGCGGTTGTAACGATCACCGTTATTGGCACAGCGGCGACCTACAGTCCGGCGCAATGCATTGCCGATGTTCGCGAGCAAAAGCAGCTGGAAGCGGAACAACGCATTCAGGAGCTGCGCAAGCAGCGTGAGGAACGCCGCAAACAGCAGGAGGCGGAAAAAGCCGGGCAGGGTGATGCCCAAACCGCGCCAAAGCCGTCGAATAACAGCGGTTTTGGTAATGTCTTCGCTCCGAACTCGCTGGATGGCAGCGAGAATGAAAGCAACGAAGGTGCTTCCGAATCCGAGAGTGAGCCATCCAACAACAGCGGTTTCGGAGGGGTGTTTGACCCCAACAGCCTGAAAAGCGACTAATCGCTGTGCCAAGCGGCAACCAACGCATCTGCCCGGACAGGATTCAATTCTGTCCGGGCAGATTGCGCTTCAGGATTTTCACATCACAACCGCCGATGGTAGACCCGTTCCAGACCACCGGTTCAGCGTTATAGTTGATCAGGAACATGTGGTCGGCTGTCTCACGCAGTCGCAGTCCTGGCGGCATTGGCTTCAGGCTCAATCCCGTTTCTTTCGCAGCCAAGCCGACGACTCGATCCCATAATATTTCGTTTGGGAAGCCTGCAAGATACCAAAGCCCGTCCCCTGCCATAAGCGCAGGCGCTCCGTCATCAAACCTCAGAGTTTCTTCGGCTGAACCTGAAAGGCGATCAATCCAATGCTGTGCCGCGCCGCCGCCTCGGACCGTCCGGTTGACAGCGGGGGGCAGTGTTTCGACCAAATCCACGTTGCAGTCCAACCCTTTCAGGCCAGGTCTACCAGCGGCGGGGATCTGGAAATCACGGGTAATTGCGCCGCTGCGCGGGCCGAGGATTGCCAGATCCGAGTTGTCCGTTAACCTACGCTCCAAATCCGGGTCAATCGTTGCCAGTCCGGGGGCAAGGATCAGTGCATAATGCGCGGACAGGTCATTGGACGAAACGAAATCAATCGACAACCCCGCACGGCGCAATGCACGATAGGCTGAGAGGACCAACCGGAAATAATCAAAGCCTGCTCCTTGCGGTAGCGATGTCCAGGCCCAGTCCGAGGGGTAATCAAACAGTATGGCAACTTTGGATTGCGCCTGATGCACCTCGCCCAATGTGGATAGCTCATCCGCTGTCTGACGGGCCTCGTGCAAGGCAGGGGCAGGGCGATTGTCCGGTGTCAGCAAACCCGCGTGCATCTGTTCCTGCGCAAAGGGGGCTTGCCGCCATCGAAAATAGCTCACAACTTCAGCACCGTGGGCGACAGCCTCAAGCGACCACAACCGCACCATTCCGGGCAAGGGTGCCGGGTTATAGGGCGCCCAATTCACCGGACCGGGTTGTTGTTCCATCACCCACCATCGGCCACGGCCTACTGCCCGGTAAAGATCATGGTGAAACGCCTGCATGTCCGGATCGCCTTGCTGAAGAAAGGCGGTCTTGTGGGCTTCGTCATCTTCCAATCGGTCCGATAGAAATCCGATCGGATAACTGTCCCAAGTCGCAATATCCAGATCCGCGCCAACCTCGAAATGGTCGAAATCCAGAATACGGCCCATGTAGTTGTGCAACAGCGGCGCATCGGTCAAAGGTCGCAACACATCGACCTGAGCTTTGTTGAATGCCACAACCTGATCTGAACTGAACCGACGGAACGCCAGTACATGAGCGGGGTTAGGCTCGGTTACAGTTTGATTGGGTAAATCAACCTCATCGAAGCTACGGTACTCCATCGACCAGAACACGTTTCCCCAGGCCTTGTTCAGCTGTTCTATGGAACTGTATTGAACAGCCAGCCAGCGCCTGAATGCGTTCAGAGCCGGGGTGCTATAGCTGACGGTTGTGTCGTGACACCCATACTCATTATCGATCTGCCATGCCGCCACATACGGGTTGTGACCATAGCGCTTCCCCAGGACCCTTGCGATACGGACACATTCATCGACATAACCCTGGTGGCTAAAGCAATAATGTCGCCGTGACCCGAATTTGCGCACGTTTCCATGTGCATCCACGGCCAGCATGTCCGGATGTTTGTCCAGCATCCAACGCGGTGGCGTTGCTGTTGGTGTGCCAAGCACGACTTTCAATCCCGCCTCGCCAAGTGTTTCAACCGCGCGATCCAGCCATTCGAATTGCAGGGTTCCGGGGTGGGGCTCCAGCCGGCTCCAGGCGAACTCTCCTATGCGTACCCACGAGATGCCGGTGTCCACCATGCGCGCGGCATCTTCCGCCCACATCGCCTCGGGCCAGTGTTCAGGGTAGTAACACACACCAAGTTCCGGCTTCATAATATGATCCTGTGTTCTGCCTGCCCTCGCCCCGCGTTTGGCATTGCAAAGGTCATGCCGTTGGTGGGTTGGGATTCAATATCCGCGTTGCTCAACCCCTGCCGTGCCGAGGTGCAGAACAGCGTGCCTAAGCTGTCGCCACCAAAGGCCGGGCAGGACGTATGTGACGCGTCGAAGGAAATGGCCTTCAGGAATTGACCTCTGGGTGTGTAGGCAGCGACACGTCCAATCCCCCATTGCGCGATCCAGATGTTGCCGTCGGCATCAACCACCGCACCGTCCGGGTTCAAGCCTTCTTTGTGAAGGTCCAAAAATACCGTGCTTTCCCCTTCGGGCCATCCGCTTTCTGCATTCAAGCTCCAGCGCCTGACCTGCCTCGTTTTCGTGTCACAGAAATAGGCCACGGATCGATCCGGGGCAAAACAGATTGCATTGGAAATCGTCACATCCGACACGAGACATCTGAGTGTACCTTTCCAGAACCGATAGATTGATCCGGCCCCGGCTTCAGCCTGTTTGCCCATCGTACCGATCCAGAAACCGCCCCAGGGATCAGCGCGACCGTCATTCGAGCGGGTGATTGGGTTGTCTGCCTCGAGCGGCGTGACCAGCGCTCGATGCCCGGACTTCAAGTTAAACTGCCAAAGACCCGTTTCTGACGCCAAAAGCAGTGTATCGCGATCCACCCAGCCAGCGGCAGAGACATGTTCATCGAAATCCCAGCTTATCTGATTTACGCCTTCGCGCGTCATCAGGCGTTTGTTGAGAATGTCGAACCAGAATAGCTGTTGCCGAGCGGGGTGCCATAGCGGACCTTCGCCCAACGCGCATGGGCGGTCGTCAAAGACCGTACTCATCCTGCCGCCTTGTCAAAGGCTGCCACGATTTGCCCCGCGCGTTCTGCGACTTCGACTGTATCCATGCCAGGTTTGTACAGCGCTGATCCAATCCCGAATCCATCGGCACCAGCTTTGATCCATTGGTCGAAATTTTCGGGCCCGGCACCGCCGACGGCAAAGACGCGTGTGTCCTTGGGCAAGACGGGGCGAAGTGCTGCGAGCCCTAAAGGGCCAGCCATGACACCAGGAAACAGCTTTAATCCTGTGGCCCCTGCTTTGAGAGCGGCAAAGGCTTCGGTCGGCGTGTAAACGCCCGGCCAGCTTTGCATCCCCAACGCCACAGACCGTTTGATCACATCAGCATCATAATTGGGTGACACGATCAACTTGCCGCCGGCATTCCGAACTGCGTCCACCTGATCAACCGTTAGTACAGTACCAGCGCCAATCAGGGCGCGATCTTCGAAAGCTTCGGCCAGAATGGAAATGCTGTCGAGCGGATCAGGCGAATTGAGTGGAACTTCGATCCGGTCGATCCCTGCATCGATGATAACTCTGCCAACCGCCTCGGCTTCTTGTGGTTGCAGACCACGCAGAATGGCGATGATGGGGCGGCTCATGCGATTTGCCTTGTCATGTTGCGCGCCAGTGCCAGCCCGGCCAGCGTTGCTTCGGTGGCGTTTGCAGTCTCAACAAAAGCGCCCTGTTGTCTTAGCGCTGCCGCATAGACCCGCGATACGGCATCTGCGCCAATGATAGCCAGTTGTTGGCCCAGCCAATATGGACGAGTGGCGGCCAATTCAGCACCGATAAGCAGTCCGGACAGCCGTGCGCGCGCGATGTCTTTGTCCTGATCGTGCAGCAGGTCTGCAGCCCGCAAGCCGAACAGGCGTGCAGCCAACTGTTCGGGTTTGGACAACGTATCCGCCACAGCGTCGGTAAAGGTATTTTCATCCCATCCTTCGCCTATCGAATGCCGCAGCACAGATTGCGCACTTAACAAATCAAAAAGTTCTCCGGTCATGAGCGTCCGAAAGCTCACGATTTCACCTGCGCTGACCTGAACCCATTTCGTATGGGTTCCTGGAAGGCAGAGGACACCATCCCAGTTCTGGCGAGTTCCCAAAAATCCCGCGATCTGAGTTTCTTCGCCCCGCATCACATCCGGCGGGGTCAATTGCTTTAATCCGGGTATGACGAAGGCCCGGATGCGCGGGTCTGTGCTGGGAACACGGACCGGTACTTGCGGCAAGGGCTGCGACGGAACGGTAGAATAAGGTGCTTCGACCCAGCCTTGGCGTGCACCGACCATACCGCAGGCGATCACATCGATGGGGCCATCCTTCAGCCAGTTTTCAACAAGTTCCATCAGGGCGGTCTGGAACCTGCCGGTTCCGATACGTGCCATACCATTGTCGGACTTCGCGCAGTCCAGCACCGTTGCCCCCTGCATGGCCCAGACCCGCAGGTGAGATGTGCCCCAATCGGCGGCGATCCATTCAGTATTCATTGTGTCACCCTGAAACCACGACGCCGCCATCAACCGCCATACACTGACCGGTCATCGCCCGGCTGGCGTTGGATGCAAGAAACAATGTCGGTGCAACCATGTCTTCGGGCGTCAAATGTTCTTTCAGGCATTGTCGATCCAAATGCGCGGCCAAATCTTCGGGCGTCGCCCACATATCCAGTTGTTTTTGCGTCAAGACCCAACCGGGAGCCAGCGCATTCACACGTATGTTCTTTGGTCCCAGTTCGCGGGCCAAAGACCGAGTCATCCCTGTAATGCCCGCATTTGACGTCGTATAGATCGGATAGCCTGCATTGCCCATCATGTAGCTGATCGAACTGAAGTTGATGATAACGCCGCCTTCTTTCATTTGCCGGGCCGCTTCCTGACAGGCGAAATAATAGGCTTTCAGGTTTACCTCGATCATCCAGTCCCAGAACTCGGTCGTGGTTTCCTCAAGTGTATGGCGTTGGTCATTGGCCGCGTTGTTAACCAAAACGTTCAGGGGGCCGTGGGCTTTGGCGGCTTTGGCCATTGTCGTGTGAAGAAGCTGGGTGTCGGTCATGTCACCCTGCATGAACAGAGGTGCGCGGCCGTGTTTGTCGCGCATCTCTTCGACAAAACCGCTGGCATCCGATCTGCCGATAAAAGCCACATTGGCCCCCTGAGCCAGAAACCCATCCGTCAATGCTGCGCCCACGCCCGAGCCTCCGCCGGTGATATAGACGGATGACCCGTTCAAGTCATGAAATGTCGCTGGTTGGGTCATCAGTGGCTCTCTCTGGTCACAAGGCGGGTGTCTTTGCCGACGAGGAAATCCAGATCGGCCCCTTGATCGGCCTGCAACACGTGATCGACATAAAGTTTGGCATACCCGCGGGAATAATGTGGCTTGTCTGGGTTCCATTGGGCTCGGCGCGCGTCCAATTCTTTTTCGTCCACCAACAGTTCAAGCTTGCCGGCGCTGGCAGATACGCGGATGCGGTCGCCGGTTTTCACCAACGCAAGCGTGCCACCCGCCTGTGCCTCAGGGCTGACATGCAGGATGACGGTGCCATAGGCGGTGCCGGACATACGGGCATCCGAGATACGGATCATGTCGCGAACGCCTTCCTTCACCAATCTGGCCGGAATCGGCATGTTTCCCACCTCGGGCATCCCGGGATAACCCTTGGGTCCACATCCCTTGAGCACCAGAATGCTTTTGGGTGTGACCGGCAGATCATCCCGGTCGATATTGGCTTTCAGGTCTTCGATGTTTTCGAAAACGAACGCCTCACCCTCGGTTTCAAGAAGGGCATCTGTTGCGGCAGAAGGTTTGACGATGGCTCCGTTGGGCGCAAGATTGCCGCGCAAAACACGAAGGCCAGCAGCGGGCTTCACCGGATCGTTGAAAGGGCGGATGACGTCGCGGTTGAAACATTCGGCACCTTCGAAATGGGCCGAGATGTCCTTGTTCAGAACCGTTCTGGCCGGGCGCAGGAAAGGTTTGAGTTCGCTCAACACAGCCGGAACACCGCCAGCGTAACAGAAATCTTCCATCAGGTATGTGCCCGAGGGCATGCAGTTCACCAGAAGGGGAATCTCTGATCCGATTTCAAAGTCCTTGAGCGTCAGGTCAACGCCCACGCGACCTGCGAGCGCCAGTAGATGCACAACGGCATTGGTCGATCCCCCAACGGCCGCATTGGCGAGGATTGCATTCTCGAAGGCTTCTCTGGTCAAAATGTCCGATGGTTTCAGGTCTTCGTCGACCATTTCGACAATCCGCTTGCCAGTCAAATGGGCGAGGGCCATGCGGCGGGCGTCAACGGCGGGCAGGGCGGCATTGGTGGGCAGGCTCATGCCCATCGCTTCGACCAGAGACGCCATGGTGCTGGCTGTCCCCATGGTCATGCAAACCCCGGCACTGCGGGACATCCCGGATTCGGCGCTCATGAACTGCTGAAGGGTCATCTCTCCGGCGCGCACAGCTTCGGAAAACTTCCAAACATCTGTTCCTGAGCCAATATCCTGACCGCGATATTTTCCATTCAGCATAGGGCCGGAGCTGACAACGATCGACGGCAGATCGACCGATGCCGCGCCCATCAGTTGGCCCGGCGTGGTCTTGTCGCACCCGCCCAGCAGAACCACACCATCAATGCCATATGCGCGGATCGACTCTTCGACATCCATGGCCAGAAGATTGCGAAACAGCATGGCTGTGGGTTTCATCTGGGTTTCGCCCAACGACATGACCGGGAATTCGACGGGAAAGCCCCCGGCCTCCCACACACCACGCTTTACCCCTTCGGCCAGATCGCGCAGGCCGGAATTGCAAGGGGTCAGCTCCGACCATGTGTTGCAGATTCCGATGATTGGCCGCCCATCGAAGGCGTGATCAGGAAAACCCTGATTTTTCATCCAGGATCGATGGATGAACCCATCCTTGTCGAGTTTCCCGTACCAGTGCTGTGAGCGGCGTTTTGACATTGTTCTGTGATGCTTTTCGAAATCTGGGAGGATTTGAGTAATTCTAAAAAGATGAAATTCAAGCGGCGCGAGGCGGGCGACACCAATCCGGCAACCAGTCGACATGGGCAGACAGTAGGTCGTTCACCAGATTTCGAATTTGGCGCAGATCCAGCTCGGCGGCGGTGTGCGGGTCCATCATCGCTGCATGATAGATATGCTCGGGGTTCTGGTCGACCAATGCCCTGACTGTGAGTTCCTGAACGTTGATCTGGCTACGCATCAGGGTGATCAGCTGCGGTGGGACGTCTGTGATGACAGAAGGCTGAATGCCATTTGCATCAACCAGACACGGTGTTTCGACAGCAGCCCCCATAGGCAGCTGAGGTATCTGGCCGGTGTTTGGCAGATTGCCATAGGCCACGTAGGCGGTGTCAGAGATGATTGCGTTCATTATGTCTGCCGCAAACTCGTGGCTGCGAGTGACCGCTATGTCGCGCCCGTCAGTCAAGGTTTTGGCCTGCTGTTTCCAGTTGCTCATCTGTTCCACACAGCGGGTCGGGTATTCATCCAGTGGGATTGAGAATTTCTCGATCAGGTCCGCCCGCCCGTCTTTGATGAACCATGGCACGTATTCTGCCAAATGCTCAGAACTTTCGGTGCAGAAATAGCCAAGGTGATCCATCACTTCGTAGCGCACCTTGTTGGGGCAGCGCGGCATCAGCAGTGGCGCCTTGGGGATCCTGCCGCTGACATAACCTTGCCGAAGGGCGGGGTATAAATCTTGTCCCTGATGCTCAAGCCGCAGGAAGAAGGCGACGTGATTGACGCCCGCCACCTTGTAGCGAATGTCGTCTTTTGGCAGGTCCAGATCATGTGCCAGTTCCGCGACCGTGTTCTGAACCGAGTGGCACAGGCCGACCTGCTTCAATGATGGGTATTTCTCGGCCAGTGCCCAGGTGTTGATGGCCATCGGATTGACGTATTGCAGCAGTGTTGCATCAGGGCATAGCTGCATCATGTCATGCGCCACGTCACACAAGACCGGCACAGTGCGTAACCCCCGCATGATGCCACCTACGCCCAGCGTATCGGCGATGGTCTGGCGCAGCCCGTATTGCTTGGGGATCTCAAAATCTGTGACGGTGCAAGGCTGGTACCCGCCAATCTGAAAGGCAGTGATAACGAAATCGGCACCATCAAGTGCCGCGCGTCGATCTGTATGTGTGGATACTGTCGCGTTTGACCGGACGGAACGGATCAAGGCGCGGGCTACAGCTTCGCTTTCCATCAGGCGTACGGGGTCGATATCCATCAGCGCAAAATGACTGTCTGCCAGAGCAGGCGTTAACAGAGCATCCCCCACGATGTTCTGCATAAAGATCGTGGAACCTGCTCCGATGAATGTTATCTTTGTCATTTTACAGCTCCGAGGGTCAGGCCCGCGATAAAGTGCTTTTGCATCAGGAAGAACATGGCAACCGGTGGCAGCGCTGCTACGATCGAGCCCGCGCTCATTAGTTGGTAGGCGGCACGGAACTGGGCGTTGAAACTGGTGATGCCTGCTGTGACAGGCTGGCTTTCCGCGCCCTGTGTCAGGACGACCGCCCAGAAATAATCGTTCCAGATGAAAGTGAAGATCAGCACGCTGAGCGCGGCTATTGCAGGTTTCATCAACGGCAGAACCACGTACCAGAAGATGCGCCATTCGCTGATACCCTCGACCCGCGCGGCCTCGATTAATTCAAAGGGCAGGGCCCGGATAAAGTTGCGCATGAACAATGTGCAAAAGCCGGTCTGGAAGGCGATGTGGAACAAGACGAGGCCGGTTTTTGTGTTGTAGAGGCCTAAATCCAGTGTCAGGTCGCGCACAGGCACCATCAGGATCTGGAATGGCACGAAATTGCCGGCTACGAACATGAAGAAAATCCATAGGTTCGATTTGAATTTGTAAATACCCAGTGCAAAGCCGGTCATGGAACTGAGAGCAACGGCACCGATTACCGTAGGAATGGTGATCATGAAAGAGTTCAGCAAATATCGCGGCATGTCCGAGTTGAAGAACACCAGCCCGTAATTGACTGCACCTTCAAAACTGGATGGCAAGCCCCAATAGTTGGCGTTGGTGAAATCCGCCGCTGGTTTGACCGAAAACAGAGCCACCGCCAGCAGGGGCCCCAGCCACAGCAACAATGCAAGTGGCAGCATCGCCTGATAGGTGATCTGCGCGGCGCGAGGTTGTTTTTCGATGGGTTTGGGAAACATCTCAGTGCTCCCTTTCTTCGCGATACATCGACCAGAGGAAATAGGCGATGAAGCAGAGCATGATCAGGAACAGCACCACAGCGATTGCCGCGCCATACCCCATGCGGAAACCGTATTCGGACAGGGCGACCTCGAACATGTAATAGGCCAGCACACGGGAGGATCCGAACGGCCCGCCCTGTGTCATGATTGAGATCAGGTCGAAACTGCGCAGCGCTCCGATGATTGTCACGACGAATGCAATGAAAGTCGCCGGGCGCAACTGCGGCAGAATGATGTGCCACAGCATTCTCAAGCCTTTGGCACCGTCCAGGCGCCCGGCTTCGATCTGTTCGGGGTCGACGGCATTCAGACCGGTGAGGTAGAGGATCATGCAATAGGCGGTTTGCGGCCAAAGGCCCGCGACGATGATGCCGTAGGTGACCAAACGTTCGTCGCCCAACACATTCAAGGGGCCCATTCCAAATAAGCCAAGAAGCTCATTCAGAAGACCAAAAGTCGGGTCGTAAAACCACGTGAATACGAGGCCAACGACAACCTGAGAAATGACAAATGGAAAGAAGAACAGCGATTTGTAGAGGCGGATACCCCAGACTGTCTGGTTCAGAAACAAGGCAATGAACAGGCCCGCCGGAATGGCCAGAAGGTACAGGATCAGCCAGATCAGATTGTTTTTGAGCGAGGTATAGAATGCGTCCCGGTCAACCCATTCCCAATACAAATCTTCATAGTTGCGCATGCCCACATATTCGGCGGCACCCAACCCATCCCACTCGTAAAGTGACAGGTTGAAGGATTGGAAGACCGGAATGATCACGTAGACCATGAAGAACAGCAGGCCCGGAGCCAGAAATAGCCACGGCGCGATGCGCTGTTGGTTTCTGTGGAACCAGCTTTCCTGTTCAGGGGCGTCGGCGGCAGAGGTCATGGGTGTCCCGGGTTTTCTTGAGGTGAAGGCGGGCTGAAACCTGCCCAACAAAGCGGGTCAAGTAGGCCGGGCTTCAGCCCGGCCCAAGCCTGATCAGTTGTCGTAGATACGCTCTCGCGCGCGTTCCAACTTGGCCAGAATACGGTCAGCATTGTCTGGTTTAACCATGAATTCCTGGAAACCTTCCATTGACACTTTGGCCATTTCAGCCGGTGCGTCGCGGTCCCAGAACTGGGCCACTCCGCCGGGGCTGTTGGTCGAGAGCATCGAAAAGCCCTGTTGCAGGAACTTGTCATCATCCACCGAAGATTGCGCGTTCACCGGCAACTGACCGAGGTTCGATCCGTTGTTGATCTCAGTCTGTTCATCCGACGAGACAACAAAGCGCAGGAATTCACGCGCTGCTTCTTTGTTCGAGGCATTCGCCGGGATATGGAATGTATCGGTCGGCGCGTCTTCAGCCAGTTCGACATCAGGGTTGATTGACACGAATTGGTAGAAATCCAGCTGATCATCGGTCAGCCCTGCTTCACGCAAGGGCGCGACTGCGAAGTTGCCCATCAGATACGCGGCGGCTTCTCCATTGACCATGAACGGCAAAGCCTCCTGCCAGCTATAGGTCTGATGGTTATCAATGAAGGCCCCCATATCGATCAGCTGCTTCCAGTTGGCAAAGGTCTGCTTGACCCGGTCATCTTCCCAGCTGATTTCACCATTTGCCAGTTGGTTGTGGAAATCAAACCCGTTGGTGCGCATGTTCAGGTAGTCGAACCAACCGCCAGCGGTCCAAAGGAACTTGGTCCCGATGGTATAGCAAGCGCGACCTGAATCGACGATCTTCTGGCAATTTGCCAGCTCTTCTTCCCAAGTGGTCGGTTCGCTCAGGCCCAGCTCATCAAAGATGTCTTTGCGGTAGTAAACGCCCCACTGGTAGTAGGTATAGGGCACGCCCCATTGTTTGCCGTCGATGGTCATCGCGCCTTTGGTTGATGCCAGGTTTTCGGCGATTTCAGGTTCCGACCAAAGATCCGAGACGTCTTCGAACAGACCGGCCTCGACATATGGTTTCATTCGGTTGGCGGCGTACCAAGTGGCCACGTCAGGTGTGTCGGCCGTCAGAAAGTTGCGGATCTGGGTCTTATACGCCTCGCGGTCGATAACCGTGGTTTCAATTTCCAAGCCGGGGTGCTGCGCTGCAAACCGCTCGATCATCGCTTCCATCGTTGCGCGCGGGGCCGGGTTCGACGTGTCCAGAAAAATCCGAAGTTCTCCGGTCAGGTCGGCAGCTGCCGGTGCCGCCACAGCAACGCCAAGTGCCAGCGCAGCGGTTGTGCGCTTGAAAGTGGAATACATGGTTTCCTCCCTGTTGTTTCCACACAAGTTCCAAATAATGAAACTATGTTTTATATATTGAAAACTACACATCGACTCGGTTAGTCTTGTCAAGACCCTCGTGCGAACTGCGATGGGCAAGCGGAGGAGAACGGACGCCCGTGTCAGGTGACGGAACTATTGGCAAAGCATGTGACGTGCTGGATCAGGTCGCCGCATTTCAGCGCCCTGTGCGATTTTCGGAGTTGCTGGACGGCAGCGGTTTTCCGAAAGCAACATTGTATCGGTTTTTGCAATCGTTAACCAATCAGGGAATGCTATGTTACGACCCCGAGCGCCAAACCTACGCGCCGGGTATGCGTTTGGTACGACTTGCGCATGCAGCCTGGACCCAAAGCTCACTGGCCCCTATCGCACGTCCGTTTCTCGATATTCTAAGCCAGGAAACCGGAGAGACCGTGCATTTGGCGCAGCTCGATGCTGGTCAGGTTCTTTACGTAGACAAACGCAACGCGGCGCAACCGATCGAGATGTATTCCCAGGCGGGTAAGGTGGGCCCGGCATATTGCACGGGTGTTGGCAAGGCGATGCTTGCCTTTCTGAATGAAAGTGACCTTAATCGGGCAATTTCGCAGCAGAGTTTTCACCGCTTTACCGACAAGACTCTGACGTCCGGCAATGACCTGCGCACGGATCTTGATCGAATTCGCAGCAAGGGTTTTGCCGTTGATGACGAAGAACATGAACCCGGAATTATCTGCGTTGCTTGCCCCATTCTGACAACAAACGGTCGGGTCCTGGGCGCAATCTCGGTAACCGGCTCGACCCAACGAATGGATTTTGAACAACTCGAGGCATGGGTGCCTCGAGTGCGGCGGGTGGCTGAACAAATCAGCACCGAGGCACAGGCATGGCGTTTCCCTGAAACGCGACCAGACCTCGGCAATGACAGGAAGCAAGCGACATGACAGGTGTAACCCTGAATCAGGCAATCAAGCGGTACGGCCAGACGCAAGTCATTCACGGCATCGACTTGCAGATCGAAGATGGTGAGTTCTGTGTTTTCGTTGGCCCTTCGGGATGTGGCAAATCCACATTGCTTCGGATGATCGCGGGTTTGGAAGAAACGTCGGAAGGCGAGATTCACATTGGGGTGCGAGACGTAACCCACATGGACCCGGCCAAACGTGGTGTGGCGATGGTGTTCCAGACCTATGCGCTTTATCCGCATATGACCGTGGCGGAAAATATGGGCTTTGGGCTGCGCATGAACGGTGTCCCAAAGGCCGAGATCACCAGAAAAGTGCAGGAAGCCTCGAACATTCTGAAGCTTGACCAGTACCTCAAACGCAAACCCAAGGCTCTGTCGGGTGGTCAACGGCAGCGGGTTGCGATTGGCCGTGCCATCGTTCGCGGCCCAGACGTTTTCCTGTTTGACGAACCCTTGTCCAATCTGGACGCCGAGTTGCGCGTGGAAATGCGTGTTGAGATCGCGCGTCTTCATCAGGAAATCGGCGCGACAATGATTTACGTGACCCATGATCAGGTCGAAGCCATGACCATGGCCGACAAGATCGTCGTGCTGCGGGATGGTCGCATTGAACAGGTTGGGGCTCCGATGGATTTGTACCGTGATCCCGACAACCGGTTTGTCGCAGGCTTCATCGGTTCGCCTGCAATGAACTTTCTGGAATGTGACTATGGGGATGGCCATGTCTCCCATCCCGCGCTAGGCAAGCCGTTGCCCGTTTCTGCGACTATCCCCTCCGGTCGGACCAAGGTGATATTGGGCATGCGGCCCGAACATATTCAGATTGACCGTTCGGCCGATACTTGCACCGTGGACCTGACCGAAGCCTTGGGCGGCGTTTCCTATTCATATCTACGGACGCCAAATGGTGATAAGCTGATCATTGAGGAACGGGACGACCAACGAAGCAGAACCGGGGATCGGATCGGCATCGCCATACAGCCAGATCGTGTGATGTTTTTTGATCCAGAGACCGGGCAACGGTATCGTTAGTCACGACCTTCCAGCCCATGGACAGTCTTACCCGTCCCAAGAGTTACACGACACTTTATCTGACCCGTGGCAAAACGCGCGGGCAGATGCGATTGATTCCAAGTCAAACGTGATTTAAGGGAAGCCCTGTCAAAACAGAGTCACCCAGGGGCTGTATCGTGGTTTAGCCCCTCTCACGCCACGCAATTGTGGTTGCAACTCTTGGATCGCACGCCCCGAAAGGCTTAAAAAAGGTAAAAGAATATGGCAGATAAATCGAACTTCGACATATTGTATACCATTGTAGACGAAGCGCCAGAGCTGGCCAGTGCTTCGTTCCTGCCCATCATCCGCAAGTTCGCATCTGCTGCGGGCGTCCGCGTTGGCACCAAAGATATTTCTCTGGCGGGACGTATTCTGGCAGCATTCCCCGAGAACCTTACCGACGATCAGCGTGTAAGTGACGATCTGGCTGATTTGGGCGAGTTGGTGAAGACACGTGATGCCAATGTCATCAAGCTGCCGAATATCTCTGCCTCGGTTCCTCAGTTGGTTGCGGCCATCGAAGAACTGCAATCGCAGGGTTACGACATTCCAACTTACCCGGCAGAGCCTGCAACGGATGAGGAAAAGGCGATCCGCGCCCGTTATGACGCGATCAAAGGTTCCGCTGTTAACCCGGTTCTGCGCGAAGGGAACAGCGACCGCCGTGCGGCGCGTGCCGTGAAAAACTATGCTCAGAACAACCCGCATTCGATGGGCGATTGGGCGTCGGACAGCAAGACCAAAGTGTCGTCCATGCCGGCCAATGATTTCTATGCAAACGAGATTTCGGCCACAATCACCGCGACACAAGCGGGCGATGCTAAAATTGAATTTGTGGGCAAGGATGGTGACGTCACCGTTCTGAAAGACGGCTGGTCGCTGGAAGAAGGAACCATAGCCGACGCGACTTTCATGTCGGTCAAGGCACTGTCTGCGTTCCTTGCAGATGCCATTGAGGATACCAAAAAAGACGGGACCATGTTCTCGCTGCATATGAAAGCCACGATGATGAAGGTTTCAGACCCGATCATCTTTGGCTATGCGGTCAAAGCGTGGCTGGCCCCCGTGTTTGAAAAATTCGGCGCGGAACTGGATGCGTTGGGTGTGAACCCAAATTCAGGCCTGGGTGCATTGCTGGAGCGCGTACAGGGTCACGCCGACATCATGGCTGCCATCGACGCGCTCAAGGCGGACCGGCCGTCCATGTATATGGTGGATTCGGACCGCGGGATCACGAACCTGCATGTCCCATCGGATGTGATCATTGATGCCTCAATGCCCGCTGTGATCCGTGCCGGGGGCAAGGGCTGGGACCAGACGGGTGCCAAAGGTGACACCAACTGTGTGATCCCAGATCGGTGCTACGCGACCGTCTATGATGAGGCGATCAAGTTCTTCAAAGCCAATGGCGCGTTGAACCCAACCACTGCCGGAGCCGTGGCGAACGTGGGCCTGATGGCTCAGAAAGCCGAGGAATACGGTTCGCACCCGACAACTTTCGAGGCGCCGGCCGATGGTACAATCCGCATCGTTCTGGCCAATGGCGAAACGTTGCACAGCCATAGTGTCGAGGCCGGCGATATCTGGCGCGCCTGCACTGTCAAAAAAGCGCCGATCGAGAACTGGATTCAGCTGGCCATGGACCGTCAGCGTCTGACCGGTTCCGAGGCGATTTTCTGGTTGGACGCAAACCGGGCCCATGACGCGGAGCTTATCAAATATGTCAAACCGGCGCTTGAGGCTGCTGGCGTGGCCGACAAGTTCCTGATCATGGCCCCGCGTGAAGCGACCCGTCAGTCGTTGGAGACGATCACAGCAGGTAATGACTCGATTGCTATCACCGGCAACGTGCTGCGGGATTATTTGACTGACCTGTTCCCTATCCTGGAGCTTGGTACTTCGGCCAAGATGCTCTCCATCGTCAAACTGATGAACGGCGGTGGTTTGTTCGAAACCGGTGCCGGTGGCTCGGCGCCCAAACATGTGCAGCAGTTGGTCGAAGAAAATCACCTGCGCTGGGACTCGATGGGTGAGTTCTGTGCGTTGGGTGAATCGCTGAACTTCCTTGCTGACAGCAAAGGCAACGAGAAAGCGGGCATTCTGGGTGCGGCGGCCGAAGCAGCGACGCAGGGTATTTTGGACAACAACCGCTCACCCAGCCGCAAAGTTGGTCAGCCGGATAACCGCGACAGCCACTATTGGTTTGCACGCTACTGGGCTGAGGCTTTGGCCGCCCAGTCCGAAGATGCGGAACTGGCTGCCGAGTTTGAATCATTGGCCAAGGATCTGGCCGCCAATGAAGCGCAAATCCTGTCCGAGTTGGCCGCAGCGCAAGGTAAAGCTGCGGATTTGGGAGGTTACTATCACACCGACCCAGCCAAAACGGCAGCGGTTATGCGGCCCAGCACAACGTTGAACACAATCATCGGCTAATCGCTAACGGCAAAACAGGTGATCCTTTGCCTGTTCAAAAAGCAGAAAGGGACCGGCACAATTGTGCGGTCCCTTTTTTGTATCGCGGTCATTGTTACGGAAAGTAGGGTCGAGAAAAGTATTACGCATTTACAATACTTTACAATGAGTTTGTTTGTACTTACGGGATTCCCCTAATAGCACGGCAGCGCTGACTGCTTTAAACCTTGGGTAACAGAGAATTTCACTGGTGATGCCTCAGGGCCTTATCACTCACTCAGAGAATGACCAGCATTTGGGGTGCTGGTCATTTGCATTTTGGTTCTCGGGATTTTCTGGACAGCCAAGCAGTTCAACCATGGTTGAACACGAACACAATCTTGTGTTTACGCAAAGAGGAAGCCTGGAGACTGGGTATTAGCCAACGCGCCGGGGTTCTGGGTTGGCAATCGGCGCCTTTGTTCTGTTCGTTCCGTACATCGCAAAACCTTTGTGTCGCAGATAAGACAGGCGACGCGCCTCTCGCCGGGCAAGCGCCAGAGACTCAAGGATCAGCGCGCACACGATTGACAGCATGGTTCCGACAAAACCGGATACTGCGACAACCAAAGACGGAATTCGGTCAACCAACCCTGTTTCCAAAAACTCGCGGAAAACCGATGCGAATACGAGAAGCGAAGGTAAGAATATCAACAATGCCAAAGATAAGAAGAACGCGATTGGCTTTTCGTCTTTGATCAAAAGGCCAATCATCTTGAGAATTCGCCACCCATCTGAATAGGTGGCCAGTTTTGAGTTCGAATCCGGAAGCCGTGAAACGTATTTTGTCTCAACCTCTCCAATCGGCATGCGCATCTGCATCGCGTGCACTGTAAGTTCAGTTTCAATCTCGAACCCGCTGGAAACCGCCGGAAAGCTTTTGACAAAGCGTCTGCTGAAAACACGATAACCGGACAGCAGGTCGTTGATTTTGCTGTTAAAGAAGAATTTCACCAGCCCGCTGAACAAGGCGTTTCCAAACTTATGACCCCGTCGATAAGCTTGAATGTCGTCGTTCACCCGTGCGCCATTGACCATATCAAGGTTTTGCGAGACCAGCAGATTGATCATTTCAGGTGCTGCCATACTGTCGTAGGTCGCATCCCCGTCTGCCATGACGTAGACATCCGCATCCACGTCAGCAAACATCCTGCGGACAACGTTACCTTTGCCCTGAAATGTTTCAGAGTAGACCAGCGCGCCAGCTTCTTGCGCCACTCTCGCCGAGCCGTCCGTGGAATTGTTGTCGAATACGTAAATTACTGCCTCCGGCAGGGCGGCGCGGAACTGCTTGACTGTTTCACCAATGGCAACGGCTTCATTGTAACAGGGCAAGATAACAGCAATTTCCAAACCCGGCCACGACGCCTGTGTCAGAGATCCACTTTGGATATTCAAGGCACCCTGTATCATATGTCACTCTTGCTCGCTCGGACGTGTCACTTGAGGGATGATTGCGCTTTGTTCCCAAGATGCTGCGCGTATGAGGTATTTCTGAAGCAGATAAATGGCCGAATTTTGGCATCCGATTGAATCGCGCCGATAATTCAGCAAAAGGGGGCCGGTTCAAGAACCGGCCCCAAAGTTTCAGCTGAACCGAGGGATCAGTTCGAAGCTGCGTTCAACTTTGCGTTTTGCTCACGCAGCGTATCCGAGATGATCGCGTACCATTCACCGGATTGACGCATTTCGATCAGACCCTTGTTCATCATAGCGATGTATTCGCGCGCGAACGGGTTGGTGCGATGCGCAAGGAAGCTCATCGACGACAGTGTGGACACATAGGGGTTCTCAACGATGTCAGCCGAAGTCAAACCCATGTCTTTCATTGTCGATGCGAACAGATCAACTTCGAATGCCGCAACATCTGCGGTTCCGGTCAATACAGCGTCAAGGCAATCACGGGCCGAGCTGGGCTGAACCACAGTCGTGTTCTCGCGGTTCAGTCCCTGTTCTTCCAGAACAACCATGCTCCAGCCTGCCATACGGCAAATGGTCGAGCCTTCCAGGTCCTTGAAACTGGTCGCGCTTGCGTATTCGCTTTCCGGCAGTGTGAAGAAGCCGCCGACGATATCGTAAACCGGGACCGAAGCTACGAATTGAGTGCAGCGAGCTTCGGTTTCAGGGGACCATTCGTATGTACGGTTGGTACAATCAGGAACGGTCCATGCAATTGAAATATCAAAGGCACCAAGCGGCAACAGTGTATCCAGATGCGAACTCCAGTCGTCGACAAAGCTGACTGAATACTCACGGCTGTTTCCGGCCCGCTGAAGGCTGGTCGTTGCCAGACGGGTCATGATGCCGCCGCCATTCAGTGTTTCGGTTGTGAACGGTTCCCAGCCGTTACCAGCCACCATTTTGATCGGCGGCGCATAGACATTCGACCGCTTTACGCTGGCCGCGCGCTGTTCTTCAGCAGCGATGATTTCCTGCGCGCTTTGGCCGTTCGGCAGGCTACCGTCTTCACAGGGCAGGGCCAGCACCAGCCCAGGATTAAGAGCCCCCGGGTTTGTGATCGCGTTCCTGTTCGCGTTGAAGATCGGCTGGTAGTTCGAGGTGCCATAGGCGGCAATGGCGATGGTTGCCAATGTGTCACCATCTTGCACGGTATAGTTCGTGCACGCTTCCTGTGCAGCGGCGGCTCCCGCGCTCAGAGCTGTGATGGCAGTTGCCGACAGCGCCAGTTTCTTAATTTTCTCGTTAAACATTTCCACTTCCTCCAGACTTTTGTTTGTCAGGCCAGACGGGGCCTTATCCATTTTCCATTTGGTGACGCAGGGCGGTCGACACGATATCGCGCCATTCGCCTGACTGCTGCATGATTGCCAGACCCTGATTCAGCGTCTCTAAGATCGCTTCCCCATCAGGATTATCTTTATGGGTCATGACATTAAGCGACTTGATCGCCGCCAGGTTGGGGTTTTCGATAATCCGGTGTTTATAGCCAAGCCGAGCGATGGCTTCCTCTGCCAGATGCGCTTCGATTGCCACGATATCGGCAGTTCCGTCCATCACAGCATGAAAGCAATCATCAGGCGATGTTGGCCGCATCAGCTTGATGACGGGTTCGTAAAGACTTACCGCGTCCATATGTGAAAGCGACCAACCTTCCGGGCGGCAAATTGTTGTCCCGGCAAAGTCGGCATAGGTCAGCGTCTGCTCGTACCCCGATCCATCGCGCGCAAAGAATGTATCCACGACTTCATAGAACGGGTTTGAGAAATCGTAGGTCTCACAACGATTGCGGTCACTTTCCGACAACGCTGCTGCATCTTCGCAATTTGGGCGTGACCAGGGGAAGGTGCCGTCAAATGCAAGTGTTGGCATCAAGAGATCCAGATGCGACGACCAATCGTTCACAAACTGAATTTTATACGCTTGTTCCGGAGCGGCACGCAGCATCGCTGTCTCAACCAGATGCGTGTAAAGCCCCCGGTTGGGCAACGCTTCGTCGGTAAACGGAGCGTAGTTCCCACCGGTAATCAACAGCAACTGACGATCACGAATTTCCGGGCGCGTTTCAGCGTTAGCATTTCTGATCAGTGCGGCGGCTTCCGAGCGGGCTGCCTCAATCTCTTCTTTTGCAGCGGCCCGTGCAGCGACGACTGCATCTTCACTTGCCTTCTTTGCCTCAGCTTCCGCTGCCGCGACACGGGCTTCCGCTTCGGCCACGGCTTTCTCCGCGCGTTCTTCTGCCGCTTTTACCAGTTCTGAGGCCATTTCAGCCGCGAGGCGTCCTGCTTCGGTGTCGGGCAACTCGGGCGCGCGCCCGACATCTTCCAGGCAAGGCAATTTCAAAACATCGCCGACACGAATGATATTGGGATTTGTGCCGATAACATCCCTGTTAGCATCGTAGATTGGCCGATAATCTTCGGTCGCGTAAACTCGGATTGCCAATTCCCGCAGACTATCGCCACGCTGAATCTCGTAGTTTGAACATGCCTCTTGCGCTGACGCCGCGCCTGTGGCGGCGGCAAGGGCAAGGCTTGATATGAATAGGTGTTTTCTCATGGGTCCTGTTGCTTTGCCTGGTTATTTTCTCGTAAGTTTTGCGACTGCGATCGACAGATTGTCCTGATCGGGATCGCCCTTGGCCTGCACTGCCAGTTGCAAGGCTTCGGCGATTTCCTGTGCTAGCTCTTGCTGATGCAGGCGCAGAACATCCTGAATCTCAGCGTCGCTAAGATACTGAAGCCCGTCGCTGCCAAGGATCAGAATATCAGCCGGAGACACGATCAGCGGGTCTTCAGGGCAATCCACTTTTGGAATAGCACCCCCCATGATCACCGACGTCAGTTGGTTCCTGTCCAGTCCCCGTGCTTCAGCTTCCGAAAGCTCACCAGCGGCCAGTTTTGCGTCGATCACGGGGGCCATCGAGTGGTCTTCGTTCACCTGTGTCAACTTGCCTTCGCGGAACAGGTAAAGGGGGCTGTCACCGATCGAAATCCGGAACACACGCTGACCCAGAAAGAGGACACCCAACAAGGTGGAGCCCATGTTGAAACCCTGGCCTTGTGCCTCGTTATGGTCTGATATTGCTGCATTGGCTTGCATGGCAGCCAATGGCAGCGCGTCAATTGCGGCGCCTTCATTCAAGGTATCGGCTTCTAGCTCGGTATCCAGCGCGTTCCGCCAAGCGGCAATCACCATTTCAGAAGCCACTTCGCCCGCCTCGTGGCCACCCATACCGTCAGCGATCGCAATATAGCCCGCGTCCGATGCGTCGAACATGCGCGCAGCAATCGCGTCTTCCTGCGTTTCCCGCTGACCCTGGTTCAGGATCAGCGCAACATCATATGCCGGAGTAGCCAGCATCTATCAGGAATCCCGCCAATCAAAACCTTCATCGCAGAAGGCCATAAATCGGATTGATGTTTCACTGATGCGGATCAGATCACCGCTGGAGAGTGCGATTGTGCTCAGAACGGGTTTACCATTCAGGCGAACAAGGTTGGCCTTTCCGCCATGCCCTAGATAGCATTTCCGATCTTCCGGGTCATAAGCAATAACAGCGTGGTTCGAACGTGAAATGCCTGTGTCGCCGAAATCCAGTTGGATCGCCTGGTCATCGTTTCGACCGATTTGCATCAGGCCTTCGGTCAGGGTGATGCTGGCGCCCCGCCCGGGACCTGCCGTCACCACCAGCCAGCCAACCGGGAATGTTTCCTGAGCAGCTTCGGTTTTTGAGACGGGTTCTGATGTTTCGATCAATTCCTGAACATGCGTGTCCGCACGCTCAAACCCAAGGAACGTTGTTTTGACCCGCGAGCGACGGTCCCCGGCTGGGGCGGCAGGCGTGGGTTGAGCCTGTACGGCACCCTCTTCCACCACTGCCGGTTCTTGCACGGACGGGGCTGCAACCTCAGCTTCCACCGTTTCCGGCGCGCTCATTTCAGCTACATCCAGAGGCGGCGCAACTTCATCCGGTGTTTCGGCAAGCTCGTCTGCTACATGCAAAGTGATGATTTGATCGTCCGAGATATCCTCGTCCTCGTCGGGGTCGGCCATCAAGTTATTGGTATCTTGGTCGTCCTCGTCAGTTGCATCTTCAACGAAGATGGACACTTCAACCGGCTCTTCCGTGTTCTCCGCCGCAACTTCGTCGAATTCCGGCATTTTCTCTTCAGGGATAAGCTCGTCTGTTTCCTCATAGGATTCAGACGTCATGTTTCCACCGGCCAGTGCGGCACGCAGCGCGTTGAAGTCTGCGATAGGCTCCTGCTTTTCGGTTTCAGGTGCCGCGCTGTCAGTTGCATGAGCGTTTTCAGCAACATCATCTTCTTTGGATTTGCCGGCACCTTCGAGAAGCCGGCTCAGTGGGCTTTTGTATTTGAACATGGTGTCGACACCTTCGAATTGTTGGCACGGACCTTTTGTGCCATGGGGCTGCTACCTAACCCTGCGTGGAACAACGCAGAGACACTCAATTGAAAACATGGAAACTGGTACTCTCTGCGGCGGGCCGGTTCCCACCGGGCGGCAAACTAAAAGCCACCCTCAGTAAACACACACTGGCAGATCAAAATTGAACCGGTCAGATCACTCCTGCGCTAACTGCATGGTCGCAGCTACCTCAGCACCGTTGCGCAATACGGTCAGCTTTGCCTCTGGCTGACTGTCGGAAATCAGCGCAGCCAGCATGCCATCAAGGCTTTCGGACGTATTCAATGTCATGTTGGTCTGGCTTTCGCTCAACAGAACATCGCCTTTTTGCAGGCTGCCTGTCGCCTCGGCCGGAACCGAGCTTACTTTTGTTTGCCACCCTTCACCTCCCGAGCTGCTGACTGTGAACGAGTAACCGTTCTCCAATCCGACCGAGCGCAGCACAGGCAGTGCCAGCAGGCCATTCTGCGCGCGGGTCTTTCCAAGCGGCCGGTAGCGGGCTGCAACCCGTGTAAAGCCGTCTGGGTCGACGCTTAGCTTGTCCAGGACTTGCGCCGCGAAAGAGATGTCCTGACGAACCGGGTTGCCGTTCAGAGTAAAGATCACAACTCCGGGTTCCACCCATTCGCCGATAACGCTCATGTCCTGTTTGGCGTCCACACCGGTTACCGCAATTGTTGCACCTGTTGCGGTCCGGCGGCGGGACGTCTGGAAGGGGATTTCAACATCCCAATGGTGGAAAGATACCTGTTGTTCGACCGGAGTGCCGGAAGCGGCTACGGTTTTGGGTTCGTCCACAACGGCCACAACCTCTTGTTCTGCAGGTTGTTCCTGGGCACCGGCAGTCTCGGTAGCTTCGGACGCTGTTTCTGAAGCGGTTGGTTCCGCAGGTTCAACTTGCGCCTGCTCGACAGGCTCTTTTGGTTCAGGTTGTTGCTCTGAAGCGACCGTGACGTCGGGTTCAGGTGTTTCGGCCAAGGGTTCTTCCACCGCGGGCGGTTCTGCTTCGGCAGTTTGTGTGGTTGCTTCAGGCAGCGTCGTCGTAACCTCGGCTTGTTCTTCACCTTTGTCGCCGGACATCACGAAGAAACCGCCTGCGGCCAACGCTGCCACAAGCACTGCTGCACCAGCGATCATCTTGCCGCTGCCACCGGATCCGCTCTGAACCACGGTATCAACTGCGACCGGTGTTTCCGCTTTTGCAGAAATCTTGGCCATCTCGGGTTCATTCTTTTTTTCGTTTTCGCGAACAATGTCCGAGTTCCCGGCAAGCAGAGCCGTCACAACCGCTTCGGCATTTTCACTTTCGGCCTTGATCCGCGCCTTTTCTTCTTCCTTGTCCTTGCGATCCATGCCGACAATCACGGAAACCGGGCGATAGGCGAATGTATCAAACATCACGCCAGGGCCGCGGAACATGCGCAGCCAATCTAGGGCTGTCTGCAACCGGTCCGTTGCGTGTACTTCCATTGCCTTGTCGATTGCTTCGAGGAATCCGTTGGGGTATCCGTCAAAGCGGCCTGCCAATGGGGTATAAGGGTCGTCTTGCCCGTTGTTGAATGCATTCAGGCGGCTCTGGCCGTCTACCGGGCGTTCGCCACTGATTGCGTGATACAGAGTCGCGGCCAAGACATAGAGGTCACTGCTGGGCCCTTGTTCGGCACCACGGACGTAAAACTCGTGCGGCGAATATCCGTCTTTTATGACGCGCAGGGTCAACAATGCGGCCGACTTGTTTGCGGCTTGCTCACGCGCGGCACCGAAGTCGATCAGGACCGGGTTTCCGTTTTCGTCAATCAGGATGTTATCGGGTGAAATGTCACGGTGCAGCATCCCGCTTTGGTGGATGAACGACACCGCGGACAGCATCTTTTCCGTGACTTGCACGATAAAGTCAGGACCACCGTCGTTTTCCGGATTCTCAACATAGTCCAGCAGGTCGCAACCTCGGATCAGATCCATAGCGATATAGGCGGTATCGTTGTCTTCGAACACCTGATGAACGTCGACGATGTTCGGATGCACCAGACGCGCATGATTGCGGGCTTCCTGAATAAACAGGTCGATAATGGCGCGCAAATCATCCTTGTAGGACGGGTCGTTCGGCTCAACCAAGTCCCCGTTGCGACGGCACAACGCACCGGGGAAACATTCCTTGATCACGACATCACGCTCCAGGCTGTCGCGTGCTAAATAGGTGATCCCAAATCCGCCGTTGCTGAGATATCGGAGGATCTCATACTGCCCGCGCAACAGCTTTGCGCCCGGTTGCAGTCCTTCAATTTTTGGTTCGTCGTGCGTTGCACCGACAGCCTGGTTGTGGCTCATTTTAATCCGCCCGTTCTACTCATTTTGCGGCTTAATTAAACAGGGCCGGCAGCCCACGAACTCACAACCAAAAACAACCGCAGGACACTTGAGAACGGTTAGACGTTTCAAATTTGACTTTAATGGGGCCGCCTGATGGCTTCACTAAGGATCGTTTTTTCGAACATGGCATATACGGTGCTAGTGCGAAGCAATAGCACAATATATTGATTAACGGGGTGGAATAAATGAAAACTGACGACCCCAAATCGGTCTCTTGGTCTACGAATTCGAAACAATAAAGGGCCGATTCTTCGGCCCTTCGAATCGCTGAACAGCGCTTCAATCCTGATGGAAAGTGCTAGGTACCGGTTTTGGATTGTGCCGCGGCGACGGTACTGCCAGCCCATGCAAGGTTGTCACCAAGCTGTACAAGTATGCTGATTGCGTCTTTCAAAGGCGCATCTCCGCTTTCAAACTGAAGCAACAACAACAAGTCAGTCGCTTTTTCGAATTCGGCCGGAATCCAGTCAGCATCCGGATCGATCTCGCCACCTTGGTCCAGCCGTTCCGCGAAATCTTCGACGATTTCCTGGCAGCTTTGCAAAAAAGCTGCGGGTTCAATGGCAGTGGTGTCACGCAGATCTTCATAAATGCTGGCAATGGCAGCCAACCAGTCTTCAAGAATGGGGTTGTTCAGTGGCGGAAGGGCAGACCCGAGCGTTGACTGCATTGACGCAGCATCGTTGACGGAAGGTTCCGGCTCTGGCCCATTCAATGTTTCCAGGAATGGCAGAAACTCGTGCTTCAGATCCTTCCGGGCAGCGTCAAGGTCACTGCGCCGCCGGTCAGACGCCGCATCAAGGACCTTTTCCGCGAGTTCTTGGCCGCCACAGTTTTCCCAAAGATCAAAATCTGGTTCCGGCTCTTGTGCCATGGCGCGCACCGCGACGGGCGTGCCAATTGGGACCACAGCGCGAAACAGTCCTTCTTTTTCTTTGTTCAATCGAGCCAGTACCCGATCCAGAGCTGCCTGCACCGGGGGCAAATCAGCATGTGTAACTGCCAGCAGGCTGTTGGCTCTTAGCTCGGGCGGCACCTTCGCCCACAAATGCCGTTCTGTTTCACGCCATGCGCTTGTGCCGTTGGTACACCAGATGGCACAGTCGACGAATTTCAGCAGGTCCAGTGTCTGTTTGTATGTATCATCCAATGCGCCAGAGCCGGGAAGATCGAACAGTGATATCTCTTTGAGAGCAGGTGTGTTCAATCCAACCGAAATAAAGTCAGGCTCATCCGCAGCGGCCTTTTCCAGTGCTATGCCAGAATATGTCTTTGGCTCCTTGTTCCACCAGCCGACTGTCGTCTCTGGCGTATCCGCGTAGGCAACGATGACAAGTGGCAGCTTCAGGTGCTGCGGACCGGTTGGAAGGATATCCGCCCCTGCCAGCATGTTCGCAAGGCTTGACTTGCCCGCCCCGAACTCTCCGGCGAAACCGATGTTGACCGCGTTGGACAGGCGCTCGGCGTGGGCCAGGGCCCGTGCGCGCATATCTTCCAATTTCGGGTCCGACGACAGTTTTTCTGTCGTTGTCAGAAAACGCTCCAGCTGGCGCACTTCCTGTTCGGTTCCGGGAAACTCAATCATTCCGCAGCCTCTGCTTGTCGTTCGTCCACGTTGCTTGTTCCAAAGACACCATCCAACTCGTCAGCAATACGGCGCGCCCGTTCGAACGCAGCTTGTGCTTCCGCCTGAGCATTCAACTCACCCGCTCCGGAACGGTGCTCAAGATGGCCTGCCAACAGGGCCAAGTAATGATCCAGAACAGTTTTCAACCGGTCCAGAAGGTTTTCACGCGTTGTGTCGATCAGGTCATCGCCAATCAGTTCGAATTCCTGCACGATCATGCGCTCGGCCCGCGTCACAACGCTATTGCGCGATATCAGGCGCGACAACCAGTTTACACGCAGCTCAACCGTAATGCCACGGGTCAGGGCGGTGGTGTCCGGGCGGAACCAACGCACTGCACTTGTGTTCATGCGATTATCGACTGGTTCCTGCCACCCTGGCAGTGCCCGCAAAGCGGCGTTGCATTGCATGTCGATCGCGTAAAGCTCGCTCAACATGCGTTGCCGCACCACTTGCGATGCGCCTTGAACCAGCTCGCGCATGTGTTCGCGTAAAGGGGTGAAATTCAACTCGGTAGCGCCGCCTTTGGCAAGCAATGGGGATTGTCCTTCAGGTCCGCGCACCACAACAAAGACGGATTCAGAGACCGTGTCGTCCATGACCCCACGCAGGTTTGAAAGAACTTCGTCCATGTCCTTGACAATGTCTTGCGATTTATCCGCAATCAGTTTGCGCAGATCGCTCAGCGTCTTGTCGCTGTCCTCAGCGGTGTGTGCACCCGCGCTGCCTTCATCTTTCAGGGCACGAAGATGTACCTGGGACCGCTCCAAATCGCCACGCGCGAAGCTGTCGAGATGCTGCCACGCCATCCGAAGCTGTTCGTTTATCGGCCCGTCCGCCAACGCCTGAGTGACATGGCGGCGCAAGTCCGGCAAGCCTGACGCAATCATCGCGGCAAACCGTAGTACAGCCTCGCGGCTGATGGGGCCCGGTCCTTGTTTGATCTCGGCCACACCGTTCAGGTATTGTTGCATCTGTTCCGGGTGCGCCCGCAACCACGCCAAAATATGATCGTGGTTCACACCGGTTTCATCGCCGGTCAGCGCATAGTGCGCCCATTGTGCGCTGCCCATCAGGACATCGATATTCGAAGTACCCAACGCTTTTTCCAGCCCGTCTACAACATCCAGACGCACTTTTGCCGCATCTTCGGCCCCGCCGCCCAATTCATCGACACGGTTGATGAAGACAACGATCTGTCCAAGTTCCAGTGCCTGCATCAGCCGGAACAGTTTCAGGTCCGCACGCGACAACGCCTGATGCGCTGACAGAACCACCACAAAGAAATCGGATTCCTTGAGATACTGACGCGAAATCTCCTCACGGATCAGCAGGGGGTCATTTACTCCGGGCGTATCGGTGACGGTCAGAGGGAATGGGAAATGTCCGATGTCAAAATAGACCTCGGCCTTGCGCGTGATGTCGCTGTAAAGTCCGCGATCACTGCCGGGGTCAATTGTCCCATCTTCTGCGGGGTCGTCCCCAGCGCACACGTAACGCGCCAGATCATCGGATGTCAGTTGATCCAGATCGTGATGTTGACCCAACAGCTGTTCATAACTGTCCCCCAGTCGCCGACGCGCCCGGGTCTTCATGGCTTCGACCTGCTCTTCGATCATCTCGCGCTTGTAGCTGTCCTCGTCATCCGGGAACATGTTGCGCAACTCTTCGCCTTCGGCGATCAGTGATTGCCACTGATAGTTGTCGAAGAAATGGAACTCGGCTCCTTCGGTTCGACCGTTCGGGTGCCCGAAATGCATGTCGGTGATCACGGTCGTCCAGGGGTTCACGTCCGACGGCAGGTATTCTGCCTGACCGGTGAAGCCGTTGATCAAGCGCGACTTTCCTGCCTTGATCTGCCCGACAAAGGCAACTGACGGTTTCAGTTTTCCCAGATCACCAATGATGCGCGATATGAACTGACGTGTTTCGTCATTGCTTGTCCCGTTCATGTCTTCTGCGATGCGAATAAGCTCGCGGCGATGTGTTTCACTCATTACTCTTTACCCTGACTACAAAAAAACAACGCATTGAATTAGTCGAAAATTTGAATGCTTTGGGGGCGGTCATTCCTCAGCCTCCTCCAAAGATTTCCAAAGATTGATTACCGCACCAAGTTTGCGGGCATCATGAATGGCCACAGCAATCTGTTCGTTGTCGCTCAGAACAGCCATGCCCGCACCCTTACCACCCGATGGCCGCATGACGATCAGATGTGGGCCTTCGAATTCGCCCCGGGTGTCATTGTTCCAACCAGCAAGATCCGAAACAAAACGTGTCAAAATCTCTTGATTGGGGTGCATCCCCTCGGAAGGGTTGCAGGTTCCTTCGCAAGCCAGTGCAGTGTTTTCCATACTGTCCACAAGAACACGACCTGTGGCAAAGCGTGCAGCTCCGTCAAAAAACTGTTGCGCCAACGAATTGCCCGACCCTGCTGTCGGGGCAGGGCTGTTGTCTGAAGGTTTTTCAACGTCCGGAACAACAGACACGATGGGCTCAGAGGAGAGCTCAATTCCGGCGCAGGCGCTCTCGATCTCACTCAGCGTAATACCAACATCATCAGCCTCCAGCGATGAGGCGGGCTTTCCTGACATCAGTTCCAATGGGGCAGGTGCGGCTGAAATGTCTGAAATCAGTTGGGCCAGTTTGTCGACCAGCGCGGTACGTGATTCCGTTTCGAAATCTGGGATCTGCCCGGACGGCACCTGAAACACATCCGTGATCCGGGAGCTGTTTACTTCGATTTTCAGGCAGCTTCCGTTGGCCGCGGTCAGCTCGAGTCGTCTGGGCAATATCGTTCCGCGAATGAAACGCAACACAGCCGCCCGACGGGCTGTAGCAGTTTCACCGGGGACAATAACCGTCGGAGACAGGCGGGCAACCGAAGACCGCCCGATATCTTCGAGCATGTCGAGAATGTCTGTGTCCATCATACCGTGACCCCCTCTGGTCCCGTTCAGACTGCGGCCGCAACCGGCTTGAGACTGAGATGCGATTTCGTGAGCGCTAGCCCTACATTCGTGCTGTTGCGGCAGATATAGCAGACCACATGATCAGGATATTCCTTGGTCCGCAAAAAGATGTTCAACCGGTCTTTTGAAAACACCGCGATTTCCCCAAACCCGGCGTTTTCCTCATCAGTGTTTCCGGCCTCGTGCAAGAGCGCTTCAAATGCAGCGACACTCCGCCCCTGAAACAGATTGGCCACTGCTATTGCCAAAGTGTCCAGCGATTTAGCGCAATCAGAATCAGAGACACTGCTGCCCAAAAGCATACCGGTCTCCATGTCGATATACCCGGCTGCAATGCAGTCGGGTATTGTTTCAATCGCAGTGTTCAATGCATCCTGAATGGACATTTAACTCTTTGTCGTCCTTCTTTTCAGCGCCTTGATTAAGGCATCCTTACAAAACATGCCATTCTGCACTGCTGTTTTCTTTCGTTTTTGGAATGGCTTGCGGGGCGTGTCTGGACTGTTTCGCACTATATTCAACTGCGATCTGGTCAAATTCGGCAAGAAAGGCTTTGAATACATTCTGAAGCCCGACTGCGTCCTTTGGCAGGTCCTCCTTGTTTGTAATTTCCCGCCACATATCCGACGCGCTAAGCGGCGACCCGGCTGCGGATTCTGGAAGATCGATGTGCGCATCGTGGCGGATATCGCGGGCGTCTTCCTCGACTGAGGCTACGACTTCTATCAAGCCGTTTGTCTCAGGCTCAGGTTCGTAATCCTCGGCGTTGTTCTCGGGCTGAGCCGCCATCAGCGCCGCAATGGAGGATACCGAGACTTCGATACCCCGATCATCACGCGATTCAACTTCCGGCGTGAAAACTTCGACTTCGTCCGCTTCGGCCGCGGCTTCACGCAGAGTCGTGTTCAACGAGGTCAGCACGTCATCAACGGACTTGTCGCCCGTTTCAGCATCAGGAGCGTCACCCAGCAGGTCGTCAGCATTATCGGCAGCTCCGAATTCACCGGACAGGTCGAACTCGTCCACGTCTTCTTCCAGACCGGCGACATTCTTCAACTCAAGAGGATCGCTTGAGGTGTCCTTGAAGAAGGCACGCAACTCGTCGCTGGTGTCGGTTTCCTCAGACATCTGCTCGGTGTCTGATACCATTTCTGCCCGCAGCCGTTCAGCGTCTTCCGGGTTGATCCGAACCCGTTCGCCTTCGTCAACGCGTCGCTCTACACGGGCTGGCCGGATGGGGAAGCTTGTTACGACATTATGATCGTCGGCTTCTGGCTGCTGTTCGTTTTCCAGCGGATTGACCAGCCGCAAAGGAGTAGCTTCGATGCCGTCCGCCAGTGCCTCTCGGTCGTCTGGTTTGCGGGCGGGGCGCAGTGGTTGAACCTTGAATGCGCCGGACTGGCTTTTGTCGATCTGGTACCGCGCCAGCTGATCGGCGCGATTGTCCATGATCTGTTCTGTGATTTCCAGAAAACTGTCAATCATCTTACCGCCACCGCTGCGCGACCACATTTCAGCGTCGCCAGTCTTGTCGCGGGCATTGATCGCATCCCGGGCAGAAAACAGGATGGACCGGTTGAACAGATGCCCGGCTTCGCGGTTGACACGACGCAGAACCTTTTGGCGGTCCTTAAGGTTTAGTGCATCCGCCCGCGTCACCAACAACAGAGAGTTGTGTTGCAAGCGGTCCGGCAGCGAAACCCACGTTGCACGTTCGGTTTCGCGCCAGGCTTGCGTCGCATGGGTGCACCAAATGACGCCGTTTGCCTGCCCGACTGCGCGCTGCCAGACATCTGTCGAGATTTTGGGGTCCGAGATGCCGGGGGTGTCGATCAGATCGACGGCTTCCAAAATGTCTGCCTCAAGGAAGATACGAATGAACTGCGCGTCGTTGACGCCAACAGTCTCAAGCTGATCCAGTTCGATTGGCTCAACGCTTCCGTCATGTCGCTTGATATATGGTTTTTCACTGCCCCAGCTAAACCAGACCGGTGGTAACTGGGTTGCAGTAACCTGCGTTGGCAAGGTTTGCGTTCGCAGTAAAAAGTTCATCAGTGTGGATTTGCCAGCGCTGAATTCACCCATCAAAGCGAAAACCGGTTTGCGGCGGGACCACTGCTCGATACGTTCCCATGCTTTCGGTGAAACAAAGCGTGTTTGTGAATCTTTTGCCATTTTTCTACTTATGCCGCTTCGTTGCTTAGGTCTTTCAGGATGTCACCCAGAATCTCGTCTCGCGATTTCTGAGGTTGCAGGCCCGCCATCGCTGCCGAGGTCTGGCCGGAGTTTTTGTCTGCTGATGATGAGATGCTCAGCAACGTTTCCTTCTGTTCCCGCATGAAATCCGCCAGAATAGCGCGGACGTTTTCCAACACGGCCGCAATCTGGTTTTCCTCGATATCCTTGGTGATCGAATTCGCCTCGGACGCGATCAGGCGTGTGTAATCGGCAGCGTATGCTTCAAAGCCTTTGCGCTTTTGCCACCAGCGTCGCCACCAGGTACTTTGCAGGTCCAGAGCGATCGTCCGGCCAATCCCCAATGGTGGTGGAACGCGCGGCACGATAGGTGCTTCGATGCTGAATTCGCCCAGGTGGTTGCCAAGAATTTTGTGATACAACGCTTCGACATCCGCAGCCGCAGTTGAATAGAGCGCGCCAGCATCCTTACGCATTGCGCGGGCAAAACTGAAATAAGCGGCTTTTTGCAAAGTCCTCAATCCAGCCGGGTCGTATTGCCACGTGCCTTGCTCGCCATTCATTTCAAGATGCGCGATCAGAGAATCCGTGGCGCGCTTCACAAAATTCGCCTCGGCTGAGTTCAGGCGCTCCAATACTTTGTCGCGTAATGCATTGGTCAGTTCGGCTGCTTTCTTTTCATATTCCGCAGAAACTTTCGCAATTGCATCTTCCGGAGAAACACCGTCAAGATCACGCGCAACGCCTTCACCCTCTGACAGAGTCTTTGCCACGGCGGTCGCACGAATCTGGCTGGCGATGTTGCGGGCGCGATGGCGAACCCGATCCATCAGCCGCGCTCCGGCACCTTCTGCAATACGCTCGTTTATCGCCAGCAGCAGGTCAGGCAAACCGGACAATGCCCAGATTTTATCCAGCGAGGGGGCCTGATCACCGAACCCGGCAGCGAGGTAAAATGTATTGAGTGCTTCGCGGGATTCTTCGTTCAGAATCTCGGGGTTCCCGGTCAGTGCTGCCTCGGCCCACAAGGCACTGCCGAACACGACACTTGTCTTTGCGTCGATGTTGTTCTGTTTCAGAGTATCCAGAATCCGGTCGCGGATTTCGGGGACTTGATTGACCGGGTCTGACAGTTCGTCAATCCGGTTCACAAACAGGACAATCTGGCGGTTCTCAAATTGGGCGATGATCCGCATCAAGGCCATGTCCATGGTGGTCAGGGCTTGGCTAGCGGCAAGCACCACAACACAGACTTCGGACCCGCGCAGGCTGCGCAGGGTAATCTGTTCGCGCACCATGAAGGTATCGTTGACACCCGGCGTATCACAAAGTTTCAGCGCAATCGGGTACTGAGGGATATCCATGTACAACTCGGCCGACTTGGTCACATCTGCGAACCGGCCTGTTTTTGGATTGATATCCGGGTCGTCCTCATCGCCCAGGCAGACATACCTTTGGATCAGTTCTTCATCGAAGTGATCGTATTGGTGGCTTTGGCCAAGTATCAGATCGAAGTGCTTTCCAAGACGCTCTTCCGACTTTGCTTTCATCTCGCCGATCTGACGGCGAATGTCCTCCATCTCGTCATCTGCACCGGCTCGGTTGGCCAGTTCGCCCAACCGGCCGCCCCCGACCATCAGATTGTCCCATTCTTCCTGCTCAAAGAAGGTGAACTTGGCCTTGGTATCGCCCGGTGGACGCGTGTTGATATTCAGGGTTGTGACGACCGACGTCCACGGGTTCACATCCGACGGAAGCAAAGATGGGCGCCCCGCAAGAATGTTTACAATCGATGATTTGCCCGCTTTTACCTGACCGACCATAGTGATGCTGGCGGTGAAGTTTTCCATCCGGGTCTTGAGTGTTGCCAGACGTGCCGAGGAGCGCGCATCAGCCACCTCAGTCAATTGATCAATCTGCGCCGTCAGTGATGACATTGCCGAAGTCATTGGCGCCAGAGCTTCGTTGCCTACAGACAACAGGTGATCATTGCGCGCCATGCTTAACCTCCGGTTCCCGTAGCTGCGATGCGGGGTTCATGCGAAGGACGGCCCGTTGGAATTCCTGTCAGCGTGTCGATACGTGCGATCAGGTCCAAAGCGTTGCCCAGAATGTCAGCCTCGGCGCGCGGGCTGATGGTTTCGTAAGCCTTGGCGTCAGCCAGCACTTCGATCGAGCTGAAGCGATCGCCGTTTTCAAGGCACGCAACGCGGCGTCCGGTCGGGAAACCCTCGGATTTGACCGCGGGCAATGGCATACGCGCATTGGCCAGCAGGTAGTGGTCTCCGGAATGGGTTCGGAGCGATATCCCAAAGCCCGTGTTCGGGTGGTCCCGGTTCAGGATCTTGAGTTCGCCAAGAAAGCTTTCGCGAGCAAAGAAGACAGCCTCTTGCTCGGCAGTAGCGGAGGGATTCAGATCGGTCACAGCAGTAAACCTTGTACTGGAGTTGAGCAGGAAACTCGTACCGGCGCCAAAGTGGCAAAAAAGACTCATTAACTCCTGCTAAACAACAAGACCCTTCAAGGCGGTCTTATTTTGACGCGAATAAGATTTTTTGGCGTTTGAAATGTGGCAGCTTTGTGGTGGAGTTCTCTTGAGAATGCCTCAACCTGCGCGGGAATGCCTATGACGCAAGAGCCATTCCGCACCTACTGTATGAAACCGAGCGGAGACCGGCGGAACACAATTGCCTGAACCTGACGGTGCGGGTTATTCAATAATCTGTGTGGCCCTGAAGGGCACTTTAGTCGGATAAGTTATTCTTGTTGTTTCAGAAACCTGAAGTTGCTCTCTGAGTTGGAAAGGGTCGCAGATGCGTTTTCTGGGGTGTCGTGGCGAGTAATCCCGCGCCTCCTCCCATGGATTCAACTATGAACGCGCAAGGGCAATGAAGTAGGATTTCCATGTTCGCCATTGGTGATCTGACAACAAGCTGTCGGCTTTTTCTAGGACTTTGGTCAACGTAAGAGCGATATTTCGCAGGCTAGCTGGGTCAATTTTTAACTTCGGCACGAATGAAGAGCTCTTCCTAAATAGCGTGGACATTGTCCCGCAGGATATCGGGTTTCACGGCCACTGATGTTCCCATCAACTTTCCACTGACGAGCCTCTTGGGGCTATACATTTTCATAAGATAGCGTGGTTGCCCCATATCTCATCAGAGGATCTACAAACTTGGCGATACATGTATTTTACCCCTCGCGCTCGGAAGCAAGCTTTGTTATTGACCGCTTCAATCCAGCGCTGCGGCGCTGAGTTGCGGGTGTGGCGAAATTGGTAGACGCACCAGATTTAGGTTCTGGCGCCGCAAGGCGTGGGGGTTCAAGTCCCTCCACCCGCACCATATCCCCAAAAAATTCATCTAATTATCAATGCGTTGTGTTTTTGATTCTATTTACAGCCCACCCCTTGGCCCACCTTTTGAAAATACCATTCTCAACTTCCTTGTTTGCTATCCGAAAAATCGGCGCGAGTGCCAACTGTGGTATACGAAATTGGTTTTCTCGAAGCCTTGCGACACTTCCACCTCAGAATTGTGAGCTACTCCCCAATGTTTGGACAGATTTCGGTGTAATTTAAGCTACTTTTTGCTCCTGCTGATCGGTTTGGATTTCTTCTTTTCTCAGCCAATAG
>NZ_JBQFMI010000014.1:0-78886 GCF_056531755.1 Ruegeria sp. L11
TTACACCTCGATTTTCACGTTTCAGCATGTGGGCCGCAAATACTTGTTGTCAAATGCGCAATTTATTGTCCTGCTCAAGCAACGATGGATGGCTACGTCGAGCTCCCAGCAGGCCTCTGAGGCGACGCAGCATCCTGTAATATTGTTTCTCGTCAATGTCGGGTTGTCGTTGTGGGAGGGCATGGCGGATCGGAAGATCAGTCATGGAAACCCAAACATACCTGCCGTTCGCGCGCTTCGCCCAACCTGGAACAAAGGACGTATCGTCGGTCAGAAGCGGCCGCCAAAACCCAAGCATGTCTGGGCGACCCGAGTTCGACTTGAACTGGCCGAAAACCACCGCGATTTCGCGTTGTTCAACATGGCATGTCTTACGGGCGAGGGCATCGATGACGATTGACGGCCTGCACATCATCGAAAGCTTTTTCAGTTACTTTTAGATTGTCTCTCCCATAAAGTTCGTTGAAATCAGAGTTGGCGGTGATCGAATGAATGGCGCAGAATCGTTAGTCAAAACCTTTCTTCACAATGGTGTGGATACGGTTTTCGCCAATCCAGGCACGTCTGAAATGCACTTTGTTGCGGCTCTTGATAGACATCCCGAGATGAACTGTGTTCTGTGCCTGTTCGAAGGTGGAACGACGGGCGCCGCTGATGGCTATTACCGCATGAAACGGGACGTCGCCGGCACTCTGCTGCATCTTGCACCGGGGCTAGGCAACGCATTTGCCAATCTACACAACGCCCGAAAATCAGGGTCCGGGATCGTGAATGTGGTGGGAGATCACGCAACACATCACCTGCGCTATGAAAGCCCACTCAGAGGCGACATTATTGGCGTAAGTCAGGCCATAAGCCATTGGACACGAGTTTCTGATCAGGCCACAAGCGTCGCATCGGACGGGGCCGCAGCCATCCAGGCCGCCCGATCTCAAAACGGCCAGATCGCCACTCTTGTTCTTCCCGCCGATACTGCTTGGGATGCAGCGACTGGCCCTGCGACGAATAGCATTCTGGCCCAACCACTTCATCGCCCGTCCTTGGAAGGCATCGAGGCCGCAGCCATGCGTCTGAAGACTGCAAACGCGGCTTTGATGATAGGTGGTTCCGCGCTTTTTGGTCCACTTCGTGTACTGGCTGGAAAAATTTCCGTCAAAACCGGATGCCGCCTGTTGGCGGATACTCTAATCCCTCGAATTTCGAAGGGGGCCGGGGCTGCCAAATTGGATCAACTTGTGTATCCAATTGCACCCAAGATTGCTCAGCTTGAACAGACATCGTCAATCACTTTGATCGGCGCCGACCAACCCGTTGCCTTCTTTGCATACCCGGGCAAACCGAGCACACCCGAGCCCGCCGGTTGCACGGTTTCAAGCCTGTGTGCTCCGACGGATGATATTGCCTGGACTCTTCAAACACTGGCAGATGCGGTTGGTGTTTCGAGCAAGACACAGCTGAACACATACGCTCTCGACCTGCCTCCAATCCCAACCGGAGATCTCACCCTAGCGAAAGTCGGCCAAGCGTTAGCGGCCCTCATTCCCGAGAATGCTATCGTTTGCAATGAATCCGTGACGTCCGGGTTTCACGTCATTCCTCCGACTGCAACCGCGCGACCACATGACTTGCTTGGGGGAACCGGTGGTGCGATAGGGCTTTGCCTACCGTGCGCAACCGGCGCAGCAATTGCATGTCCAGATAGAAAAGTAATTGCTCTAACAGGCGATGGATCAGCCATGTATACGTTGCAATCTTTGTGGACGATGGCACGCGAAAGCCTGGACGTTACGGTGATTGTTTTTGCAAACCGCGGCTATCAAATCCTTCGAGATGAGCTGGCAAGTGTCGGTGTTGAGAGTTTTGGCAAGAATGCGGAGGCAATGTTTGATGTGGAAAACCCAACGCTTGATTGGGTTGCGCTCGCTAAAGGGCATGGGGTTCCCGGAATACGAATTGAAGACACCGATAGCTTTGCAAAAGCCCTTTCCGCGGGGCTATCACGTGACGGCACTTCCTTGATCGAAGTCATGTGCCCGCCAGCATCTTGAACACAAATTCTTTTTGAAACGGGCGGCCCAAAGCCGCCTTTCGTTACCCAAAGCGAAGCTACATTTTGGCACTGAAAGCAGACTGTCACGAGCGCTCAAACAACATGCAAAAAAATGTCATTGGCGTGCCAGAAGAGAACTCATGACAATGTCCTCCACACAGCCAATTTTCGCGATGACCATAATTGCGAAATGATAGTTGGTCGCACCTTAAACGTCACCGATAATCCGGCAGGACGGAAACCGGCTTCACTTCACTACGCCGAAACACGCCAGGTGCGCCTGGCTCGCTCCATCGAAATAAAGTTATGTGCCAAAGACCCGGACGCCTTCGCGAAGGGTCAATCAACCCGATATGCCGATCTGTTCTGAGCCGATCAGCAGCGAGCCATGAAGACGGCTCTCCGCCCGCAGCTAAGAGTTTGCGCCAGGGCTGACTGGCGAGTGCATAGATATCCGCGGCTTCGGGGCTGCGCAGATCGAATAACGCACATCGTTCCACCTCGAAGGTCAGCACAACCCGCGGGCGATCATCCTTCCTAACGTCCTGACCAATAGCGACTTTTGCGCTTTCGACATCAGGGCTCAGATACAAAGCGTCCTGCCCCCGGCGATTGAACCGGGCGGGTGGGCGATCCGGTGCGCCGCGCATGAGGTGAACGTCTGGGTCATCGGCCCAAACAATCTTTACGAATTCTCCGGAAACTTCTGTCAGCATAACGGGTGGCACTGATCGTTTGCGCGTCGCGTTATAGGAAAGACGCAAGGCGGCAGTGGTTTTCCTAGAACAGAGAAGACGCATGATATCTTGATTGAAATCACTTACTCATGTTTCCTCGCACTGTGTTGCATTTCCAAAGGCCTCTCGCATGACGGCTCCAAAGATCGCCCTCCTTGGCGCAATTCTCGAGTCAAATCGCTTTGCACCCCCGGCTGATTTGTCAGACTTTAAGTCTCTGACATGGCTTACAAGCGATGCTTTGATGTCTGAAGCCAGATCCGCGACACCAAAGCTGGCAATAGAATTTGCGGCCTTTGTCCGGGCGATGGATGCTACGGGCGACTGGACGCCGGTACCCTGTATCTTGGCAGCCAGCCATCCCGCAGGTCCAGTACGAAAAACCGTGATCGAAGAGATCATGGTGACTTCGGAAGACATGCTTCGCTCAGCTGGCCCTGTCGACGCAGTCTACATCTGCAATCACGGCGCGATGGTTGCCGAGCACGACCACGACCCCGACGGTTTGTTGATGTCACGCATTCGGAGAGTTGTCGGACCGGACGTACCTGTCATCGCGACACTCGATTTGCATGCAAATATCTCACAACGGATGGTCGATGCCTGTGACCTGATCGTCGGCTATCGGACCAATCCTCACGTCGATCAAATAGAACGTGGCGAGGAAGCCGCCTTTTCGTTGCGCCGGGTTTTGGCGTCGGGCGTCCGGCCCCAAACCGCGCATGTTAAACTGCCTCTTGTTCCGGCACCCGTGACCCTGCTAAGTGCCGAGCACCCGTATGGCGCGCTGATCGACCATGGTCAGCGACGACAAGCCGAAGGTCGAGGTGAGATTCTAAACGTATCGATCTTCGGTAATTTTCTTTTCTCCGACACGCCCGACAACGGTCTGAGCATCGTTGTCACCGCGCGTGAGGACCAGAAGGCGGCCAATGCACTGGCGGAAGAATTGGCAGACATGGCCTGGTCATTGAGGAAGGATTTCGTTCGGAAACTGACATCCGTGACGGAAGCGATCTCAATTTCCGCTGACCAAGCGCGCACGCCTGTGATTTTCTCCGATGCCGGTGACAATCCTGGTGGCGGCGGCAGTGGCAGGACGACGGAACTGTTAGCCGCTCTTCATGCGGCAAAAGTCGAAGAATGCCTATTCGGTTCCTTTTGTGATCCGGAACTTGCGAACGAAGCCCATGGCATCGGTGTCGGCGGCAAATTCAGGGCACGATTCAACCGGTCTTCCGATTCCAGCGCTTTCTGGGCGCAATGGGATGTGCCTTTTGAGGCGGATGCAGAGGTCTTGGGTCTCCATAATGGAGATGTGGTAGGTGAACTGGGCATGACGGCTGGTCGGAGATTGGCCCTAGGGCCATCCGCTGCGCTTCGTATTGGTGGTATCACCGTGGTGGTGATCACCGATCGCACACAGACTGCCGACCCCGTGTTCTTTCATATGTTCGGGCTGGATATTGCGGCTGCCCGGACTGTTGTTGTGAAATCCCGAGGCCACTTTCGGGCCGGGTTTTCCAACTGGTTTGGGCCAAACCAGGTATTTGAGGTCGACACGGGCGGGCTTACGTCGCCAGTTCACGACCGCTGGCCGTTTGCGAATTTGCCACGACCGAACTTTCCGATGGACGTCGACACCTCGTGGTCGGCTAAGATGCTGCGCTAGACGGGCTCTGAGTATTTGTCCTGCGGCGTCGTCAACTTGACAAATTGCATGAACTGGCGGGCAAGCTGAGAAGGTGGCCTGCCTGATGGAAGTACAAAGCTCGTGTCATAAAAAATGGCGGCGTCAAATGGCCTGACGACGACACCTTCCATCCCTGACGACAACAACGGGAAGGGATTGATCAGCGTCACGCCCAAACCCTCGCGGACGAGCTCCAGTGCGGCCATGTTCGTTGCCGTTTCTGCGACTTGTTTCGGCCGAATTCCAGCGCGCGCAAAGATCTTTTCGGTGATCGCTCGCGTCCCCAGCCTTCGCAGAAACTCGATCAGCGCGACGCCTTCAAGGTCGTGCGGCGTCACCACTCGTTTTTCCGATAGCGGATGGTTGCTCGGCATGGCGCAGACCACCTGACTGCGGCGCCAAGGCATGAGATGAACACCCGTTCGTTGGATCATCGCACTCGTCAAACCAAGATCATAGCGGAGGTCGAGAATGCCGGCGACCAGCACGTCCGTGGCCTGAATATCCAATTGAAGCTGCTTTCCTTCATTCTTCTTGAGAAAACTGGCCACCCTGGAGATGACAAAGTGATGTGCCAGAGTCGGCGGCACGATCAGGCGTAACGGCTCGTTATCCGGAGTAGCCCATTCTGCGCCCTCAATGTCCGCCAGCGTCTCGAAAATTGGGTCCAGTTTTTCGTTGAGACGCAAGGCTTCGTCTGTTGGGTCGATACGTCCCGATCGCCGGAGAAAGAGCGATCGCCCAACACGGGCCTCGAGTTGTGACAAGGACCGGCTCACGGCAGACTGCGAAATCCCGAGACGCCGCGCGGCGCCGATGGTTGTCCCAGTCGTGATCACGGCTCTTAGCGACTCGAACTCGCGCAGTCTGTGTCTGTGTTCCGTCATGCTACATTACTCCCCCGGTACGAGCGGCTGAACATCCAAACTCTTGGATTGGTCTATGCAAAGTCGCATAGCAATAAGTATTGGCAATGATTTTTGCGGTAGCTAGTTTTTTTTATAGGGCGCGGGATCGGCCAAAGATTCGCCCATTCACAAGCGCCAAACAAACAGGGAGTCTTTTTGATGAGGAAACTCACATCTGCGACAGCCGTCGCTGTCAGCATTTTGGCTTTCGGCGCCGGTGCTGTTTCGGCCGAAAAACTAACGATCGGCCTCGCTTCGGAGCCGACGTCACTCGATCCGCATTTTCACAACCTGGGTCCGAACAACGCGATGTCCGTGCACATCTTTGACCGGCTGATCGCGCAGGATGAGAAGCAGCGCCTATCGCCGGGTCTTGCCGTGTCATGGGAGCCGATTGATGAATTGACTTGGGAGTTCAAGCTGCGTGAGGGCGTAAAGTTTCACGACGGAAGCGACTTCACGGCGGACGACGTCGTCTGCACCATGGCGCGCGCGCCGGACGTACCGAACTCTCCATCGGGATACGGCACCTATCTTAAGGGTAAGGAAGTCGTCAAGATCGATGACTACACGGTGCACTTCAAAACGGCCGCACCTTATCCGTTGATGGGCAACGACATTTCCACGATCCCTGTGATCTCAGAAGTGGGCTGCGAAGCAACGACGGAAGACTTCAACGCGGGTACGGCCGCCATCGGCACAGGGCCGTTCAAGTTCCAAAGTTACACGCCGGGTGAAAGCATCGTGCTGGTACGGAACGACGAATACTGGGGTGATGCACCGATCTGGTCCGAGGTGGAATTCCGCCCAATCACGTCCGGTCCGAGCCGTGTTGCATCGCTTCTTGCCGGTGACGTCGACATGATATCGGGCGTTCCGACGACCGATATCACAACACTTAAGGGCAACGATGGTATCCAGCTGAGCCAGGGCGTGTCCAACCGAGTGATCTATCTTCACATGGACCAATTCCGTGAGGATTCACCCTTTGTGAAGGCCAACGGTGGTGGCGATATAAAGAACCCGCTCATGGACGTCCGAGTCCGGAAGGCGATCAGCATGGCGATCAATCGCGACGCGATCGTTGAGCGTGTCATGGAGGGGGTTGCGCTGCCCGCTGGCCAGCTTCTGCCCGAGGGATTCTTTGGCGTGTCCGACAATCTGGACGTGGTGACTTATGACCCGGACGGTGCTAAAGCACTTCTGGCTGAAGCCGGTTATCCCGATGGATTTGAAATGACAATCCATGGGCCAAATGACCGCTACATCAACGACGCCAAAATTGCCGAGGCAATTGCGCAAATGTTGACCCGTGTGGGCATCAAGACAGCAGTCGAAACAATGCCGCGTTCGGTATACTTTGGACGCGCGTCCAAAGGCAGCCCGGAGGGTCTGCCGGAGTTCAGCTTTATCCTCGTCGGATGGGGCGCGGGGTCCGGCGAAGCGTCCTCGCCTCTCAAATCGCTGATCCACACCCATGACAAGGATGCGGGCTTTGGATCATCGAACCGTGGCCGGCACTCGGATGCTGAAACCGACGCGTTGATCGAAGAAGCCCTGCGAACAGTCGATGACGCAAAGCGGCAGGAACTACTCGCCGCGGCGACAGAGCGCGCGATCGAGAATGTGGCGATCATTCCGACTCACTTCCAGGTCAACACCTGGGCGGCCAAAAAAGGTCTGAGCTACATCCCTCGGACCGACGAGTACACTCTCGCGACAGGCGTCGTGAAAGAGTAACCGCAATGCATCCGGGCCGCCTTCGCAGCGGCCCGGAACCTTTGCCCAGGGAATGTCCTCATGACCGTTTTCGTCATTCGCCGATTGCTACAAGCAATGCTTGTTGTCTTCCTGATGTCGGTGATTGTCTTTTTTGGCGTCAACATTGTTGGTGACCCGGTCTACATGCTGGTCAGTCCCGACGCGGATCAGGCCGACATCGAAGCTGCAATTCGACGGCTTGGATTGGATCGGCCTATTTGGGAACAGTACTGGTTGTTCCTCAAAGGTGCGGCACAGGGTGACCTCGGTGACAGTTTTGTCTTCGGTGAGCCCGCGCTCAAACTGATCCTGCACCATATGCCTGCCACAATGGAACTGGCCTTCAGTGCACTCTTTCTTGCCATCGTGATCGGTATTCCATTGGGCCTTTATGCCGGGCTCTATCCCGATAGCCCGCTTTCCAAAGGCATCATGGCTGGCTCGATTCTCGGGTTTTCGCTGCCGACCTTCTGGGTCGGACTGATGCTTATCATGTTGTTTGCAGTTGAACTCAGGTGGGTCCCGGCGACAGGGCGTGGCGATATCGGTTCGTTTCTTGGGATTCACAGCAGCCTTTTTACGCTCGATGGGTTGAGCCACATCTTCCTGCCTGCTCTCAACCTGGCACTTCTGAAGATTTCACTGGCAATCCGCCTTACCCGAGCAGGTGTCCGTGAAGCGATGGGGCAGGATTACGTGAAGTACGCTCGGGCCAAAGGGCTTTCGACCCGACGCATCATTCTGATGCATGTGATGAAAAACATCATGATCCCGGTTGTGACCGTCATGGGCCTCGAATTCGGCAGTTTGATTGGGTTCTCGGTGGTGACTGAATCGATCTTCGCATGGCCCGGAATGGGCAAACTGCTGATCGACGCAATACTGCAATTGGATCGGCCCGTCGTCGTCGCCTATCTGATGATCATCGTACTGTTCTTCGTGCTGATCAACCTGATCGTCGACATACTCTACTCGATCCTCGATCCGAGGGTTCGTTTGCAGGATCAGGGCGCATGACCGACACCGTCGCAGATCAATCGCTGACCACCGCCAAGCCCCCTAAGGTCGAGACGCCGTTCCAGCGATTTCGGGCCGAGTTCTTCGAAAGCAGGATCGCGACAGCGGCGCTCGGCATATTCCTAATCATCGTTCTGCTGGCCATCCTGGCACCCTGGATCACGCCGCAAAACCCCTACGATCTTGGTCAGGTCAGCGTCATGGATGGGCGCTTGCCGCCGGGTTCCGAAGCATTCGACGGATACACAATGTGGCTCGGCTCGGACGGGTCTGGGCGCGATCTCTACTCGGCAATTCTCTACGGTTTGCGTATCTCTCTAACCGTTGGGCTTGCATCTGGAGTGATTGCCCTTCTGATCGGTATGGCGATCGGTCTGGTCGCGGCCTACGCCGGAGGCCGGACCGAAGCGTTCATCATGCGCATCGTGGACCTTCAACTGTCATTCCCGGCATCGCTGGTTGCACTGATGATGGTTGCGGCACTTGGTAAGGGTGTCGACAAGATCATCCTCGCCCTCGTGATCGCGCAATGGGCCTACTACGCCCGCACGGTTCGCGCGACCGCGCTTGTCGAGCGTGGCAAGGAATATGTCGAAGCCGCGCAATGCCTTGGAATATCGCGGCCGCGGATCGTCTTTCGCCATATCCTCCCGAATTGCATGGCGCCTCTGATTGTCGTTGGCACGGTACAAACCGCCAGTGCCATCTCTTTGGAAGCGACGCTTTCGTTCCTTGGCGTAGGCCTACCGCAGACTGAGCCGTCGATTGGAGTGCTGATCGCAAATGGATTCGAATACATGCTTTCAGGACGCTACTGGATTTCCGTTTTTCCCGGCGTCGCGCTGTTAATGACGGTGGTGTCCATCAACCTTGTTGGCGATCATTTGCGCGATGTTCTGAACCCGAGGTTGAAGAAATGACGGCAGTACTCGAAGTCAGCGGGCTAAAGACCCACTTCTTCACGCACGCGGGTGTGGTCAAGGCCGTAGATGGTGTGGATTTCACCGTCTCCAAGGGCAAGGTCATGGGGCTGGTGGGTGAGTCCGGGTCGGGCAAGTCGATCACCGGGTTTTCCATCCTAGGGTTGATCGATCCTCCCGGGCGCATCGTTGAAGGGTCAATCCGTTTTAATGGTGACGAGATCGCGAACGCACCGGAAGAGCGACTCAAAACCTTGCGTGGCAACCGAATCTCGATGATCTTTCAGGATCCGATGATGACGCTCAACCCGGTTCTGCGCGTCGATACGCAGATGATCGAGGCCATTCTCGCCCATGAAAACGTCAGCCGCAAAACCGCCTGGGAAAGAAGCCGCGATGCGCTTGGTTTGGTCGGCATCCCATCACCGGAAGAACGTTTGCAGGCCTATCCGCATCAGCTTTCCGGTGGGATGCGGCAGCGCGTGGCGATTGCGACAGCCTTCCTGAACCAGCCGGACCTCATCATTGCCGACGAGCCGACAACCGCGCTCGACGTGACAATTCAGGCGCAGATCATCCACGAGGCCCAGAAACTGACGAAACGCACGGGAACTGCGATGATCTGGATCACGCATGACCTGGCCGTTGTGGCGGGGCTCGCGGATCGGATATCAGTCATGTACGCCGGACGGATCGTTGAGCAGGGCGGCATCGACGATGTGATAGACCGCCCGCTGCATCCCTATACGGTTGGGCTTCTTGGATCGGTTCCGACCGCAAACCGGCGTGGGCAACGCCTGTTTCAGATCGAAGGGATGACGCCAAACATGCTCGCCCTGCCTGAAGGATGCGCCTTTGGACCGCGTTGTCAGGCCCGAACGGCAGCGTGTTCCAAGCGACCCCCGATAGAGGACGTAGACGGTCGCCGCCTTCGCTGTTTCAACCCGCAACGCGCGGAGGAGAAGGCATCATGACAGAACCGCTCGTCGAAATCCGCGGCGTTTCCAAGCGCTTCACCAAGCGTTTGGACGTCGCGGGGAAAATCGCGCAGCGACTTGGCGCGAATATCCGGGAAGAAACGGTCCATGCTGTCGATAACGTGAACCTGTCGATTCAAAAGGGTGAGGTTCTGGGATTGGTCGGCGAATCCGGCTGCGGCAAGTCCACTTTGGGACGTGTTGTTGCCGGCATTCACGCTGCAAGTGACGGACAGATGTTCTATGACAGCAAAGATGTCGCGACATTGAGCGGCGCCGATAAACGCGCAGCGACCCTCGCAATTCAGATGATTTTTCAGGACCCCTTTGCCAGCCTCAACCCGCGTATGCGTGTCGAAGATATCATCGGTGAAGCGCCGCGCATGCACGGGATTGTCAGCAAGGCGGAGAGTGCTGACTACGTAGACGACGTGATGCGTAAGGTCGGCCTCGACCCGTCGCTCAAGCGGCGCTACGCACATCAGTTTTCCGGTGGGCAAAGGCAGCGGATCGGGATCGCCCGTGCGCTCGCCGTGAAGCCGAAGTTCCTTGTCTGCGACGAAGCCATCGCTGCGCTGGACGTATCGATCCAGGCGCAGGTTATCAACTTGTTCATGGACCTGCGCGAGGAGCTGGGTCTGACATATTTGTTTATCAGCCATGACCTGAGCGTCGTCGAACACATCGCCGACCGCGTGGCGATCATGTATCTGGGCCGCATTGTCGAGAGCGCATCGACTGAGGAGATTTTTTCGGACCCACGCCATCCCTACACGAAAGCGCTGCTTGCAGAGGCTCCACGCCTTGATCAGCGTCGGCGTGAGTTTGCCCCGATTGAGGGGGAAATTCCGTCGCCACTCGATCCGCCATCTGGATGTACCTTCCACCCGCGTTGCCCGGTGGCGACCGCTGAGTGTCGCACCTCCGTTCCTGAACTGAAAGCCGGGCGCGGCGGGCGCGAAACAGCCTGCCTGCTGGAACACACCGAAACCGTTTGAACGAGAAGCTGGAGAGCCCCTTGAAAAACGCCGATCCGATCTGGGACCACGTTGACCGCCATCGTGATGATTTTATCGCATTGTCTGACCGCGTCTTTGACACGCCCGAGACGCTTTACGCCGAGTACAAGTCCGTCGCTGAGCATGTGCAGATGTTACGTGCTCAGGGGTTCAAGATAACAGAGAATGCAGCTAGCATTCCTACGGCCGTGATTGGCGAAGCGGGAGACGAGGGTCCGGTGATCGCCATCCTCGGCGAATTCGATGCGCTGCCATATCTGAGCCAAGCGCCAGGTGTGGCTGAACATCAGCCGCTTGAAGAGGGCGGCAACGGGCATGGGTGTGGTCACAACCTGCTGGGCGCTGCCGCACTCTTGGCCGCGACAGCGGTGAAAGACTGGCTGGCCGAAAACGGCATCAAGGGCCGTGTGCGGTACTATGGCTGCCCCGCTGAAGAAGGGGGCGCGGCCAAGACGTACATGGTGCGTGAAGGACTGTTCGATGATGTCGACGCGGCCATCTCCTGGCATCCAGCGACCTTCACAGGCGTGAATGAGGCGAGATCGCTCGCGAACACCCGGATCGACTTCACTTTTCATGGAAAAGCTGCCCATGCTGCTGGCGCGCCTGAATTGGGCCGGTCCGCGCTTGATGCGGTTGAACTGATGAACATCGGCGTGAATTATCTGCGCGAGCACATGCCCGACAGCGCCCGGGTGCATTACGCCTATCTCGATGCAGGTGGTGTTGCGCCGAACGTGGTGCAGGCCAAGGCCACGGTGCGCCAGCTTGTCCGGGCCAGTTCGCTACCCGACCTCGCCGATCTGGTTACGCGTGTCAGAAAGATTGCAGACGGTGCGGCGCTGATGACCGGAACGCAGGTCACAAGTCAGGTCTTTTCCGGCGTTTCAAACCTGCTTGGAAACCGTCCTTTGGAAGAAACCATGCAGCACGAGCTAGAGAAACTCGGACCCGTCGCCTTTGACGAGTCAGACCTCAGCTTTGCCCGTGAGATTCAGACTACATTGACCAAGGCTGACATCAACACGACCTTCAAGCGGATCGGAGCCAAGCCCAAAAAGGATCTCGCACTCTGCGACTTCATCGCACCTCTTGATCGCCACAGCGATGGTGGCGAAGGCTCAACAGATGTAGGGGATGTGAGTTGGGCAGTTCCGACGGTTCAGGCACGAGTTGCCACCTGTGCCATAGGAACACCGTTTCATACGTGGCAAACAGTTGCTCAAGGCAAGGCACCCGCGGCTCACAAAGGCATGGTCTACGCGGCAAAAGCAATGGCCGCGACGGCCTGTCGACTGGTTGAGGACCCGTCACGCATCGACGCGGCGCGCGCGACACATCAAGACCATCTGGGCGAAACGCCGTATACATGTCCGATCCCTGACGACGTGCGCCCACCTGTCTGAGGGAAAGTGACCATGACCCGCGCTGCTGCCATAGACAACGCCGCCGAATATTTTGACAGCGGTCGATTTGCAACCGATCTTAGCGAACTGGTTGGCCATGAGACAGAGAGCCAGACACCAGAGAAAGCCGCGGAACTTCCGCGCTATCTTGAAGAAGCCCTCGTTCCGCGCCTGCGCAGTCTTGGGTTCTCCTGTGCAATACACCAGAACCCTGTGCCAGATGCAGGTCCGATCCTTGTCGCTGAACGCATCGAGGACGACATGCGTCCGACGATCCTGTCCTGTGGGCATGGCGACGTGATCCGTGCGCAAACGGATCAATGGCGCGACGGGCTTCACCCATTTCGTCTTGTGGATGAGGGCGATCGCCTCTACGGACGCGGTACCGCTGACAACAAGGGACAACACCTCATCAACTTGGCTGCGTTGAGCTCCGTCATCGACGCTCGTGGGTCACTCGGCTTCAACATTCGGATCCTTATTGAAATGGGCGAGGAGATGGGGTCGCCGGGGCTGTCTGAGTTTTGCGCCGCGCACAAAGAAAACCTTGCCGCGGATGTCCTGATCGCATCGGACGGACCACGCCTTCAGTCAGACACGCCGACGATGTTCATGGGTGCACGGGGCGGCATTTCGTTCGACCTCATCGTTGACCTTCGAGACGGCGCGCATCATTCCGGTAACTGGGGCGGTTTGCTTGCCGACCCCGCGATGATCCTTGCACATGCCCTCTCGACGATCACCGATGAGAGGGGCCAAATCAAAATACCAAAGTGGCGGCCGACCAGCCTAACCGAAGACATCCGGTATGCCCTGCGCAACCTGTCGGTAGGCGGAGATGGCGGCCCGGAGATTGACGAAGACTGGGGCGAGGAAAGTCTGACACCCGCCGAACGGGTCTTCGGCTGGAACAGCTTTGCGGTGCTCGCGATGAAAAGCGGTGTCCCCGAAGCGCCGGTTAACGCGATCTCGGGATATGCCAAGGCCGCCTGCCAGCTCCGCTTCGTTGTTGGCACCGATCAAGCCGGTATCCTGCCGGCCCTTCGTCGCCACCTTGATGCAAGAGGATTTGAGATCGTTAACATCAAACCCCACGACCGCGGATTCTTCGATGCGACGCGGACATCACCGGAGCATCCTTGGGTGTCGTTTGTCGCGCGTTCGCTGGAAGAAACGTCCGGAAAGCAGCCACATATTCTGCCAAATCTCGCCGGTTCCCTGCCCAATGAGGTTTTTTCCGATGTGCTCGGCCTCCCAACGGTTTGGGTGCCTCATTCCTATCGTGGTTGTTCGCAGCACGCGCCGAACGAACATGTGTTGAAGTCGGTATCGCGTGATGCAATGCGGGCAATGGCCGGGTTGTTTTGGGATATTGGTGACCTTGCAAGGCCACTCTGACCGCGCGCCACAAAGGATATCATCCATACCTGGGTCGGGCAGGTATCGCACTCCCGACTGTAAATGACCGCTTTCACGGATTGGGGGAGTTGTTATCGTATATTCGGCGAAAATCAGCTGTCTGCCCATTCCGGCTGATGCTGCAACAGAAAACGACGTCGCCATTGGGCTCCGAGCTGCCAAATGCCAACGCAGCAAGCACCGCGTTAGGGGCGGGACGGAACCGGCCATCAGCGAAATGGGCTAACCCCTTAAATTTTGGCTGTATCTTTCGCAGCGTGGTCGTTCGTGAATATTGAGCCGACCTCTGGGTCGTATGCGGCGAAACCTGGCTCCGAGCCCAAACTGTGAATTTGATTTTCTCGCTGCTTGCGCTCGCAGCACCGAATTTTTTGCGAATGCGCGAAGGTCCGTGACGCGGCGCGGCAAAGATTTCGGCCATTCGTCGACCGCGCAGCATTTTTTAATGAGTGAACTCGCAGGGAGCGGACTTTGCGGCCATTCAATATTTTTGCGAACAGCGTCAATTGCCGGAACGGCACGAAAAGCTCGATGGGTCCCGAGGGTCACCATTGCCGTCATACTTTGCGACTTCCGGATAGGCGCAAATGGGTCTGGCCCCGGCTGGTTGAGCCTGACCGTCTAGCCAATACGCGATGATCTCGTCAGGTGCTTCACCCGTTTCCGCCCACTTGTCGATCTCGGTAAGGAAATTCACCCACGACGGGCCGGGGCCTCCAAAGCAATGTTCCACTCCGGGCATCATGAACAGGCGGATATCCTCGGCGGCGCTCGGATCATGCGCGATTACGTCGTCATAGTAGCCAACCATCGCCAGCCCGGATTGCGCGTTGTCGGACCAGCCGGAATACAACAGCATCTTGCCCCCGCGCCCACGAAACTCAGAAAGATCAGGGTTAGTTGCATTCAAGGTTTCCGCTGCTGCTGATGAATCCTTCGCGTAGGTTCTGAAATCGAAATTCTCGTATGTCCAAGTCGGGTCGTGATAGACAAAGCTCTGCATGATCCCGTTGCCAAAGCTGAAGAAGGCGTTCGGCGAGACCGGAGCCTCGAAGCCGCCGGATCCAACGCCTTCCTGAAAATCTCCATCATCTTCCTGATATTTTAGGCCGCCTGTCAGCCAGCGACTCCAGCCGCCTTCGGCAGTCTCACCGCCAAACGGAAACCCGTAATAAAGTTGATTGCCGTCGGTGTCCCTTGGCCCTTCGTAAACGACCTTGAATGCTGCAACTTCCTCGGCGCTCAAGCAGTCTTCGGATTTTTCAGCATCGCATTGGAGGCTGGACACGTCGAACTTGCACTGGCGCGGGTCATTGAGAATACCGTCTTCGAGTCCATCCAACCCATCGCAGGCGGCCAGATAGGATGTCTCAACCAATTTCTGGGCCTTCGGACCCAGAACCGCTTGTTCCAAGTCCTTGGGATCAGGGTACATCACCTGATTGATGCTGGTCGCCTGCACCGCAATTCCCGTCCAATCAATGGCGTAGGCGCCAGCGGCAACCGCGTCGAAATCCTCGGGATAGCGTAGAGCGGACATGATTGCCTGACCCCCGCCCCGCGAGCAACCTGTGAAGTAGCTGCGGGCAATCGATGTCTCGTAGTATGAGTTGATAAGGGGTTTGGCCGTGACCGCCGTTCGGTGTACCGCCAGATGCCCGAAGTTGACCAAGGCTTCCAAATCATTGAGGGCCCAGCTGGCGTCTGCTGGGTGGCCCTGATGCCCTGTATCGGTACCAACCGTCGCATAGCCAGATTGAAGTGCTCCGTACAGAAGCGCTGTATTCATCACGGAACCGACAAAACCACCCCCGCCACCCATGACGAATTTGCTGTTCCAATTGTCTGGAAGCAGTAGCTCGAAATGTATCTTGCTACCGATCACACCCTCAACCCTGCAATGCGGCACGGGGTCTGCCAACGGCTCCACCGAAACAAGGCGAAGTTCTGGAAGCGGATCAAAACGCTTTCTCTCGCACTCAGCCTCACTTGCGAGGACCGGAGCTCCCGTCGACACAATCCAGGCAAGAATGAGCCCGCAGGTCCGTTGTATAAAACTGGGATTCGAGAACAGCTGCCAGAGAGATACCCGCATCACATACCTTTTGGAAAATGGTGATTTCTCCGGCACCCTAACACGCGACAGGAACCTAACAACAGACGTCAAGGGTAAGATCAAGGTCTGTTTCGGGCTCGAAGCTGCCCAATGCGTTTGCGTCGTTCGCCAATGAAACAGCAAACTGACAACGGCCATTCAAACCACCAGTAAACTGAGGCGTCAGCGCTGTGCTGATGTCTGGGATTGGCGGGAGGATTGGAGAGCAAACTATGTCAAGAGTCCAACTTCCCGCTGTTACCCCGAAACGAAGAACCTGGAACAAGGGTCGGATCATCGGCCCGAAACGACCACTGTTGCCGAAACAGGTCTGGGCAATCCGCGACCGGCTCGAACTGGCGGGCAACCTGCGCGATCTTGCGCTGTTCAATGTTGCAATTGATAGCAAGCTTCGCGGATGCGATCTGGTGAAACTGGCCGTCACCGATCTGGTTAGGGATGATCGCGTTCGCGAACGCGTGTCCGTGATCCAGAGCAAAACCAAGCGGCCCGTTCAGTTCGAACTCTCTGACAACACGAGAGATACCATTGCCGCATGGGTCAAGTCGCCAGAAATGATCGGCTGCCGTTTCATGTTTCTCAGCAGGCTTCATGACCGCTTGCATATCTCAACGCGCCAATATGGTCGGCTTGTGAGGGATTGGGTGGCCGCGATTGGGCTGGAACCCAGTGGATACGGCACCCATTCGCTGCGTAGGACCAAAGCAGCGGAGATATACCGCAAAACTGGAAACCTCAGAGCGGTTCAACTTCTGCTCGGACATACCAAGGTTGACAGCACAGTCAGATATCTTGGCGTCGAACTCGAAGATGCGCTGAGCATTGCCGAGCAAATCGACATTTGATCCACTTTGGCGGGCGGCTCATGCCGTTCGCCAATCCTGAGCGGACCTGCGTTCGCGGCGCAGCGGCGGGGCGGATCGAGCCCAGAGTGCCGGATGCTGCGCAGACGTAATTGCCGGACAACCATTGAAACCCGACGTTAGCGATATTGAGGACGGCCCGGAGCTGCCGTCCATTGGACAACTTCGATGCTGCGTTGCGGTTCGTCAAACCTGCAGTTCGCTGCCAGCGCGAGACAGGGGGAAGGCCAGTCGAACAGTTCGCGGATTTTCCGGGCCTTCAGCCAAACGCCTTACACGCGCGCAAACAGTCCCAGCAGTTTCAAGGCCGCATCGGAGCTTGGCTGAAGCGGCCAATAGTCCAGTTCGGACACCGAAGTTACGAGAGGTTGAGTACACGATACTGAATCTTGGGTGCAGTTTGCTATCTGCCCCCAAGAAATCCAATTCTATATCGCTACACAGTACTCAAACCGACCGCTCAAACCTAGATCCATCTATCTGTTCAATATCGATCTCGGCCAGCGAAGAAACGACGCAGTCCGCGGCGGTTAGTTCACTCTCGTGATCTTCGTGAAGGAGACCAACGCAGTAGAAACCACCATTCTTTGCCGCTTCAACCCCGGAGGAGGAATCCTCAATCACGACACATTCATCCACTTTCAGCCCCAGCCCGCTGGCGGCGGTGAGGAATATATCAGGGTTGGGTTTCCCTTTTTCGACATCGTCGCCCCCGATAACAACCGGAAAGGCATCCAACAAACCAGCTTTTTCAAGAACGGCTCGGACATTGGCGCTGCTGGAAGCGGCCGCTAGCCCATAGCCCTCTGACTGGCATTGTCTAACCAGGCGCACAGCAGCATCGAAGACCTGGAACTCGCCTCGCTCGATCATTTCAACATAATAGTCATTTTTTTTGTCTGCGGCGGTTCTGACTTCATTTTCCGAATGCCGGGTCATGACCGCGCGCGCCCCGTCAAAACGGGGGCGTCCATCGACCAGCCGCCGGTACTCCGCCCTTCCAAACTCATATCCGTACTCTTCGAACATGCGTTTCCAAGCAGCAAAATGCGCCGGTACGGTGTCGACCAAAACACCATCGAGGTCAAAGATCAGTCCTTTGATCGGCATGCTGAATCTCCTGGTTCGAGCCTGTGCAAGAAACACGTAGCATGTAAGGATTTTTCTTCAATCGGCTGGCATGTGAATGTTTATATGGCATAGTTATTCACGCTGTCAGGATCCTGCTAACGAACAATATTGAACAAATGATCGACGTTAAAAAACTTCCATTTGAAGAACGCGCCCAGTGCGCTGCCTATATGCGCGCAACGCACAACATGTCGCAGGTAGAGATAGGAGCAATTCTTGGTGGCCTGTCTCAACCGCATGTATCGCGGTTACTGAAACACGCTGAACGCCAAAACTACTTGGTCATCGAACAACGCTTCGTCAAAGAACAATTCTCAGACGAGTGGATTGCCCAGATGGACGAAATGCTGGCTCCTTCAGGGTTGAATTCTGATCTGAAGCGATATTGCAACAGGAACAAGCTTAGACCGCCTCGGCTTGGGGTGTTTGAAAGCGGCCCGGGGAACACCGAGGCTGCGCTGTCACAGCGCCGTACCAGGTTTGGACGAACCGCATCCGGACGATTGATAGAACTGATCGAGAAATCGAACGTCATCGGCGTTGCGTGGGGTCGAACAATCAAGTCTCTGGCAGAAGGGATTGCAGCCTCAAGGCAGCCCATAGATAAGTCGCAAAAGACTGAGTTTGCAGCGGTTTGCGCAGAATTGATGTCGCTGGCTCAGCATGGATACTCTGCCAGCCGGCTTGCCGGAACGTTTGATGAGCTATTTAACGATCAGCCGGAGGATAGCCCTCAGCTCACTGGTTTCCCGGCATACATACCCCGTCACTACGATGAGACCATGCGCCGTTCCATTTGGCAGTACATCTCTGACACCCCGGGATTTCACCGCGTGTTTTCGGGTCCAGACGCATTGATTGATAAAATGGATATGTTGATTTCCAGCGTCGGGTCTTCAAGCACTCCGGTTCTGGGCAGTTTTGAAGAGCTGGTTCAGGCTGGCGGGTTAAGGGCTGACGATCTCCGGCAATTGGTCGTCGGGGACCTTGGCGGTATTTTGATCCCTAGAACCGAAATTTCACAGGCCAAGATGGACCTGATTGACGAGCTGAATGGGCTGTGGACCGGGATCAAAACAGAGCATGTCAAAGCCATCGCAGATCGGGCATTTGACGATCCTGATCAAAGTGGTGTTGTGGTCGTCGCGATTCAGAAGGAACGAGGCGATACGGTATTCGAACTGATCACCCGGGGACTTGTTAACGAATTGCTCATCGATCACGCGGCAGCGGAACAACTGCACACGCGCGTTGCTGAGGCTCTTGCAGACTGACGATAGCACCTCGGCACACCTTGACCATTCCTGCGAGAAAAATCTTGGTTGTCACGCAGGCTGCGGTGCTAAGACCGCTTCCTCTCCGGCAATCAAAGTAACAGGATGGCCCATCACCTCGATATCCTCTTTCGTGCCGGACGGAGCAATCAGCTTAAACCGACACTCGTCATGAGAAATCAGAACTTCGACGTCATTCCCCTGCCACTTCAGATTAAACCGGATGCCGGACCATGCCTCGGGCAGCCAGGGTTTGAACGTCATCTTGCCGTGCTTGACCCGGAACCCGCCAAACCCACAAACAAGCGACTGCCAGGTGCCACCGGCCGATGCGATATGCATCCCGTCCTGTGTGTTTCCCTGATTGTTGACCAGATCAACAAAGGCAGAACGTTCGAAATAGTGATGGGCCGAGGAAATGTCGCCAACTTCAATCCCCATGATCGAATGAATGGCCGGGCTAAGTGATGACTTGTGCATCGTGCGTTTCTCGTAAAACGCGTAATTCGCCTTTTTGATTTCGTCTGAAAACTCGTCGGGCAAGAGATAATTCAACATGATCACGTCAGGTTGCTTGAGCAGCATCGAGCCATTCAGTGAAAAGTGATCATGCCCCTCGGGGTAGACTGGCATACGGTTTTTGTCCCATTCGGTGATGGGAATGTCCTTGAGCTGGAAATACCCTTCAAACTGTTCGATCAGATTGCGGGAGGGATCAAATGGAACATAGATTTTTTCCGCTGTTTCCAGCCACTGATCCACTTCTTTTCGGGTTAAATCCAACCGTATCAGCAATTCGTCATGAACTGCTGAAGTGGTTTTGCTGAATTCTGCGAAAACGCGAGCCGATTGTTCAAGGTGCCATTTCGCCATCCGATTGGTGAATGTGTTGTTGTCGACATGTTCGTGGAACTCGTCCGGCCCGATAACATTTGTCAGCTCGTACCGGTCCTTGTCTTTGTTCCATTCCAGCCGACTGATCCAGAACCGGCTGGTTTGATACAAAACCTCGGCACCGAAATCGCGAAGGAAATCTCTGTCTCCGGTCGCCGCAACATAACTGAGGATGCCATATGCCACGCATGCGGTGACGTGAATCTCTTCTTCTCCGGTCCAGATACGGTTCGCACCGTCCGCTGTCCATTTTGGCGTTGTCTCTACTCCGGTATCAGCAGATTCCCACGCGTACTGCGCGCCCTTAAGCCCATTCATTCGGGCGTTCTCAAGTGCGCCGTTCAACGTGTTGAAACGGTATTTCAGAAGGGCTTTGGCTGTATCCGGCTGCGTGAAAATGTAGAATGGCAGCAGGAAGATCTCGGTATCCCAGAAAACGTGCCCTTTATACCCCTCGCCTGACATGGACTTGGCGCCGATGTTCGCGCGCGGGTCGTTTTCGTTTGCGGCAATCAGCAGATGATAGATGTTGAAACGCATTGCACGCGTTGCTTCTAGATCACCCGTCACCACACAATCACAGGCGTCCCATTTTTCGCGCCAGGCTGCGGCGCTTTCGCTCAGACAGGCGGAAAATCCCTTGGCATGCGCGGTCTCAAGGGAGGCTTCGCACTTGGCCGCCATTTCCGCGCCGTTCAGATCTCGCGATGTATAAATCGACACCAGCTTTTCGAAAGTCAGACTTTGCCCGTTGAGCGCCTCGACAGAAACGGTTTGTGAAACCTGCTCATAGCCACGATTTGCGACTTTGAACTCGCTGAAGGCAGGACAATCCAAGGCAGACGCCATGCCAATCGAAATGCCAGTGTCCAGTGTCAGAGTTTCGATATAGGACGCATCGCTGCTTGCATGTGACTGAGTGACCTTCATGTGCCGGCTTTTGGCCCACTTCTCCCATTTAACTTCGGGGTGGAAGACGGGATTTCCCTGATAAGCTGGCAGGCGGTCCAGATTGTATCGATGGGCATCAAGGGCGCTTTCGACAGTGATCTCCGAGGAGTAGTTCTCAGGCGTAACCGTCAGGCGAATGCCACAGATGTGCTGATCGGCAAAACTCGCAAATCGGATGCTGGTGATGCGAGTGCGACGGCCTTTGCTATCTTCAAAGACCGTATCTCGGTGGAGAAATCCGGTCTGCAGATCCAACACGCGCTTGTGTTCGACCACTTTACACGTTTGGACATCCAGAATTTCACCTTCGACACGAACCCGAAGCGGCAGCCAGGTCGGCACATTGACCTGATCGATCACCGTCGAGTCATGGTGATCGTAAACACCAGCCAGATAGGTGCCAGACAGCTCTCCTTTGTGACCCTCTTCCAGCGATCCACGTGTGCCCTGATAGCCGTTGCCGACCGTGAAAATGGTCTCCTTGAAGTTCGCTTCATCCAGATTGAATTGGGTTTCTTCAATCAGCCAGTCGCTACTGCTCAGCATTGTCTGCATGTCAGGGCTCCATTCGGGTGATATTTCGGGTAATTCAGTCGCCGTAGGTTTCGGCAATCTGACGTTCGGTTTCTTCCAGTGATCCGTAGACATCCAGCTCGCTGCTCGAGCAGCGCTGCGCCCCGGCACAGTTGCCGAACTGGCAGGCTTTGACGAAGTCGCGGGTCTTGAGGTAGCCAAAGGCCAGGCCACCAGCAAAGCTGTCACCGCAGCCCGTGGTGTCGACCACATCCTCGACAAGCACCCGCTTGACCAGATGTTCCCGCATCCGGCCGGTTGCATCCTTGTGGTAGACGGCGCAGCCGTGTTGATCCAGCGTGACGTAGAGCGCCTTGACGCCCAGATCCAGGCAGTGTTGGGCGAACTTGGGCAACTGGTCCATCGTGAGTTCGCTTATTTCCTGCAACTCGTCAGAACCGTATTCTCCCTTGAACCAACTGCATTGAGCCTCTTCCAAATTCATCTTTAGAAGGTCGATATGTGGAAGCCAGCGATCTCGGTCGATCCAGAATTTATGATACCGTTCGCCATGTGCAGAACACCCGCTGGTGGGGCCATGCGCATCAAATACAACCAGACCATCGCTGTTGGCCTTGATGTATCGAATCGTTTCCAACGGAACCTCGAAATCCGTGATCGGAACGAAAACGAAAGCCTCGCAATCCATCAGGTCTTCGATGTCGTCGGGCAGGATCGGGTTCATGAAACCCGTTTGCTTTTCGTTGCGATGGTTCTGATCGACGTAGACAAGATCGATCACCGCGCCCTGATCAGCGTCGCCCGTAACATGGCCGACATCCAGATACGGAAACTCAGACAGCAAGTTGCGAACATTATCGACGTCTGACCGGCGTACATGGCTGACGACGTTGATCCGCGAACCCGGACCGGCCAGCGAGGACATACAGACCGCTGTATAGACCGCGCAGCCAAATTTATTGAATTTCTCACCCTGATAGCTGGTGATGTTGTCCCTTGGGATCGGGCCAAGGACTGCGACATTGATCTTGTCAGACATTTCGGTCCCTTGCTTTTATTCGCTGTTTTGTCGACGGGCGTATGCGTGATTATAGCAGCTTCAGTTCTGATAGATCTGTTCGCTGGTATAGAACCCGCCGTCGATCAACGTGCTGTCGATCGTATCTTTTGACACTGCAAAAACAGGAGTGATAACCGTCGGGATTTCCGTGAAACCGTTGTCAATTAGCGTATGGTCTCCGATCAAATCACTAACTTCCGCATCCGGAGACTGCGCAATTTTCACGGCAATATCCGCCGCCTCATAGGCCAAAGGTTTAATTTGCTTCCAGATTTCCAGCGCCTGCACATCGTTTGCGACCATCTGGACATTCCGCAGATCAGCGTCTGAACCGGCAACAAAGACCTGATCCGCCGATGCCAGATCCTCGTCCGACAATGCTGCCAGAACCCCGAAAGCAAGCCCGCTGTTATTGGCAATGAATGCATCGATGTCGTTGTCATATTCGACCAGAAGGTTTTCGGCAGTGTCTCTGGCCATATCGGGAGACCAGTCTACATGGCTGCGATCCGCAACAAGCTCGAGCCCAGGATGATCGGCAATCACTTTCAGCACACCGCTGCTGAGCGCTTCGGCATTGGCATCACCAGGCTGACCGCGGATCAGGGCGACCCGGCCTTTGACCTCACCGCGGGTGTCGTTCAGCCAGTCCACCATGGCTTCGGCCTGAAGCTGCCCGACAGCCCAACTGTCTTGCATGACCATGACGTCAAGCGGCCCGTCCTGCAGCATCGAGTCGTATCCGACCACTTTGACGCCTTGATCGTGGGCCAAATCAACAAGGGCACCAGCGGTTGCGGTGTTGACGGGTTGCAGGACCAGAACGTCCACCCCCGATTCCAGCATTTCCTCAACCTGCTGCAACTGACGCAATGGATCATTGCCGCTGCTATCAAAGATCACATCTGCGCCTTGGGATTCCGCGCGTGCAATGAATAGGGATTTGTCAGTCTGGTATCTGGCTTCCTGCATGGTCTTGAGCAGGAACCCGATTGTAGCGTTGTCCTGCGCTGCCGCGATCATTGGCAGCGATGCGGATAGAAGGCCGGCCAAACCCAAAGCTCTGAGGCCGTTTGTGCGTAAGGTTGCTAAAATGGACTGGACCATCGCTTACCTCCCAACTGTCATTCAAGTTTTCGGGGATTTTGGCTTTGCCCCCGGTGCGTGTGACCGGGGGCAGGCCAGCAACATTATTTCTTCTGCATCACATCGAACCAGACGGCGAGGATGATGATCAGGCCCTTGATGATCAACTGATAGAACGTGACCACACCAAGCAGGCTCATGCCGTTGTTCAGGACCCCGATCAGCAGGGCACCGATGATGGTTCCACTCACCTTGCCAGAACCACCCGCCAGACTGGTACCGCCGATAACGACCGCGGCGATCGCGTCAAGTTCGAACATCGTTCCAAGATTGGGCGAGGCACCGTTCAGACGCGAGGCCAGGATAATTCCAGCTAGGGCCGACAGGACTGAAATGACCGTATAGACAATCATCTTGGTGCGGACGACGTTGATGCCGGACAGGCGAGCCGCATCTTCGTTTCCGCCAAGCGCATAGAGGCGGCGACCAAAACGGGTGCTGTTCAGCGTATAGATCCCGGCAAATGCAATGACTGCAAAGATCGCAACAGGAACGGGGATCCCTTTGTAGCTGGTGAACACGTGGAAGGCCAAAGCAAAACCACCAATCATCACCGCCCCATTGACCAGCAGCTCCTGCATATTCACTTCGACGCCATGCGCCTTGCTTTGCTGAACATCTCGGAAGATCGAATAAACAGCAAGCGCAGCACACACGATCAGCACGATACTGGACATCATCGGCGGGATATAAGCACCACCAATCAATGGAAACACATTACTCGTTACCGGTACAGAACTGCCATTGGTCAGGGTCAGTGCCAAACCGCGTGCGATAGTCAGCATTCCAAGGGTTATGATGAATGGGGGTATGTTGAACTTGGCTATCCAGAACCCGTTCCACAGACCTATTCCAACACCCACGATCAAAAGGGTTGCAGGTACCGCCACTATGGTCGGCACGCCCCATTGCATCATGAGCGTACAGACGACCGCTGATAACCCGACGACAGAGCCAACGGATAGGTCAATGCCCGCAATCAGAATGACCATGGTCATGCCTACGGCAATGATCCCGATGATGGTAACCTGCCGGGATAGGTTGCTAAGGTTCCTCGCGGTGAAAAACGCGTCGTCGGCAAAGCTGAGCCCAACGACAAGCACGATCAACGCAATCAGTGTTGCGTTATCCTTTATGAAGTTTATCAGGTGGTTTTCCTTGGCGCCATTGACGCCAACACCTGCAACGTTGCTGTCAGCACTCATTTGCTTCCTCCCTTATGCGCTGCCGGTGGCATACGCCATGATTGCTTCTTTCTTCGCATCGTCCCGTCCAAAGTTTGACACGATCTCGCCTTCGCACATCACCAGAATCCGGTCACACATGCCCAAGACCTCAGGCAGTTCCGAAGAAATCATGATGACGGTGACACCTTGTAGGACCAGTTCGTTCAGCAGCTTGTAAATCTCGACCTTGGCACCGATATCGATCCCACGTGTGGGTTCATCCAAAATGAACACATCCGGCCGTGAGTTCAGCCACTTACCCAAGATGACTTTCTGCTGGTTGCCGCCGCTCAGCGTACCGATGACCGTGTCAATCGACGGTGTTTTAACGCCCAACTGGTCGACATATTCCTTAACGATCTTGCGCTCCTGCTGGGTGTTGATAATGCCCAGAACCTTTGAACTGATCGTCTCAAGCGAGGAAATCGTCGTGTTGAAGGAAATGGATTTGTCCAAAAACAGCCCCAAAGCCTTACGATCTTCGGTCAGCAGCGCGATGCCGGCATCAATGGCGTCCTTCGGCGATTTGATGTCCAGCTTTTGCCCGTTCAGCTTCACTTCACCGGTGGTCTGGTCCGGATAAGCACCGAATACACCGCCAACCAGTTCGGTCCGGCCAGCGCCCATTAGCCCGGAGATGCCCAATATCTCGCCTTTGCGGGCAACGAAGCTGGCGTTCTTGACCAGATAGCTGCCAGGCAGGTCGGGGTTTGTGACGGACAGATCGTTGACCTCCAAAGTCACCTCACCCGGTGTGAAATCGACCTTGGGGAACATATCTTTGATGTCGCGTCCAACCATTCGGGCGATGATCTGATCAAGCGTGATATCCGCGATAGGCGTGACGTCACCGATGGTCTGGCCATCGCGCAGAACCGCAATCCGGTCGGCGATCTGCTCAATCTCTTCCATTTTGTGCGAAATGTAGCACATGCAGACACCGTCGGCTTTCAGCTTGCGGATGATACGGAAGAGATCCTTGACCTCCTTATCTGTCAGCGCCGACGTCGGTTCGTCCAGCACCAGTATCTCGGCCTTGAGCGACAAAGCTTTGGCAATCTCAACCATCTGTTGTTTGCCCACAGTGATGTTCTGCACCAGATCGGTCGGGCGAATGTCATTGATGCCCAGTTCGGTCAGCAGCTTCTGGGTTTCGGCAAAGGTCTGGTTCCAGTTGATCCTGCCCTTGGCATCGGTGAACTGGCGATCCAGAAAGATGTTTTCGGCGACAGACAAACCGGGGATCAGGTTGAGTTCCTGGTAGATGATACCGATGCCTGCTGCCTCGGCCTCTTTTGTATTCGCGAATCGGACCTTTTCGCCGCGCAAATAGATATCGCCTTCGTAGGTCGGATAGGGCCAAACTCCACTGAGCACTTTCATCAACGTGGATTTGCCCGCTCCGTTTTCTCCCATCAGCGCCAGAAGCTCACCCGAGCGGGCTTCGAAATTGACATTGTTCAGGGCGCGGACACCGGGAAAATCCTTGATGATACCCTGCATTTTCAGGACGACTTCAGACATGCTTTTTCCCATCACATTCAGAAAGGTATTTCGGACGTTCCCCACCCTGACCGGCAGTTTCTCCGTGACGGGTTAAGGAAGGAGGGCACCATAAAGCTGCGCGCGGGGAGTACACGCATAGGGAGCCAGATGGCGAAACGCCCTCCTTCAGGAAAAGGTCCCGAGGATCAGTTCCCGTAGACTTCTTCCTTGGAGTAGAAGCCGCCAGCGATGATCGTGTCATCGATGTTATCCTGTGTCACAAGCGTGATCGGGGTCACGATTGTTGGCACATCGGTGAAGCCGTTGTTGATAACCTTGTCCACCTCGACCAGATCAGCAGGAGCAGTGTCCGGCGCCTTAGCCAACGCCACTGCAACTTCTGCCGCGGTTTCCGCAAGTGGATCGATCTGTTTCCAAATTTCTACAGCCTGCTTGCCTTGCGCCACGTATTGGATGTTTGCCAGGTCGGCATCGGATCCGGCTACAAATACTTTGTCAGATGACGCCAGCCCCTGTGCTTCCAGTGCCGCGATAACACCACGGGCCATGCCGCTGTTGTTGGCGATAAACGCGTCGATGCTATTGCTGTTAGAGGTCAGCGTGTTTTCCGCAGTCGCCATGGCCTTCTCAGATGACCAACCTTCATGCGCCTGATTTGTTACCAGTTCCAACCCCGGGTTCGCTTCGACAATCTCCAACACACCGCTGCTCATGGCAATCGCGTTGGAGTCGCCCGGTTGACCTTGAATCAAGGCGATCTTGCCGGACACCTCTCCATTCTTCTCCTGCAGCCATTCGACCATGGCTTCGCCTTGCAAGCGGCCCACGGCCCAGCTGTCTTGCATCACCATCGCATCCAGCGGCCCGTCCACGAGCATCGAGTCATACCCGACGACACGCACACCTTCGCTGTTTGCCATGCTGACCATGCTTCCGGCGGTACCGGTGTTCACAGGCTGCAACACGATGACGTCTGCGCCCTTGGCAAGCATGTTTTCAAACTTAGCCAGCTGGGTCAGCTCGTCATTGTTCGCTGAATCAAAGATAACTTCGGCGCCCAGTTCCTCAGCTTTCGCAGTAAACGCGGCGCGGTCACGCTTGTAGCGCTCTTCCTGCATGGTTTTCAGCAGAAAGCCAATTTTGACATCGCCCGCATATGCTGTCCCCGCGGTTAGTGCAACGGCGGCGACAGAAAGCAAGGCAGCTCTACGGGTGATGGTCTGCAATAGGGACATAATTCCTCCAGTGTATGCTCCTTGGTTGCCGGGCCACTTGGGTCGGCAACGCTAAATGCTTCGCAAATTGTGCTGGATGCCGGCTAACCGGTGAGAACAAGCGTCAATCTCAAAGCGATAACGCTAACATAACAGTGAAGACTGAGGGGAGAATTTGTATATTTAGATAGCATACATATTCACAGTGCCATTTAGATCTCTGCGCCTAAAGTGATTTTACTTTATTTAACAATAGCATAATGTGCTTCTACTCACTTATCGAAGTCATTGAAATCTCTCGGGCAGGCCGCGCCAGAGTTGTGCCGCAATCGCGAAGCGGGCTAAAAAGCCTCGCAATCGGCAATCGAACACCCTGATGAGATAGCCAGTCCAACAACGTCTGGTGTTTTCTCTGTTGGCGCGCTGAAGCGGACCAATAGGCCAATTCATGCAAACGTTGTCGAATGACCGCTAACCAAGAATGCGAATGGCTATTTCGCGAGAGTAGCGAAGGTCTGCTTTCCGCCGATTTTGTTGAAAAACAACGTGTTGGGGAACATGATCCTCAAGAGAGAATTCGTAGAACAACGCCGCCTGCGCTTCCTGCTTCGGCCCCATCTTCGCTCAGTCCTCCCATCCTCGGGGAGAATTGAATCAGCGACTTACCTCACGATCAAGCAAGAGGTTTTCAACGAAATACGCCCGTTTGGCGCCGGAATCTTCCATTTATCCCGAGTATTCCGATGGGTTTCCGCGTGGCGCTGTGTCTTTAATAATGTGTCATTTTCAGCGCTATAGAAGCTTTAAAGATGTACTTTTCAAAGAGGTCCTCTTGCCTTCTCTTTGAAATTATGTGATTTAGGGCGTCATGAACGCTGAAAGATCGCAAAATCTGAAGAAAGTTCTCGACTCGGTGCCCGCTGGATATCTCGTCGATGCCAACTGGCTCACCGCCCATGGCATAGCCTACGAAACCTTTCGCGACTATGTAAAACGGGGCTGGCTCGAACGCGTTCACCGCGGCGTTTTTCGCCGACCTGTTCCCAATCCGTCCGCATCAAACACCGTTGACTGGAAGGCCTGCCTGCTCTCGGTGCAACATATCATGGGCTACGATATTCATGTCGGCGGCAAAACTGCTCTCTCTCAACAGGGCTACGACCACTACCTGCGTTTGGGAAACAACGCCCCCGTCTGGATCTATGGCTACAAAATACCCAACTGGCTCACGAAGCTGCCACTCAATGCACCTATAGAAACGCGCAATACGTCGCTGTTCACTGACCAGGCACTTGGCGTTACAAATGACGACCTAAAATCCGAAAACTCCCTCCCGCGGGACTGGCAACTGCGCATGTCGGTCCCCGAACGGGCGGTCATGGAAGCCATGGACGAATTGCCGGACCATGAGAGTTTTCACAACCTCGACATGGTGTTCGAGGGCTTGACGACGCTACGACCTAAGTTGCTCTCGGCACTTTTGCTGAGCTGCAAGAAAATAAAGGTCAAGCGCCTCTTCTTCGTTTTTGCGGATCGCCACAACCACCCTTGGCGCAAACGACTTGATGCTGACGCCTTCAACCTCGGGACGGGGGATCGAGCATTGGTCAAAGGTGGCCGGATACATCCGCGATATCGCATCATGGTACCCGAAGAGTTCGTCACGACAGGGGCAGAAAATGGCGCGTAGGAAATATGAATCCCAGGTCGCCCTTCTCGTGCGTGTATTGCCTTACGTCGCGAAGGAAGAGATATTCGCGCTCAAGGGCGGGACAGCAATCAACCTCTTCTATCGCGATCTACCGAGACTCTCGGTTGATATCGACCTGACATATCTGCCGATCAAAGAGCGTGAACAGAGCCTCGCCGAGATCAACGAAGCCATGGATCGTATCGCTAAGTCGATCGAAAAGGGTATCAGCGGGGCGAAGGCTCAAAGAATAAAAGGAGGTGGGGGCGGCGCCACCCGCGTGCTTGCGCGTCTGGAAGGTGCAGAAGTCAAAATCGAGACCTCGCCTGTCACACGCGGCGTTGTTCATGACCCCGAAACCCGGGCGGTCTCCGACGCCGTAGCAGACGCGTTTGGCTATGCAGAAATGCAAATCGTCTCATTCGAAGATTTGTTCGGCGGCAAGCTCCACGCAGCCGTGGATCGCCAGCATCCACGCGATCTTTATGATGTAAAGCTGCTCTACGAACACGAAGGACTGACGGATGATCTGTTCCGGACTTTCCTGATCTACATCGCCTGTTCGGCACGTCCGGCACACGAATTGCTGAATCCCAACCTGATCGCCCTAGATCAACCTTATGTGCGTGAGTTCGAGGGCATGACTAAGTCAGCCGTCGGCCTGGATGACCTACTGACGACGCGCAACCACCTGATTGCGGATATCCAATCTCGCTTCGACAAACCCACCAGACAATTCTTGCTCAGTCTGCAGGATGGCGCGCCGGATTTCGCCGTAATAGATCGACCGCAAGCCGCCAATCTTCCCGCCGTGCGTTGGAAGCTTCTCAATCTGGAGCGCCTGATCCGAAACAACCCGAAAAAGCACGTTGAGCAAAAGGAAGAACTCAAGAAACTCCTAGGTGTAGCGGCTTGAGATCATAAATCTTCGGGCGCGAGATCATCGCTATTTTCGGCTCAGATTGGCAGAGACCATAATTTTCCACTGGCTCACAATGCTTGCGACTGGGCGCAGATTATCTAAGACGGGCTCACATTGCTGAGACTTAGATCAGCGTCATGAGACCGATGGCAGGAAAGCTAAATTTCTGGGGTAATGCGGTCATAGGTTTCCGGATCGGGTTTTCTTGTGCAGTGAAGCCAGAAATCCACAGCACTTCGTCACCGCCAGAATAACGGGCGTTTTCCTTGTGTCGCCAGCGACAGCTGTGGTGGGACTTTGCGGCCGTTTCCCTTCCGGGTGTTTGCTAACAGAGCATCCTTTGGCCGGTTCCGCACACTTGTCGCTGCAATGCAGCCGATGTCGCCATACAGGTCATTCAAAGTCAGGTCGAAGCCCAGATCTGAAAAGGTTCTGTCGCAAACTTTGTTCCACCTGTCAGACTGAGTGTCGTTTTGATAGCGCATGCTCAGATAAGATAGGAGCAGACCGTGACCATCTCATTCAAAGGTGCGCACTTTCCGAAAGACGTGATCTTGTACGCTGTTTTCTTCTACCTCCGATACAGCGTGTCATATCGGGATTTGGAGGAAATCATGGCGGAAAGAGGCGTTGAACTGGATCACGCGACGCTGAACCGCTGGGTGAGCCGATACGCCGGTCTGGTAGCTGATGCTTCGCGGCACAAGAAGCGTCCTACCGACCGTTCATGGCGTATGGATGAGACCTATGTTAAAGTGAAGGGTGAATGGGTTTATCTTTATCGCGCCATCGACAAACACGGCAAGACCCTGGACTTCATGCTATCCAAACGCCGGAATAAAGCTGCTGCAACGAAGTTCTTCGCTCGTGCTCTTGAGGTGAACGGTTTGCCACGGAAGATTGTCATCGACAAAAGCGGCGCCAACACTGCTGGCATCAAAGCTATTAACAAGATGCTGAAAGGCTTTGGTTGTCCGATACCGATCGAGATGGTCAGACGGAAATACCTCAATAACATTATTGAACAAGACCATCGCTTCATCAAACGTCGGATCAGGCCCATGTTGGGTTTCAAGTCTTTCTCTTCAGCTGCATCTGCCCTAGCCGGTATCGAACTGTTTAACATGATCCGCAAAGGTCAATTCACACCCGGACTCCGTCCGTTTCAGCAGTTTTTTCAACTGGCAGGATAATCAACCCGCCTGCGCCATCTCCTCAGCCTTCAAAGGAATTTGCGACAGAACCCTATCGCATGGCCGGGCTGAACCTGCTGGCCGCGATCGTCATTTATTGGAACACCAAACATCTTGGCCAAGCAGTTGAAGCCCGAAAGGGCACCGGCCTCGACTGTTCGCCAGAACTTCTAGCGCACATCTCGCCGCTCGGGTGGGCGCATATCCTGCTCACAGGCGAATACAGGTGGAAAAATCGATGACGCCCAACCTTAGGGTGTCATTCTGCCCCCAGCCGGAGCAGACCCCTGGTTCTCCAATGAGAACTCATAGAACAGCGACGATTGCGCTTCCAGCTTCGGTCCCATCATCGCCAATCCTCCCGCCCATTGGAAGAATTGAATCAGCAGTTCATGCGTCGATCAAGGAAGAGTTTTCAACAAAATAAGCCCTCTGTGCAGCAGCTAGCGGTCGTGACCTGCCCCCCGATGGTCCCTTATTCATAACGAGAGTCTACGGGTTTGGTTTTCATAGTCTTCGGTTTTGATTTGAGCAAGCGCGCCGGGCGCGGAGCCCTCATTTAGCTCAAGCGTCCGGCGCGCTTCTGCGGGGGTCATGTTTGCCAGCGACGAGTGCGGTCTGACGTTGTTGTAATCGTAGCGCCACAACGCGAGCTTACGGCGGGCATCCTCCAAGCTGTCGAACATCTCCTCGTTCAGGAGCTCGTCGCGCAGGCTGCCGTTGAAGCTCTCAATGAAGGCATTCTGCTGCGGCTTGCCCGGATCGATGTAGTGCCAGTCCACGCCGTTTTCGTTGGCCCATATCAGGATCGCACGACTGGTGAACTCCGTCCCATTGTCACTGACAATGCTGGCCGGTTTGCCATGGAGCCGGACAAGTGCATCCAATTCCCGCGCCACCAGTGCGCCCAAGATGCTGGTATCGGCCAGCAGGCACAGGTTCTCTCGGCAGCAATCGTCGTTCACCGCCAGAATGCGGAACCGGCGTGAGGTCCCGAAGGTGTCGGACAGGAAGTCCAGTGACCACCTCTGATTGGGGCGTGTGGCCTCTGGCATCGGTGTCCGCGACCCACGGGCCCGTTTCCGGCCCCGTCGTCGCCTGACGCCCAGCTTCTCATCTGTGTACAGTCGATACAGTTTCTTGTGGTTCATGATCATCCCTTTACGCTCCAGCATCACCCCGATCCGGCGATAGCCAAACCGGCGCCGCTTGGCCGCGACGGCTTTCATCTTCTTGCGTATCTCTGGGTTATCAGGCGGGCGTTCGCGCCTGACCGTCTTGGGGTCGACACCGACAAGTCGGCAGGCCCGACGCTGCGAGATATTGTGATCCCGCATCGCCCTGAGCGCTGCCTCTCGCCGCTCATTCGGCGTCGTCAGTTCTTTCCCAGAAGATCCTTCAGAACAGCATTGTCCAGCATCGTATCGGCCAGCAGGCGTTTGAGCCTGGCGTTCTCATCTTCCATCGCCCTCAGCTTCGCGACGTCGGACACCTCCATGCCGCCATACCTCGATTTGTATTTGTAGAACGTGCCCTGGCTGAGGCCGTGCTTGCGGCACACCTCCGCCGTTGGCATCCCAGCTTCCTGCTCTTTGATCATCCCGATGATTTGGGCTTCCGTGAAACGGCTCTTTCGCATTCGTTTGCTTCTTCAAAAGGTTGAGCAAACTCTACATCAGAACGAGGGAAATTTCGGGGGGCAGGTCAGTCGAACAACAAAATATGTTCGGTTGCTTGCCCCCTACCCTGCCCGCCTGATGCCGCCAGTTTAGACTCCGGGTTTCAGTAATCCGTGCCCTGCCGGGTATCCCAGAGACGCAGAATTTCTATTTGAGTGGGCATTACACGATAGATTAGCGTGAATGGAGTTCGCGGTACTGAAAGCTCCCGTACGTCTTGGCGTGTGTCACTTGGGTGACCTGCATACGGGTTGGCTGCAAGAGTAAGCTGAATGGCTTTGAGCTGTGCTCGTGCCCTTTCGCTGCCTTCAGGAAAAACTGACGTGTAGTAGTAGCGGAACCATTGAATGTCCCGGGCCGTATCTTCGAGAAATACAATTTTCATTGGCTATTGGATTGCCCGCTTGCGACCGGAGCCGAGAGCTCATTCTCGGTATCCCAGCTGTCTATCCAGGCATTCATTTCGTCTGCCGTGATGAACTTACCTAGATCTGCTTTTTCGACAGCTGCATCAATGGCTGCACGCTTTGCGGCCTTGGATTCCAACATCATTCTAATTGCCCGTACAGCGAGCTGCGCAGGCGGCCGATCTTCTATCGCGGCTTCTCGTTCCAGGGACTTTCTCAAGTCTTCATCGAGACGGATTGAATATGGGCTGGTACTCATCGCAATCACCTGTTTCCGCTGTGTAGTACAATGTAATACATCCGCATTCTAATCACAATAGAGCGATGGCATGAACTATATCTGTTGCTCTGAGCTCATGAGCAAGACGAGATATCATAGGTATGGCCTTTACTTTTTCGGTTGCTTTGAATTTTGCGTCAACAATGCGGTTGGCTGTATGTCTCCCCGATCGATTTTCGCAGTCAGAGAAATCAAATAGGCTTGGTGAGATTTTATGTTCTCCGCGCGTTGGAAAATATATCCCAAAACAACGAAACGGAGAGCTGGGCTATGTGTCGATTTCATAGCATACCAGGTCTGACCAAATCGTAGGTATTCGGCGATATCGTCCATAAGACGGTCACAATGCGTCTGATCCCGGGCAAAGCGAAGTTCCGAGCACAAACGTGGAAAGCTGCGCTCCATTTGATCTGGAGAAACTTGAATCTGAGAATGTTTTTCATTCTTAACTATCGGATTCGAAGAGTCCTCTTTGTGCCCCTCATTTTCATGGTCATTGGCCCTCAAATTTTCTGTATCTGCCTGTGTTATCTGGGAAATTTCCACAGAGATTTCTGCCAGGAGTTCGTCTAATACAATTGCATCTGGTTTGCGACGCAGAGCATTGCGTACGGTGACCATCAAATCAGAGATTGTGGTGTCGTCTGCCACCAGGTCCCTAAGGCGCGCCAGAGCGGCGGAAACCTTGTCGCGGAGTACTGTGAACTCCAGAACTCGATCAGCATGCTTCTGGGCTTCCTGAATGAACAAAGCGTGCCGTTCAGACAATGGCATCAAGGAGAGCCCAGTTGCGGTGACCACCCTGCCCTGTCGATCCCGACGCGCCCATCGTTTGCCGTTTGCGCTCATGACGCGGCGGATAAGTCCAAGCTCAACCAGCATCGAGATATGACGCTCAACTGTCTGCACGCTGACATGCGTTCGTTTGGCGATCGCCGCGTTGGAAGCGAAGCAGATGTGATGATCATCTTGGTCCGCAGCAATCTGATCACTGCCCACAAAGGAAATCATCGCTCTCAGGACATTGAGAGTTGTGGATTTTAACCCAAGAGGTTCTCTGGCCTCTTCAACGGCGCGAAGAAGGTTCCATTTTTTGGGCGTACTACTCCCCTGCCCTGCCGTTGCCGACAAGGTCGCTCCATTTGGAGCTAATGCTGTTACTGTTTTCATGATTATCTATCGGCAGACAAAAATTACCCGTTCGCTCAAGAGCGTTTTTTCTTGTGTGGCGATTCGGGTGCTGCTAGATTCTAGGTGTCTAATCTAAGAATTGCGCTTTGCGCGGCAGCCCTCGAAGCTCCGGTTTCGGGGGTTTTTTTGTTTGCCTTCCTCCTTTCTGCTCGTCCTCAGTTCTTTTTCTTGGCGTTTACAGCTGTAAACTCAGCGTGTGAGCGCTTGATGATTTCAGCCATGTTTTTGTCCAACCAGCTAGCGAAGCCAGCGTTAGCTCCGGTCCTTTTGACCGAAACAGTTAGTGATCCGTTGGAGGATTTGATTGTAACGCCTTCGATTGGGCTGATTTCGGCTGCACCTTCTCTTTGTCGTGCACCACGTTTGGCAGCTGCTTTAAGGAGCATTTCCAGCCGATCATCTGACGACATCGATGGCTCAATGGTTTCAAGCAGGTTTGCCGCTTCATCTTCCGCCAGCTTGCCTGCAATGAAGTGTTCTGCAAGCACGGTCCATTTTGGGCGGCCAGATTTTGGGGCTGCACCTATCAAGTCACCAATCGTTGCAGGAACATGTTGCGTAACTTTTGTCAGGTGGGACAGCCCTGATTTCGAAAGGTTCAATACTTGTCGTACCTTTGCAGTGTCATGCCCTGAAGTCAGGATCGCCTCGGCGAAACGTGCTTTCTCGTAGAAGGAAAGATTGCGTCTCGCAGCATTCTCAAGCCCCTTGGCGAGAAGCGCTGAAGCATCGTCGATATCCTGAACATTAGCGCGGACTTTAATACCGAGTTCACGACAGGCTTTGAGTCTTCTCCTCCCATAAATTGCCTCGTATCGACCGTCGGATTTCGATTTTCTGACAAGAATGGGAACTTGTTGGCCACCGTCTTGTATGCTCGACATCAAGCTTTCAAAACTATCGTCATCTTCATCATGGTTTACAGCTGTAAACTCACTAAGCCGATCGATCGGTCCCCAATCGTCTATAAGAGCCGGATCAATTTCTCTAATTGCGGCAAGGGATCCTTGAAGCGCGCCGAGGGCAGGGGCGTTTGCCTTTACCGGCTTGTCTACAGTCTTAACTCCAGAACGCGCAATCGTGTTCGCAATACCAGACATCTCTTGAAGCGATTTTCTAGCCATTAGCTACGTCCCCATGCTTGGTGGATCATTTGCTCTACCTCAGAGCCGATCGCATCCATTGAGTTCTTTGCCCGGTCATAGGTAGCGCGTGTCATTTCCGAACGTACAACCTCGTAGATCGATTGCTTGAGCATTGTGGCGTCACTAATTGCAGTGCTCTTCAGAGCTGTTGCTGACATAACGCGATCCTGGAATAGCGCTCGCATAAACGAGGCAAGCTGTTGTGACGGAACGTCCGTAGGTTCGTCACGTGTTATCAGGAACTTGAAGCTGTCGTATTCGAGAGTGGCGCCGGCGTCTTCAATGACAGCCATATAAGCACCAGCAAGTTCGAGAAATTGAGCTGTCGAAGACACGTCCAACATGGAAGGTGTTAGTGGCACGAGCAACGAACTGGCGGCAGCCATTCCCGCGATGGTCAGGAATCCGAGTTGAGGTGGGCTATCAATCAGTACAAGATCAAAATCGTCTTCCACTTGGGCCAAGGCATTCCGTATTCTAGTAAAAAACGGATGGTCGGGGTTTGAGTGGACGGCGGATTCCGTCTCAAATTCAGAAAGAACAAGCCGTGACGGTGCCACAGACAATCCGGGGAAGTATGTCGGAAGAACGACATCTGCCATATTAACTGGGTCTTCATAGCGAATGGCATCGTATATCGTTAGCCCATCGAACTCGATTTCAGGGCTAATGCCGCACATGGATGTAAGCGAGCCTTGGGGGTCTAGGTCAACGGCCAGCACACGGTACCCGCGAAGCGCGAAAAAATGAGCCAGATGAATCGTTGTAGTGCTTTTGCTGCTGCCACCTTTGAAGTTCATCAATTGCCAGACTTGAAGTTTTTCTCCTTCCGTCCGGCGAGGGATGTAGCGTCCTTGTTTGCGCGACGTCTTCTCGAGCGTTTCGCGTGCCTCCCAAAGCTCTTGGGCGGTATAGTAACGTCGACCGCTGCGCACGTCTTTTGGTTCAGGAATTGTACCTTCTGAGTGGACCTTGCGCATGAATTGACCTGAGACGCCCAAAAGTTCGGCCGCTTCTGGTGCTGCGAATGTGCGTAACGATTTGGTGTTGTCAGGTGCAAAGGCAGCAAGAAGATGCTCTCGGATAGCCGAGTTCAATCTCTCGGAAATTTCCGTGGCGAGTGCCGATGGTCGATCTGCCGTAAGTGGTGTCACGGGAATCATGTAGTTGCCTCAAATTAAAGAATGTGGTCATTTTCGCGCCACTTGAGACAAACAGCCGTGATTCACTGCCCTAAGTCAAGGATATTCGCTTATATTGTGGGTTCTGCAAAGCTTCAAACTACATACGCTTTGCGTCAGAGCAAAGTGGTTTACAGCTGTAAACCTTATTGATGCAGTTCTCGGGCCACTATAGCCGACGAAGTACTGCCGCGCAAAAAGTAGGCACGCGCACAGAACTCTTCTGAATGCTCCGCCTCGAGTTGAGCTTTCATAGCGAGCAGTTGGTACAAAAAAGTAGCGGCTCGCGTTACACGACAGGCAGTGGGAAAGGGTAGGGGGCTACCTGAAGCAAATGAGTGTAAATTCACCCCAACAAATCCGCTGCCGGGTTCTCCGCAATATCGACATCGTCATAATACTTCTGCGCCTGTGCCATGGAGCGGTGCAGGGACAGGCGCATGGCGGCCTGGATCGGGGCACCGTCCAGCGCGGCTTGCGTCAGAAACCCCGAGCGCAGCCCGTGAGGCGAGGCGAAGCCTTCGGGCAGTCCCGCCAGTTTCAACCGGTGCCGAACAATCTGGTAGATCGCATCCGGGCTGAGCCGGCGCTTGAGCACCCGATCCACCTTGGAGATGGGGCGGAAGAGCGGCCCATCCCCGATCTGGCCCACCTCGATCCAATGCACCAGCGCCTGTGCCGCGCGGGTCTTGAGCACCAGCCGCGGTGTTTCCCCCTTTTGGGTGGTCTTGGTTTCCAGCAGTGAGATCCACACTAGGCCCTTGGTCTCGAACTCTTTCAAGGACACATCTTCCCGCATCAACCCGGTGATCTCGGACCTTCGCCGCCCGCCCGAGGCCCAACCCAGCATCAGGAGCGCCCGGTCGCGGCAATCCCGGCGGCTGCCGCGGCAGGTGGCCAGCAGCTGCTCCAGCACGTCCCGGGTGATGGGATGGGCGGATTTCGGGGCCGGGGGCCGGGCGGCGGCGCGGCGCGCCTTGGCGCGGGCCTGTTTCACCTGGGGCGCGCCGAAGGGGCTGTTCAGGTTCTTCATCCGATGAAACGCCAGCCAAGAGGCGATGCGCCGATCCAGCGTTGATGGGGCCGGGCAGGCGAGGGACTTGCGCAGCCCCTGAGCAATCAGCGCTTCCGCGGCTTCGCGCGCCACATCCGTTTCTGGTGCGTCATTCAGATCGCGGGCGTGATCGAGAATGAAGGCCAGCGCAGTGGCCTCGGATTCCGGCCAGTTCAGCGTCTCTGTGAACCGCGCGGACTTCCAGGCGGTGACATAAAGCAGATCCCGTTCATATGCCCGCAATGTGTTTTCCGGTGTGCCGCGCACATAAAGATCAGTGAGCGCCTCCTGATCTGTTTCCGAAAGGGTAGGGGCGGCGGCAGGGAGGTATGGGGCAGGGGGCTTCATGTGTCGATTTTCCCAAACCTGTAGACTGCTCTTGCTTGTTTCGACCATTTTTCATGGTTGGCCTTGTGCTGTGCTGGTCCTTTAAGTGTAGACTCGCACTGGATTTGTGCCAATACTTGTTTACAAAATTGCAGATTTCAGCGCGGCGGAGACGAATGGGTGGTGTTGAGGCGATTGACGAAGCTCGTTGGGCGGAGGCCGTGCGGCGTGAGCGGGAAATCCGCCCCCTGAGTCAGCGACGGGGCAACCGGGCCGAGGTTGCACGGGCGGCTCGACGGCTGAACCTCTCCGTGGCCTGGGTGTACCGGCTGCTGAACAGATATTCGGAAGATCCCAGGACGGTGTCACTGGTCCCTGCAAAAGGTGGTCGTCCAAAGGGGCATCGTTTGCTCTCGGATGCGGTTGAGGTCATCATCGCCGATCAGCTGGAAAGGTTTTATGCGTCACGACAAAAGCCGGTTCTGTCTGCCGTACACCGGGAGATTTCGAGGCTTTGCAAGGCGCAGGGTTTGAAGCCACCGAGTTTAAAGTCGGTCAGAACCCGTGCCTTACGCCTGAATCAGGTCAAACTGACACGGTCACGGGAGGGGTACAGGGCTGCTCAGTCAAAGGTCGGGCCGTCCAGAGGGTCTCTCCAGGCCACTATGCCCCTGAGTGTCGTGCAGATTGATCATACGCTTGTTGATGTCCAACTGGTCGATGATATTCGGCGCAAACCGATCGGCCGGCCCTGGCTGACGCTGGTCCTGGATGTTGCCACCCGCATGGTGCTGGGGTTTGTCGTCTCGCTGGACCCGCCGTCCCGCCTGTCGGTCGCGCTGGCGATTGCGCAGGCTGTCGGGGACAAAGCGGAATGGCTGGCGGATCGCAATCTCGCACATATTTGGCCCTGTACAGGGCTTTTTGACACGATCAAGCTCGACAACGCGGCAGAGTTTCGGGCTGTTGCATTGAAACGCGGGTGCGAACAATACGGTATGGCACTGGATTTCCGCCCGCCGGGTGCGCCCTGGTGGGGTGGCCATATCGAGCGCTTGATGGGCACATTGATGACCGAATGCCATCTGTTGCCAGGCACGACGTTCTCCAATCCGGTCGAAAAAGGGGCGTATGACAGCGAGGCCCGAGCCGTCATGACGCGCGCTGAGCTGGAAACCTGGCTCGCGGGCCGGATCACCGGTGTCTACCACAACCGGGTACATACGGCGCTTGGACGCACGCCGTTGAGCGCCTGGAGAGCGGCCGAGGCAACAGGGTGGGTGCCCAGAACTCCAAAAGATCCGGACCGGGTGTTGCTCGATTTCCTGCCCTTCGCATACCGCACGCCACGCCGAGATGGGCTGCAGCTGTTCAATATCGCTTACTGGCATCCGGAAATGGCGGTCTGGGCGGCGTCAAAGCCCGGTAAACTGCCGGTGCGCTATGATCCCCGGGATTTGTCCTGTGTCTGGCTTGAGACGCCGGAAGGGCGGTTGGAGCGGTTAACCACCAAACATGCGGATCACCCACCAATCACCCTTTGGGAGCACCGGGTGGCCCTTGCTGTCTTGCGCGAGGCGGGGCAGGGAACGGCAAATGAGGCCGCTGTGTTCGACGCCATTGAGGCAGGCCGCCATCTGGTGTCGGCCGCCGCCGGGAAGAGCCGGGCGGCGCGGCGGGCTGAGCAGCGCCGAACCGATGCGCATGAGGGGCTGGAAGCGCCAGAATCCGGTGCTGGGACCGATGCGCCAAACCCGGGTTATGTGCCGAAAATCTACGATTCCGAACTCTGGTGAGGCCATGAACGCATCTTTCACGCATTTACCGCCCGCAATACGCCCGCTGGCGGCTCTGGGCGACGCGGAGCGCAGGCGGATTATCCGGTCTGATCGTTGGGTAAGCTACCCGCTGGCAATGCAGACGGTGCGGCGGGTCGAGGAGTTGTTGCAGCGGCCCAGGGTGTCACGAATGCGCTCGCTGTTGATCCATGGCCCGTCCGGCATGGGCAAAACCCTGATCCGGCGCAAACTGGAACGGGATCATGCGGACGGCTTTGCCGTGCCGGGCAGCGACAGGCCGCATCCGCTGGTATCGATGCAACTGCCGGCCCGACCCGATGAGCGGCGGTTTTACGCACATCTTCTGGACCGGCTGGGCGCCCCTGCGCGCCCGCGGGACACGCTGGACCAGATCGAGATTGCCGCCATTCGGCTGTTGCGGCACCTACAGCCGGCGGCGCTTCTGCTGGATGAGTTCCAGCATGTGGGGGCATCAGGGGTTCGGGATGTTCAGGCGCTGCTGAACCTGATCAAGTTTCTGGCCAACGAGCTTGAAATGCCCGTGATCGCCTTTGGCACCGATGCCTCCCTGCATGTTCTGAAGCTGGACACCCAGGTCGACAGCCGGTTTGACAAGCATGACCTGCGGGTCTGGCGAGATAATGAGGCATTTGCGGATCTGGTGTGCAGCATCGTGGCTGCAATGCCGTTGCGCGCCCCAAGCCCGGTGCAGGACAGGGCTGTGATGCGGGCGCTTGTGGCCCTGTCGGGGGGTATCACGGGGGATGTGTTCCATCTGCTGACGACGGCCGCGGCAACAGCCGTCGGGGGCGAAGAGCGTATCACGTCACAGGGCCTCGAAGCCGCAGCTGCCGGGGAATGGCAGGCCTTTGCTTGACAGTTTGCCATTTGTCCCGGCCCCGCGGTCGGGGGAGAGCCTGTCGGGCTGGCTGGGTCAACTGGTGGCACTGTATTTCGGGACGGAACGGCGCATGTGGCGGTGGATGGGGCTGCAAAACGGTCCCACGGATAGCGATCGTCCCGATCGCGACCACCTGGAGGCGCTGGCTCGGTGTAATGGCATCGATGTTGCGCGGTTATCTGCAATGGTTTTGCCGTGGGTCGAGGAGGCGCCCAGGCTTGCGGATCGGCTTCGGGTCACAGCTGCTCCATGGCGGATCGGGCCGTTCCGGCTGTTAGATGGCACCCGGCGCTTTTGTCCCCTGTGTCTGGCCGCGGCCACGCCGCTATGGCCACTGCACTGGCGCATGGGCGGTCCGGTGTGCCTGACGCATCACGTGTGGCTTGAGCGGGCGTGCAGCCACTGCCAGGAGCCCTTGCCTGTGACCGGCCTGCCACTTACCTGTTGTGCCCGCTGTGCCACGCCCTACCGCGTCACCCCGGTCGATCCGGTCGATCCCAGGGCAATGGCGTGCCTGGCCTCGATCCATCGGCGTATCGTGAAGATCGTGTCGGACCCTGATCGGACACGGGTCCGGGCGATGACCGGGGCTCTGGATTGGGCCGCGCTGGGACAACTGGCCGGGCAATACGGACATCACCTTGCGGCAGGCACATCCGTTCGAGACTGGCGGGCGGCCTTGGAAGCCTGTGCAATCGCGGCCTCGGAACGAAACGTTGGGCTGGCGAATATGCCGGTCTTGGCGGCGCGCGAGGCGTCTCCAACCCAGGGCAGGGCACCTGTGGTACAGGCGCGCACAGCCATGGTGACACCAAAACCTCCGCAGCCGGTCTCTGTTCTCGACGGGCTGAAGGACCGCGTAGTGGAGGCCCTTGCGCAAGCCCGCACAGATTTGACGGCTCAAGGCCAACCGGTCACAGCTAAAGCACTGCGGCGACGGGCAGATCAGATTTTGCGGAAGCAGAGTGTCGGGCAGGGCAGGAATCTACGGGTTTTGGACCAATGCAGTCGCGAGTCCAGTGGTTAAGGAAAACCGACAATGAGGCACATTCTGTGCGCATTTTCCGGCGAAATCAATCAATCATGATAAGGGATACTTATCAGAAGTGATGGTGATTTGAACAAGAGATAAAAGTAACGATCAAAAGTTTCGAATTTTGCGTGTTAAGCGAGTAGGGAACTTGCGTGACAATAGAACTTGAGTTGCGTCGCATTGCCCTATCTGAGACTAGTTCGAATTAATCTGGTAGCGCCTCCCATCACATTGGTATGACATCTGACACCTGCCATTCAGCCCAACGGGGCAGCGGTGCCTCAACCCAACATGTTCTGTTGTTTTGCAGAAAACCACGAGCAAGGAGATTTCGCGGGCACCTGCTGCGCAACTGGTTTAGACTCTGCCTATGTCCAGGCCGGTTTCCAGAAATGTTACGCTTAGGTCGTGTTGACAAAAGAGATTCACAGCGCCCGTCGATCGTGATTCAAGCCGGTATCTGCGATGGAGACCAGCTTGGCACGAAACCTAATGCCGGACGAGGAGTGGGCGTTTTTTGAACGGCTCATCCTTTCAGTTCGCGCCCCGAACGGGCGCAAACCGACCAACCACCGCCTTGTTCTTGATGGCGTTTTCTGGATTGCACGTACAGGTGCCCCTTGGCGAGACTTGCCTGAGGAGTTTGGGAAGTGGTCGAGTGTCTACCGACAGTTCCTGCGCTGGACCCTCGCGGGGCTCTGGGAACAGATTCTGGAAGCCCTGACCGAGAGCAGGATCGTTCCTGATGCCCTTCAAATGGTCGACAGCACCGTGGTTCGTGCCCATCATCAGGCAGCGGGCGCAAAAGGGGGACTCCGCGACAGGGTTTTGGCCGCTCAAAAGGCGGCTTCACGACCAAGATCCACCTCAGGGTAAATGCCGCCGGGCTGCCTATGAGAACTGACATCACACCCGGCCAGACATCGGACTATCTTGGATTTGATCGGGTCATGGACGACAACCTGCCAGAGCCAGTCGTGCTGCTAGCCGACAAAGGTTACGATGCCGACCGCATTCGCGCCGAACTGCACAACCGAAACATTCAACCGGTGATCCCAATGCGAAAGTCCCGAAAGAGGCGCCTTGGGTTGGATTGGCATCTCTACCGGCTGAGAAACCTGGTCGAGAGATGCTTCAACAAACTGAAGAACGCTCGGCGCGTGGCAACCCGCTATGATAAAACAGCCGAAAGCTTCCTCGGCTTCGTAGATATCACTTCGATCCGCCTCTGGATCCGCCATTTGTCAACATGACCTAGCAGTACAGGGTTCTTTGGCATGTTGTCTTTCCAAGTGAATTATCTGCTGTCCAAGTCTGTGTAATTTAGGGCAGGCATGGTGGTCTAATTTCGGCGTTCGCGTTTCCGACCCACCGAATGATTGAAGCGCTGTCCAATTGTGATGTCAAAAGATAGCGGCATAAACCAGCCCGTCGACCGAGTTGTCGGGTTGGTCGAAAGGGCATACAGCCAAGGGATGGGTCATAAGGTGAAATAGCTTTCGCTCAGATTTCTTAGGGAAATGTTCTCACGCAGCCGTTCGAAGCCACGTTCGCGCAGCTGCCGAACTCTTTCCTTCGAAATACCATACCCCTCTCCAAGACGCTCCAGCGTTGCAGGAGGGTCATGCAGTTGGGTCGCGATCAAAATATCTCGTTCGCGAATTGGCAGGATCGACAAGGCTTCGACCAATTCGCGGCGCAGGACCTCAGCTTCCAGTTCCCGCAAAGGGACCGAATCGTCCAGGCTGTTCGGATCAACCAACAAGGAAATCCGTTCCTCACCCGAGTCGCCCAGCGCCGGTGTGTTCAGCGAATAGTCCCTGCCCATGGTCTGGTCGCGCAGTTCCGATAGTCGCTCAATACTTACGCCGATCTTCTCCGCAAGATGCGCTTCGACCTCTGCGCGATCGATCTTTGGGTCCGCTTTAATTTCCTCGTCGAGGGCTGCGATCTGTGTGGCGGTTTTGCGCGCCTGTGCCGAATTGGGGCGGCGGACAATCGAGGAATTGGCCCGCGAGTAGGCTTGAACCTCCGCTCTGATCCACCAGACGGCATAGGTGGAAAAGCGGTTCTCGCGTTCGGGATCAAAGCGATCGGCGGCCTTCATTAGACCGACATTGGCCTCCTGAAGCAGATCGTGGTCGGCCTCACCAGGCCCGGGTTTAAAACGCTTGGCAACCGATGCAGCCAGAGGGGCAAATGCCTGGATCAGCCTGTCCCGTGCGCGCACGTCTCCGCGACACTGCCAGGCGCGGATTAGATGTCTTTCTTCCTCTGCAGAAAGCATATCGGCTGTACGTGTGCGACGCGGACGGCGTCCGAAACTGGGGAGAGGCTTGTTCATCGATTCAGGCTCTTTTAGTGTCGACGCGAAACTAAACAGATCGATCTAATGTTGTCAAAGTAATTTCGAATCTATATCAAATGAGTATGAACGACATTCAAAATACACCGGATCGAATTGCCGAGTTGCTTGTCCACGTGGGTCGCGCCACGCGCAGCGAGGACGGGCGCTCGGAACTGACGGCCGCCCAGTGGACCTGCCTGCGCTTTTTTGCGCGAGCCAACGGCAATACGCGCACTCCGTCAAGCTTCGCCAGCTTCCAGGCGACCACGCGCGGCACTGCATCTCAGATCATTAAAACGCTTGAGAACAAGGGCCTGATTGTTCGACGCCGCTCGGAAACGGACGGGCGCAGCGTGTGCTTCGACCTCACGGAACTTGGTCAGGAGACGCTGGCAAAGGATCCCTTGTGTGATCTGATGGACGTGATCGAAGCGCTCGGACAGCAAGAACGCAATCGTTTCCTCGTTACCTTGTCGCGCCTGGCCACGGCACTTGCAGTCTTGAGAGAGGTGCCATCGTTCGGCACCTGCGGAGACTGCAGCCATTTCTCATCTGATGGCGGCACATCTTATTGCGCCTGTATCTCGGCCCAGCTGGCCACAGATGAAATAGACAAGCTATGCGCAAGCTATCGAAAACCAATCATGGATACTCGGACAGAAGGACAACGGGATGAGCAAGCCTGAGCAAGCCGCACCCCCCCGCATGATCGCAATCAGCAGCGGCAAGGGTGGGGTCGGCAAGTCAACAGTTTCGGCCAACATTGCCGTTGCCATGGCCGAGGCTGGGTTGTCCGTTGGCGTTGTCGATGCAGACATCTATGGCCCGTCCATTCCGGGTATGCTGGGGATCGCCAGCGCAAAGCCTACGATGACTCCGGATGAAAAGGTGATCCCGGCGGAAGCGCATGGTGTCAAGGTCATCTCGATGGGTATGCTCACCGATGACGATAAGCCAGCGATTTTGCGCGGACCAATGGTGACGAAATACCTGCAGATGTTCGTCCGTCAGGTGGACTGGGGGCCGCTGGATGTCCTGTTGTTGGACCTGCCGCCCGGAACAGGAGATATCCAGCTGACATTGGCTCAGGCCTTCCCCCTTGCGGGTGCTGTTGTCGTCAGCACGCCACAGGACGTGAGCCTCAAGATTGCCCGCCGTGGCTTGCGGATGATGGAACAGGTGAACGTGCCCATTCTGGGCGTAATTGAAAACATGAGCGGTTTCACCTGCCCATCCTGTGGAACGGTAACCCATATTTTCCATCAGGGCGGCGGGGAAGCCATTGCAACGGAACTTGGCGTGTCCTTTCTGGGAAAAGTCCCCCTTGACCCGGCCGTGGTGGATTGCGGCGATGACGGTAAACCTTTGGTCGATGCAGACCCGGGTAGTCCGGCGGCCATGGCCTATCGTCAAATCGCGAGCGCATTGGCGCAGACCGCAGGCGACGGCGGCGGTATCAGCACGCCGTTTGCATGGACCATCGAAGGCGGAACCGGCAAACCCGCACCCGTTCCCCCTGTCGACGGTGGCGCGGATGACAAGTTGGCGGCACTCGATCACGATGATAGCGGTTTGACCTTGCGTTGGGCGGATGGCGTCGAACAACGCCTTTCTCCGCGCGATTTGCGTCTTGCCTGCCGCTGCGCACAATGCCGCGATGAGATGACGGGTGCAGCATTGCTTGATCCCGGAACAGTGCCTCTGGATATTTCAATCACCCGTATCTGGAGTGTCGGTAACTATGCATTGGGTCTGTCTTTCACAGATGGCCACGGGACGGGCATCTACACGTTCAAGGCATTGCGTGCGATGCAAAGTACGGAGCTGGAAGATGTCTGAAGTGCCGACGCGCCGACGCATCCGGGCGCAGAGTTCGACGCATGACACCGATATTGTGAGATTTCTCTTGGATGAACCGGTGCAAAAAGGCGCTTCCGTCCGGTTCGACGAAGCCGGAGAGGCGCCACTTGCGCGCGGGCTGCTTTCAATTCACGGCATTAGCCGGGTCGAGGTGAACGGAAACACCATTTGGGTCAAGAAGCTGGCAAAGGCAGACTGGGCCGTCCTAAAACCCACGGTCGCGGCTGCGATCCGTCAGGTTCTTGACCAAACCGAGGCGCCGCTTGGATTAGATGCAGGTCAGGGTCGAGAGGACGATCCCGATGCAGAGTTGCTTATGGCGGTGACCGATCTGCTCAACCGGCAGATCAACCCTTCAGTGGCAGCGCACGGCGGCCAGATTTCAGCAGACAAAGTTGAGCGCGGCAGCGTCTATTTGCGCATGTCCGGCGGATGCCAGGGTTGCGCCGCGTCGTCAGTCACGCTTCGCAACGGGGTCGAGCGGATGCTGCGGGCGGCACTTCCACAAATTCGCGAGATCGTGGATGTGACCAATCACGCGGAGGGCAGCAACCCTTTCTATTCTAGGAATAGCAGCCAGTCTCCGCTTCTGAACCGAATGGTGCCAAGGGATGTGATCAGTTGGGAACAGGACCAGGTCGTTATCGATCCAGACTATCTCGCACCGAAACTTGGCCTTACAGTGGACGCGTTGCGGACCGGACTGCGCCTCGGGGATGTGATCGGCGTCACTGAAGTCGGGCAAGACGCGGACATTGGCAAGACACGGGTCGTCATGCGTTCGTCGACGCGCGCTTGGGCAGCCGAGATTCTGGCTGACGGCGCGGCACGAGAGATCCCGCCGCCGCGGGAAGCTGGTGACGCACTGGGCCGTGAACGCGAATTGGTAATGCGGGTGCGGGCCTATCTTTCAGGCCTTGCACCGGATCAGGTGCCCATCACCTATGGGGCATTGGCACGAGCCCTCGGTCTATGGGCGCCGGGATCGGTGGGCCGTACTACGCGGGCGCTTGAAGCAACGATGCGGGAGGACGTCGCAGCTGATCGTCCATTCATCGCCGCCCGAGCAGTGAGCCGTGGTCGGAACAAACTGCCAGCAGCCGGGTTTTTTACGCTGGCTCAAAACCTGAAACGGCTAAAGCGAGACGACGAAAGCGACCGAGCGTTTCATGACCGGGAGCTTAGTGAGCTAAATCAAACACTTGTTGATGGTGACAGCCATGCGGAATGAGCAAACAACCGGGCGACTTGAAACAGGATCGCGAACGGATGTGTCGCAAGCTTTAGGCTTGTATTGACGGGCACGCGGTTTTTGACGTTTGATTTTGCGTATGGTTCTCATACAGGTTTCAGTATGATCACACTGAAAGGCTGCCATTTCCACCAGGATGCGGTTTTGTGCGCAATATGCTTCTATCTGCGGTGCACGGTGTCATATTGGGATCTAGAAGAAATCATGGCCGAACGTGGTGTGCAGGTTGACCACGCTACTCTCAACAGATGGGTTGTCAAATATTCGCCCAAGGTCGCCGCGCAAGCGCAATCGAAGAAACGCCCAACGCAGAAATCCTGGCGCATGGACGAGACCTACATACGTGTTCGCGGCAAATGGTAGTATCTCTATCGAGCAGTCGACAAAGCAGGAAACACCCCTGATTTCAAGCCGTCTGAGCGAAGGAACCGTCCAACAGCAGCCTGATACTTTGCCAGAGCGCTGTCGTCAAATGGAACCCCGAGCAAGATCGTCATTGACAAAAGCGGCGCTAACGCGGCCGGTGCTCGAGAAGCGAACAGAATTCTGAGGCGTTTCGGGTGCCCGGCCAAAGTACAGACAATCAGGTCCAAGTATCTGAACAACATGATCAAACAGGATCATCGGTTCATCAAGCGGCGTGTTCGGCACATGTGTGAGATTAAGTCATTCGAATCCGCCTCAGCCACATTGAATGATATTGAAGTGGCTAACATGATCCGAAAACTGCAATTCTTTAGCATTACGACCTCGGGCTTTCGGATGTTTGTTGAGATCGCAGGATAAATGCGCCCATTTTAGACCAGATCGCGGACTTTGGTCGTTTCAGAAAATTGCGACACAACCACTCACGCTCGGAATCTGTCCGTTTTCGTCAATTTGCAGAACTGGCGGCGTAGGCCGTAAGTTCGGTGTAAACTCTTTGCGCAGAAAGAAACTTCGTAAAAGATCCCTAGCTGCTTTGTCCAAACTGAAAGCTTGTGCAGCCCCAAACACCGTGCCCGATTTTGACTTCAACGATCTTACTCTTCATCTTTCTGGCCGAGAGTAAGCCAGGGCAGCAAAATTACAGCTGTGGATCAAGACGTCATTGCTGCAGCTACCCTTTTCCGCTCATCCATGGCGAACATTAGTCGGTACACAGATGGAACAAACATCAGGGTCAGTGGTGAAGCGACGATTAAGCCGCCGATCATCAGTGTTGCCATCGGTTCGAACAGGGCGCCGCCATTGAGCGCCATCGGCACGAGACCGAGGGTTGTGGTCAGCGATGTCAGCATCACCGGCGTGACCCTTTTCTTTGCAGCGACCACAATCGCGTCGTCCAGAGCCAATGTTTCGCGTTCAATGTCGATCTGGTCGATCAACACAATTGCGTTGTTGATTATTATGCCCATCAAAGAGATCAGCCCCAGAATCGCAAAAAATGACAGCGGCTGTGAAGCTAGAAATAAAGCTGTAGGTGCACCGATCAGGATCATTGGGACTGTCAGAAACGTCAGCGTAACCCGTCGGACCGAATTGAACTGGAACATAAGTGCAGCAAGCATCACAAGCAAAGCCGCAGGCATGCCCGCCAGCAGCAGCCCGTTGATCTCGGCGCTACGCTCTGTCTCCCCACCCAGGTTGAGACGATATCCCGGCGGTAGTGATAGCTCCGAAAGATCCTCGGCCACCCATGCTTCGACCTCGGCGGCGGACAGATAGGCGCTTTTGCCCGATACCGTGATCTTGCGCACCTGATTTTCCCGGCGCAGCTGAGAGAATTCGAACTTGGGCGCGAAATCCGCGATCTGCGCCAATGAAATCAACCGACCATCCGCCGGGATCGACAGGTTTTCCAGGTCTTCCAGACTGTCCCGGAACGGTTCTTGCGCACGTACAACAATCGGGATGGAATCGGCGCCATCGCGGTACTCGGAATAGGGAACGCCCGAGAAATAGACCTCCATGACTTCCGAGACATCTTTTGAGGTCACGCCAAATTCACGCGCTTTGTCCTGGGCGATCTCAACAGTGAATTTGAGGGTTTTGTTGCCCCAGTCATTCTTGTTCAGAATTGCGCCGGGCACCGTGTCGAACGCATCCTGAACCTTGCGCGCAAGGCCGACCAGAACATCGGCGTCAGGGCCGGTGATTTCAACATCCACAATGCCCGATTCCTCGCCGCCCATGGCAAGGCGCGTGATGCGATAGCTGGCGGCAGGGCGCTGGGTGACCAGATAGTTGCGCGCGCGTTCGGCCGCAGCGACGGCGCTTTCGAAATCCTTGGTATTGACCACGAAAAAGGCATTAGCCGGATCAGAATCTGCCGGGTCCAGTGTCAGGAAAAACCGGGGACCGCCGCTGGCCACAAACAGGGTGGTGCTGACGACTTCGGGGTTCCGTTCAGGATCGCGCAGCCATGCGTCAACCGCCAGCGCCTCGTCCCGCGTGGCGGTGACCGCTGTGCCACGTGGCATCTCAAGATATATCAGATACTCGGCCCGTTCGGCCAGAGGGAACATCTCACCCTTGAGCGAGCCAAACACTGTCGTGCCCGCAAGGATGATCCCGTAAATCACCCCGGCAACCAAAAGGCCCTTATGCAGCAGGAAACGGGTCAGATTGCCGTAGGAGCGGATCAGCCAGGTTTCTTCCGCGGCCTGCGCCTTTTTCGACGGGCGCAGAAGATAGGTCGCCAGATAGGGCAGAATGTAATGGGCGGTGATCCACGACCCAAGCAGCATAAAGGCGACCACGGCACCCAGCGAGAAGGCATAGTCCCCCTCAGCACCCTCAAGGATCAGCATCGGGATAAAGGCTGACGCTGTGGTGACCGAGGCCACGGCCAGCGGAATAAAGAACTGGGTGCCAGCTTTTTCAGCTGCGCGTCTCGGGGTCTCACCCGCATCCAGCCTGCTTTGAATCTCTTCGATCACGACAAGGCCGTTATCAACCAGCAGACCCAGCGAAATGATGACGGCCGCGATCGAGACCTGCTCGATCGGAATTCCTGCCCGTGACATCAGGATCAGCGAGAACATCACCGAAAATGGCACGATGCAGGACACCACAAACGCAGGACGCAGCCCGAGGAACACCAGCATGACCACAAAGACGGTCAGAAAGGTCTGACCGACATTTGTCAGCGCCCCATTGATGGCCTGGGTGACGTTAGTTTCCTGAAAGGTCGAAATCGAAAACTGAATTCCGATGGGTTGCGTCGCTTCGAACTCGGGCAGGCGCTGCTTTAGGTCATCGCCGATGGTCTGGATATCGCGGCTGTTATCCATCTCGACCGACAGCAATAGCGCCGGTTCACCGTTGAAATAGATCGGAGCATCCGGCGGATCGACATAGCCGCGCCGAACGGTCAGCAGGTCCTGCAAACGGACCAGCCCGCTTAACCCAGGAACCTTGGTCAGAACCTCGCGGATGTCCTGAACGGTTTTCAGATCGCCATTGGCCTCAAGCATGATGTTGACGCCATTTGCATCCAGATTGCCCGCAGGAACGATGACGTTCTGGGCGCTCAGGTCCGACAATAGGCGATCCAGTTGTACCCCGACCGAGGCAAGCTTGCGGGTGTCAATCTCCAGCCAGATGCGTTCTTCCTGACGGCCTTCAATGGCAACTTTGGTGATCCCGCTAAGGGTATAGATCTGCTTTTGCAGGTCTTCCGCCGCATCCCAAATCTCTTCATAGGTGAACCCTTCGCCGGTAACGGCGATTGTGGCGATGGCCACCGCGTCGAAATCGGTGTTCACAAACGGGCCAATTGTGCCTTGCGGCAACTGACCCATCGAGTCGTTCATCTTGTTGCGGATGTCCTGATAGACCCGCTCAAGCTCGGAATTGGGGACCGAGTCGTAGACCTCGAACTTCAGCTCGGCTTGGCCACGGGTGATCAGCGTGACGATGGTTTCGACTTCTTCGATCTCGCGGCCCGCGCGTTCCAGCGGTTCTGCGATCAGCTCTTCGACCCGTTCCGGCGACATGCCGGGATACTGGGCCACCGCAATCGCCGTGCGCAGAGAGATTTCGGGGTCTTCGCGTTTGGGAAGTTGAATATACGAAATTGCCCCAAGCAAAAGCACCCCGATCATGACCAGTACAGTCAGTCGCGACTTTTCAATGCCGAACCGAGTCAGGAACCCCATGGGAAAACCCTCGCCTTACAATTAATTTTTGCTGTCAATAAGTTTGACGGGCTGCCCGTCGCGCAGGAAGGACACCCCGGCCGAGGCCACTCGATCACCGGGCTGCAGCCCTGAAATGACGATCAGAGAGTTATCCCGAAGGCCCGCAACAACGATTTCCTGTTGCCGGATCGTGCCGCTGTCTTCGTCATAGACGAAGGCGACCAGCGTTTCGGTCTGTTCGTTTGCGTCGTGATCAAGGTTGGTCAGGTCCGTGCTGACCGCCGTCAGCGGAACCAGATATCCAACGGCTTCGGGCAGCGGGAATTCAAGCGTTGTTTCAACGGCCATACCGGCCTTGAGGATCGGGTTATTGTCGGTCACGGAAACGACGACCGGATAGGCCGAAACAACGTCGGCCCTGCTGCCGATTTCTGTCACGACGGCCTCAAGCTTGACCCGGGGACGGTCCACCAGTTTGACGATTGCGGGCCCGCCGATTTCGATCTGGCTGGCAGCTTCGAAATTAACCGAGAACGAGACCTCGAAACTGTCGCTAGCATAGATCGAGGCGACAGGCGTTCCCGCGCTGACTGTGGCAAAGGAATCCGCGTCGACCGAGTTGACGTTCCCGGAATAGGGGGCGTGAATCGTGGTTTTGGTCAGGTCTTCCTGCGCCGCCTCGACAACCTTCTTCGCCTGTGCCAGCGAGGCTTTTGAGGCCAGGAAATCAGTTTCGGCATTGTCGACCGAGACCTGCGTTACTGCCCCACGGTCCAGCAGGCTGCGCTGCCTTTTCAGTGTCCGTTCGGCATTGGTGAACTGCGCCTCGGCCTGCTCGACGGCGGCTTGTGCGTTTTCAAGCCGAATGCGCAGCAGGGTCGGATCCAGTTCGACCAGCACATCGCCTGTTTCGACCGCTTGACCGATCGACAGGTTCATCTCTTCAAGCGTTCCGCTGACCTCGAAGGACAGGGTCGTGATCGTGGCAGGCTCCAGAACACCGGGATAGTGGCGTGCGGTTGTTGACTGTGTGTCGGTGACCAGAAAGGTCTTTACCCCGCGAACAATGGCGCTTTGGTCCACTTCCTCTTCTTTACAGGCAGACAGAACGGCAAGGGTGAGAATGGGTACAAGTTTGAGGTAGCGCACCATTTTATGAGTGATCCCTTGTTGAGTGTTGTAAGTGAGCAGCTGCAGTTGTTCTGCTCCGGTAAGTTCTATTAGGGCAGGCTGCATTCACCCGGCCGCTTCAGCGCATTGAAACGTCGCAGTTCGAAAACTGCGCTAGCAGAGATGAAAGAGTGCAACATTAACAATTGTAAATTTCTTGAATTTTCAACTGAAACGGCTTTGTTGCGCGAAGCCGTTGACCGGCCGATTGCCTCTTTTCTCAGACGAAAGCCAAGGTGACAGGTTTACCAAAGATCAGGGAATTGTTTATGAGGGCATCCCGAATCTGGGTTTCTGCAACTTACCTTTCAAAGCCTCTCGCCGGAAGTGACTGCCTGAGTGACATGGTACAGTCTATCTGGCGCACGACACGGCGTCGGCGGTCTTATCCGATCCATCGTTGCCAAACATCGCAGTCCAAGTATCGCGATGCATTGACGATTTCACTTCGGGCGATGGCTCCGGCACCAAGATCAAATAGAATCGATGGTGATCCCCCTTTTATGCAATGGTGTAGGAAGATCAGTTGGTGGTCTTTTGCTCCTTAAGGGTTTGACTGCTCATTCTGAAACTTTTTGGTGGGTGGGATTATCCATCGAATGGAGACCACCGGTATAGGAATGGCCCCGCGGAAGAGAAGAGCCATTGTCCGCAGCGTAAAGAGTGTCAGCTCAGAGCGGACCGCGTCAGGCACACTGCCATTTCAAAACGGTTTTTCCTTTGGCGCGACCAGTGCCAAGGTGCTCGTAGCCGTCAATGATATCCGCCATCGATAATTCGCGATCAATTACAGGCTTTATTTGGCCGCTAGCTACCTTAGTCATTATATGCTCGATACCTTCTTCATTGGGCTGTGCGATGGACCAAGCGTATTTTTTACCTGACAGGCCATAGCGAACTTTCTTGCTCAAAACTCGCCCTAGAGCATGCAGCCCGCCGATAACGAGCCCGCTGCGGTCTGTATAGGGCATAAGCTGGTGTACGATGGAAACGTAACCGCCACCTTCCTTAACCAGGGCTGCTGTGTCCTTTTCATATGACCCGCCGAGCGTGTCATAGGCAAAGTCTACGTCTTTGACGATTTCGCGATAGTCCTGCGTGCGATAGTTAACAACAACGTCCGCGCCCAGGCCTTTGACCCAGCCAATGTTGGAGGGTCCACAAGTCGTCGAAACTTTCATTCCAAGGGATTTTCCCCATTGTATTGCAAAGCTACCAACGCCACCTGAACCCGCGTGGACAAACAGATGTTTATCGGATGCGTTTTGGGGATCGAGTTTCAGCCGATCCACCAAGGCACTCCAGGTTGTCATGGCAACATACGGAATTGAAGCCAGTTCGGTAGGAGAAACATTGGACGGTGCCGCCGCCAAACAAGTTTCGGTGATTGCAGAGAACTGGGCGTGGGCGCCGGATTCCTTGATATCATTTACCCCAGCGACCTTGTCACCGACTTTGAACTTGATTGCTTCCGGACCCATGGCAACGATTTCTCCCACGATGTCACGACCGGCGATAAAGGGAAATTCTTCCGGCGCGGCCAGGCGCCGCAACCGTGATCCGTAACCCTGTACCATTCTCAGGTCGATAGGGTTTAGCGAGGATGCCAGAATTCGCACAAGAACCTGGTTCCCCTTAGGTTCGGGTATTGTCACCTCTTCGAGGTTAAGAACATTTTTTGGCTCGCCGTAAGAACGGGCAACCCATGCATGCATGGTGTTCATGCTATGAAGTCTCCTACAAGAAAGTTCACGTGTGATTTTTTATGACGTTTGGCACGAGACGGATTCAGGCTTCACGCGAGAAACAGAGGAAAAGGCTGACCATACCAAGTATCCCCGCCCCCCGGTGCGATACCGTGTGAACAACTTCGATGCGCTACAGGCGACGATCCTAATTGTCGCACTGAATGAGATGCCTCTTTCCGGGAACTTTAGCTGCTTCGCATGCTGAATGGGCTCATGCATGTTTTGCTCTTCAGTTTACAAGTGAGTGCAAGTCCAAATAGTCAGATCTAAAATCTCCGACTAAGGGAATATGCCAAATTTCAACCCGACCCGCGTTATCATTTGTTAAGGAAAGCCAACCTTTTTTCTGATTCTGCTGAGTGATACTGGAGTGATCCCCAGATACGATGCCAAATAGTGCAGCGGCACCGTTTCCAAAAGCTCAGGAGAGTGTTCCAAAAGGTGGCGATATCGGTTTTCTGGGTTATCCATAATCCGATTGAGGAAAAGGTTTTGGTAGTCAGTAAGGCGATCAACGAGCGCGCGGAACATGAACTCTCTGAACTCTGTCGAGTGGGCCATCAGTTTATTAAATGTGGTTCGCTCAATAGCTCTGACAACCGTCGGCGTAACGGCCTCGATCCCGAATTTGCTCGGGCGACCGTGAAAAAAGCTTTCAAGCGAAGAAACAATATCATTCTCAAAGAAGAACTGAAGCGTAACATCCGTCCCATCATTGTTATGCCAAATACGTAGGCACCCTTCTTCAACGATGTAGGCAAGATTGCTAATTTCCCCCTGCAAAAGAAGAGTTTCCTTTTTGCCTACTTCAATGCGACGAAGCGATTGGAGATATTTCGTCCGTATATCTGGCGAAATTCGCATTCTTCGCTGTCTTCTTTCAAAGCGTGGGTAGTTACCTTTCAACATACGATAAGGAAAGAGAGTTTCAAAGAGGATGATGGCGACGGCCTGCGCCAGATGCAGAATCCACACCGGGCTGCCTGGATCCGCGCAGAAAGCGGCATACAAGCCCGACAAACAACAGATGTTTTGAGAGCTTACAAAATTAAGGCGAAACATTTAGTGCAGATCGGCGTCTGCGGCTGACCGGTATGCTGGTTCCGTCGCGTAGGATACAGGTATAAGCGCTTCCTGAGCGGTGGATTTCCTGGATATGGCTGAAACTGACCCAATGCGATCTGTGACATTGCGCACCGCTGAAATCCTGCAATCGGTCAACACAATCGGAGAACGACATTTTTAACGTCGCTTGTCCGGATGATGTGAACACGCTGATATAGTGGTCCTGCGCTTCGACCCGAACAATATCTTCACCAAGGCGGGTTGGCAAAGTCGGGATTGCTTCTCTGAGACGCGGTCGTTGGACGATTTCCTCTGACTTCTCACCGCTATTGTCACTATTGGCCTGCAGAAGTTTGCCGAACCAGACAGCAAACACACAAAGCGCTGAGGACAGGAATACTGATGGCAGCGCCAGATTGGTGGCTTCGTCAAGCAGGCTGATCACAATACCATTGGAAAGAGAGCCGGAAAGCCGATCTGTTCCCGACATGAGACCAATCAGCAGAGAAAAGGGGGCCAGCAACAAAGGTAGAAAAAGCACCGCACAGATTAAAGGCCAGGGCATGCTAAGGCCGGCAAGGATGCTGGCAACGGCGACCCCGATCAAAATTGCACTGCCTGCAAACAGCAGCGCCGACCACATCAGGAATGCCGCCCACATCTGCAAATCTGAATAGGGCCCAGTCTCGAACACTGTCAAAAGAAGACCCATGCCGCCCACGAACCAGCCCACGAAGTGGATGAGCTTCCAAATTGTCAAACCCTCAAACGACACGATTGAAATCAACGCGTTTTGAACGGTCTGAGGTAAAGTGCCGTAGAGTTGAACGGGTTTTGTCATGGAATCGCTGGATCTGGATCAAGAGTCTCAGCGTGAATATTTAAGTGTTGCGAAACAGGAAAACAACGCACCTAATCGCCAACGGTTGCACACATACCGCTTACGAATACCACAGACCATTCGCGTATATTTGGCGCGTGTTGACGAACTTGCACGTGCACTGAGTATTTGATGCAACTAGCTGACGCCAAGAACTAAACAACTCAACGCGGCGATGGCTGACGACGCGCACTCGCAGGTCTTTGTGCCAAAACAAGGTTAATCTAGATGAAAATTAGTCTTCGAATACCCGGGCTGAGTTTTTGCATTTGTCGGGTGGTTCAACTTGGATCTGACCGTTTGTCATTTATGTCGCCAAACCCACCACTTTAGAGTTCTCTACCCCTCGACCGATTGCTTGAGTCTGGACCACGTTCGATGCCGGCACAGAAGATCGGTCAACACAAACGCCCAAAAATTGAATCTCACGCAGAGGAAAGATTCCGTGATCAACTGTCGAGCAGTGTTCCTATCCCCGTTGGCCGTTGCCGCCTTGGCCTCTTCCGGTGCCGCGCAGGACAGCGGTCCGCCAGATGGTTGGCAGATCGGTGTAATCGCCGGTGTCGCAAACAACCCCTATATCGGTGAAGGAACGCAGGTCCAACCCTATCCGCTGGTGACATATAAGACAGGTCCGCTGTCCATCGGTACGTTGGGTCTTGAATATGAAGCTTACAAGGGCAACGGCTATACACTGTCCGTCGGCCTGTTGCCTCGCTTCTCGGGTTTGTTCAACACCGATGCCGACGAGCTTGACGGGATTGACCGTGAGATTACCGGGGATCTGGCACTTATCCTTGGTTATGATCTTGGTGCAGGCTTCAATACCGGCCTGCGCTTCCGTCAGGAAGTCACGGGCGAGCATGATGGTCAGGAAGTGATCTTTGATTTCGGGTATGGCACGCAGATCGGCAAGTCGATGCTGCAACTGCGCGCCGGTGCCGGCTGGCAGAGCGAAGATCTGAGCGGCTATGTCTGGGGGGTTTCCGCGGATGAGGCACGCCCGGGGCGCCCGGAATATGCGCCCGGCGATGTGATCATCCCGTTTGTCGAAGCCCGCATGGTGCGGCCGATCAACGAAAGCTGGTCCCTGATGGGCGGTCTGCGCGCCGACTTCCTGCCCAGCGATGTTTCGAACAGCCCGATCGTGGATGAAGACAATATCTACAGCGCTACATTCGGTGTGATGTTCAATTTCTGATCCCTCGGACCGGGCTTGCCATGTGTTGGCCCGGTCGGTTCCCGACCATACGTGGTTCTGAGCGCAGGTAAATCCGATCGCATAGGGCGACCAGCTTTTGAACCCACATCCTCCGTCCTCAGGCGTACTGTGTACTGTGAGCCAAAAAACGGCGCGCCTGCAATGTGGGGAGGAGCATCAGACGCGCCGCAGGAGAGGCCAGATCAACGCTGACTGCTCTCCCAATCCGGATGGGTCCAGGGTTTGGCATTGGACGGTGCCAGACGCTTGCCAAGGATGTGGTCCGCCGCTTTTTCACCGGTCATGATCGATGGGGCATTCAGGTTGCCGTTGGTAATGCGCGGGAAGATCGAACTGTCGGCCACGCGCAGCCCCTCGACGCCGATCACGCGGCAATCCGGGTCGACAACGGCCATCGGATCATCTGCAGCCCCCATTTTGCAGGTACCGCAGGGGTGGTAGGCGCTTTCGACCTCATGGCGGATGAAATCGTCCAGTTCGTCGTCGCTCTGGACCGCGTTTCCGGGCTGGATCTCGTGTTTCACATAAGGCTTGAACGCGTCCTGCGCGAAGATTTCCCTGGTCAGACGGATGCAGGTCCGGAACTCTGCCCAGTCATCCTCATGACTCATGTAGTTGAACAGGATCTTGGGGGCCTCTTTGGGGTCGGCGCTGCGCAGGGTGACAGTGCCGCGCGATTTCGATCGCATGGGCCCCACATGCGCCTGGAAACCGTGCCCTTCGGCAGCGGCCTGACCGTCATAGCGTACCGCCATCGGCAGGAAGTGGTACTGGATATCTGGATAATCGACGCCCGCTGCCGACCGGATGAAGGCCGCGCTTTCGAACTGGTTTGATGCCCCCAGGCCAGTCTTTGTGAACAACCACTGCGCACCCAGCGCACCTTTCCAGAACAAGTTCCAGTATTTGTACAGCGTGATCGGTTGGCTGGCCGCCATCTGCAGATACAGTTCCAGATGATCCTGCAGGTTCTGACCCACGCCGGGGCGGTCCGCGACGACATCAATCCCGTGTTCGGCCAGATGCGCCGCCGGTCCGATGCCCGACAGCATCAGCAGTTTTGGCGAATTGATGGACGAGGCCGAGATGATCACCTCGCGTTTGGCGCGGATGGTCTCGGTTTTCGATCCGCGTTGCAGCTCGGCACCGGTTGCCCGGCCGTCTTCGATGATCACCCGGTTTGCCAGCCCCTTGACCAGCGTGCAGTTCGGGCGTTGCAGGGCAGGTTTCAGATAGGCATTTGCCACCGACCAGCGCCGTCCTTTCCAGACGGTCTGCTCCATCGGGCCAAAGCCTTCTTGTTGTTCCCCGTTATAGTCGCCGGTGACCTGATACCCGGCCTGCTTCCCGGCATCGACAAAGGCGTGGAACAGCGGGTTCTTTCGCGGGCCGCGGGTGACATGCAAGGGGCCGTCATTGCCGCGCCATTCTGGGTCGCCGCCATGGCCGCCGTCATGCCAGTTTTCCATCCGCTTGAAATAGGGCAGGACGTCGGCATAGCTCCAGCCCGCAGCGCCGCTGTCGGCCCAGTGATCAAAATCCTTGGCATGGCCCCGGACATAGACCATCCCGTTGATCGACGACGATCCCCCGATCACCTTGCCGCGCGGGCAGGCCAGTTCGCGCCCGCCAAGATGTGGCTCGGGCTCGGACGAAAAGCCCCAATCATAGATCGACATGTTCATCGGATAAGACAGGGCCGCGGGCATCTGGATGAACGGGCCCGCATCGGTGCCACCATATTCGATGACGATCACGGATGATCCGGCCTCGGACAGGCGGTACGCCATGGCGCATCCCGCCGACCCTGCACCAACTATGACAAAATCTGCCTCCATGGAATCCTCCTTAGAACGGTGCTTCGAGCGAGGTCATGCGGACATAGACCGACTTGACCTGGCTGTAATGTTCGATCGCGGCCTTCGAGTTTTCCCGGCCCACGCCTGATTGCTTGACGCCGCCAAACGGCGCTTCGACCGGGGCATCGTTATAGGAATTGAGAAAGCAGCTGCCGGCTTCAAGCTGGGCGATCACACGGTGACCGCGCTTGAGGTCATTGGTGAACACCCCGGCGGCCAGACCGAAATCGGTGGCGTTGGCGCGGGTGATCACCTCGTCTTCGGTGTCGAAATCCAGCACTGCCATCACGGGTCCGAAAATCTCTTCCCGGGCGATTTTCATGTCGTCTTTGACATCGGCGAAAACCGCAGGCGTGATCCAGTTGCCCGGTTTGTCGATCCGCTCGCCGCCACAGACCAGCCGTGCGCCTTCTTCCTTGCCCGAGGCAATGTAGCTGAGCGAAATCTCAAGCTGACGGGCGCTGACCAGAGGGCCGAAATTCGTCGCCTCATCCTGCGGGTCGCCGATGATGGCACCGGCCAGCCGTTCTTGCAGGCGGGCCAGAAACGCCTCTTTGATGCCGTTCTGCACGAACACGCGGGTGCCGTTGGAACAGACCTGACCTGAGGAATAGAAATTCCCCAGAATGGCACCGCTGACGGCCTCTTCCAGATCAGCGTCGTCGAAAACGATCATCGGTGACTTGCCGCCCAGCTCCATGGTGACATGTTTCATGCCTTCGGCGGCGGCGGCATAGACTTTGCGCCCGGTCGGGACCGACCCGGTCAGCGAGACCTTGTCCACCCTGGGATCCGTGACCAGCGCCGCGCCGATCTCGCCCCGGCCCTGCAACACGTTGAACAGGCCAGCGGGCAGGCCCGCCTCGGTCAGGATTTCGGCCACTTTCAGCGCGCATAGCGGGGTTTCCTCGGACGGTTTGAAGATCACCGCATTGCCACAGGCCAGCGCGGGCGCGGCTTTCCAGCAGGCGATCTGGGTGGGGTAGTTCCAGGCGCCGATACCAACGCACAGGCCCAGCGGCTCGCGCCGCGTATAGACCCAGTCTTCGCCCAGCTGGATATGTTCGCCGGTCAGGCTGGCGGCCAGCCCGCCGAAGTATTCCAGCGCATCGGCCCCCGACGTGGCATCTGCGACAGTGGTTTCCTGCAGCGGCTTGCCAGTGTCATAGGTTTCTAGCACTGACAATTCGTGATTGCGCGTGCGCATGATGTCGGCGGCCCGGCGCAGGATGCGCCCGCGCTCGGTGCCGGACATCGCAGCCCAGTCCTTTTGTGCTGCCCGCGCCTGTGCAATGGTGCGATCAACGAGTTCGGCCGATGCTTCGTGCAGATTGGCAATCACCCCGCCGGTTGCCGGATAGATGACATCCAGCGCCTCTCCGCTTTCGTCCTCGACATAAGCCCCATTGACGAAATGGCTGGCAGTGGGTTGCGCGATCATGGTCGACACCTCCGATGCAAATTGGTCAGCGACGCCAGAGAGATAGCCCCCGGCGCCGGTTGTTACGCCGCGACTTCGGCCTGTTGTGTGCGCAACAGGCAGCTCAGCGCGGCCTTGACGTCAATCTTGCCGATTGGCCCGTCCGCCCCCAGAACAATGATTTCGCTTTGCTCTTCTATGAGCATCGAAATGATGTCCTTTAGGGGCGTCGTGTCAGCGATAACCCGGGCGTCCGCAGGAACGGGGCCGGAATGCTCAATCATGATCTCCATCGCGCGCAAGACGTTCAGCGGGTTCATATGGGCCACAAACTCGGCGACATACGGCGTCGCGGGATTCAGGACGATGTCCTGAGGTTCCGCACATTGCACGATGCGACCGCCTTCCATGATGGCAATGCGAGACCCAATTTTCAGCGCCTCATCCAGATCGTGGCTGACGAAAACAATCGTACGGCCCAGCTTTTGCTGAAACTCCAGCAATTCATCCTGAAGCTTGTTGCGGATCAGCGGATCAAGGGCCGAGAACGGCTCGTCCATCAGCAGGATCGGCGCTTCGGTGGCAAAGGCGCGGGCCAGGCCCACACGCTGTTGCATGCCGCCGGACAGTTCCTGAACCTTGCGGTCGGCCCAATCCTCAAGATGCACCAGTTCCAGCTGTTCGCGGGCGCGTCGCAGACGCTCGTCTTTGTCGACACCAGCGACCTCAAGCCCATAGGCGACATTGTCGATCACAGTGCGCCAGGGCAGCAGCCCGAATTGCTGAAAGACCATGGCAACGCGATCCCGGCGAATTCCGCGCAGAGCCTTTTCGTTGGCCTGCACGATATCCACCAGGCCGTTTCCGGTGTTGACCTCAACTTTGCCGCGCACCACCGGGTTCAACCCGTTTACCGCCCGCAGCAGGGTTGATTTACCGGATCCCGACAGGCCCATAAGCACCAGAATCTCGCCGTTCTTGATATCGATTGAGCAATCATGAACGCCCAGAACCTGTCCGGTCTCTTCCTGAATTTCCGCGCGCGACATCCCCTTGTCCATCATCGGCAGGGCGGTCTTCGGTTCATTGCCAAAGACGATGTTCACGTTGTCGAAACGTACCATTGTGTCAGTCATCGGTCACGGGCTCCCTCTTTTGAACATCCGGTCGAAGATGATGGCGACCAGAACGATTGCGATGCCGACTTCGAACCCTTTGGCGATATTGACCGAATTCAGCGCCCGCAGCGTCGGAACACCCAAGCCGTCGGCTCCCACAAGGGCGGCGATCACCACCATGGACAGTGACAGCATGATGGTCTGCGTCAGACCGGCCATGATCTGTGGCAGCGCATAAGGCAGTTCCACCTTCCACATCAGCTGCAGCGGGGTCGACCCAAAGGCCTTGCCGGCTTCGATCAGTGACGTGGGCGTCGAGGTGATCCCCAGATGGGTCAGACGGATCGGAGCGGGTATGGCAAAGATCACCGTGGCGATCAGGCCGGGCACCATACCCAGACCGAACAGGATCAGCGCCGGGATCAGGTAGACGAATGTGGGGATCGTCTGCATCAGGTCCAGGATGGGTTCCATGATCCGGTACAGCCAGGGTTTGCGAGCGGCGGCAATGCCAAGCGGCACGCCCAACCCCATGCAGACCACAGCAGCAGCAAAGACCAACGCCAGAGTTTCAGTCGTTTCGACCCAGTATCCCTGGTTGACGATCAGCAGCAGCCCAAGCGCCGTGAACAGGGTAAAGCCAATGGATTTCCGAACCAGCCAGGACAGCGCGGTTATAACCGCGATCACCACAAAGGTGTTTGGTGCTTGCAGCAACCAGAGCAGGGCGAGGATGATCCCCTCAAGAACTGCGGAAAGGCCATCGAAAAACCAGAAAAAGTTATCGGTCAGCCATTCGACAAAGATCTTTGCCCATTTCCCAATCGGAATTTTATAGGATTCCAACCACTCCATTTCAGGTCCTCCCTCCTGCATGTGCCGTTGTTTGCTGGTCCTGAGGGTCAAGTGTCTTCCTCAGCCAGTTTTCGAGATATTTGATGGCCTGCGGATCCAGGGCATGGCCCATGTCTTCGCACAGTACGAATTCGGAATTGGCGATAAGCGCATGCGCCTGATACGAGCTTTCGGGCATCACGCAGCGGTCCTGCGCACCGGCGACGATCAGGGTTGGTGCCGTGATCGACTTTAGTTCGGGCGTCCGGTCGCCGGACCCATTGAGCGCAAGCAACTGCCGGGCATATCCCCCGGACGAGAACCCGCCCTGGATCATGTCCAGCGCCGTCGCGCGGGCGTCTTCTTTGGTCAGCGGTGTCGGATCGGACCACCAGATGAGGTCATCGGTCAACCAATCGACAAATTCGGTTTCAGATACGAACGGGCGCGCGGTGCGCTTAAAACGGTCCCATGCACCGGGCGGCGCTGGGATTTCTGCCTCGCCTGCGCTGCTGCAGATCTGTGCCAACCCGGTGACGCGCGAACCAAGCTTGGCTGCGACCAGCTGGGCGATCATGCCCCCCATGGAAAACCCAACCGCGGCAAATTGATCAACGCCCAGGGCATCGACGCAGCGCAGGACATCGTCGCGCATGTCGAACAGCGTGTAGGGGGAGCGGTGTACGGTTGGCTGCGATTCCAGCAGTCTGAAGGCTTCGGGGTCGATATCCGGCCCTGCCCGACCAGACCGCCCCATATCGCGGTTTTCGACGCAAACGACGTGAAAGTCCCGGGCCAGGCTGTCAATCAGGCCCTGGGGCCATTCCGGCAGCTGCATTCCCAGCCCGAGGATCATCACGATGCACGGCGCGGCTTTGTCGCCGTGCATCTCGACATAGATGGGGCAGTTTCCGGCGATTGTCTGTTGGATAGGCATCGCTCACCCCGCTTTGATTACAGGCCCAGATGCGCCCGGACTGCGTCCAGACCGCTGCTGCCATCCAAGGTGGTCACGCCATCAAGCCAAGCGTCCAGATACTCGGGATGCGCCTTCAGAAGCGCGGCACCAGCCTCGTTCGGGTCCATGCCATCTTCCAGGATATAGCCCATGCCTTCGCTTTCCATCGGGATGTCGAAGGTCATCTGGGTTACCAGCTTGCCGATATTCGGGCACTCTTCCAGATAGCCCTTACGCACTTGGGTATGCACGGTTGCGCCACCGAAGTTCGGGCCATAGAATTCGTCGCCACCGGTCAGGTACTCGATTTCAAACTGGGTGTTCATCGGGTGCGGCGCCCATGCCAGGAACACGATCCAGTCTTCTTTGCGCTGGTTCTTCTTGACCTGTGCCAGCATGCCCTGTTCCGAGCTTTCGACGACTTTCCAGCTGCCCAGACCGAAGGCGTCCTTGCCTACGATGTCCAGCATGATGTCGTTCGAACCGGGTTCGATCCCGTACATCTGGCTGTCGAACTTGTCGGCGTTTTCCACCAGATGTGAAAAATCGGTCACGCCCGCTTCGTAGACGTATTTCGGTACCGCAAAGGTGAATTTCGCGCCTTCCAGATTCTGGTGCACCGTCTCGATGTCGCCGGTATCGCGATAGGCCTGATAATAGGTTTCCATCGCCGGGTCCCAGTAGCCCAGGAATACATCCAGATCCTTGCCGACCATTGATTCATAGATCACTGGAATACCCAGAACATCGCTTTCCGGCGTATATCCCAAACCCTCCAGCACGGTACTCGCGACACCGGTTGTCAGGGCCAGATCGGTCCAGCCTGGCTCGGCCATACGCACAGTGTCACAATTGGCGGCGGCTTGATGGGCGCAAACGGCCAGTACGGAGGCCATGGTTGCGCTGCGGAGTGTCATTTGCATTCGTAATTCCTCCCAGTGGTCTTTATACTGACCCTATGGTCAATAAACAGACCATACGTTTAAATTGACCGCAGAGTCAACTAAATCTATTCTCGGTCAAAAAGAGGGCCCAATGGGACGTAAAAGCATTGCCGAAATTCGCCGTGAAGAATTCGCTGCCGCAGCATTCGAAGTGCTGTCCTTACACGGTATGCAAGGCACGACCTTGCAGCGTGTCGCCGAGCATACCGGCGCCTCCAAGGCCAGCGTGCTGCACTATTTTTCGAACAAACAGGCCCTCATCGAAACCGCCATGCGCCGTGCTAATGCTACGCTGCGCAAAGAGGCGGTCGCCTTCCTGTCTTTGGCAGCGACGCCCTGGGAACGCTTCTATGCAATTATCGAAGCGAATTTCTCTCCTACCACCTTCAGACCAGAGGTCGCGCATGGATGGATTGCCATGTGTGCCGAGGTTCCGCACAACCCCCAATTTCAACGCCTGCAAAACGCGATTTATCACCGCCTGCACAGCAACCTCTATTCAGCGCTGAAGGAGACCGGGGCAGAAGCGGTAAAGGCCCATGTTACCGCGCATACAGTCAGCTTGCTGATTGACGGGTTATGGATGCGCTGCGGTTTGCAGATTGGCGGGCTCAACCGGGACGAAGCAATGACTCAGATTGAAACTGTGATTGAACAAAGCTTTCCAAATGACATGGACCGAATGGCGGCCAGGGAAAAGATGTGCACCATCGCCCAGGCATTTGTGGCGAGCAAAGTCTAGATCAAAGATTGGGTAGCTTTTGCTGAGATACTGAGAATTGGATTCTTTAATCTCCTCTAGGCTTCAGTAAGACACTGTATATCGGAATTGGAAGTAGACAGCGTAAAAACCGCTTTTTTCGAGAAGTGGCAGCCTTTCAAATAAATCATGCCTAATCCTGTTTTGCGGCACACATGCAAAACAATTTCGAAACTCGCATCCGCTTCAACCTAACTTGAAGCTTGCAAGTCAGCCACCAAATGGCGCGTAGGCGAAATTATGTGAAACTTGCACCCGTCCGCATCATTGCAAATCAAACGGCGCATGTGGCCTAAACTCAGAGATACCTAATCCACACTTTTTGATCCGGGCTGAGCCCGAGTTCTTCACGGATCCCTTCAGCATCCAAATTGAAGTCTTTGGCAATTTCTTGGACCTGAACCGCCTGAAAGCTATCCAGATTCCGCACCGTCCGACCTTCTTCGAAGGTGATCAACTCGTGTGATCTGTGAACCGGCATGCAAAATTGACCCCAGTACAGGGGTCAATTTTGCATGCCGGTTCACAGGATGAGAGCCAGAACGACTGTCCCGATCAAAGTGGCAATAAGCAGATAGACGGCGGCGAGAAACAGTACGAACGGAGCCGTCCATACGATCAACCCGATACCGGCCAGAAGGCGAAACGCAGTGAACGCCCAACTCATCGGTGACCATTCGGATGTTCTGAAGCGGATGCCGGAGCCGGGGAGGGGGTATCGGAATCTGCAAAGGCTTTGCGGTCCTGGTCCCGCGCGAGGTTCCGGATCAACCGTTCCATCATTGCCGCAGCACTTGCATCACGTTCGGCCAGATCCATGAGCGCCCCGCCCAGTATCACCTTGCGCCGTGTATCCAGCTTGCGTTGTCTGGTGGCTTCCCGGTTGCGCACGGCCTGAAGGCGGGCCTTGGCCTGGGCAAACCGTTTCTCGGCGCGTTCGAGTTCTGTCTCTGCCATATCACTGCTCTTGCTTGGAAAATAATCTAAGGTTGAATCATGTATTGATAAACTCGTCCTTTGCGCGTACCCGTAGGCCTGTAAAGGACAAGGGCGCACTTATGCAAACTCTCCGCCTGTGGCTCCAAGATTTGCGTGCGATCTCTCTGGGGCAACGCCCCGGCCGATGGCCACCCCCTTCGATGCGAAGCGCATCGACATGGAAGGACGTGCTGCCCCTTCCAAACCATCCCATGCCAACCTGCGCGGTTGGATCGCGGCCGGAACGGCAGTTCCAAAATCGCGACCGCTGCCCCATGGTGGGGGCTGGTCTGTTTTCGGGGCTGCCGTTCCGGATGGCGTCGATCTGTGGGGCTGCTAGTGCCAACGGGCACACCGTCCCTGATCTCCGCCGGGTTTGCCCCAGGCAAACCGCCGATGTGTGCCGCCAATCTCCCGCCCCCCATAAGGCTAGGGATATTGGTGGAACGCATCGGCAAGCCTGCGCCTCAGTGGTTCTTGGCACCCCTTCGTCCGGGCTGTCTTTTTCCCTCCGTCCCCAGCCTCATGGGGGTCGGGCCTGCGGGAAAAAGGCTACTGGCCCGCTGGACCATGCCGGAACATGGGCCTGGGTCAGTAGCGGTGCGCATCAGCATTCTTCGCTTCACGGAGCAGGGTATGGGGCATGGCCAGCTACCACCTCTCCGTGAAGACGATCAAACGCAGCGCGGGACGGTCTTCGACCGCGGCGGCGGCGTACCGTGCGGGGGAGCGCATCGAGTGCCAACGCGAGGGGCGGATGCATGACTACACCGCCAAGCGTGGCATTGAAGAGACCTTCATTCTGACGCCCGAACATGCGCCGTCCTGGGCGCAGGATCGGGCGGCGCTCTGGAACGCTGCCGAAGAGAGCGAGACCCGCCGCAACTCCGTCACCGCCCGCGAGTGGGAGCTGGCCCTGCCGTCCGAGATCAGCGCCGAGGACCGGTCGCAGATCACCCGCCGGTTTGCCGAGGAACTTGTCAGCCGCTACGGCGTAGCGGTGGATGTGGCGATCCACGCGCCGCACCGGGAAGGGGATCAGCGCAATCACCATGCCCATGTTCTGACCACCACCCGGAAGCTGGAACCGGAGGGGTTCACGGCCAAGACCCGTGTTCTCGATTCCGCGAAGACCGGGGGCGTTGAGATCGAGCAGATGCGCGGTGTCTGGGCTGAATTGCAGAACCACGCGCTTGAACGGGTGGGGGAGGTGGAGCGCGTCGATCACCGGTCATTGGAAGCGCAGCGTGAGGAGGCTCTGAGCCAGGGCGACGCGCTGAAGGCCGAGGAGCTGGACCGTGATCCGGAGGTCAAGTTGGGACCGGTGGCCAATGCGATGGAACGCCGCGAGATGCGTGCGGCCGAGCGTGAGGGCCGCGACTATGACCCTGTCACCGAGCGGGGCAGGGCGGTTCATGCGGCCCGCCAGGTGCGGGCGCTCTTTGTCGACATGCGGGAACGTCTGGAGCTGGCGCGGGACACTTATGGGGCCGAGCGTGAGGCCGGGCAGGGGCGCGTGTCGGCCGGTCTGGCTGCGCTTCGAGCAGCAGCTAGCAGGGACCGGAGTGCAGATCGTGGCGGCGGTGATATTCGAGACCGGTTAGCGCGAATTGTTGGGCGCGAGGAACCAGAGGTCGGTGGGCTGAGTGTCGAAGAACCCTCGAACTTGCGGCACGTCAATGAGCGGCTGCGTGAAACTCTGGGCCGGTCGGAAGAGGTTGGAATGGATGAGGGCGATGAAGGCGCGGACAAATCGTTAATCCGTGATCGGCTGGAAGGCGTGTTGAACAAGCCACGTGAGACATTGGAGATCGAGGACGAGTGCGGGCAGGATAAGGATCATGACATCAATCGTGGATCGACTTATGAAATATGATATCTCAGGTCGCGGCACTCGGACCTCGAGCGCTGTGAGTTTTGTTCCCAGTTGGCTGGCCTTAGTACCTAAACCAGTTCAAAAAAATTGATTCCAAGAATTCGGGGTGGTTCTTTTAGTTTTCAATACAGATTTGGAGACCAGTGTCAGTCGACAAGGCGAAATCCGCGACCGCGCTGCCAAGGCTCAACATGTCTGACGACGGACAATGCTCCGATGCGCCGGGGTATTAACGCAGCTGCGGCGGGCCTGCATGTTTTGGGATATCCGAGGCACAGTTCCAGAAAACAAGGGTCCTTTAAGATGATTGAACTATCAGAAGATCAAAAAGATCGCCTTCACGCCGAAGAAGTCTTCCGCCAAGAAGTACGTGCTAAACTCGAAGAAAATGTTATTCAAACTGGAAAGACAAAAGTTTGGAAACAGCTGAACCAACCATTCACACTTTGGGCGATGTCTACGATAGTTGTTGGATTGGTTGGGTTTGCGTACGCGCAGTATTCAGAAAAATCTCAGGCGAGATTTGAACGAAATTCACTTATTGAACAGCTGGAAAACCAAGGTGCAATTCGCTTGGAGTTTGCCATGGAGATGTTGCAGAGAGGCATGAACGAAGAAAACTACAGTATCATCTTAAACACACTTTTGAATGATACAGATATGTTGCGAATATCGCCAGCCTTCAAGGAAAGAACTACGTTGTCAATCATTTGGGAGCTAGATCGGATAGATAGTGAAATCGACTATCAACCCTTGACCAGGACTCTGGGCGAGATCATGATCTTGGCTTCTCAGCTTGACTCCGTCGCTGCTAAGAGTGCGCGGGATGACATATTTGATGCACTGAACCAGAAAATAGAACTTCTCACCACCTACTGAGATGCGACCTTCACATACAATGCTTGCTGGTATCTCGTATCCCAAAAACGGATATCCACGTTACGCCGGTCAACCAATCCAAGGCTGATACGCCTGTAGCGTGTGTCTACGGTGATTAGGAAAAAAGAGTATGCTGGAAGTCTGGGTCAAACTTATTCGAGGCTGAACCCAGGTCTTGCCAATACTGGGAATAGCGTTGGAGCAAGTCACGGCTCCAGAGCATACTAACAAGCTTAATACTGAAGCTATACCTTGGCCATATTGATCCAGTCTGGTCTGCATATTGAGCAGAATCACATTCCTTCGCGTCCATTTCAAAAGGAATGATGACCCCAAAGCATGACCGTCCAGTAGGAGGGTGACTTTCAACTCTATTGATTGGACGATGACTTCTGGTTACCTTGTAAGTTGAAAATCAATTTAGGAACATTGAGCTATGTTACGATTTTCTGATGCCGACCAAACATTTTTCAAAACATTCATTTGTTTCGTTTCAGCTTCAGTATTAATTTTGTCCAGCACGAAAAACGTCGAAGCGGCTGATCCATTTCTGACCGCTCCGACGACACTTCTGCAAGACACGGGCTGTAAACTTAATCCTCGTCAGGTCAAAGTGCCGGAAGACTCGACAAGTCGGATTTACCCGTCAGACGAGTGTGGCACCGTCTACGTCGGGCCACCGGACGAGATAACATCGGAACTTGCCGCATCATTTACAGCAATATCCGACAATGAGTGCATTGCTCTAGGTGAGCTCTTGGAAGCGATGGATATCGTTCGATCTGAGAAGGCGAAACTCGCGAAAGGGATCGCGACCGGAGAAGTGGACGTGTCGCAAGTTGCTGAACGGAGGGCGGCTTTAGGCGTAGCGGGCGAAATTGCGGGAGAGGCGCTCGACAACGAGTACGAGGTGTTTGGCGCAAGAATTGCTGTAGCGCTTGGTCAAGACTGGGCGGGAGAGGTAAGAAAGTATCAGGAGTCCAATCCTGGCGACCAGTGGAACTTCCTGCCTTTACCAACAGCTGCAGCGCTTTTATCTTTTGAAGAAGTTGTTCCGATTGAGGAACTAGAGATTTTTGGTCTTTATGAAAATGATCGCCGCGTTCCGTATATTGACTATACAGTGAGTGGGTTAACACCCATTTCTGACGCTTCAACTCTGACTGATGAGAACGCCGTTCCCATTTTCTTCCCAACTGCGCGAGCTGTACGGAGCTCAAACCTCAACACGGTGGAGTTTGGTGGCGGGGCACTAACCGGCTCAATAACCTTAAATAAAGCGGGCTACTGTGGATATAAAAGAAACTCTGAAAATAACCCTGCGAGTTTTCTCGTACCAAGCTTGAATTGGAGCCTCGCATTGAAGACCTTTGGAAGCTATTCGGTTTCTATCAATAGAGATTACGCTCGTGTCGCGTTTGAGTCGTTAGTGAGCGAGAGACGTGGAACATATTATGCCGCCTCTCTGGCCGATAAGTTTTTTACAGAACGTAGTTCAGATACGATTCAGGTGAACATTGATGATGATCTAAGAAACTCACTCTCACAGTCTGGTGTGGAAGGTATTGAAGCTTCTTTCATTCAAACGGTCTTAATGGATATGGCGAACCAATTCCTCCAGACTGCAACGAAATCGCGCGGCAGACCGATTGAGCTACCTGAAGTCGCAGACGTAGAAAGCTACACGACCATCAAGAGGACGAGGCAGGTCTGCCGAAGAAGCGGTGGTTTCCTTGGCATTGGACGGCGCACGCGCTGCTTCGACCAAGCATATGACGTAAGAGTTCTGCAGAATACCACGCAACGGCAACAGGCCTTGGACGTTATCGTCCAATCTTTCTCAGGCAATGCTGAAACGCGTCTGCGTTCGTGGATTCTTGTTCCTTGGAACTCAAGCTTGGCAGCACAGTAGATGGTAGCGCTCTTGAATCGGTACTCCCATTTCTTCGCAGGTACTTTTGCAATGGCGATGGCAGCTGTTACGCCTGCTTCATCCCAAGACGCCACGGCATTGAAATTGAGGACTACGATCGAAGATGCGCTGTCGAGCGAAAATCTTCTTGTCGACGTCGCTTCTCGAACGAGATCGGCTGTCATACAAATGTCTGGGCCGGCATCGAGAGATGAAGAGGTCGAAAAGTGCATTGCTTTGGTGGAGATTTCCGAAGGCGACCCGGAAGCAATATTCGAAAACGCAGTTAGCCCCTTCACGTTAGAGTTCTTGCTGTCGGAGAGTAGAGATGAAGAGGGTCTAGGAAAAGAGTGGCTTTCGCTGTTACGTACTGCGCTGCCTTCTGGAAATGATGTTGTCTTTTCAATTGATGCAAACGAGACATTTCATTTCCCGGAGTTAATCCAGCTAGATACAAGCGTTGATGTGCCAAAGTTCTCTGAAAAGCTTCAATCCAGAGACGAGGCCTTCCTTCGAAATGCTCTCTCCAGTTTTTTTGATCTCAATGACGCTCAGCAGATAGCTAACTACTCGGGCACGGGGCGCTTAACATTTGTTAGTTCGGACCAGGCAACTGTTTGCGCGCATCTTTTGGCAGAGGACTATCAGGTAGAGTTTAACTTGCGTCTGCGGACATACGACCGAGTAGCGACTTCTTGGAGGCTCGATATCGGTTGCCTACGTAGGAGAATTAGCAGGATAAATGAGTTCTTTAGTAGGTCAGAGCTAGTCGATGAGTATTTGAATGATGTAGGTGGTTTCTCTTTCTTGATAGGCGTTGCGGCAACCGAGGCAGGTACCGACCAAAGCGGTTGGCTTATTGGACCATCGGGAAGTAAGAATCTCTGCTTCGCTGGCCCGGTCGGCAACACGTTGATTGATATCGATGAAGGAGTTTCGGCTTGGACGTCGATAGCAAGCGCATGGGTAGAAGTGTCGCGTACGAGTGGAACCGCTGAACTGACGCCGGAGGAGACCGAGCGCGTCATTGAAAACGCCGCAGTTCGAGAATTATCCCCGACCGGCGTGTTGTATGGTTTCAATTTTCGCATTTCTCAAGAGCAGGTCAAAGAGGACTAGTCTATGAAACTTTTGGCAGCTTCACTGATTTCCTTCACGGTGGTGGGCTATGCGCATGCCGGTCCTCCGGAACTCTTCAAGACCTGCAGCAATGCAGACCTGAGTTCATCAAATAGCTTGGTCTTGTTCGACAAGGAGTGTTCCTCAGGGTACGTGATCCCGTCAGGTGTGGGCAAACTGGCCGTTTCCGGGGCTACAATATCGGTCTCTCAGGCAACTTGTAATTCAATTGTAGAGATACTCGACGCAAGTATGGGTACCTTTGGATCTGTTGAGGAACGAGAACAGGAATCCAAAAGATTGACAAACGCGATGTCGGTGCTTGTAAGTGAGATCGACCAAAGCGAAGAAAAGCTGAGCGCTTTCGAGTTAGCCCAAACCGCATTAAATGCGTCAGTCTCCGAGCTAGCGGATCAGAAAGCAGAAAATGAGAGCCAATTTGCGACGGAATGTCCCGATGGGGCGGATACAAGCTTCGTTTGCTTGAATCTGCAGACGCAGATGACAAAAGCGGAACGAGAGCATTCTGCCGCTATCCGAAAGAGCAACGCGCTCAACAGTCTCATTGAGAGCCTTACCAAGTCAACAGCTGAAATGAGGAAGCGACTTAGCGAGATGCAAGGCACTAAAGCCCAGCTATCAAGCGCTACAATCGATCCAGCCAAGTTGGCAGAAGCTAAATCATTGCTTGCGGAGCTTCGGTCCGAAGCAGGAGCGACGATAGCTGCCACCTTGAAATCAACTGTTAACGAAGACGTTGCAGCGCTAAGTGAATTAAATTCTGGTAATGGAATCAGCTTTGTAGCGATGCCGATCATTGGTGGATCGCTTCACGCCGCCGACGCAACGGCAACCAACGACTATGAGGTGTCGGGTCGAGCGCGACTAGTGGTGCCAGGGCTAAACGTCGATGAGTCTAGTGATGCAATAAAATTCACAAATGCAGCTGCCGCGAAATTAGAATTAGACAGTGTTGCTGCCTGCAAGGCCTTTGGGTTTTCAGTTCCGTCGCCAAGTGATTTATCTGGAATTGCCAAGGCACTTTCGGCAAACATAGTCGCAAAGGCATACGTTGACTATAGTACGATCGCCACTGCTCGAATAAATGTGGAGATGGATTATAATAAGTTTTACGAGTTGGTGGTTGAAACGACCTCCAGAAACGGTTTCTTTCGCACCTCTACCTCCAAATCAATTTCTGAGACACTTGAGGCGGAAAGCATCCTAAAGGTTTCGGTAGAGAACACGCTTGGAGTTCTGACGCAAGATCAAATAGACGCCCTTGAAAGTGCGATGCGCGATAGGGTTATCCAAAGAGCTCTGAGTTTCCTAAATCCTGAGTACGTGGGTGTAGACCCTAAGCAAAACCCCGCGCCTGCAACTGCCGGCGCTCCGGTGGCAGCTGAGAACTTAAGGAAGTGTCCAAACGTGTACTGTCAAGTTGGCGCCGCAGTACTGGACGTAGCGCACAAGATTTTTGGTGGGTCCAACACTAGACAGCAATTTGTTCAGTCCTTAGGCGTTCAATCGACTGAGGTTTTCGAGTCAGGAAACCCAATCACGCTAACGGCTGACTTGGTTTTTGAGCCGGTATCCCAATGAGTTTTCCAAGCGCCATACAATCGGCGCTGTGGATAATTGTTTTGGCGTCCAATATGGCACCAGTCAGCAGTCACGCTGCTGATTTAAAGACACAGGAACCCTGCGACCTTGCTGGATTCAATCTAAGCGTAGAGAATTGCAAAGTAACTGCGGAAGCCCCTCCTGCGTCAGCAGCCGATATCTCTATTCGCGCAGAGATTCGTCCGCTCAGAAATTCCAAGTACCAGTGCGAGGCAATAAACGCGCTCTCATCACGAAAGGCTAAGATTAGACTTTCAGAAATTAGTGCTGCTTCCCTCGAACAGGCTACCGAATTCGCGCGAGTGTATCGAGCGTTGACATCAAATGAGGCTGAGCGAGCCGTTGGGCTTGCTACCATCTCCTTTCGTCAAATGGATTGTGCAAACCCGACCAACGCATTATTTCTCGTAGGTGGAGCGCAGTCTGCGACCATGAATGCTGTTCGTCTTGACTGCACTTTCAAGAAGATTCACCTCTTAATCGAAATCCAAGATGCCTGCAGTGGCTCACTGCAAATGGCTGTGTTGGCAGGCATAACGTCATTCGCAGAATTGCAATATAAACGCGTTTCATTCATGTTGGTTCAGGATATCCCTTTGACGGCGAATGACTTCGAGGTTGAGTGGTCGCAGAAAAGGGATCGGAGTTCGGATTTGAAGCAGGATATTGTTCATGCCGAATTCGATTAGTCATTTGTTTGTACTCTTGATGCTTGTTGCGCTTATTGCGCCCGCTAAAGCAAACGCGGAAAGTGAGAAGTTCTTCTCCGTCTTGGCAGCAAATGAAGGACGTATAGACTTATATGGATGTACGATAAATATTCATACGGAAAAAACAGATAGGAAATGCACATCTCAGTGTACAAGAAGGGTACAGGTATATTTGAGGGCGCGCGGAGACGAGTTCTTCTTCACAGGAACCACGGCCCTTGTAGAATCAATTGGAGAACAATCACTTTCGAAAACAATGGTGAGTCATCGATTTGAACCTAGGTTCACCGACAATATACCGGCAATTTTTGTTCAAGTGTCTACTGGGAGAGATGGGAGGCTGCTCTGGATTCGGGGGCGAGAACCTACACTCGCCATAGGATTGCAGAGGTATTTCGACTGTCGCGGAATTCGACCTCGTCTCTTACAGTTAATTAGAGAAAGATAGCTATATGTGGCGATACTGCTGGATCCTCACTCTGTTAACGCTTTTTGGATGCACACCCGCTCTCAAGCCCGAGGTGTATAGCGATGAGGCAATCATAGAGGACGTGGACGTTCGAACAGTTTCGAGAGTTTCTGCAGATAGAAGGTCTGCTTCTTTTGTTATTCTGAATCAAAGTCAGTTTGACATATTTTGTGAAGGTGTCGTATTTCGCGCCGTCGCCGACAACCCTGATACTTATCTGGAAATTGGCGAGACACAGGCGGCCGCGCTTGGTGTCTTCATCAGAGCTTCGCAAAGCGTAACGAGTAACGAAAATATATCATCCTTAAACCGAAGCACTGGAAATTGGCGATCTGCCGAAACACTTATCAGCGGCGCAAACTGCAGACGCGCGGCCTTTCTTGATTTTTGTCGCTTCGGGGAGCGCACTGAAATTGAGCGGGCGCACTTAGTGGAACTCTTTCTAAAGTTTAATGCAGGCAATTGCGAGCGTCTTTATAGGTCACTGGAAGCACGGAAGCGTCTAAATCTTCAGGACTTTAACTCGGTTTCTGTCCGTCCAGCTATTTATTTGGAGGAATTGCGTGAAGTGAAATTGCCTGCAAGGCCGGAGTCTGAAGCACTTTGGGCGTCCCTAAAGTCACTTTCACGTTCTCCATTCCTTGCACGAATTGAGTGATTATTGTCGTGAAGCTTTGTAATATGATCACTAGGCTATTAATGAGCCTGCCGCCGTTCTTAGTTGTCGGCCCCTCTTTGGCAGAGACGTACTTGTTAGCGCCTCCTAAGCATTGTTCGGTTGCTCCAGTCAGACCTCCCAGTGAACATTCGGGGAGTTTGGTTTTTTACAATCAGGAATGTGGAACCGCGTTTGTTCTCGGGCCGAGGTTGGCAATAACGAATACAAGACTGCATGATCCCTTCGAAAGCCTCCAAACCTGTAACGCGTACTTCGAGTGGCGAGAGGCTATGGAAGACGTAAGGAGTCGTCGGGCTCGCTTAGCGAGGCGTGTCCTAGATGGGAACTTCGAGGCGGACAAAATATCTGAGGAAAATGCCAAAATATCGATTGCCAAAGATCTACTGACTACTGACGAAGATTTGTATTATGGCACTCCAGGAGCAACGGTTTTCGGAGAAATTTCGCTTCTTCCCACAGCTTTGGATGATTGGCAGGCTCTGAATACGTCGTACAATCTCAACGATGGGAACTCCGTGATTCGCGAACTAGCGATATCGGTATTTGAAGAACATGCGGACGAAGAGTTAGCATCGTTTGGTGTGGTTTCTGAATTTGCGCGTCGGCCTTTGCTTTCGTATGGCGTCTCAAGAGACCTCAATAGAGGATCGACACCGGACCTCATTAGAGGATCGTACGGTAAGAATATCTATGTTTGGCGATTTGACGAGCTATCCGGAACTGAAGAGGTGTACCTGCCAATTGTGGCCCAGTTGAATGTGGCTGGAGGTTGCAATTTACAGAAATTTGAGCTGGAAAGCTTTCTCGCGACTTTCTTGGTCCCAAATTTATCCTATGTTGCTAATGCTGACGTCGGTAAATTTAGTATTAATTTGGATCAGAGTTTATTGACTGAAGTTAAGTCCTTTCTGCAGAGGATTCCAGAAGATGAATCTGAAAGCATGTTGGATGAGTTGGCGCGAATTTGGGGTAAAGCAGTTAAAAACTCAAAAGTCAAAGTAGTATCGGCAAGTGCCGAAGTGGATTCTGATAGTTTATTGGCGTGGGCTCGACTCGAGTTCAAGCGTCAGATATTCAATTGTCATTCAGTCCTTTGTTCAGAATTATTCGAGGAAAATTTCGATAGGGACAGCGCAATCTCTTTTTTGGAGAGGCAGTCCGCACGATCATCTTTTGAGATTACCAGAAATAAGATTGCAGTCTTGATGAACAACACTTTCACCTACGGAGTCAAATGAGAGAGCACAAAGGGGGGCAGGTCATCAGGAATGATCCGGTCTTCGATCCGCGGCTTGACCTCACTACTTTCGCGATCAAAATCAATGAATTACAGCCCATATTAACAATAGGGGAAATTTCCAATGTCTCAAAACGACGGAATGATAAACCGCCGGAGTTTTGTAGCCAGTACAGCTACTCTTGCACTTTGCCCATTTCGCTTGTTGGCGCAAGACACCAACGTAACCTGTAGCGCAATCGATCAGATGATCATTACTGCGGCTGATGCCAAACAAGGTGCCGGCGGTTGGGCCATCACAACAGCTCCAGGCCGGGCTCAAGATCTCTTGGCAGAGATTGCCAAGCTTGAGAAGACCTATGCTGATACATCCGTTCTGGCCGATCGCGCGCAGCTCAATGCCTATCTTGCGACACTGAATGCGTTGATAGCAATCGGTTTCACCTTTGCCGCCGGCGGCATCGCAACGGGTCCTCTCTTAGTCGCGTCAGTGACGACGGCGGGCGTCTTTATGGTGGCCGACGCACTAACGGCCGTTCAGGCACCTGAAGCGATGGAAGTAGCTACTGACGTGGGTATCAATCGTGTCGGCGTGGTACTCAGTGCGGCTGGGGACGACGCCTATGCTCTAAGCACTGAGGCCGCGACTCTTTCACAGGGTGCGGCAAAGATTGTAGGTTCCGTTGGCATCGTTCTCGCTGCGTACACAGCTCGAAAAAAGCTGGACACGGCGACTGCGCTTGCCGACGAGGAGGAAGCGCTTAAGGCCGAGCTCGACAACCTCAAGCAGTTGGCGCAGGACATGCAAGACAAAGATTTTGCCGGAGAAGTCCGCGAAAGGTGCATGGAAGCGTTAGAAAGCGGGTTAATTGTTGCTCGAACGATGCAGAACCCGCAGTGCCTGAACTGAAGCAATTTCGCTCGGAAACGAGTGGTAGTTGTGCCGCGATTCTCAGGCGGTCGATTGTGAGCGACACCTGAAGCGCGACTCCTGTTGGGTGTCAGGGTAGGGGCGTCATTGCATTTCCTCCAGTATCTTTTCCCGAAACACCTCTGCTGGCGTCTTCCACCCCAGACATTTTCTGGGCGTCGCGTTGAGGCGGTCACAGATCATTTTCAGTTCATGATCTGAGCAACTCCCCAATGTTTGGACAGATTTCGGTGTAATTTAAGCTACTTTTTGCTCCTGCTGATCGGTTTGGATTTCTTCTTTTCTCAG
>NZ_JBQFMI010000015.1:0-67498 GCF_056531755.1 Ruegeria sp. L11
GATGGCATCAAAAGGCATCCTGGCCCGCACACAGGCCTGGCGCAGCAGGTAATCCACAAAAAAAACTCAATATCCCCGCAGATCACATATCCGCGGGGGTTTCCTTCTTCTTATGCACCCGCTCAGCAAAGTCCATAAACGCACGTATGATCTTGACGTCACGACGCTGGGAAAGGGAAATCATGCTCTCACCCATTTGCAGATTCACGCCCTTTAATTTGATTTGCCGCAATCGATCATCGTGCCCATATTCCGCCTGAGAAACAAAACCGATACCTGCACCCGAGGCAACAAGTTCGCGAACGGCCTCTCGGCCTTCAGCAACAATCGCCGGGTTTAACCTGATACCTTGTTTCTCGGCGGCTTCTTCCAGTTTCTCGCGTGTTTTTGACCCGTGCTCTCTGAAAATCAGGGGCAACTCGGCAAGCTCCTCCAAGGTCAGGGTGGGTTTGGATGCCAACAGCACGCCCCGGGCAGCAAAGGCCACAATTTCAGTGGATCCCAAATTCAATACGTCCATGTCCTTGCCAGGAGACAGGCTGCCAACAACACCGATTTCCGCATTGTAAGACCGAAGCTCTTCCAGGATTTCTTCGGTGTTGCCGGATCGCACAGTGATCGTGATTTTCGGATATTTCTTTTGGAACGAACCTAGAAAAGACGTCATGTGATGCGCTGAATCGGCAATAATCCTTAATTCACCATCGATCGCGGCTTTGGTTTCAGAGAGGTAATCCTCAATCTGATCTTCGATCTCGAAATATTGTTTTGTGAATCTGTAAAGCTGTTCGCCTTCGGGCGTCAGGTTCACGCGTTTTCGTTCACGCTGGAACAGCAGCAGGTCGTGATCCTGTTCCAGTTTTCGGACCTGCTCGGAAATCGCTGGCTGGGTCAGATACAAAGCCTCTGCCGCACGGGAAAATCCCCCATGTTTGGCCACGTAATGAAAGGCTTTCAACTGGCTGTGTCGCATGGCAGTTCCCTGTAGATGCGTTCATAGGTTGCGCTTATGATTAGATTGATAATTGCAATTTCACATATAGCAAGCGTTGCTGCAATTGTGTTCCTGAAAACGCTGTTCTGGAGCCTGGTAATGACGCCATCCAAACCAAAATTAGAGCAACCGCGCCTTGGTGAACCCTACCTTTTGACGCCCGGTCCTTTGACAACGTCCTACGCGGTCAAAGAGGCAATGTTACGTGACTGGGGTAGCTGGGACGATGATTTCCGCGCCATGACGCGGGAGGTGCGGTCAAGCCTGCTGAACCTGCTTGGCGAGGGCGCTGACGAATTTGATTGTGTGCCGATGCAGGGCAGCGGATCGTTTTCTGTCGAGGCGATGTTGGCATCCTTTATTCCGCGGGACGGAAAGGCGCTGGTGTTGGCCAATGGTGCTTATGGGCAGCGTTCGGCCCAGACGCTGCAGTATCTGGGTCGTGATCATGTCGTATTGGACAAGGGCGATTACCTGCCGCCAAGGGGTGACGAGGTGGCGCGCATTCTCGCGGATGACCCGGTCATCACGCATGTCGTCGCCATTCATTGCGAAACCAGCTCGGGCATCCTGAACCCGGTCGAGGAGATTTCAGAAGTCACATATGCCGCCGGGCGCAAGCTTTTGATCGACTCGATGTCCGCATTTGGAGCGATTGAGCTCAAACCCACTGAAATCCGTTACGAGGCCATGGTGTCTTCAGCGAACAAATGCATCGAAGGCGTTCCGGGTTTCGGGTTCATCGTGGCGCGCAAGACCGAGCTGGAAGCCGCAAAAGGCAACAGTCATTCGCTGTCTCTGGATGTGTATGCGCAGTGGGCGCATATGAACAAAACGGGACAGTGGCGGTTTACCCCGCCGACGCATGTGGTTGCGGCTTTCATCGAGGCACTTCGGGCGCACACTGCCGAAGGCGGTGTTGCAGGTCGCGGTGCCCGCTATACCCGCAACCGGGACGTCATGGTCGCGGGCATGCGGGAACTGGGTTTCGAGACGCTGCTGGATAATCGTTGGTTGAGCCCGATCATCGTCACCTTCTTCTGCCCGGCTGATGAGAATTTCGTTTTCGATCAGTTCTACAACCGGATGAAGGAAAAAGGGTTCATTATCTACCCGGGCAAACTGACTGTCGTCGACAGTTTCCGCGTCGGTTGCATCGGCCAGATGGACGAAGATGTCATGCGTAAAGTTGTGATCGCTGCAAAAGAATCTCTGGAAGAAATGGGCGTGACAAGCGCTGCGCCTCCTCTCCGGGCACTGGAAGAACGCGCCAAGTTGGCCGCATAAAAATCAAGGAAAACACAGATGACCATTCAAACCCCTGTCGAAGCAAATGAGCGCGTCTACCCGACGCCCAAAGTGCCCGCAATTGCCATCTGCCTTGATGGATGTGAACCAGAATACCTCGACGTGGCGATTGCGAAAGGGCTGATGCCCAACCTCAAACGGATGCGGGAGGAAGGTACAGACCGTCTGGCGCATTCTGTTATTCCGTCGTTCACCAACCCCAACAATCTTTCGATTGCCACCGGGCGTCCGCCGATCGTGCATGGAATCTGCGGCAACTACCTTATCGATCCCGACACCGGTGAAGAGGTGATGATGAACGATGTCCGCTTCCTGCGCGCGCCGACCATCTTCTCGCAGTTCTATGATGCAGGTTTCCGAGTGGCGATGGTAACCGCCAAGGACAAACTTCGCGCGCTGCTTGGTGCCGGGCTGAAGTTTGACGAGGGCAGGGCGGTTGCATTCTCTTCTGAGCGTTCGGGTGAAACGACGCTTGAGGAACATGGCATCGACAATGCCAGCAAGTGGCTGGGCATGGATGTGCCCGAGGTATACTCGGCCGAGCTGTCGGAATTCGTTTTTGCTGCTGGCGTCAAGCTGCTGAAAGAGTTCAAGCCCGACGTCATGTATTTGTCGACCACCGACTATATCCAGCACAAGTTTGCACCCGATCAAAAGGGCGCATTGGATTTTTACGCCATGTTTGACCGCTATCTGGGCGAGTTGGACGCATTGGGGGCCGCCATCGTGGTGACGGCTGATCATGGCATGAAGCCTAAGCACTTGGCAGATGGATCCCCTTCGGTCGTCTATGTGCAGGACCTGATGGACGAATGGCTGGGCAAGGATGCGGCACGGGTCATCCTTCCGATCACTGACCCCTATGTCGTGCATCATGGGGCACTGGGTTCGTTCGCGACCGCTTACCTGCCGGATGGCGCGGATCAGAGCGACATCATTGCCAAACTCAAGGCGACCGAAGGGATCACCCATGTGCTGACCAAGGCTCAGGCCATTGAACGGTTCGAATTGCCCGGTGATCGGATTGGCGACATTGTGATGGTTTCTGGCGAAAACATTTGCATCGGAACGTCCGAGCATCGCCACGATCTGGCAGCGCTCAAAGAGCCCCTGCGCAGCCATGGTGGTTTGACGGAACAAGAAGTTCCCTTCATCGTGAACCGTGTCATCGACCTGCCAAACCAACCCGTGCTGCGCAACTTTGATGCCTTTTTCTACGCAACTACAGCGGCGGCACAGTAAGCCATGAAAGACCAGACCATGTCGAAAATCGAAGTACGTAACGAAGGAATGCGGATCGGTGGCGAAATCGTCTTTACCGATGAAACCATTCCTGTTCTTTACCCGTACACCAACGAGGTCGTGGGCCATGTTCCCGCTGGCACCGCAGAACACGCACGCAGGGCATTCGAAATCGCGGCGAATTACAAACCTAAACTGACCCGGTACGAGCGCAGCCAGATTTTGCAGCGCGCAGGCGAGCTGATCGGCGAGAAACGCGATTACCTTGCGAAATGGCTGACGTTGGAGCTGGGCATCTGCCACCAGCATGCGATCTACGAAACCAAACGCGCACAGGATGTTTATCAGTTTGCGGCGGCTGAGGCGCTAAAGGACGATGGCGAGATCTTTTCCTGCGATCTGACCCACAATGGCAAAGCCCGCAAGATTTTCACCACCCGAGAGCCGGTGAAAGCAATCAGTGCGATCACTCCGTTCAATCACCCATTGAATATGGTTAGCCACAAAATCGCGCCATCGATTGCGACTAATAATTGCATGGTTTGCAAACCTACCGAACTGACGCCGCTGACCGCGCTGACATTGGCCGACATACTTTACGAGGCAGGCCTGCCGCACGAGATGTTCCAGGTGGTGACCGGCTGGCCGGCTGACATTGGCGATGAGATGATCACCAATGAACATATCGACATCATCACCTTCACCGGGGGTGTGCCGGTGGGCAAGTTGATCGCTGAAAAAGGCGTCTACAAGCGGCAGGCGCTGGAACTTGGGGGCAATGATCCTCTGATCGTTCTGAATGACCTCAGCGATGCGGATTTGGACAAAGCCGCAACAATCGCAGTGGCGGGGGCTACCGGAAACTCCGGTCAGCGGTGTACGGCTGTCAAGCGCATCCTCGTGCAGGAAAGTGTGGCCGACAAGTTTGTGCCGCTGGTTCTGGAGAAGGCCAAGAAGATCAAATTCGGCGATCCGCAAGACCCCGAAACCGAGCTGGGGTGCGTGATCCACGACAAAGCCGCGGAGATATTCGAGAACCGCGTTCTGCAGGCTGAGAAAGAGGGTGCAGAAATCCTGTATCACCCGGGCCGTCAGGGCGCATTGCTGCCGCCTATCGTCGTCGACAAGGTTCCCCATGACAGCGAGCTGGTGATGGAAGAAACTTTCGGTCCTATCGTGCCGATCGTGCGCGTGCCAGACAACGACGAAGAGGTGATGGCGATCTCGAATTCGACCGAGTTCGGCCTGTCTTCGGGGGTATGCACCAATGACCTGAACAGGGCCATCGCCTTTATCAACGGGTTGAATGTCGGCACCTGCAACATCTGGGAACAGCCGGGTTACCGCATTGAAATGTCACCCTTTGGCGGCATAAAGGACAGCGGAAACGGGGTGAAAGAGGGCGTTATCGAGGCGATGAAGTTCTTCACCAACGTCAAAACCTATTCGCTGCCCTGGCCCAACTAAACCTTGTGTCCTTTCCCCACAGACGGGAAGGACGCTTCAAATCCTCCCTGATACTGGCGGGCCTTTTGGGGCCCGCATCTTTTGATGACAGAAATGAGGAGCGGACATGCCACAGATTGTCCACACGGAAGGGGAATCAAACACATCCGAAGCGCGCAAGGCATGGTTGCGAAAGTCCATGGGGCCGAAGTCGGCACCTCTGCTCAAACGCGATGCGGATGTGTTCCTGCATCAATCTCTGTCATCACCCTGCGTCAGCACTATTGCAAAGGCCGAGGGGATCTGGATCGAGGATATGGAGGGTCGCCGGTACATGGATTTCCATGGCAACTCGGTGCACCACATAGGCTATGGGCACCCGCGTCTGATAGCCGCCATCAAAGCGCAACTTGATGATCTTCCTTTTGCACCCCGCCGCTTTACCAATGACCCGGCAGTGGATTTGGCAGAAAAACTGGCAGATATCGTGCCTGGCGATCTGGGGAAGATGCTCTTTACCACTGGCGGCTCTGACGCCAACGAGGTTGCCCTCAAAATCGCGCGTGCCGCGACCGGTCGGTTCAAAACAATCAGCTTCTGGGATGCCTTCCACGGTGCGGGCTTCGGCGCCGCAAGCGTCGGTGGCGAGGCGACGTTCCGCAGTCATATCGCGGGTCCCCTCTTGTCGGGCACTGAACATGTCGCGCCCTTCGCCTGCTACCGTTGCCCATACAATCACGCGGGACCGGAAACCTGCGGGTTGGCCTGCGCGAAAATGGTCGAATATGTTCTGGAGCGTGAAGGAGATGTGGCCGCAGTCATAGCCGAACCGATGCGCGCGGTGCCCTATGTACCACCGCCGGGGTTTTGGAAATCCGTGCGCGAGGCGTGCAATCGTCACGGCGCGCTTTTGATCATGGATGAAATCCCGACCGGCCTTGGCAAAACCGGCAGGATGTTCGCCTTTGAACATGACGAGATCATTCCCGACATTGTGACGCTTGGAAAAGCGCTTGGCGGTGGTATCCTGCCCATTGCCGCTTGTGTTGCCCGCAAACAATTGGATGTCTGCGGGGATTTTGCCATTGGTCATTACACACACGAAAAGAACCCGGTCACCGCGCAGGCCGCTTTGACAACACTTCAGATCATCGAAGATGAGGGGTTGGTTCATCGGTCGGCCATGCTGGGTGAGCACGCAATTGGTCGTCTGATGGACGAACTTCAGAACGTACCCACCGTCGGAGACATCCGGGGTAGGGGTTTGATGTTCGGGGTCGAAATCGTTGATGATCGCGTTGAAAAGATACCGGGCAATGCGCGTGCCGAACGGATTTACTACGCCTGTCTGGAGGCCGGTTTGAGCTATAAGATCAGTCAGGGATGCGTTCTGACACTGTCGCCGCCGCTGACCATCTCGCAATCGGATCTGGACCACGCAATCGACATTGTGGTTGCTGCGATCAAGGCCGAGAGTTGACGCGTCGGAACAGTCAGTCTCAGCTGTTGTGAAACGGGGCTAGCCGGGACAGCATCGAAGGTTCCAAAGTACGGTTTGCGAATACGAGTTCGATGGTGCTCGGCGTACAACGGATTTTGGGTTTGGCCGATGGCGTTGTAATATCCAAATGCACTCAGGCTTAAAACGCTGACGAAAGTAACGGGAAAGGCAAAATCTTCAATTCGGCCTCTGGTACAAATGAGACTGAACAAACTGACGGGATTACAGGAACTCAAAATCAACAGAGCGGAGTCTTTCATGGTATCGAATGTAGTTCAGAAGCTGAAAGACCTTTTGTTGCTGTGCTCTACAGATCGCAGTCCGTGGTCTTTGCAAAAAACTGAGAAACAAGATGCCGTTCAGCAGGCGACTACTTTTTACCTACCATAGGATATTCAATCTCCCTTTGCCGCGAGATCCTTGAATACAGATTTCACCAACTTGCCCCTGCCTTCACCCATTCAGCTTCTTTGACAGAACTGGGAGCGCAGAAGTTCAGTTGGCGATCAAACGGTTCGCTAAGTTCTATGACCTGCCGCCACGACGCTTGTCGGGAACGCGAATTGAAAATGTAGCATCTGACTCTGCAGGGGCAGTGCCTTCGAGCTGTACGGGTGTTCAGCGCAAACCCGCCACCGAGTTACCAAGGTGGCGGGTCAGGTTATCGTTGCGACATTTCTTTTGGATCAGAGCTTAATGCGGAAGGCTGCGAAACCGTCGGCGCCTTCCCCGGCGTCCTCGATTGCCACACCTTTGACGTCGCCCATATAGTCGCGGGCTTTTGGACCCGTCTCGAACAACACCGTGGTGTCCGCCAGCGGCGAAAACGACCAATTGGCATCCGCTTTGGGATCGATTGTGCCCTGTTCGACAATGTAGCGCACAATGACGTCGCGGTTGGTGTCCGGTGCTTCGAACACGATCGTGTCGCCCATTGCGCCCGGGAACGCGCCACCACCGGATGCACGGTAATTGTTGGTGGCAATGATGAACTCCATGTCATCCGTAACAGGCGCGCCATTGAAGGCAAGGTTCACGATCCGTGCTGCGTCGGGGTTCACCTCTTCGCCCTTTGGTCCAAAGCGCGACGGTTGCGACAGGTCGATCTGATAGGTCACACCGTCCATCACGTCGAAATTGTACGATGGGAACTCGGGGTTCAGAAGGATCGCATCCTTGGACCCAGCTTCGACCTGATTGAACATACCGGCCGAGCGTTCCAGCCAGCCACGCACCTGCGCCCCGTTCACGCGAACAGCGCGGACCGTGTTTGGATAGAGGTACAGATCGGCCACGTTCTTGATGGCAACGTCCCCGACCGGGACATCGGTGTAATACTCCGGACCCCCTCGGCCACCAGCCTTGAACGGTGCTGCCGCAGACAGGATTGGCAGCCCTTCATGCTCGGTGCCTTTCAGCATGTCTTCGACATACCATTTCTGCGCGATTGAGACGATCTGCACAGACGGATCATCCGCGACCAACGCAAAATAGCTGTGCAGCGGGGCCGAGGTCTTGCCGACCGCGCGCCGAACATAGGCCAGCGTTTCGTCATGAGCTTTCGCAACCGATTCCAGAACCTTCTGATCATCTTCGACCAGAGCGGTGATTGATCGATCTTCGTTACGTTTGGAAATCGGTCGCGCCTCGGAAGTTGTGGTAACGACGCGCCATTCATTGCCGTCCCGTTCCAAAAGCAGGTCCAGCAGGCCAAGATGCGACCCCCAGAAACCGCCCATGACGGCAGGTTTGCCCATCAGCGTGCCTTTTTCCACGTCGATCCCGGGGCGGTCAGCAAATGTCGGTGACGGGAAAACCAGGTGATTGTGGCCGGTGACCAGCGCGTCGATCCCGTCGACACCTGCCAGAACCACCGATGCGTTTTCCATGCCGTCTTCATGATCGGCACCCCCGATCCCCGAATGCGACAGGGCGATGATCAGGTCACATCCCTGTTCCTTCATCTCGGGCACATAGGCCTGAGCCGTCTCGACGATATCGCGGGCTTGAACATTACCCTCCAGGTGCCTGCGGTCCCAGTTCACGATTTGTGGCGGGGTAAAGCCGATGACACCGATCCTGATAGGATGTTTGGTGCCGTCGCCCATCTCGATGTCTCGGTCGAGAATGGCATAGGCCTGAACAAGGGTCTTGTCGTCACGCGGGTTTGCACCTTTTTCCTTGGCGACGTTGGCCAGAACAACAGGGAACTCGGCACCGGCCAAAGCCTTGTTCAGGAATTCCAGACCGTAGTTGAACTCGTGATTGCCCAGCGTCGCGGCATCATACCCGACCGTATTGAAGGCCGTGATGATGGGATGACTGTCGCCGTCCTTCATGCCGCGCTCATAAGCGATGTAGTCACCCATCGGGTTGCCTTGCAGGAAATCGCCGTTATCCACCAAAAGCGAGTTTGTCGCCTCTGATCGGATTTCGTTGATGATCGACGCTGTGCGGGACAGGCCCACCGTGTCGCGGGGTTTGTCCGCATAATAATCATAAGGGAACACATGGACATGGATGTCGGTGGTTTCCATGATGCGCAGATGCGCCTGATTATTGGCCGCCGCCACCGAAAACGGGTGCAGGGTAATTGCCGCCGCACCAGCGGTTGTCGTGGCAAGGAAGCGGCGTCGTGAAATTGAAGAACGGCTTGAGAAAGACATGGGTCACCTTTCAGGTTTGTGGTCAACGCGTCTTTTTGCCTGTAATTCGCAACAACCATGTGAAACGGGTTGCCGGCGCTTTAGACGCGTTATGTGTAGGTGCAATGCTAGGTACAATAGCCCAACTTCCTGTACTTGATAAGACATGGCAGAAGGGGAACCCGTGCCCTGCGATTGCCAAGACAATGCCTCACAATCAGTGCTTTGCGACATATCCAACCCGCATCATGTTGGCTGCCATTCACTGACCCCAACCGTTTGGCTGGGACAGCCCGGTTATCGACGTCCCGCCCCCAGGACAATAAGCTCTTTCGGGAAACTGGTCAGTGATAGGCATCCGTCTTCTGTGACCAAGACGTCATCTTCAATACGGACACCGAAATTGCCTAGGTCATACAGACCCGGTTCGTTGGTCCAGACCATGCCTGCGCGCATTACCTGGTTGTTTCCGCGCATGATATATGGAGCCTCGTGCACATCCCGACCCAATCCGTGGCCTGTCTTGGTGCGGATGCGATTGGCGAAAGGGGATGCTTCAAGAACGCCGATGACAGCATCATCGATATCATGGGCCGTCACACCGGGGCGACACACGTTCAGACCCATCTGATTTGCTCGCAATACAGTTTCGTAGACAGCCTTGCCCTCATCTGAGACTTCGCCAACGAAAAAGGTTCGCGTGATATCCGCGACAAATCCATCCTTGCGCGCGCCAAAGTCAAAGAGCAGCGCATCGCCGGTTTGAATCCGATAATCCATACGCGCTTTCCCATGTGGTCGGGCCGAGTTGTCGGCAGCGACCACAATCGGTGTAAAGGCCAGTGAATCGGCGCCTTCGGCAAACATTGCCTGGATCAAATCCTGTTCGATCTGTTTCTCGGTCTGACCTGCGTGTACCGTTCCGATAACCCGCTCAAGCGCACGTTCCGAGATGGTGATCGCAGCTTGCATGGAGGCCACATCCTTGCTGGACTTGATCAGTCGCAGGTTCGAGATTTGGTGTTCCGCATCAGTTATTTGTAACCCAGGCATAGCTTCGGTCAGCGCGTCAGAGACAAAAACACGCATGACCTGCCCTTCAACTGCAAGGGACGCGATGCTCAGGTGGTTCGCCAAAGCGGTGAAAGCCCCTTTGTAACCCGCCTCATCCCGCCAATCGAATACCGCTCCTTCGAACCTTAATTGATCCCACGAGCCAAGTTCCAGATTTGGAACAACGGCAGCGGGTTCTCCTGATGCGGGGATCACAACCACGATGGGGCGTTCGTTGGTCATGAAAGACTTGCCCATGGCTCGGTCGAAATTCGGACCCGGCACCAATGCCACGGCATCGACAGAGATTTCACGGGCCAACCGGCTATATTCTGATAAATCTGGCATCCTTACCAACCCTTATTGTGACCAAAACCACCCGTTTCGGCGATCTCGGCAGATCTTATTATTCTTACGCCACACGCGAACCGTCATTGGTTTGGTATTCTGACAGTTGGAAACGTTGCCATTCGTTTCGCCGCACAGCAGTATACAGCCCGGCCAATAGTTCGTTTCGTGTTTCAGATTGCAGTCGTCACTTTTGTCAGCCACCCCTTTGCAGGCTCACTCAATCGCGGTGAAAGCATCTGTCTGATTTGACGATGATATTGATTTAACCAGTGCCGTTCGGCCTGAGTCAGGTTTTCAACAATCAGCATGTCAGTCTGAATTGGCACAAAAGTCATATTGCGGAAGGCGAGGAAACCGTTGTCTTCTGTGACGACCTCAAAGACATTTTCTATGCGGATGCCGAAGCTGGCGGCTTTGTAAAACCCCGGTTCAATCGACATGACCATGCCCGGTTCCAGATCAATCGGGTTATAGGGTTTTCCTATTCTCTGCGGGTGTTCGTGCACTGACAGTCGATGGCCGATGCCGTGACCGGTCCCATGGTCATAGTCCAGCCCGAGGTCCCACAACGGGCGACGACAGATCCCGTCGATATGGTGTCCTTGGGTACCAGGTGGGAACCGTAAGGTGGCCAAGGCATAGAAGGCCTTGAAGACTGCCGTGTATGCCTCATCATACCCTTCCGGTCGTGATCCAAAAGCGTAGCACCGGGTGGTGTCGGTTGTGCCAGTCTCGTATTGTCCGCCGCTGTCCATAAGATAGGTTTGATCCGGTCGGATAGGATCATTCCGATCCGCGGTTGCGCTATAGTGGCACATCGCCGCGTTCACGCCTGCTGCTGAGATCGCGTGAAAACTGTCATCAAGGAAACCTTGTTGTGCGCAACGCAGCGCCCTCAGTTTTTGCTCTGCTTCACGCTCGGTCAGGGGGTCACTACTTTCGGCGCGAACGGGAACGGTGTTTGCAAGCCAGGCCCCAAATTCTGCCCACGCAATTCCGTCGATGAAATGGCAGGTTCGAAGACCCTCCAGTTCTATCGTGTTTTTCAATGCCTTAGTCAGGGTAATCACACTGCGTTCAGAACCAAGCTTCGCGCCGGCTTCTTCAATGGTTTGCCTTACCGCGACAGGTGAGAAATCCGGATCAGCCAAAACAAACTGACCTGGCTGAAAGCTGGCCTTGAGCGTGGGTAAAAACTCAGCCTGAGGAACTATCTGAAGATTAGAAGGCAGTGCCCCCTCTACGAAATCATCCAGCTTTTTCGGATCGACAAACCAAACCAGCGCCCCATCGCGATGTGCGAGAAGAAAGGAATTAACTACCGGATTATAGTTAACATCCGCCCCGCGGATGTTCAGTAACCAGGCGATATTGTCAGGTTGTGTTTCGACGACAAAGTCGGCCTGTCGCTCAACCAGATAGTTTGCCAGACTAGTGCATTTTTCAGCACAGTTTTTCCCGGCAATTTGCGACGGTAAAACTGTCACACGACCGCAGGGTGGTGCTGGTTGATCTGTCCAAACCGCGTCGACTGGATTGACTTGTTGCGGCACCATCGTTGCGCCCACTTCCTTGCAAGCTGCGTCAAACCGGTCAAACCACGACGGGGGTATGTGCATCGGGTCAAATCCGAGCCGCCAACCAATACGCATTTCTTTTCTCAGCCACTTTTCGGGCGTCTCGCCATGAAGGCGGTGATGAGAGAACAACGCGCCTTTGCACTCTTGCGCAGCCTGCAAGCTGTAACGACCATCGACAAAAAGAGCGACGATCTCGGGTGTTACAAAAGCAAGTCCGGCAGATCCGGTGAACCCGGTCAGATACGCCAGACGTTCGTCATGCGGTGCGACGTATTCGCCTTGATGAGCATCAAATCGCGGTAGTACAAAGGCATCCAGGTCCTGCACAATCAGTTGGTCACGGAACAGCGAAATTCTCTCGCTCGGACATAAGTGAAACCTATCCAGCATTTGCTTTGATCTCTTCCGCGTGGTGGCAGGCGACTTCTCCAAAACCCCCAAATTGTCTGAGTGCGGGAACGTCGCGCTGACACAGGCTTGTGGCAAAGCGACAGCGCACGTGGAACGGGCATCCGGGCGGTACGTTCATAGGTGATGGCAATTCACCTTCCAGTCGAATGACGTTCCCCTTGTCATCCGGATCAAGCGAAGGCGCGGCGCTGAGCAGAGCTTGGGAGTAAGGATGTGAGGGATCGGAGAACAAGGTTTCACTGTCGCCGATCTCCACAATCCGGCCCAGATAAATCACAGCCACCCGGTTCGAGACGTGACGTACAAGTCGCAAGTCGTGTGCGACGAACAGAATTGTGAGGTTCAGTTTGTCCTGCAATTCAAGCAGAAGATTGACCACTTGTGCCTGTACTGAAACGTCCAGCGCGGAAACCAGTTCGTCGGCAATCAAAACTTCCGGCTCGACTGCCAGTGCGCGAGCGATCGCAATTCGTTGCCTCTGACCCCCCGAAAACTCGTGCGGTAATTTGTTTGCGGCGTCCTGTGGCAGGCATACCAGATCCAACAGTTCCATAACACGCGAGGGGATTTCACTCTCGGGGCGCATCTTGTGAACACTAAGAGCCTCGGACAGAATCTGACCAGTCGTCATGCGGGGGTTCAGGGACGAATAAGGATCCTGAAACATCATCTGAACGCGACGATTATAATCGCGCTCGTTACGATATTTCGGGTCAAAGATATCTTTTCCAGTGAAACGGATACTGCCGGTCTGAGGCTGGTGGAGCCTAACTATGCAACGTGCAAGTGTGGACTTACCGCAGCCGGACTCACCGACAACTCCCAGTGTTTCTCCTCGCTTGAGCTCGAGGCTAACACCGTTCAGCGCGTTGACAACCCGCCCGGGTCGCTGGCTGATCAGGTCAAGAACCGACCGTGACAAATGAAATTGAAGACCCACATCATTTATCTCCATGACCGTATCTGTCATGCGACGTCTCCCTGAGCTGCGGGCACATGATTGAAGCACGCCACATGACGGCCTTCGGATATCGCCGACAAAGGCGGACGCGCGTTCAGGCACGCGTCGATGGTGCTCTGACACCTTGGGGCAAAGGCGCATCCGACCGGCAACTTCTCAAGACTCGAAGGCGTGCCCGGCACCGAATAGAGTGGTGTACGCGGCGGCACATTCTGAGGGACAGACCGCATCAGCCCTACGGTATAAGGGTGGCGTGGTGCATTCAAAACCTGACGCACAGCCCCCTGTTCAACCACCCGCCCGGCATACATGACCGCCAAGGTTTCACAGGTCTGAGCGACCACACCTAAATCATGCGTGACAAGAACCACGCCCATTTGAAGCTCATCGGCCAAGGACAGGATCAGATCAAGAATCTGTGCCTGAATTGTTACGTCCAATGCGGTGGTTGGTTCATCGGCAAGCAACAGTTTCGGATTTGCTGCCAGAGCAATCGCGATCATAACGCGCTGCCGCATACCACCAGAAAACTGATGTGGGTATTCGTCCAAACGTGACGCAGCAGATGGAATCCCTACATGATCCAGCATCTCAACCGCCCGATCACGGCGCGCTGCGCGACTGAGGTCGGTATGCGCTTTCAACGTCTCGGTCAGCTGCATGCCAACCGTCAACAACGGGTTAAGCGATGTCATCGGCTCTTGAAAGATCATCGCAATTTCGCCACCGCGAATGCGCCTCAGTTTTCGTTCGGAAAGCGAAACAAGGTTTTGCCCCTGCCAATTCACGACTCCTGTGACTTCACCATAGCGCCGCGACAGTCCCAGAACCGAACGCAAAGTGACACTCTTGCCAGAACCGCTTTCACCGACCAATCCCAGCACTTCGCCACGTCGAACGGAAAAACTTACGTCTCGCACAGCTGGCAGAGGGGTCCCTTCCTTCCAGAAGGTTGTACTCAGGTTTTTGACTTCGAGGATAGGTTGCTGATTGCCTGTCATTGTCAACTCCTTACCCACGTGGCCTGAGCAGGTCTGCTAACCCATCGCCAACAAGGGAAAATCCAAGACCTGTGATAACGATCGCGATGCCGGGCATCAGGCTCAACCACCAGGCCGTTGTGATAAAATTGCGTCCTTCCGCGATCAGGACACCCCATTCCGCCTGCGGTGGCTGTGCGCCAAGACCCAGATAACCCAGCGACGAACCCAGCAGAATTGCCAGTGCCATGTCCGTCATCCAGTAAACGATAACCGGCGTGATCGCGTTCGGCAGAAGGTGGCGAAAGATAATGCGCCTGTCAGAGTATCCCATGACGATGCCAGCAGCAGCATAGTCGTTTCCCATCTGCGCGATGACCTCGGCCCGCATTAACCGGGCATAGTAGACCCAACCAACAACCGTTATCGCAATGTACATATTGACCAAACCCGGCCCAAGCACGGCGACGACCGCGATAACAAGAACCAGAAATGGGAACGTGATGATCGCGTCTACGACACGCCCGAAGATCATATCGGCAATTCCGCGGTAGTAGCCGACAAGCGCGCCAACCACGACGCCAATGATCAGGGCAAAGACTGTGGCAAGGACTGCCATCTGCATGTTTACCGAATAGGCTGAAATAACGCGGCTCAGACTGTCGCGCCCCAGCAGGTCGGTGCCGAAGGGATGGGCCCAGCTTGGTGGCTGGCGAACCGCGTTATAATCAATGAAATTGGGATCATAGGGGGCGAAAGCATTTGGCATGATCGCAAGCAAAGTCGACATTCCAATGATGCAAAGGCCTATTATAAAACCCGGTTTTCGTAGCGCCGCTGGCATGCGCGTCCTTGGCGGCTCACCCGCCCCAACAGGAGAAGTGGCAGTGTTGGTCATGTCAATCGCATCCTCGGGTCCAACGAGCTTTGAAACAGGTCCGTAAGCAGGAATACGACCGAGACCAGAACCGCAAAGGTCAGCGTCAATCCCTGGATAAGCGGGTAGTCGCGCGCGAAAATCGCCTCAAGCATCAAGCGTCCGACACCAGGCACGGCAAAAACTGTTTCGGTAACCAGTGTTCCGCTCATGAGGTTGCCGATGGACAGACCCAAAAGTGTAACGGTCGAAATCAGCGCGTTACGCAGCACATGGCGTCCCAAAATCAGCCTGTCAGGCAAACCCTTGGCTCGGGCAAACTGAACGTATTCAGCATCCAGAACCTCGATGATGGCAGCACGCAGATTTCGCATGATGATCGCCGAGGTATATAACGCCACCGCTACGGCAGGCAGGAACAGGTGATAAAGCCTGTCGCCAAAGGTGTCGCCGTAGCCGCCGACTGGAAACCACCTGAGCTGTGCGGCAAGAAAGGTTAGCAGAATCAGACCGATGTAAAACACAGGCATCGACAGCCCCACCTGGAAAACCGTGCGGATCACTGCGTCAGGCCACCGTCCGCGGTTCAGAGCTGCAACAAATGCCAGTGGTCCTGCAATCAACAAAGACATGAGGACAGCATAGATCGTCAGAAAAGCCGTGGTCGGAAGACGGTTGATGATGACTTCAGTTACCGGTGCGCGCATCAGGATTGACCGGCCCAAATCGCCTTGCAGCGTATTTGTCAGAAACAGCCAGAACTGTACCAAAAGCGGCTCGTTCAGTCCCAACCGTTCGCGGATAGCAGCAAGATCCGCATCCGATGCCCGATCTCCTGCGATGGCGATGGCCGGGTCCCCCGGCAGGAGACGAACCAGAACAAAGATGATGATCATCACGAGGATGAATGTGGGGATCATCAACAGCAAGCGTTTGAACGTGTATTGAAGGGTTGCCATCAAGGCCTCCGTCAAAAGAACCGCCGGCAGGTACTGCCGGCGGCATTTTAGCGATCAGCGGCTGACGGTCGCCTGATCGAAGACGTTGTTTCCCAGTGGTGTCTGAACGTATCCATCCACGCTGGTCGAAACGGCCACCGCAAAGGGCGTCTCATACATGAAAAGCAAGGGGGCAGCATCTGCATATATTTCCTGCATTTCAGCATACTGGGCCGCTCTTTTTTCGGCGTCGATTTCGGTTGCCGAAGCCTCAAACAGAGCGTTGAATTCCGCGTTTTCCCAACCAGTACCGACCGCATTGGCCGTAGGTGTATGACCCAACCAGCCTACGACCTGGCTGGGGTCGTTTACGTCGTTCACCCAACCATAGGTGTGGATGTCAAACTCACCCGAGCGGTTCTTGGCGCCACGTGTCGGTCCATCCACCTGTTCGACTGACAGGTTTATCCCCAACGGAGCCCACATTTGCTGAAGAGCCGCAAATATTGTGCTGTCATCCGCAGAGCCAGCCAAAGTCGTAAAGGTGATTTCGGTTCCTGGCGCTACGCCGGCCTCGGCGATCAGAGCTTTCGCCTTGTCAAGGTCGTAGGCATACAACGGATCAAGATTTGCGGAAAGCTGGGTCGCCGCCGCCATCAAAGGCGACGTCATTGGCTTGCCGGCGCCTTGCAGCACAAGCCCGATCAGTGCCTCTTTGTTGGTGGCATAGTTGAGTGCTTGCCGTACCCGAGCGTCTGACAAAGGGTTAGGCGATCCGTCAGCACGGGTTTCACGCGTGTTGATCGGCGAATATATGATCCGTGTGGACGGATAGAGGTTCATGTTGATCGCTTGGTCTGCTTCAAGCTCCGGCACACGTGAAAAGGGAATGAACTCGGCGGCATCCACCTCACCGGCCTGAAGCTTCAGAATCCGGGTTGCGTCATCGGGTATGATCTCGAAATGCACGCCGTCCAGATAGGGCAGCGCTTTGCCGTCGGATCCTTTGCGCCAATAATTCTTGTTGGCACAGAACTCCATGGAAGTTCCCTGCTCAAATCCACACAGATAGAAGGGACCGGACCCGACACCGGGGCCTTTGGCTGCAAAGATTGCGGCGGACTTTTCCTGGTCTGTGGAACCTTCGGCCGCCTCAAAGACGGCTTTGGAGACAATGCCGGTTGTGAAAGTGGCAAGCATAGAGAGGATTGTCGGGTCAGCCGCTTTCAGGCTGATCGAGATGACGTTTCCTTCCGCGCTTACATTGTCGATGGATCCGAGAAGCCCAGCCCATGGGCTCAGATCGGGATTGCGGGCGCGATCCAGCGAAAAGACAACGTCTTCTCCGGTCAAAGGTGTTCCATCCGAAAACGAGACGCCGCTGCGCAAGGTAAGCGATACAGACTGTCCATCGTCGGAGATACTGTATTCTTCGGCCAGTCCTGGGATGACAGAATTCCCATCTTCACTGGGGCGCAAAAGCGTGTCGAAAAGGCTGCCAACCATCCAGATGTCAGGGTTTCGATCGGCATAAATAGGGTCAATCAGGTTTGATCCGTCATATCTGGCGAAATTCAGAATGCCACCACGCTCTTGTGCAAACAAAGGTAGGGCCATTGCAGTGGCCACGACGGCAGTCGCTGCCATCAAATTACGTTTCATTGATGAGTTCCTCCCAAAGCGATTCTTCATCGCGTGAAGGTGTTATACATTAATTTCATTACTGCTAAAACTTCTTTTAGTAATGCGTAAATTGCATATTGCGCTCACAGGAGCATTGATTGAGAATTTCAGGGCACGCCACGACGTTCGGGGCAGCACTTTCAAGTGCGACCACGCGATAGAATTCGGAGAACTTTCGGTGAGCTTTTCAGCCGGTGCGATTACTTGGACGTATTTTTGATCGGCGTCGTATCCACCCACAATTCAACCGCTTCGGTATCTCCTAGAACGATCGAATAATGCGGCTTGGACGCGTCGTGATGTATCGTGTCACCGCTCGACATGATGTGGACTTCGTCACCCAGATGATATTCCAACTGACCCGAAATCAGATAACAAAAGGTCTCGCCTTCGTGACACATCTTCTCGGACATGTGACCCGCAGGGCGATGTACAATACAAGGATACAAAAGCGCGCCCGAAAACCCCGGACCCAACTTTTCATAGAACCGCCCGTTGACTCCCAAAGCATAGGTTTGACGTCGATCTTTGCGAACGTATTCGGTGTACTCCTCGGGAACGCTGACTAGCTGTTCAATGCTGGTCTTCAAAGATGCAGCAATTGCCATAAGCGAAGACAGGGACGGGGCACTGATGCCGCGTTCAACCTGCGATATGAACCCTGTCGTCAAATCAGCTTCATCCGCAACTTCGACAAGTGTTTTGCCAAGCGCTTTCCGGCGGCGTCGAATTGCTTTCCCCAGTTGAGACGGGTGATTTTTCTGATCCATCATTTCTTCTCTAGTGGTAGAGCTCGACAGCTCTCAGAGGCCTTGTTTCAGCAAATCCTGTACCAGTGTCCGAAGGGGACAGCGATTCGCTTACCTAGGCGAACTTCATAACCGGTACGGTTATCATTGGCTAAGTTTCTACTAAAAGCGTTTTTGACCCTGAAAAGCAAATTTGGTTCGGACCTTCGTGTCGCTACAAGTTTCTGAATGAGAGGCGTTGTCTTGGCGAACACGTGTGAGGAAGGTAACCAAATCAGCCTGCCGCTATGACAGACTCAGATCTGACAAGGGACCTTGTTGCAGTCGACTTACTTCACTGCGCGCACAGAAGGAAATCAGTGATTTTGACGCCTTCATTCAAGAATGGGCGTAGAAACGCCCGAGTACCTGTTGTGTTGATATACGTTTCGCCCAAGCGCCAGGAATTCTGCACTCAGCGTTCCTTCAAATGTGCCCCGTGCGAAGACCAACGGTGAATAATCGCAACCCGTGTGTTGAGGTCGCCAGATCAACTCTCGGACCGCATTCAGCTATGATATCTGTTCGATCACGACAGGAAACTGTGCCTCAGGTAGAACAGCACAGCATTTTAACCGCCGTTTTGGGGACGTTGCGGCCCCTCAAAGAGCCTACCGTGAAACCAGTTCGAATCCCATTTGTCCGAACCATTTTTCATTTCCACATGCCAGTCATTCATCAAGAGATTGCAACTTATCCATCTGCACTATTCGTTCGCAACTGCCTGAACATGGGCTGCGAAAGCAGGATTGAACATCAGTGCCTTGCACCTGTCGAAGCGACCCGTAGCATAGGCCCAGAAATCTTCGGCCGGGTTATCATCGGCATGTTGGATCAAGCCCCAGAGTGTCCACAGAAGATCGCACATCGCCTTGTAGATCACCATTCGCCCGAATTGAGCCGCTGTTGGTGCCGCGCCAAAATAGGACGTCAGCATCTCGATTTCCTGCTTCTCGGTCAGCCCGGCTTCGACTGATAAATCGCCGAGGTCCCAAAGAGCATCATTCATCCCGGAATATTCGAAATCCACGATCCACATACGGTCACCGTTGTCGAGAAAGTTCTCGCAAAGCGGATCGCAATGGCTGGGAACCAGCGCGCCCGGCTTGTCTTGCAGCAGCTGTTTGATCGGCGCCGCTTCGGCGACGATTTCAGTATAGCCTTCGGGCAGGGAAATATCCTTTGTTGCCAGGACTTTCAGATATTCATCGATCATCGAAAAGAGTTCGAACCGGAACTCGAAAGGGCGGGGTGACTCGTGTAGTTGCCGCAGGGCATGGCCGGCACGCGCAGCCGCTCCGGTGCGCGTTGCGAAAAGCTCGGGTGTCATGGTGACGATATCGTCAATGCAGTCACTGATCATCACACCGGTATCTGCATCCGCCCAAAGCACAGCGGGACCGATACCAGCTTCGGCTGCGACCCTGGCATTGTGAATCTCAACGCCACGATCGATATAATCCGCGGTTCCGTCTCCGGGGATGCGAACGATCATGGTGTGTCCGCAGGTTTCCACTCTGTAGACCAGGTTGGTCAACCCACCCAGCCGCTTGATTTCGCTGTTTTGTGCTGAGGTGTCCTCAAAGCCTTTCAGGTTGCGAAGTTCACTCAGGACACGGTCAGTGTTTCCGTCAGTCATTTTCTGCCCTCCCCCTCAGGCTTTTAGCCGTTCATTGGCCGGGTCGAACAGAGGCCCGTCCACCCGGCAGATTTGTTTGCGGTCACCGAACAGTTCGAGTTCGAATTCCGTCTGGTCCGTCATCGCCACCGGAAGATAGCCGTAGATGATCGTTTTCCCGACGTGGTACCCATAACCACCGCTGCTGGCGCGCGAAACGGTTACGCCATTGTGCAGGATGGTTTCTCCCCCGGTCATCGGCAGTTTTTCTTCGGTCACGAAGGTACAGAGTATCTGTGCCGTGCCATTGGATTTCTGGTCCTCCAGCACATCGCGCCCTAGGAAACTTTCCTTCGATTTCAGGTGGACGCGAGAGCCCAGGCCCGCTTCTACAGGTGTATAGTCCGGGGTGATGTCGGTGCTCCAGTAAAGATACCCCTTTTCCAGGCGCAGCGAGTCAATGGCCCGGTAGCCGATATCGCGGATGCCATGGGCGTGCCCGGCCTTCCAAAGCTGATCATAGACATGAAGTGCAAATTCGGTTGGGATGTGCAGTTCCCAGCCCAACTCGCCGGTATAGCCTATGCGCACTGCACGCACTCTTGCTGCTCCGACTGTAATGTCGCGCGCTGTTGCAAAGGGAAACGCAGCGTTTGAGATATCCTCTTCGGTTACCGTCTGCAGGACGTCGCGCGCTTTTGGCCCGCACATGTTGATCACCGCGCGGGAAGAGGTAACCTCGATTAAATGTGCTGATCCGTCTTCCGGCAGATGACGTCGGATCCAGTCGGAATCGTGAACCCCGAATCCAGCGCCGGTCACGATATAGAAATGGTCGCGCCCCAGGCGGGTGATGGTGACATCCGCCTCGACGCCGCCTTTGTCGTTACAAAGTTGGGTATAGATTACGCTGCCATCCGGCTTGTCCATGTTTGAGACCGCCAGGTGTTGCAACACACCCAACGCGCCAGAGCCGATCAGCTCGAACTTGGAAAAGCTCGACTGGTCGATCAGAACGACACTTTCGCGGGCAGCGCGGTGTTCTTCGGCCGCGAAGACATGCCAACCGGGATTGAGGAAATCGAGCTGATCCACTGGGGCGACCCCAGCTGGGGCAAACCACAAAGGCCGTTCCCACCCGTTCTTCGATCCATAAACCGCCCCGTGTTCTTTCAATCGGTTATATAGTGGAGACAAGCGCAAATTACGTGCGGTCTCGGCCTCCTGGCCCGGATAGCGCATCTTGTAGTGATGTGCGTAATGTTCGACGGCTCGGGGATACATAAAGGCCTTGGTCGCATGATGTGGGCTAAACCGCCGCACGTCCAATGGCCAAAGATCCAGGCTTGGGCGCCCGTTCAGAATCCATTCCGCGATCATTTCCCCCGCGCCCCCGCCAGCCGCAATGCCGTAGAGGAACCCGGTCGAAAGCATCAAGTTCTTGATCTCAGGGGCCCAGCCCATGACAAAATCACCATCGGCGGAATAGGGGATCGGTCCATTGATGATTTGCCGGATTCCGACCTGGTTCACGACAGGGGTGACGACACCGGCAAGTTCAGCCAGCGGCGCGAAACGGTCAAGATTGTCAGGCAGCAACTGGCGCACAAACTCTCCGGGAATGCCCCGTTCTCCAAATGGTAATGTGTCGTCTTCGTAACCTCCGATGACCAGACGCCCGCCAGCATCGGGCTTGTAATAGACCAGACACTCGGGGTCGCGCAGTGTGGGCAGGCCCTTGACCAATTCCGGCTCTGGTAACGGTTCTGTTACGACATATTGGTGCTCGACAGCGCAGGCTGGCACCACGACGCCCAGTTTTGCCGCCAGTTCACGGCTCCACATGCCCGAGGCCAGCACAACGGTTTCCGCCTCATAGTCGCCGTTGGTTGTCATCACTTTGGTTATGCGACCATTGCGGATTTCGAAATCCTCAACCTTCACCCCCTGCCTGATCTGTGCGCCGTGGTTACGCGCACCGGCTGCAATCGCCAGACACAGGCCAGCGGGGTCAACGTGGCCGTCCGACGGAATAAAGGCGGCCCCCTCTAACCCGTCGGCATCGATATAGGGAAACAGGGCTTTCGCTTCGGCTGGTGAGATGATTTCCATCTCCAGGTCAAAACTGCGTGCCATCGTTGCCAAGCGTTTTGCCTCCAGCAACCGTTCCTTGGTTGCCGCCAGCCGCAAGCTGCCGACTTTCTTCCAGTCGAATTCCATACCAGTCTCGTCGGCCAGCCGGTCATAGAGCGCGACCGAACGTTTCAGCATCCGGGTTGTATTGCGGGAAGATCGCAATTGCCCAACCAGCCCGGCAGCGTGCCATGTTGCCCCCTCTGTCAGAGATGCCTTTTCCAGAAGGACGACATCCGTCTCACCTGCCTGGGCCAGATGATAAGCGATTGAGCATCCGATGATGCCGCCGCCAATAATAAGGTGTTTTGCAGAATGGGTTGTCATGGCCTCGCCCCTGTCGACAAATTGGGTGCCAGATCACCGTATCGGCCAATATAAATCAACAAAAATTAAACAAGAGTGTTGAAATCTGTTGATTTAAGGGGGTAACTACAATTTATCCTGTTAAAGTCCAACATCCGAGTGACTGAATGTCAAAATACGAGAAGGACATCCTGAGCGCGGTTAACATGCATGGCCGAATCTCGGTCATGGACCTGGCGCAGAGGCTTAACGTTTCCGATCAGACAATCCGTCGAATTGTAAAGCCGTTGGTGGATGCGGGGCAAATCGACAAGGTTCACGGCGCGTTGATCAGCACCCAAAAGGTTCTGGATCCCCCTTTCATCGCGCGTATGACAACCAACCGCGCAGCGAAAGTCGCCATTGCCAAGTCAATATTGAACCTTGTACCAGATAACGCGTCCATTGCTATCGATACGGGATCTACGTCGGGTTTTGTGGCCCAAGCCCTCAAGGCGCGCAGAGATCTTACCGTGGTGACGAATTCAGCGTTCATCGCAACAACTTTGGCCATGGGGAACGGCAACCGGGTCTTTATGGCGGGCACACAGCTTCGAAATCATGACGGGGCAGCGTTCGACCGCGCGGCCTTTGACGTTATTGCAAATATGTCGGTGGAGTACTCAATCCTGTCGGCGTCACGTGTGGATCCGAAACAGGGTTTTTTGGTGTTCGAACAATGCGAAGTCGATATTGCGGTCGCAATGAAGGCGATCAGCGAACGATGTTTCATGGCAGTGGACTCGACCAAGTTTCAGGCATCCGAACCCAAACCGGCCTTGCGTCTTCCGGCTCTTTCGGCAAGTGACTTCCTGATAACCGAGCGGAAGCCTGCGCCAAAATTTGAAGGCGTCATAGGTCGGGCAAAGACAGTAATCGCCGCAGATCAGTTTCAAGCTTTTGATGAGTGATTGGCCTTTGGGAACGGACGTTTTTTCCTATTATTTACCACAAAGCTGTGTGGAGTGGCGGGATTGCGTCGCTTGCATAACGCGTGGGCCGCATCAATATTGTCGGCGACATCTGACATACTCTGGCACTCCAAAATGGCAGCTGTCCTGATATCCGCGTCAACGAAATTCCGATATGTTCCGTCCAACGTAGGCTGACTTCCTTGGCCGTGAAATAGGCCAGCGACAGATCGTCAGGGCGATCCTCGGCCATCACCTTGATCAGGAACGCCGCCTGTTCTCGGTTCTTCGGCGACTTTAGGTTGCCCGCACCGTCACTGATCCTTCGCTACTGAAGTGGCCCGTCGTTGGGATTGGGAAAACGGAGGAAACACGATGGGAAACAAGTGACACAACCTGCGACGCCAAGTCAGTGTCGCGCCTGAATAACGTCGGGCTCAGAGGCCAGTGCAGTCACTCCACCATGCCTATCCGTTCGATCTGTTGCACTAACGTACCACAGCTGATCAGAGCCTGCCCCGTTGCCAGGATCATCTGGGGCAGGATCATCCATTCCAGCGTCCAGGCAACGCCGGAACGTTCCTGCTCGTGCACCAGCGCCTGATGCATGCCCGAAAGTTGGGTTGCGTTGAAACGAGCAAGTGCGACCAGCAGTTCCGCGCGGACCGGGTTGCGCTTGTGAGGCATCGCCGAAGATCCGCCGCCACCTGCCAGCGAAACCTCGTCCACCCCCTGCTGGGCCATGAGCGACACGTCCTGACCGATCTTTCCCAGCGATCCGGTTATCAATGAAAGCCATGAGGCAAACTCTGCAAGATTGTCCCGGCGGGTATGCCAGTTTGCATCACAGCTGGCCAGGCCAAGCCCACGGGCCACATGATCTGCGATTACCTGTCCGGACCCGTGCATCCCGGCGCGGTCGCCAACGGCGCCGCCAAGTTGCAGCACAAGCAATCTGGGTTGCAATTCGGTCAGGCGTTTCTGGTGATCGGCCAATGGCAACCGCCAGTTTCGCAGGCGCGTGGCAACAGAAATCTGCAATGCCGCCTGCATTCGGGTTCGCCCCATCATCACGTGTTCGCCATATGCCTGTTCCAACGCCACAAGCGCATCCATCAGGTCAGAAAGACGGGCCGAAAACACCTCCAGAATGTCCTTGATTGACAAAACCAGAGCGGTGTCGACAACATCCTGCGACGTCATCCCCTTATGCAGCGCGACGTGGCAATGTTCAGGCAATGCCGCTTTGAGCGACCGCACCAGCGCGGGCACCACAACGCCATCCAATGCCGTCCCGTCGCGCAGCGCCTGCATGTCGGGACGGTGTTGTCGGATAAGTTTTGCCGCGGTTTCCGCCACCTCTGGTGGTACGGTGCCGACCGCCGCCAAAGCCTCTGAATATGCGGCCTCGACGGCCAGCATGTGTCTCAGCTGAGCCTCTGCACCCAGCAACTCTGAGGTCTGTGGGTCCTCAAACAGCCCGCTGAGCCAGGGATGAGTGGAAAGCTGTTCCATCTTATGTGTGGCCTTTGAAATGAAGCGAGCGGATATCAATCGTCATGGCATCATTCCTCCCTGCGCTCAAAGAGCCAAAATCTCGCGGGCCTGTTGCCAGGTGGCGACCGGACGTTCGTGCTTTGCGCATAGCTCGGTCACGCGATTGACCAGCGCAGCGTTCGAAGGCGCTAGTGTATTCCGATCCAGCCGGACATTGTCTTCCAAACCTGTCCGCGTGTGTCCGCCCGCAGCAATGGCCCAATCATTTACCACAATCTGGTTTGGACCGATCCCGGCGGCACACCATTCGGCATCCGGTACGCGATCCTGCATGGACTTCACGTAAAAGTCGAATACGGCCCTGTCGACCGGCATCGCGTTTTTGACACCCATGACAAACTGAACATACAGCTTGCCATAAAGCTTGCCTTCCTTGTGCAATCTGATCGCTTGCAGGATGTGGGACAGGTCAAACGCCTCGATCTCGGGTGTGACTTCGTATTTTCGCATCTCGGCTGACAGCCAGTCCACCAGATCGGGTGGATTTTCATAAACCCGGGTGGGAAAGTTGTTCGATCCAACCGACAGCGACGCCATGTCAGGTGACAGGGGCAGCATTCCGCCCCTTGCCTGACCGGCGCCTGACCGCCCACCGGTAGAGAACTGGATAATCATTCCGGGGCAGTGTTTTTGCAAACCCTCTTTGAGGAGGGCGAATTTCTCGGGGTCGCTGCTGGGCGTCTGATCATCGTTGCGAACATGGGCGTGGACGATGCTGGCCCCGGCCTCGAACGCCTCTTGCGTGCTTTCGACCTGTTCCGCAACCGAGATCGGCACCGCGGGGTTGTTCTTTTTGGTGGGCAGGGAACCGGTGATAGCCACGCAGATAATGCAGGGTTTGGTCATGGTGACTTCCTGAAATGAGTGCCGCCTTGGCAAGGCAGCACCAAGTAATCAGATATCAAAAAAGACGGTCTCATCTTCGCCTTGTATCTTGATATCGAAGCGATAGACAACTTGACCGTCCCGATTGGTGCGTTTGGCCAGCAGCGTTGCGCGGCGGCGTTCCCATTCGATGAGATTAAGGACCGGGTCCTTGCTATTGGCCTCTTCCTCGTCCTCGAAATAGATACGCGTATTCAGGCCGACATTGATGCCCCGGGCAACAATCCAAAGGTTGATATGAGGGGCCTGCTGGCCCACGTTTCGTCCCGGTGTCGGACCGGGTTTGACTGTGTCGAACGCCCATTCGCCGGTTTCAAAGTTGGTGATGACGCGTCCCCAGCCGCGAAAGCCGTCTTCGACATCGCCGCCGCCCTCAGGATGGGCATAGACGCCCTTGGCATTTGCTTGCCAAGCCTCAAGCAGAACATCCTTGATGGGAGATCCTGCCCCGTCCACGACCAGTCCTTCGACCCTAATACGCTCACCCTCGGCATTTGGTCCGGCTATGTCCCAGCCCAATTCCTGCCTGTAGATTTCGAATCCGGCGGCCCCGGGTGCCAGGCCGATATGGACGTAAGGCCCAGCTGTTTGCGAGGGGGTTTCCTTCAGATAATTAAGCTGTTGCATCTTCAGTTCCCCTCCAGACGGTTTTCAAACAGGGTCGAGCGCCGACCGCGCAAAACCACGTCGAATTTATAGGCGATGGTATCCAGTGGGATCGTTGAATTCATGTCGAGCCGCGAAATCAGGCGGCTGATCGCATCGGCGTCAGGAATAGTTTTCACGATCGGACACCTGTCGATCAGCGGGTCGCCTTCGAAATAGCATTGTGTGATCAGGCGTTGCGCAAAACCTGTTCCGAATATCGACATGTGGATATGGGCGGGACGCCAGCTGTTCACCCAATTGCGCCAGGGGTAGGCCCCGGGTTTTACGGTGCGGAAGAAATAATACCCGTTTTCATCTGTCAGGGTGCGGCCGCAACCACCGAAATTGGGATCGATCGGTGCCAGATAGGTATCTTTCTTGTGACGATAGCGCCCACCTGCATTCGCCTGCCAGATCTCCACCAACGTGTTTGGCACCGCGCGTCCGTTTTCATCCAGCACCCTGCCGTGTAGAATGATACGCTCGCCAATCGGGCTTTTTCCGGGTTGCGCATAGTTCGAGATCAGGTCGTTATCCAGAGGGTCAACATCGTTGTCGCCAAAAACCGGGCCGGTGACCTCACTGATTGAGTTTTGCAGCGAGATCAGCGAATATTGCGGTGAACGGGTCACGCTGGTCTTGTAGTCGGGTGTCAGCGCAGGTGGGTGCCACTCGCGGTCACGCTGGTAGAAATCACCTTGTTTCAACATTGTCGGATCACACTTCCTTTTTGTCTGACTCGGGTTTCTGCGCGTTTCCCATTCAGTCCTGTTCCATTTGATCATAGGTCAGTTTTGCCAGTTTGAGGGCCTGATTGGCGCGTGGCACGCCCGCGTAAATTGCGACGTGCTGAAACGCTTCAAGTACATCCTGCTTGCTGGCGCCGGTACGGACTGTGGCGCGGATATGCATCGGGATTTCTTCGAAATTGCCCAACGCAGCCAGCAAAGCCAGCGTCAGCATGGATCTCTCACGGTCGCTGATCCCGTCCGAGGCCCAGACGGTGCCCCACGCGCCTTCGGTGATCAGCGTCTGAAATGGACCGTCCAAATCAGACTTGGCGTCTTCGGCGCGATCCACATGGGCATCGCCCAAAATTCTGCGCCGCACTCGCATACCGGACTCGTATTTGTCACTCATTGCGGTTCTCCATCAGGAAGGCGGACAAGTGTTCAGCATAGATGGCGGGGGCTTCCACACATGGCAGGTGCCCGGTGTTGGGTATTTCGGCATAGCGCGCCCCGGGGATCATAGCACAGGTCTGCCGGACCAGTTCGGGCGGGCAGGCGCGGTCATCTGATCCGGCAACGGCCAGAACCGGCAATCGCAGCGCCCGGGTCATGGGTTCAAGTTCAGCATCTGCAATCGCGTTGCAGCATCCCAGGTACCCAGAAACAGGTGTACGTACCAGCATGTTGCGCCAAAGCAGCACGTTATCGGTTGCCCTGAAACCCGCCGCAAACCAACGGTCCAGAATTGCGTCTGCCACAGGCTCGATGCCGGACGACCGGATCGCGCCCATCCGGTCACGCCACATATGCGCCGTCCCCATTTTCGTGGCGGTGTTGGACAGAACAAGGGCGCGGATCTGGTCCGGTCTGCGCGAAGCCAGCGCCTGACCGATCATCCCGCCAATCGACAGGCCGACAAACACCGTGTCGCGAACCCCGATATGGTCAAGCAAAGCCTCGGCGTCATCCGCCAGCTCAGCCATGCTGTAAAGCGCCTGAGGGCATTCCGACAGGCCGTGACCACGCAGATCGAACCGGATCAGGCGCAGCCCCTTGGGCAGTAAGGGCAAAACTTTGTCCCAAAGGCGCAGGTCAGTTCCCAGCGAGTTGGCAAATACCACAGGCATGCCATCTGGATCGCCATCTTCACGCCAATGCAGGTGAATGTTATCCAGCGCCGCAATCTGCATCAGTAGGGCAGCCCGACATAGTTTTGTGCAAACACCGATTGCGCCTCTTTGTTTTCGCGCAGGAAATCAATGTCAGCCTTCTGCATTTTCAGGTCAAAGCCGTTCTGTTCCGGAAAACGGTGCAACAGATTGGTCGTGGACCAACTGAACCGCTCGGCCTTCCAGATCCGGGCCAGCGCTTTTTCGGAATAGCGGTCGATGCCGTCGCTGTCGTGGTCTTCATAGAATTGCAGCAGTGCGTTGTGCAGATAGTGGATGTCGCTTGCCGCTGTGTTAAGCCCCTTGGCCCCGGTGGGGGGCACGATATGCGCGGCATCCCCACACAGGAACAAACGGCCCCAGCGCATTGGTTCGGTCACGAAAGACCGCAGCGCCGCAATTGATTTTTCGACCGATGGCCCGGTATTCAGTGTCTCAGCATATTGCGCGGGGATCCTGCGTTTCAGTTCCTGCCAGAAGGCTTGATCAGTCCAGTCATCGGCACTGTCAGACAGCGAGCATTGAATGTAGTACCGGCTGAGGTTCTCATTGCGCATGGAACAAAGCGCAAAACCGCGTTCCGATCCGGCATATATTAGTTCGTTATGGACCGGGGGTGTTTCGGACAAAACGCCCAGCCAGCCAAACGGATAGACCTTTTCATATTCCCGGCGCACGGTCAGCGGGATGGTTTGACGCGACACCCCATGAAACCCGTCGCACCCGGCGACAAAATCGCAATCAATCCGGTGTCCGGTCCCATCCGCTTGATACGTCACATAGGGTGCATCACTGTCAGCCCCGTGAATCTGAACATCATCGGCGTTGAAAACGATCTTACCGCCCATTGCCTCGCGCGCATCATACAGATCACGGGTTACTTCCGTTTGTCCGTAAACAACCACATGACTGCCTGTCAGCTTCTTAAAGTTGATGCCGAATTCGATATCACCATACGAGATCACCGTGCCGTCATGGACAAAACATTCCTTGTCCATCCGCTCTGCTACACCGGCCTCGCGCATCAGTTCCACAAAACCGGTTTCCAGAATGCCGGCGCGAATGCGGCCCAGAACATATTCTCTGGTTTTGCGCTCTAACACGATGGTGTCTATGCCTTTGCGGTGCAACAACTGGCTGAGCAAAAGACCTGAAGGTCCACCGCCGATGATCGCGACCTGAACGCGCATGTTGGCTCTCCTGATTTCGCGTATCTAATAATTGAACGCCATTTCTCGATATGTAAAATGAGTTCTGCTTGGACTTAGTTGCCGGAATTGGAAAGTAATGATAGATCGCCGCATCAAAGTTAGGCATATTCAATGTTTTATTGAGATATGTCGCGAGAAAAGCCTGAAAGTTGCGGCAGAGAAGCTGTTTCTCACGCAACCGGCGATATCCAAGACACTTAAGGAGCTTGAGGATATTCTGGGCACTGTGCTGTTGTCCCGTAACCGGTCCGGTGTTTCTCTGACGCGGCAGGGTGAAGTGTTTCTGCATTTCGCCGAAATGTCGCTGGCCGCTTTGCAGCAAGGTTTTTCTGGTGTGGAACAGATCGAGGCGCGGGGCAGGGCCAGCCTTCGGGTCGGGGTGCTGCCTTCGGTTGCGGCCCGTTTGATGCCAGCCGTTGCCGCCGAGTTTTCCGAACTTGCGGGCAATGCCCGACTGAGCGTTTTCGACGGCCCACATGGCCATTTGATGGAGCGTCTTCGTCTGGGCGACCTGGAGCTTGTTATCGGGCGTTTGGGTCGCACTGAAACTATGCAGGGCATTTCCTTTACCCAGCTTTACGAGGAGAAGGTCGTCTTTGTCGTGCGCGCGGATCACCCGCTGCTGAAAGCCCCCGATCTCAGGCGGATTACCGAGTGGCAAGTGCTTTACCCGCCTGAAGGATCGGCAATTCGGCCCTTGGTGGATCGCCTCATGATCGCGCACGGGATTGGTGAAATCGAAGATCGTCTGGAAACTGTCTCGGGTGCTTTCGGGCGGGTGTATACCCGGCAGACCGATGCGATCTGGATCATCTCGGCGGGGGTGGTCGCCAATGAAATCAGCGATGGCCACCTTGTGGCGCTGCCGTTTGATACGTCGATCACACGCGGGCCCGTTGGCCTGATGCGTCGGCCTGACCAGGTCCTGTCACCTCAGGCGCAGGTTTTCGGGTTGGCTTTGGACAATGCAATTGCAAGGTTGGGCTTGTCGCCTGATGGTGCGACCTCTGAAAACTAAGGCTGGTCCATTCTGCCGGGTGGCGCTAGGACAGGAGCACAAGATGGATGACAAGGAACGCAGAATCCGTGAGGCGATTATCGAGAAATGCCTTTTTCTGAATTCCAGTGGTCTTAGCCAGGGAACATCCGGCAATATCTCGGCCCGATACGAGAACCGGATGCTGATCACACCTTCGGCGACGCCATATGACAAGCTGACCCCCGAGATGATCGTCTCAATGCCATTTGATGGAGAGTATGGGACCTGGGATGGCCCGCTCAAACCTTCGACCGAATGGCGGTTTCACTTCGACATTCTAAAGACCCGCCCCGATATGGGCGCGGTGGTCCATGCACATCCGACCTATTGCACGGCGCTGGCGATTGCACACAAAGAAATCCCGGCAGCGCATTACATGGTCGCGGCCTTCGGCGGTCCCAATGTTCGCTGCGCACCCTATGCACGCTTTGGCACGCCCGAGCTGTCGGAGCTGGCGATCGAAGCGCTGCAAGAGCGAACCGCCTGTCTGCTTGGAAATCATGGGTCCATTGCCATGGGAGAGGACCTGGACAAGGCCATATGGCGCGCAGTCGAGCTGGAAACCATTGCCCGTCAATATTACCTTTCCCTGGCCCTCGGTCCGGTGATCCTGACCGATGAACAGATTTCCGAAACGCTATCCGGTTTCGCTTCTTATGGTGTTCAGGGCGACTACTAGTACGTCGCAGCAGGTACTGCTAAGAAGCAAAATGAGCCTGAACAGACCTGACTGCCAAGATGGCTGCGCTGAGGGGCGGTATATTGGGCTCAAGTCCAAAACGTCGCGACGTGATCAGGAGGTTTTCGCCTGTCGGCGTTGGTGTCACGCATCTGGCCATTCGCGCGGATACCGCTGCCTATTGATTTATTGCCGCGCGTAAAGAAGATGTAAGGTCAAAGCAAAAGAGTTCCGCAAGCGGGTAGGTATGGTAAAAATAAGAAATATGGAGGAGTTCGCGGCCCTGAGCGGGATTTCTCGGCCAACGGTTTCCAAATATTTCCACGACCCGGAAAGCGTTCGTTCCTCTACGCGGGCGCGTATCGAAGAAGCATTGGAAAAGTTCGATTACCGTCCAAATATCTATGCGGTGAACCAGAACCGAAAGCTGACCAAGAATATCGGTATCGTTGTTCCCTATCTTGCCGATCCATTTTTTGCCGAGATGGCCAGATACCTTGAGCAGAGCTGTATTGTCGCCGGGTATCGTCCATCTCTTTTCAGCTCGCACGGTGAGCAGGAACTCGAGAACGAAATACTCGACAGCCTGCGGTCGCTCAAGCCGGCCGGAGTACTGTTTGCTCCTTTGGGGCGCGGGTCGGACCGAGCTCACATCGAGAAATTTTGCGCCGAGGTGCCAACAGTTCTGTTTGACAGCAACCTCGAAGGTTTGGGTGCCGCCTTTATAGGGTCGGACAATTTCAGTTTTGTTTCCCAAACCGTGGAATACATGACCCGGACGGGTGAACCTCCGTCTTTCTTTGAAATGCGCACGCCAGCAAACCCAAACGCCAACAAGCGACGCAAGGCATATATCGAGGTAATGGAGCGTCTGGGGTTCGAGCCCCATGTCATTAAAATCGATGGTGAAGGCTGGGCGTTTGAAGAGATCGGGCATCAAGGTGCTTTGAGGGTGTTGGAGAAAGGCGCTCTCAGGACGAATTCGGTTTTGTGCAGCAATGACCGCCTTGCGATCGGATTTCTGGCAGCCTGTTATGAGCAGGGGATTCGGGTTGGGCGAAAGGAAGATTGCTCACTCCGTGTCGCATCAAATGACGACCACCCCTTTGCAAAATTTACGTGCCCATCGCTGACAACAGCTGCGCATGATTATGACAACGTGGCAGGATGCAGTGTGGACACCTTGTTTGAACTCATTGAAAGCGGGGGAAAATTTGATGATCGGACGGAAACTCTGTTTCCGGCACGGCTTGTCTTAAGAGAATCTGCGTGAATTAAAACTTAACGCGCGTAAAGTTTTTATTGACGCCGCGACAATTTATAAACTAGGGTCTCTGTACAGCATCCAAGCTCAGGGAGGACAGGGATGTATTTGAAGAACGCACTTCGTGCGGCGACTGCGTTGACTTTCGTCGCTACGGCAGCAGCCCAAGCGGAAACCATCACGATCGCGACCGTCAACAATGGCGACATGATCCGGATGCAGGGCTACACAGACGATTTCTCTAAAGCGACCGGCATCGATGTCGAGTGGGTGACGCTTGAAGAAAACGTACTGCGTCAGCGCGTGACCACCGACATCACGACCAAGGGCGGTCAGTTCGATATCATGACCATCGGCATGTACGAAACTCCGATCTGGGGCGCGAACGGCTGGCTGGTACCGCTGGACGGTTTGTCCGATGAATATGATGTTGGTGATCTGCTGCCTGCGATGGCAGGCGGGTTGAGCCATGATGGCACGCTTTACGCTGCGCCGTTTTATGGCGAAAGCTCGATGATCATGTACCGCACCGACCTGATGGAAAAGGCCGGTCTGGAAATGCCCGAAGCACCTACATGGCAATTCATCCGTGAAGCTGCGGCTGCCATGACCGATCGTGACAACGACATCAACGGCATCTGCCTGCGTGGTAAGGCAGGTTGGGGTGAAGGTGGTGCGTTCATTACGGCCATGTCCAACTCGTTTGGTGCACGTTGGTTTGACGAAGACTGGAAGCCGCAATTCGACCAGCCCGAATGGGCTGAAACGCTGAATTTCTACGTTGGAATGATGTCGGAATCCGGACCGGCCGGATATGCCACCAACGGCTTCAATGAAAACCTGTCGCTGTTCCAGCAGGGCAAGTGCGGCATGTGGATCGATGCGACAGTTGCAGCCTCTTTCGTGACCAACCCCAACGACTCGACAGTGGCGGATCACGTTGGCTTTGCTCTTGCGCCAGACACCGGTTTGGGCAAGCGGTCCAACTGGCTCTGGGCCTGGGCGCTGGCCATTCCAGCGGGCACACAAAAACAGGATGCAGCCAAACAATTCATCGAGTGGGCCACGTCCAAGGACTATATTGAACTGGTTGCCGCAGCCGAAGGTTGGGCGAACGTGCCGCCGGGTGCGCGCAAATCTCTGTACGAAAACCCTAACTATCAGGAAGTTCCATTCGCTCAGATGACGTTGAACTCGATCCTGTCTGCCGATCCAAGCAACCCGACAGTGAAGCCGGTGCCTTATGTTGGCGTTCAGTTTGCGGCAATTCCGGAATTTGCAGGTATCGCCACGCAAGTCAGCCAGGAGTTCTCGGCCGTCTATGCCGGACAGCAAACGGTGGATGAGGCGCTTGCCAAAGCGCAGGCCTTCACAGCAGAAGAGATGGAAGCCGCAGGGTACTGAGGCAACCTTCCCAGCGGGGGGCAGACCTTCTGTCCCCTGCTCCCACTTCCACAATTCGTGTTTTTCTCGCAGGCTGCCTTACGCCTGAACAGAGAGGTCTTGCACAATGGCAACTCAACATTCCAGATCAGTTGCACGCCTGATGATGGCACCCGCAGTGGTGCTGCTGCTTGGCTGGATGCTCGTGCCGCTGACGATGACCCTGTATTTTTCCTTCAAGAAATACCTTCCCTTGCGGGGCGGAGATCTCGGATGGGTGGGTTTCGACAACTATATCCGATTTGTTTCGTCCAGTTCGTTTTGGCCTGCGGTACAGGCAACGCTTGTCATTGTTATCGGCGTGTTAGCGATTACGGTCCTACTGGGCATCCTGCTCGCCATGCTTCTGGATCAACCGATGTGGGGCCAGGGGGTGGTGCGCATCCTCGTTATTGCACCATTCTTTGTTATGCCGACTGTGTCAGCTCTGGTCTGGAAAAACATGTTTATGGACCCGGTCAACGGGTTGCTGGCCCATCTGTGGCGCTTTTTCGGGGCTGAACCGGTCTCGTGGTTGTCCGAAGCTTCAATGACTTCGATTATCATGATCGTGTCGTGGCAATGGTTGCCATTTGCGACACTGATCCTTTTGACCGCAATCCAGTCGCTGGATAGTGAGCAACTGGAAGCCGCTGAAATGGATGGCGCACCGCCGCTCAAGCGGTTCTACCACATCATTCTGCCGCACCTGAGCCGTGCAATCACAATCGTAATCCTGATCCAGACAATCTTTCTGCTTTCGATCTTTGCCGAGATTTTCGTCACCACCGGTGGCGCGTTCGGCACCCGTACACTCACCTACCTGATCTTCCAGCGCGTTTTGGAAAGCCAGAATGTCGGTCTCGGATCAGCCGGAGGTGTCTATGCGATCATTCTCGCCAATATCGTTGCGGTCTTCCTGATGCGCATCGTCGGCAAGAACCTGGACGCGTGAAGAGGTAAAACCATGGCCCGCACCGTTACAATCCAACGCAAGTCGCTGAACACTGCCCTGGCCTGGGCCGTCGGTCTGCTGATCTTTTTCCCGATCCTCTGGACCATCCTGACCAGCTTCAAAACCGAAGCACAGGCCATCGCAAGCCCGCCACTGTTCCTGAACTTCGACTGGACGCTCGAGAACTATGCTGTCGTGCAGGAACGCTCGAACTACATGCGTTTCCTTTGGAACTCAGTCATCATCGCAGGCGGGTCAACCCTGTTGGGTGTGATCATTGCCGTACCGGCAGCATGGGCAATGGCGTTTGTTCCTTCAAAACGTACAAAGGACATTCTGCTTTGGATGCTCTCTACCAAGATGTTGCCGGCAGTCGGGGTCCTTTACCCGATCTACCTGCTGTTCATCCGTCTGGGGCTGCTTGATACACGAGGTGGACTGGTTGTCGTGTTGATGCTGATCAACTTGCCGATCATCGTCTGGATGCTCTACACCTACTTTCGCGAAATTCCCGGTGAAATCCTTGAAGCCGCGCGGATGGACGGGGCAACGCTGAAAGAGGAAATCCTGCACATCCTGACACCCATGGCTGTACCGGGCATCGCTTCGACTGTTTTGCTGAACTTCATTCTTGCCTGGAACGAGGCATTCTGGACCCTCAACCTGACAGCCGTTGACGCGGCCCCGCTGACCGCATTTATCGCCAGCTATTCCAGCCCCGAGGGCCTGTTCTTTGCCAAGCTCAGCGCGGCTTCGACAATGGCCATTGCACCGATCCTGATCCTTGGCTGGTTTAGCCAGAAACAACTTGTCCGCGGCCTGACTTTTGGCGCTGTGAAATAAGGAAAACTTCTCATGGGACGTATTCAACTCAAGTCCGTGACCAAAAGCTTTGGCGACGTGCAGGTTATCCCGCCATTGGATCTGACCATCGAAGACGGAGAGTTCACGGTGTTCGTCGGGCCATCGGGTTGCGGTAAGTCCACTTTGCTGCGCCTGATTGCGGGGTTGGAGGACATCACCTCTGGCTCCATCGGCATTGATGGGGCCGATGCAACAAACGTACCACCTGCAAAACGCGGTCTGGCGATGGTTTTCCAGTCTTATGCCTTATATCCGCACATGTCCGTTCGCAAGAACATCGCCTTTCCCTTGCGCATGGCAAAACTGGATCAGGCCGAAATCGACAAACGTGTGGAAGGGGCCGCGCAGGTTCTGAACCTGACCGACTATTTGGATCGCCGCCCCGGCCAACTGTCTGGTGGCCAGCGCCAGCGTGTGGCCATCGGGCGTGCCATTGTCCGCGAACCCGCAGCGTTTCTGTTCGATGAGCCGCTGTCCAACCTGGACGCCGCGCTGCGCGTTGGCATGCGTTTGGAGATCAGCGAGTTGCACGAGCGGTTGGCGACAACCATGATCTATGTGACCCATGATCAGGTCGAAGCGATGACGATGGCCGACAAGATCGTCGTGCTTCAGGCTGGTGTGATCGAGCAGGTCGGAAGCCCGCTGGACCTATATCGAACGCCGCGAAACCTTTTTGTCGCCGGGTTCATCGGTTCGCCCAAGATGAACTTTATCGAAGGCGAAGAGGCAGCAAAACAAGGCGCACAAACAATCGGTATTCGCCCCGAACATATTGCAGTGTCCGAGAGCGAAGGAACCTGGAGCGGTGTCGTGGGCGTGTCCGAGCATCTTGGATCAGATACGTTTTTCCACATACATGAAACCGGTCTGGCGGAAACAATCACGGTGCGTGCGGACGGAGAGGTTGGATTTCGGCATGGCGACCGTATCTACCTGACGCCACGTGACGACGTGCTTCATCGTTTTGACGCCCAAGGGCTGCGGATCGAATGAAGCGACTTGACGGAAAAACCGCGCTCATCACTGGGGCTGCGCGCGGAATCGGGCTGGCCTTTGCAAAAGCTTACGTCGCCGAAGGCGCGCGTGTGGCCCTTGCCGATATTGATATCGCGCGGGCGCGATACGCAGCCTCAGAAATTGGTGACGCTGCAATGGCGATCGAAATGAATGTCGCTGATCAGGACAGCATCGACAATGCTGTTGCATGCACCGTGGATCAATTCGGTCAGATTGATATTCTGATCAACAATGCCGCCGTTTTCTCAGCGGCGCCCATCACCGAAATCGATCGCGCCGATTACCAGCATGTCTTCGATATCAATGTCTCTGGCACCCTGTTTACACTGCAGGCCGTTGCGCGACACATGATCGACGCCAATGTCAAAGGCCGGATCATCAATCTGGCCTCACAGGCCGGTCGGCGTGGCGAACCTCTGGTCGCCGTTTACTGCGCCAGCAAGGCCGCCGTAATCTCTTTGACGCAGTCAGCGGGACTCAATCTGATCGCTCACGGAATAAATGTGAATGCGATCGCACCTGGTGTTGTGGATGGAGAACATTGGGATGGCGTCGATGCCTTCTTTGCGAAGTATGAAAACAAAAAACCCGGACAGAAGAAGCGCGAAGTTGCATCAGCGGTACCGTTCGGCCGTATGGGACAGGCCGAGGATTTGACCGGGATGGCTGTGTTTCTGGCGTCTGATGAAGCGGAATACATCGTAGCCCAGACTTACAATGTCGACGGCGGAAACTGGATGAGCTGATGACCCCTTTGGCGGACATAACACCGGTAGAGCTGCGCCTCGACCACCTTGGGGCGCTTCCGGCAGATATCAAGAAACCCGGATACCGGCGTGAAGACCTGACCCCTGGAATTGTTCATATCGGACTTGGGAATTTTCACCGTGCGCATCAGGCATGGTACATACACAGGCTGATGCAAAAAGGGTTGGCCCTCGACTGGGCGATCATCGGGGCGGGCGTTCGGGCCTATGACGCGGACATGCGCGAAAAGCTGATTGGGCAAGACTGTCTGACAACTTTGATCGAGCTTGACCCGTCCGGTGTTTCTGCCGAAGTCATCGGCCCGTTGATCGACTATCTGCCCATTGAACCCCGAAATGCACCTCTGATCAGGAAAATGTCCGATCCCGTCATTGGGATCGTGTCCCTTACCGTTACTGAAGGCGGCTATTTTCTGGATGCCAAGTCGGGTGCTTTCGACACGGATCACGATGATATTCGACACGACGTGCAAAACCCGCAACGGCCTCGCACGGTTTTTGGTGCCATTGTGGCGGCACTTGGCAATCGCCGTGCCGCCGGGCATCTGCCCTTTACGGCATTAAGTTGTGACAACCTTCAGGGCAACGGAACCATCCTGCGCAATTGCGTTGTTGAACTGGCACGCCTTACGGACCCTGATCTTGCGGATTGGATCGATCAGAACGGGGCGTTCCCGAATTCGATGGTGGATTGCATTGTTCCCGCAACCACTGATCATGTCCGAACCCAGACCCGCGCCCTGGGAATTGAAGACAGCGTTCCGGTGTCCCACGAGAATTTCCGCCAATGGGTGATTGAAGATGATTTCTGCGCCGGGCGGCCGATGTTGGAGAAAGTCGGCGTTACGATCACCAAAGACGTACACGCATATGAAACCCTGAAACTGCGTATTCTGAACGGCGGGCACCAGATTCTGGCGAATGTGGGCGAGGTTCTGAACATCCCCACAATCGCGGACTGCATGAACGACCGGGAAATTTCGGCATTCTTCCTGAAAGTACAGACCGAAGAAATTCTTCCTCATGCCATTGCAGTTCCCGGGATGACACCGGAACAGTATCTGGATCTGGTCAAACGCAGGTTTTCGAACACGGCTATTCACGACACCACGCGGCGCGTGGCCTTTGATGGGTCTGCACGCCACCCCGGATTCTTGCTCCCGTCCCTTCGCGATGCACTGACCTCGGGTACATCTGTCACCGGTCTGGCGCTGGTTGAAGCTTTCTGGTGCCGGATGTGCGCCGGTCTGCGTGAGGATGGATCAGAGATTGCGCCCAATGATCCCATCTGGTGCGATTTGCAGAGTGCGGCCCTTGCCGCCAGGGAACAGCCCGAAAAGTGGCTTGAGGCAGCAAACCTGTACGGAAGTACTGGCCGTGAAGCCCAGTTCGCAGAAGCCTTCACACGCTGGTTGCCACGGATTTGGCAGCACGGATGCCGGACGACGATCAAAAGCTATCTGAATGCGCTTTCCTGACGGATGTGATCTCGGTTCAGGTGGTTTCCATTATAGAACTGGTCGCAGGCTTTGAATTTCCGGTTGTCCGATCGAAAACTGCCATAGGCGTCAATCTTTGGATTTCCGCACGATATATACGCCTGCGAGGCAGAGAGCGAAGCCAAGGGCGATGCGCCAGGTGACCGGCTCGCCCAGGATCATCCAGGCCAGTGCAATTGCCAAAGGTGTGACAAGGTAAAGCAATGTGGACACGCGGGTCGCGTCGCCGCGCTGAACAAGTGCGACATAGAGGCTGATCGAGATCAGGGAATTGGCGATGACCAGATACGCAAGGGAAAGGATCAGGTTTGGATGCCAGGTGACTTCCATCGTTTCGGTCGCCATTGCGATGGGAAGCAGCACGGCAAATCCGATCACATATTGAACAGCACCACCCAACACTGGGTCGCTGCGCCGCCCGTGACGTTTTTCCAGCAAAGTGGCGGCGGTCAGGCCGACCAATGCACTAACCGCAAGCAGCCCGGCGGAAAGAGGCACTGCGCTGGTCTTGTCAAAGACGCTGATTGCAACCCCCGCAAAACCCAGCGCCAGGCCGACCCACATCACGGGCCGTCCACGCGCTTCTCCGACCAACGGAGAGAAGGCGGCGACAAGTGCGGGTTGCAAGGCCATCACGATGGCAGTGGTGCCGGCACCCAACCCCTGTTTCATCGCCTGGTAGGCCAGACCGAAGTAAACACACTGAATAAGAAACCCACTTGCCGCCATCGCGGCCCAGTGCGCCGGATCACGCGGCAGGGCAGGGCGGAACACCGCCAGCAGCGGCAGAAGACACAGAACAGCCAGACCATAACGGATCGCAAGCATGGTCATCGGTTCCACATAGGGCAGCCCCAGCTTGGCAAAGCTGTAGCCACCCGCCCAGAACAGCACGAACAGAACCGGTGCACCCAACCAGAATATCGATACCGCGCGGGCCGAGGTCATCATCTATTCCAGCTTCGAAGATAATCGCCCAAGCATATCAAGGCATTGGGCCATCTGGTCGACCGAGACGTATTCATCAGGTTTATGCGCCTGATCGATTGATCCGGGGCCGCAGACAACGACGCTCATCCCCAACTGCTGGAATATCCCGGCCTCGGTGCCGAAAGGTACAACGTCGGCGCCATTTGCCCCTGTCAGTTCCATCACAAGGTCACGCGCCTCGTTCTCGTCCATTGGCTCCAGCCCGTCGACCTCACCGATTACTTCGGTCTTGATACCGGCACCGGGATGAACAGTCTGCATTGCCGGGATCAGGGTTTGCGCGCAAAACCGGTGCAGTTCGTCTTTGACGTAATCCGCATCCGCCTTTTGCACTGGTCGCATCTCCCAATCGACCCGCGCCTTACCGGGGATCACATTATGGGCCACCCCGCCCACCAACGTACCGGTATTGATTGTTGTCCATGGCGGGTCGAACGGGCTGTTTGCCGGTGCTCGCCCTTGCAAATCAGCCTTCAGCGCCAGCAGTTTCGACACGTATTGCACCGCGTATTCGACTGCGTTAACGCCGCGCTCGGGGGCCGAGCCATGGCCTTCGAACCCGGTAAAATGCGCTGTATATTCATAGCAACCCTTATGGCCTTCGATGATGCGCATCGAGGTGGGCTCGCCGATGATGACCACAGCGGGTTTGATCGCTTTCTCCCGCAGGGTCTTGGCCAAAGCCTGCGCGCCAAAACAGCCGATTTCTTCATCATAGGTAAAGGCAAAATGCACCGGGCGCTGAAGGTCCAGCTTTGCGTAATACGGGGCCATGACGACTGCCGCCGCTATAAACCCTTTCATATCGCAGGTTCCGCGCCCAAACCACTTGCCGTCCCGCTCCTCCATCACGAACGGGTCCGAGGACCAGTCCTGATCGGCGACAGGCACTACATCGGAATGGCCTGACAGAACGATACCACCGTCGCGCTTTGGGCCCAATGTGGCAAAAAGATTGGCTTTGGTGCCGGTTTCATCATGCCATATTTCAACCTCTGCACCGCAATCGCTCAACCGGTCCGCGAGGTGTTTGATCATGTCCAGGTTGCTGTCTGACGAAACCGTGGGGAAGCTGATCAGTTCGCCCAGCAGGGTCTTGGCGTCTTCGAGGGTGCTCAAGGCTTAGTCTTTCACAAAGAGCTTTCGCTCGATATTGCACAGGGCTTCGGCGGGGCCGTTTTCAGTGATAAGAATGGTTTCCGTGGTCTCAAGCCCCCAGCTGTCCATCCATAGCGCAGGCATGAAATGGAAAACCATGCCCGGTTGCAGAATGGTCTCGTCTTCGGCGCGGATCGACGCTGTCCGTTCGCCCCAATCTGGCGGATAGCTCAGGCCGATAGGGTATCCCATGCGCCCCTCCCGTTCGAGTCCGTGACGGGCAAGAACCTTAAGAAAAGCGGTTGCAATGTCGCTTGTCCGATTGCCAGCCCGTGCAGCCTCTAAACCCGCCGCTATCCCTTCGATCTGCGCGCGTTCCGCGTCCCGCATTTCTGGCGGCGGAGTGCCAAGAAATACCGTGCGGCAAAGCGGAGCGTGGTACCGCCGATAGCAGCCTGATAGTTCGAAAAATGTTGCCTCACCTTCTTTCATCGGCGCGCCGTTCCATGTCAGGTGCGCGGCAGTGGCATCCAGCCCTGAGGGTGTCAAAGGGACAATGGCCGGGTAATCCCCCCAATCATCCTCAACCCCGGTAATCCCGGCATGAAGGATATCTGCGACAAGGTCGTTCTTGCGCACGCCCACCGCGGCGCGATCAATGGCCGTTTGGATTACTTTTTCGGAAATCCGGGCCGCCTTTCTAATAAAGACAATTTCTTCTTCCGACTTGATCAGACGCTGCCAGTTCACAAGTGCCGTCGCATCCACCAGCGTCGCTTCGGGCAATTCCTTGCCCAAAACCTCGTGTGCCTTTGCGGAATAGTAATAGTTCTCCATCTCAACGCCGAAGCGGGCGGTGCTCAGCCCAAGCGCGCGAATGTGGCCAGCCAGATCCTGCATGGGATGGCGTATGGTTGATTGAACGTAGTGGTCTGCATAGCCGCGAATGTTGTCCCTGGACATCCAGCATGTGCGCAACCCACCCAATGCATCCATCTGGCGTCCCCACCAAATCGGCTCACCTTCCATGCCGAGCAATACGCCCTGATGCACGTAAAAGGACCAACCATCATAGCCAGTCAGCCAAGCCTGGTTCGAAGGGTCGGTGACAAACAGTAGCTCTAACCCCGCTTTTTCCATAGCGCTTCGGGTCTTGGCGATCCTGCGGTCATATTCCGCTTGGCTGAAGGGGGCGTGTTCAATCGGCATGGCATCCTCGGAGGCTGGATATGACACGTACTTGAGCGCAATCTTACCAATTTGTACACAAATGAACTTGTAAGCGATACCTGAACCGAAACCCCTATTAGAAGTTATTGGGTTATCTAACGAGGAGATCATGGTACGCGTACAGGGTATTCGCCCTCAGCATCGAAGGACGCAGTAGAATAGAGCGCTGGAAGCATGCGAAGTCCCTGTTCGGTGGTTAGTGCGCTTCCGAAACCGCGCCAAAAGTCATGAGCCACCGAGGGTCATGAGAAAGTTCTTCAGACCTCATCTGATCGCGGTTTTCGCGGGCCAATCGACTATTTGTGCGGTTTTATGCTGCGCCTGAGCGAGGATCGGCATTTCTCCGCTGGATATGATTGCAAGACGGCAACGGTGGCACCTGATCTCGCGCGCGGCATGGTGCAGAGGGTCGGTGTCTTGGGGCACAGTGAAGGCTCGCTGCCAAACCCCAGATGTCCAAGGACTCAATCAATGCTACACACTGCGCCCACCTGTCGAGAGGCGGCCCCTTGTTTCGATGCATGTCGATCCAGCGCGCTCGACACCAACGGCATTCTCAATTCAACGCGTGCCGCGTCCCCTGTGGTGAACGAGGCAGAGTGTCAAAGCCTGCGCAACTCGGCCGGTCAGAGGAAAGCGCGCAATCTTTGGGGAATGGTTGCGTGGGGTTTGTTGGTGATAGTCCAAATCGCTGCGTACGCCGCCATGTTCTATGGCGTGTTGGTTATGCATATCTCGCTGCTTCCCTACGTATTTCTGGTAGCACTGACAGTCTTATTCTGGCTGGGCTACGATTGCATTCGCGATATGCGCAAGGATGCTTCATCAGCTAACAGTCAAAGTTAGATATCCTTTCTTACCTGAATGACTTCGGGTCAATGACAGTCAATATCTGTGGCCAAACTGCCGGGCCCAGTGGAATGTAAGTGTTGCCCTTCGTGATTTCCTTGGGGCAGGGCGCATTCAGGTTCAAGACACACCCTGGCAACAGGCATCTTTCACGAAAGTCAGTGACAGAGCCGGTTGACAACAGGTTTTGTATTTTGGATACATTTGTCAGGGATATCGCAACGACCTGTATTGTCACTGAACGCTCTGACGACAAAGAGCCCTGCGATTGTCTTGCCAAGTCCATTTCTGGGAGAAAATCATGAAACTCAATCTTCTGGCCGCAACCACGGCAATAGCCCTGTCGGGTGCCGTGGCACAGGCAAATACCCTGGTGTATTGTTCCGAAGGTTCACCCGAGGGGTTTGACCCTGCACTGTTTACCGCAGGAACTACCTTTGATGCCTCGTCGCATCCTATTTACAACCGGTTGCTTGAATTCGAAACCGGTACAACCAATGTGATCCCCGGTCTGGCTGAAAGTGTCGAGGCCAGTGATGATGGCCTGGAATACACGTTCAAGCTGCGCCAGGGTGTCAAATTCCATTCGAATGACGAATTCACCCCGACCCGCGACTTCAACGCTGATGACGTAATCTTTTCCTTCATGCGCCAAAAGGATGAGAACCACCCCTATAACCAAGTGTCTGGCGGCACGTGGGAATACTTCCAGGGTATGGGGATGCCGGATCTGGTCTCTTCTATCGAAAAGATTGATGACTACACGGTGAAGTTCACCCTGTCCAAGCCAGAGGCACCCTTTGTTGCGAACATGGCGATGGATTTTGCATCGATCATGTCAGCCGAATATGGCGATGCTATGATGGCTGCCGGAACGCCTGAAAAACTGAATACTGCACCCATCGGGACCGGGCCTTTCTCGTTCGTGGCCTACCAGAAAGACGCGGTGATCCGCTATGCGGCCAATGGCGATTATTGGAAAGAACCGGCGCAGGTCAAAAACCTGATCTTTGCCATTACGCCGGACGCGTCTGTTCGTTACCAGAAGCTGAAAGCTGGCGAATGCCATGTGATGCCTTACCCGAACCCGGCTGACATTCAGGCGATGAAGGATGATGCAGACATCAACATGATGGAGCAGGAAGGGCTGAACGTCGGGTATCTGGCTTACAACACCACGATGGCGCCGTTCGACAACCCCAAGGTTCGCAAAGCGTTGAACATGGCGATCGACAAGCAGGCGATCATCGACGTGGTTTTCCAGGGCTCGGGCCAGGCTGCCAAGAACCCGATCCCGCCAACCATGTGGGGCTATAACGACGCTATTGTGGACGATGCCTATGATCCCGAAGCGGCCAAGGCCATGCTTGATGCCGAAGGTGTCTCGGACTTGTCGATGAAGATCTGGGCGATGCCTGTTCAGCGCCCCTATAACCCCAATGCCCGCCGCATGGCCGAGCTGATCCAGGCGGATTTTGCCAAGGTTGGTGTGGGCGTCGAAATCGTCTCGTACGAATGGGGCGAATACCTGTCACGCTCGAAAGAACTGAACCGCGATGGTGCTGTTTTGCTGGGCTGGACCGGTGATAACGGCGATCCGGACAACTTCCTGGCCGTTCTGCTGGGCTGTGACGGGGTCGAGGCATCGAACCGTGCGCAATGGTGCCACCAGCCGTTCGAGGATCTGATCCTGAAAGCCAAGCAAAGCACCGATCAGGCAGAGCGGACCAAGCTGTATGAAGAAGCGCAGGTCGTGTTCAAAGAGCAGGCCCCATGGGCAACCATTGCTCACTCGGTTGTATTCATGCCGATGAGCAACAAGGTGCAAGGTTACAAAGTGCACCCGCTGGGCGGCCACATCTTCTATGGTGTGAGCGTCGAGTAAGCCACCACTCACTCACCGGAGCTGCCTGTTTGGCGGCTCCGGCTTTTTATTGAGGAGGTCGGCCTGAATGCCGGATCTGTTCGAATATCGTCAACTGGCACGGGACATGTCGGTCGACGCTGTAGCTCTTGTACCTGGCCCGAATTTCACACGCGCTTTGGGAAAATCTTTCATGAGCCACGAACGGCCCTTCGTGGTCGTTGTCCCGGCTGAGGGACAGGCCGCGGCGATTGTGCCCAATCTGGAACTGGCCTCATGGGATCTTGTCGGGTTCGAGGGCGCTGTTTTCGATTGGCGCGATCAGACCGGTTATGACGATGCGTTTACCGCATTGGCCGCGCATATGCCGATCTGCTCGCTGGCGGTGGAAGGTCAGGTGATGCGGGTTTTTGTCTCTGCCGCGTTTACCCGTGCTTTGCCGGATTTGAGGATCGTCGACGGTGAACGCGAAATCTCGGGCCTGCGCAGCATCAAGACCGATGAAGACATTGCTGCGTTGCAGGCGGCCATCGATATCTCGGAACGCGCGTTGGAGCGTGTGATTGCAGATGTGCGTGTCGGCCAGACCGAAAAACAGGTCGAACAGGCCTTGATACAGGCGCTTTTTGTAGAAGGGGCCGAGTCTCTGGCGTTTTCGCCCATCGTGGCGGCTGGCGACAATTCGGCACGGCCGCATGGGAAAGCGCGCAACGACTACCAGATCAGGGCAGGCGACGCGTTACTGTTCGATTTCGGTGCCCGCATAGATGGTTTCGCCGCCGACATTACGCGAACCTTCTTTGTTCAGGACGTGTCGGACGAGGGCAGGGAAGTCTACGACACCGTTCTGCGCGCCAACAAAGCCGGGTTCGAAGCCTGCCGCCCGGGTGTAACGGCCCATGACATCGACGATGCGGTCATAAGCGTGCTCGAGGCCTCGCCATTTGCGGATCGTATTCGCACCAAAACGGGTCACGGGTTGGGTCGGGATGTGCATGAGGCACCTTATATCATGCGTGGGAATCATCAGAAAATCCTGCCGGGTATGGTCTGGACGAATGAACCAGGTCTGTATGCGCTCGAAAGTTTTGGCGTTCGCATCGAAGATGATGTGCTTGTCACTGAGGATGGCTGCCGGTCGCTGACCCATTTCCCCAAAGAGCTTACAATCATAGGTCGCTGATGTTTGGTTACTTACTCACCCGCATTGGCCTGTTCGTCCCGACCTTTCTGGGCGTGACGTTGATTTCATTCATGTTTATCCGGGTGCTGCCGGGTGATCCGATCATCGTCATGGCCGGCGAGCGCGGCATGACTGAAGAACGCTACCAGGAAATGGTGGAAAAGCTGGGTTTCGACAAACCGGTGTTGCAGCAATACTGGGAATACCTTGCCGGAGTTTTGCAGGGCGATCTCGGCGAAAGCTTTGTCACAAAAAAACCGGTCTGGGAGGAGTTCTTTTCGCTGTTCCCCGCGACAATGGAACTTTCGCTCTGCGCCATGATCTTCGCCATCGCATTGGGTCTGCCTGCCGGTGTGATTGCGGCGGTGAACCGGGGGAAGTTTTTTGACAGGGCACTGATGTCTTCGGCATTGGTCGGGTATTCGATGCCCATCTTCTGGTGGGCGCTGCTGCTGATCATCGTGTTTTCGGGCAATCTTGGCTGGACACCGGTGTCCGGTCGGATCGACCTGCTTTATTACTTCCCAAGTGTCACTGGCTTTATGCTGATCGACAGTCTTTTGTCCGGGCAGGAAGGCGCATTCGGGTCGGCCGTTCGTCATCTGATCCTTCCGACGATTGTGCTGGGTACTATTCCGCTGGCAGTGATCGCGCGTCAGACCCGGTCGGCGATGCTGGAGGTTCTGGGCGAGGATTACATCCGCACTGCACGTGCAAAAGGGTTGTCGCCGACCCGGGTAAACGGGCTGCATGCGCTACGTAACGCGCTGATACCGGTTGTCACGGTGATCGGGTTGTCGGTTGGTACGTTGCTGGCGGGGGCAATTCTTACTGAAACCATCTTCAGCTGGCCGGGCATCGGCAAGTGGATGGTCGATAGTATTTTCCGCAGGGATTACCCGGTGGTGCAAGGGGGTTTGCTGATGATCGCGGTGATCGTGATGCTGGTGAACCTGCTGGTCGATGTTTTGTACGGCATCATCAACCCCAAAATCCGGAGACGATGATGACCGAGCTTTCGTCGACCCAGCCAATAGCCGAAAACCGTCCCAGCGCACTGCGCGAGTTCTGGTATTACTTCAGCGAAAACCGCGGTGCCGTGATCGGGTTGTGGGTCTTTGCAGGATTTGTGTTCTGTGCGGCCTTTGCCCCTTTGCTGGCCCCCTATGATCCGACCGAACAGTTCCGCGACCATATCCTGCAACCCCCTGCCTGGCAGGAAGGTGGAAGTTGGGCCTTCCCCTTGGGTACCGATCCTTTGGGCAGGGATATGCTGTCGCGGCTGATCATGGGGTCACGCTATTCCTTCTTTGTGGGGATCGTTGTGGTCTGTGTTGCCGTGACGGGCGGCGTAATGGTCGGCCTTGTGTCGGGTTTTGCGCCCAAATGGGTTGATACATTGATCATGCGGGTGATGGACATCGTCCTGGCTTTCCCGTCTCTGCTGCTTGCCCTTGTTCTGGTCGCTATTCTGGGCCCATCACTGACCAACGCGATGATCGCCATCGCCATCGTGTTTCAGCCGCATTACGTGCGCCTGACCCGCGCGTCGGTTCTGGCGGAACGGCAGAAAGACTATGTGACCTCGGCCCGTGTGGCCGGTGCGGGCAAGTCGCGGCTGATGTTCATCACGGTATTGCCCAATTGCCTGGCTCCGATCATCGTGCAGGCGGCCCTGTCTTTTTCGACTGCTATTCTGGACGCGGCGGCCCTTGGGTTTCTGGGCATGGGCGCGCAGCCTCCCACGCCGGAATGGGGCACCATGCTGGCTGAAGCGCGCGAGTTCATCCTGCGCGCATGGTGGGTTGTCACCTTCCCCGGTCTCGCAATCCTGGTCACCGTACTTGCCATCAACCTGATGGGTGACGGGTTGCGCGATGCGCTGGACCCGAAACTGAAGCGGAGCTGATCGCATGAGCCTTTTGCAGATCCGTAATCTGACTGTCGAGTTCGCCACATCTTCGGGCAGTTTTCGCGCCGTGGACGGTGTCGATCTGTCGGTCGACAAAGGCGAGTTGCTGGCCATCGTTGGCGAAAGCGGTTCGGGCAAGTCCGTGTCGATGCTGGCACTGATGGGCCTGCTGCCCTGGACCGCCACGATCACCGCCGATGAGATGAGCTTTGAGGGCCGTGACCTGTCCGGTATCTCGGCCCGCGAACGGCGCAAGATCATTGGCAAGGACATGGCGATGATCTTTCAGGAACCGATGTCCTCGTTGAACCCCTGTTTTACTGTCGGGTTCCAGATCAAAGAGGCGCTGCGCATCCACCTTGGCCTGAACCGAAAGGAACGTCATGAGCGTGCGGTCGAATTGTTCGATCAGGTTGGCATTCCCGCGCCTGAAAGCCGCCTAAATACCTTTCCGCATCAAATGTCGGGGGGCATGAACCAACGGGTTGTGATCGCGATGGCCATTGCCTGCAAGCCCAAGCTGCTGATCGCGGATGAACCGACCACTGCGCTGGACGTGACCATTCAGGCGCAGATTCTGGATCTGTTGATCCAGTTGCGTGATGAGCATGACATGGGCCTTGTTCTGATCACCCATGACATGGGCGTCGTTGCGGAAACCGCCGAGCGGGTTCAGGTGCAATATGCCGGGCAAAAGGTTGAAGAACAGCCTGTCAGGGATTTGTTCCGAACCCCCCGCCATCCCTATACCACGGCCCTGCTAAGTGCTTTGCCGGAGCGGGCGACGTCCAAGATTCTGCCGACGATTTCAGGTGTTGTCCCGGGGCAATTCGACCGTCCAAAAGGATGCCTTTTCAGCCCACGGTGCCGCTTTGCCGATGCGACCTGCGCCCAAACCCCGCCGACCCCTCATGCCGAGGCATTTGGCAAGGCGCGCTGTCACCATGTTGAAAAGATTGCCGCCGGAGAGCTGGTATGACCACACCTATCGTTCAGGCCAAAGACCTGGCCCGGTTTTATACGGTCAAAGGTGGGGTGCTGTCCAAACCCGCAACCGTAAAGGCACTGTCGGGGGTGGATTTCGACCTGCTGCCAGGAAAAACACTGGCCATTGTCGGAGAGTCAGGCTGTGGCAAGTCTACGCTGGCCAGACTGATCACAATGATCGAAGAACCAACCTCGGGCAGCCTGACGATCAACGGGGTCGATATTACCCCTTCGCAATGGAGCAAGATGAGAGAGACGGTACAGATCGTCTTTCAAGACCCCTATAGCTCGTTGAATCCGCGTCAGCGCATCGGCCAGATCCTGCAAGAACCGTTGATCATCAACCGGCCACAGATGACGGCCGCCGACCGTGAAATGCAGGCACGCAAGATGATCGAGATGGTAGGCCTGCGCCCGGAACATTATGACCGCTATCCGCATATGTTCTCGGGTGGGCAGCGCCAGCGGATCGCCATTGCGCGGGCGCTTATGCTGGACCCCAAGGTGCTGGTTCTGGATGAACCTGTCTCGGCACTGGATGTGTCGATTCAATCGCAGATCCTGAACTTGCTGGTCGATCTTCAGGAACGGCTGAACTTGGCCTACCTGTTCATTTCACATGACTTGTCGGTTGTCCGGCATTTCGCTGACGACGTGATTGTCATGTATCTGGGGCGCGCGGTTGAAAAAGGCCCGAAAGAGCAGCTGTTCGCGGCACCCCGACATCCGTACTCCAAGGCGTTGCTCTCCACGACGCCCCGTGCCGACCCGGATGCCCGGAAAGAGCGGATCAAGCTGGAAGGCGAATTGCCGTCACCGATGAATATCCCGAAAGGGTGCGCTTTTGCGCAACGATGCTGGCTTGCGACCGATCAGTGCAGGCAAACATTGCCTGAACTGGATGATGAAACCCATCAGGTCGCGTGTCTGCATCCTCTTTTCTGAAGAACCAGATGGCAGACGAAAACGCCCGGGCCATAGGACCGGGCGTCAGGAAGTCCGCACGTCCTTGAAGGCGTCAGAGCCCCCATTTCTCGCGGTTTGCTTCAAAGAAGCCTTCCGCTTTTTTCACTTCGATCCAGTTGTTCACATAGTTGATCCAGATCTGATCGCCTTGTGGCAGGATCATCGCAATCGGCGAAGGTGATCGGGGGCCGGCGTTTTTCACGCGGATAACAGGAAACTTCTCCTCTAGGGTCGAGCCCTCGATGTTCGACGTTATGAATACATCAGCACGACCGGCGATTACTTCCTGATACCCGCGGGCCGGGGCCTCAACCACCTTGATCTCGGCGTTCGGGAACCACTCGCGGACCCGTTTTTCGAATGTGGTGCCCAAAGTCGTCGCGACTTTCACACCGGTCTGGTTGATCGAGTCATACCCGTCGAATTTGTCAGCCTTGTCCTTGGTGGTGTAGGGAAAAAGTTCGACCGAAATATAGCTGTCCGAAAAACCCGCAACTTTCATGCGCGGTGGCGAAATCGATGCCGACCCGGTCAGGTGGTACTTGCCCGCGACCACACCATTCACCAGTGTTTTCCAGTCGGTGGGGACAAATTCGACCTCAACTCCAAGATCGGCGGCCAATGCATTCATGATGTCGATGTCGTATCCTTTGTAGCCGTTGGTCGCCGGGTCGCGCAGTGTCATCGGGTTCCAGTCACCTGTGGTACCAACCTTGAGAACGCCGGAATCCAGCACCTCGTTCAGCGCAGATTGCGCCTGTGCGGAACCGGACAATACAAGCCCCAACACGGCAACCGCCGCGGCTTTCCAAAAAACGCTCATAGGTATCTCCCGTTGGTGGCGTTACGACCTTGTGATTGCAATCCTCATTGATTTCAGTCCAAAGGGAAAGATAACCTCAAGAAAATATTACTATGGGGCAAAAACGGGGGCAGTTCAGCTTATGGCAGGCGCCGCAATCGAGCTTGTGGGCGTGAATAAGTGGTATGACACATTTCACGTTCTCAAGGACATCAACCTGACGGTCAGCAGCGGCGAAAAGGTGGTGATTTGCGGGCCTTCGGGGTCAGGCAAATCCACGGTCGTTCGATGTATCAACCGGTTGGAAAAACACCAGAAAGGTATCATTCGGATAGATGGGGTTGAGCTGTCGGATGACGCCAAGTCTACGGCAACCATACGGTCCGATGTCGGAATGGTGTTCCAGCAATTCAATCTGTTTCCGCATTTGACCGTTTTGGAAAACCTGACTTTGGGTCCGATCAAAGCGCGCGGCCTGAGCCGGAAGGACGCGGAGGAAAAAGCGCGCCATTATCTGGATCGGGTACATATCCCCGATCAGGCGGACAAAAAGCCCATGCAGTTGTCTGGTGGCCAGCAGCAACGCGTAGCGATTGCACGATCCTTGTGCATGGAACCGCGCGCGCTGTTGTTCGATGAACCCACGTCGGCTCTGGACCCCGAGATGATCTCGGAAGTGTTGGAAGTTATGGTTGAACTGGCAAATGAGGGCATGACCATGGTGGTTGTGACCCACGAAATGGGATTTGCCCGCAAAGTTGCCGACAAGATGGTCTTCATGGATGCCGGTGAGATTGTCGAAGAAGGCAAGCCGGAGCATTTCTTTACCAACCCTCAGTCAGACCGCTGTCGCAAATTCCTGTCTCAGATTCTGCAGCACTGAGAGGGGCAGATGAAAAAACTTCTACTAGTCGTACCTTTGCTGCTGGCAGGCTGTTCTTCATCCCAGACCTGGGGCTGGTATGTGATCGACCCGACTACAGCATCGGGGTGGATCAATGTGAAATTCCTGATCTCGGGGATGGGTTCAACGATTCAGATTTCACTGATCGCCGCCGTGCTGTCGATCGTCATCGGATTGCTGGTGGCCCTGCCGGGATTGTCCGAAAAACGTGGCTGGCGGCTGGTCAACCGTGTTTACGTTGAATTCATTCGGGCCATTCCCTTGCTGCCGATGCTGTTTTGGGTCTTTTACGGCTTGCCCATCGTGTTCAAGTCGATGGGCATGAACGTACCAATTGACCCGTTCTGGGGTGCAATCATCACCCTGGCGATTTCCGACAGCGCCTTCACTGCGGAAATTTACCGCGCAGGCATTCAATCCATTGCGCGCGGTCAAAGCGAAGCGGCGCAGACCATCGGGCTGAACTATGTGCAGACCATGCGCTACGTGATCCTGCCGCAGGCAATCCGGCGCATTCTGCCGCCCTTGGCAAACCAGTTCATCTACATCGTCAAGATGAGTGCATTCGCCAGCGTCATCGGGATGCAGGAACTGACCCGCCGCGCGAATGAGCTGGTGGTTACCGAATACCGCCCGTTGGAAATCTATACCCTGTTGATCTTTGAATACCTGATCCTGGTTCTGATCATCAGTACGGGTGTGCGCTGGCTGGAGCGTCGCATGGGCGCGGACGAGCGCGGATAAGGAGAATGGATATGGACTGGAAAGCTTTCATGGCCGAGACCGAGGCCAATATCGGAACTTTTTCAAAGGAAGTGCCCGAAACCGTGCGCGGCTTTGGCATCATGGGCAAGGCCGCCAAGACCAATGGCGCACTAAGTGAGAAAACCAAGGAATTCATGGCCCTTGGCATCGCCATTGCGACCCGCTGCGACAGTTGCATAGGGTTTCACGTGCGTTCCCTTGTCCGGCTGGGTGCAACCCGAGACGAGATGTGCGAGGCCTTGGCGATGGCGACCTATATGGGCGGCGGGCCGTCTTATGCTTACAGCGCCAAAGCGCTGAAGGCTTATGATGTGTTTTCCGGGTAATTGCCGCGCATAGCATTAATGCGGGTTATGATCAGGCGTTTGGTTCCGGTTTCATTTGCCCCATGCCTCCCGCGTTTTCTTCTGCGGTTTTGCGAATAATTGCACCGATTTTCAGAAGGTTTTCGCCCAGCGGGTTGGTCTTTCGCCAGATCAGGCCGATGGTTCGGGTTGGTGGGGTGTCCTGAAAGCGGGCGATGGACACGTCGGCAGACCGGGTTTCCAGCCCCACGGCCATTTCCGGTATCAGCGTCACACCGATGCCCGCCCCGACCATCTGTACCAGTGTGGACAGAGAACTGCCCTCCATAATGTGCTGCGGTTCGATATTGCGGATCGAACAGAAGGAAAGCGCCTGATCTCTGAAACAATGCCCTTCTTCCAGCAACAACAGCCGCATCGTTCTGAGCTGTGACGAACTTGGCATTGGCAACCCGGCGTCCCGCGCCGGGCGAACCAGCAGAAAGTCTTCGTTAAACAACGAAAATTCCCGAAGGCTGGGCTCCGATACTGGCAAAGCGACAACGGCAAAATCCAGTCTTGAGTCCAAAATTTCGCCGATCAGGGTTTGGGTGATGGTCTCTTTGGGCTCGATCGTCAGCTGTGGGAATCGTTGCGACAGTGCCTTGATGATTGATGGCAGCAAGTAAGGCGCGACCGTGGGGATGACCCCGATTCTGATGCGACCCGACAAGGGACCAGCGGAAGATTGCACAAGATTCCCCAAATCTTCGACCCGCGTCAGGATTTCGCGGCCATGTTTTAGGACATCTTCGCCAAGCGCGGTCAGGCGCGTCTCGCGCGCTGCGCGTTCGACCAAGGGGCCACCCATGATGGCCTCCAGCTCTTTGATTTGTATGGAAAGCGCGGGTTGCGAAATCGCGCTGGCCGCCGCGGCTTTGCCAAAATGGCGGTAGGTGGCAAGCGCTTCAAAGTAGCGCAGGTGTTTAAGCGTGAGTGACTTCATAGAAAAAACTAATCACAATGATAGTAATTACAAATTTCCAATTATCGAAACTGTGGGATACGAGTCAAGACATCTGAACCCCTCAGTAAATACTCAGGAGATTTACAATGGACGGCAATCCCCACAATCATCAATCCGGCGGCTGCCCAGTCTTGCATGGCGGGAACACGGGCACAGGCAACTCTGTCACCAAATGGTGGCCGGATGCGCTGAACCTGGACATTCTGAGCCAGCACGACACCCGCACCAACCCGATGGACGCGGATTACAACCACCGCGAAGCGGTCAAAGGGCTGGATTTCAATGCTGTTCGTGCTGACGTCGAAGCGTTGCTGACCGACAGTCAGGACTGGTGGCCAGCCGATTGGGGCCACTATGGCGGCCTGATGATCCGACTGGCGTGGCACTCTGCCGGGTCGTACCGCCTGGGGGATGGTCGCGGCGGCGCAGGTTCGGGCAACATCCGTTTTGCACCGCTGAACTCGTGGCCGGACAATGCCAGCCTTGATAAAGCGCGCCGTCTGCTCTGGCCGGTGAAAAAGAAATACGGCAACGCGCTGTCCTGGGCAGACCTGATTGTTTTGTCGGGAACGGTTGCCTACGAATCCATGGGTCTGAAGACCTTTGGCTTTGGCTTTGGCCGCGAAGATATCTGGGGCCCGGAAAAAGACGTCTATTGGGGGTCGGAAAACCAGTGGCTGGCCCCGTCCGAGAACCGCTATGGCGATCTGGAAACTCCCGGAACGCTGGAAAACCCGCTGGGTGCGGTGCATATGGGCCTGATCTATGTGAACCCAGAAGGTGTGAACGGCAACCCGGATCCAGCAAGAACTGCGCTGCACATCCGTGAAACCTTTGCCCGCATGGCGATGAATGACGAAGAGACCGCCGCTCTGACCTGTGGTGGTCACACGGTCGGCAAAGCGCATGGCGCGATGGCGGGCGATCATATCGGCGCCGAACCCGAAGCCTGCCCGGTCTCCGCTCAGGGTCTGGGATGGGACAACCCCGATCAAAACGGCAAGGCAACCAACGCGTTCACTTCTGGTATCGAGGGTGCGTGGACGAAAAACCCGACCAAATTCGACATGGGCTTTTTCGATTACCTGTTCGGCTATGAGTGGGAATTGGGTAAATCGCCCGCGGGTGCACAACAGTGGCAGCCTATCGACATGCCGGAAGATGAAAAGCCGGTCGACCCGACCGACCCTTCGGTTCGGCGTATGCCGGTCATGACCGATGCGGACATGGCAATGAAGATCGATCCGATTTACAATGCGATCTGTCAGAAGTTCATGGCTGACCCGGATTACTTTGCTGACACTTTTGCCCGCGCGTGGTTCAAGCTGACCCACCGCGATATGGGGCCACGTGTCAACTACTATGGCCCTGACGTCCCGTCAGAAGAGCTGATCTGGCAGGACCCGATTCCTGCCGGTTCGACCGGGTATGATGTCGATGCCGTCAAAGCAAAGATCGCCGACAGTGGTCTAACCGCGGTCGAGATGATCACCACCGCGTGGGACAGTGCCCGTACCTTCCGTGGCTCGGACAAACGCGGCGGAGCAAATGGTGCGCGTATCCGTCTGGCACCGCAGAAAGACTGGGCAGGGAACGAGCCCGAGCGTCTGGCAAAAGTGCTGGGCGTGCTGGAGCCGATTGCTGCGGAAACCGGAGCCTCGATCGCCGACGTGATCGTTCTGGCGGGTAACGTCGGTCTGGAACAGTCGATCAAAGCCGCAGGTTTTGACATGACGGTTCCGTTCTCGGCTGGTCGCGGCGACGCAACAGATGAGCAGACCGATGCGGACAGCTTCTCGGTGCTGGAGCCGCTGGCGGACGGGTTCAGAAACTGGCAGCTGAAGGAATACGCGGTATCACCCGAGGCGATGATGTTGGACCGCGCGCAACTGCTGGGTCTGACCGCAGCCGAAATGACGGTTCTGGTGGGTGGCCTGCGTGTGCTGGGCGCCAATCACGGCGGCTCGGCGCATGGGGTCTTCACGGATCGCGCGGGTCAGTTGACCACCGACTTCTTCGTCAACCTGACGGATATGTCGCTCAGCTGGCACCCGGTTGACGGCGGCACATATGAGCTGCGTGACCGTGCCTCGGGTGAGGTCAGGTTCACCGCAACCAGCGCGGATCTGGTCTTCGGCTCGAACTCGATCCTGCGTGGCTACGCCGAGGTCTATGCCCAGGACGATAATGCCCAGAAGTTCGTGCGCGACTTCGTGGCGGCCTGGACCAAGATTATGAACAACGACCGGTTCGATCTGGTAGCCTAAGTCAAAAATCGTCAGGCGAGGGAAACCTCGCCTGATATTGTGTTCGGGCAGACATCTGATAGTGCCCGATTATCCCGCGATCACATTCTGTTTTTGAACACCCAGGCCTTCGATGCCCAATTCCATCGTGTCGCCGGGTTTCAGATAGACTTGCGGGTTTTGCCCCATGCCCACACCTGGCGGAGTTCCGGTCGAGATCACATCACCCGGTTGCAGGGACATGAATTGCGACAGGTGTGAGATCACAGTTGCCACCCTGAAATGCATCGTCCGGGTCGAGCCGTCCTGATAACGGTGGCCGTTGACCTCAAGATACATCGGCAGATTCTGAGGGTCTGCAACCTCGTCCCGCGTTACCAGCCATGGACCGATGGGGCCGAATGTGTCTGCCGATTTGCCCTTGACCCACTGCCCCGAGCGGTGAAGCTGAAAATCACGTTCCGACAGGTCATTGACCACACAATAGCCCGCGACGTGATCCATCGCTTCGGCCTCGGAGATGTATTTCGCTTCCTTGCCGATCACCACGCCCAATTCGACCTCCCAGTCGGTCTTGACGGACCCGCGCGGGATTTCCACCGTATCGTTTGGCCCGATAATGGCCGATGTCGCCTTGAAAAAGATCACAGGTTCCTGCGGCAACTCCATACCGCTTTCTGCCGCGTGGTCGGCATAGTTCAGGCCGATGCAAATGAACTTGCCCACTTGGCCGACACACGCCCCTAAACGGGTGTTGCCTTCAACCATCGGCAAATCCTGTGGATCCAGCGCGCGCAGCCGCGCCAAACCTTCGTCGCTGAGTACATCGCCCGAAATATCGTCGATGACGCCTGACAGGTCGCGAATTGTGCCATCGTCGTGCAGCAACCCGGGCTTTTCTGCACCCAAGGCGCCAAACCGCAGTAGTTTCATATTGTGATCCCTTTCAGATTAAATCGCCCATCCGCCATCAATGGCAAAGGGCTGACCTGTGGTAAATGCGCTGCTGTCACTCGCAAGGTAGAGCGCCAGTTCGGCAATCTCGTCGGCAGTCCCAATGCGCCCCATCGGCTGGCGGGCGATGAAATCCGTCATCGCCTTTTCGTAGTCGCCCGTCGCCCGCAAACGCTCGTGCAGGCTGGGGCTGTCAACGGTGCCGGGGCAGATAGCATTGCACCGGATGCCCTGCGTGACGAAATCGGCGGCGATCGACTTGGTCAGGCCAATTACGGCAGCCTTTGATGCGCAATATACAAACCGGTTTGGAACGCCCTTCATCGACGATGCGACCGAGGACATATTGATGATCGACCCCCCGCCGTTTTTCAACATCGCGGGCAGGGTCAGACGGATCAGGCGATACATAGCCTTCACATTAAGATCGAAACTGAAATCCCAGTCGTCCTCTTCGCACTCAAGAATGGTGCCGTTTGCCACGTAACCCGCGCAATTGAACAGGATATCCAACGGTGGCAATTCAGCCACGGCACGTTTTACGGCATGCGCGTCTGTCACGTCGAGATGGATTGGAGAGATCCTGTCGATCTCCGAAAGCCCGGCCAAAGTGGTTTCGTTGATGTCGCTTGCAAAGACATGCGCGCCTTCGGCTGCGAACAGTTCGGCCGTGGCACGTCCGATGCCCTGCCCAGCGGCGCTGATGAATGCGGTTTTGCCTTTTAGTCGGTCAGAAGGCTGATGCGATGTCATTCTGGTCCTCATGATTTTCCCGAAGCCGGGTGGTGTGTTGGGGATAACTGCCTTGTTGTTCGCGCCTCAGGGAAAAGATTGGGCAGGTTCAGCGGGCGCAAAGCAGTGCGTGTTTGGGGTTCGGTGCGGCACCGTCAAATCCTGATGTGATAAGCCTTTGCCGCATTCCCTCCGAGGATGGCCGCACGGTCATTGGAGGAAAGTGCGCTTAGCAGTTCGTCGGTTGCATCTATCCATCGTTCATAGCTGCTGGCCAATGTGCAGACCGGCCAGTCGCTGCCCCAGATCAACCGCGATGGTCCGAACGTGTTCAGTAGGTGATCCACATAGGGGTACAGGTCCCGAACCGTCCAGTCAGGTGCAGCTTCGGTGACAAGACCGGACAGTTTGCAGAACGCGTTGGTGTCCCGCGCGATGGTGGCCATGTCTTCGGCCCACCCGTCAAATGCACCGTCCCGGATCAGAGGTTTCGAGCCATGGTCAATCACAACCCGCATGTCCGGGTGCTGTGTCAGAAGGCGACGCAACGGCCCCAGGTGCCGGGGCAGGGTGAGGGCATCGAAAGTCAGATCTTTAGATTGGATGGCCTCAAAGGCAGGTCTCAGGGCTGCGCCGAGCATCCAGTTCGGATCAGCGATATCCTGAATCATTGGCCGCAGACCAACCAAAGCGGGATGAGTGGCTAGTCTGATGATTTGTGCACGCGCATCAGGGGCGTCGAAACCGACCCAGCCAACCACACCTTTGATAAAGGGTGTCTTGTCCGCCAGTGACAACAGGTACTTCGTTTCGGCGACGGTCGACGCTGCCTGAACCAGAATTGTCCCGTCGATGCCCTGTGCTTGCAACAATGGCGCAAGATCACCTGGCCCGAAGTCCCGGTAAATCTGGCCCAAATCCGGTGTCAGCCACCCATAGTCACCACGTGCCAGCGCCCAAAAATGCTGATGGGCGTCGATCTTCATGCAATCACGCCTTTCTTCAGGATGATGTTGCCGTACAGCCTGCGCTCGCCGGTCTGAATGATGGCAAATGCGGATGCCGCGCGTTGGTAGAAGTCGAACCGGTCCAGACCCTGAATTTGCGCGGGGTTGTCAGCCTGCGCGTCGATGATCTTTTGGAAATCTGCGACGGCCTCGGGCACGGCTTCGGGATCACCGACAACCTGCATGGTCAGCGCGGGGTCGGGCACGAATGTATCCAGCGGCATGACAGACAACACCGCGCCAAGCAGGTCGCTTGCCGTTGAACCATCCGCACGGATACAGTCAGGCCCAAGGCTGGAGCCCGGGAAATTGGCATCTGCAATAACGATGTCATCGCCATGGCCCATGGCACGCAGGGCATACAGCAACTCAGGTGACAACAGCGGGTCGAGGTTACGCAACATTGACAGATTCCTTGGGCAAGGGGGCATCTGGCCGGATCAGGCCTTCGGTCCGCAGGTCTGACCAAAGCTGGGCGGGGATGGTCCGTTCCATTAGGGCGACATTGGCTTGAACCTCAGCCGCGTTAACAGCGCCCGGAACAACCGTTTTCACGGCGGGATGTCCCAGAACAAATTGCAGCGCGGCTGCGATCAACGGTGTGTCATGGGCCGCACAGACGGCTTCGATCCTGCGCACCCGTTCAAGAATATCCTCAGGCGCATCGGAATAGTTATACTTGGCCCCTGGCACCGCTCCGGTAGCGAGGATGCCCGAGTTATACGGCCCGCCCAGAATGATGCCCACATTGCGTTTCTCGCAAAGTGGCAGAAAACTGTCCAAAGCTTCCTGCTCCAAAAGCGTATACCGACCTGCCAGCAGGAACCCGTCGAAATCGCCAAGACCCAGCAGTTTTTCGCAAACCTGCCATTCATTCACGCCGGCGCCAATCGCAGCGATCTCACCTGCATCGCGCAGTTCAACCAGCGCCTTGTACCCGCCGCCATCGAACAACTCGCGTACTTTGGCGTCTGACATTTCCTGACTGCCCTGACTGAAAGCGCAGACGTCATGCACCAGAAGAATGTCCGCATTGGCAACACCTGTCCGGTCCCGGCTTGCCTCATATGACCGCATGACGCCGTCATAGGTATAGTCGAACACAATGCGTTTCTGCGGAACGTCCACAAACGCTTCGGGTGTCACCTCATGTGGTTCGCAATCCAACAGCAGACGACCGATTTTGGTTGATAGCTGAATGTTCTCACGCCCAAACCGCCTGATCGCTTCGCCAAAGCGATACTCGGACCGCCCCAACCCGTATTGCGGCGCGGTGTCGAAGAACCGGATGCCTGCGTCAAAAGCGGATTGCAACGCAGCCTGCGCATCAGCATCCGAGACCTTGCGATAAAGATTGCCCAATGGCGCGCCGCCAAACCCCATGCGGGTCAGCGGTACAGGCCGGGACGTCCTGTTGTTCAGAAGGGCGGTTTGCGAAACGGTCATCCTGCCTCTCGGGTGTTTTGGGGGGGTAAATTGAACAGCTGCGGTCTTTCCTGTTGCAGCTGTTCTATCCGAGGCATCAGTTGCCCAAGGTGATGGCGCATGGCGTCTTGTGCTGCACGTTCATCATGGGCGCAGATGGCATCGAATATCGCCCGGTGTTCGGCCAGTGTTTCCGCGATGCGGCCGGGTGTCGGCAACAGCAACATACGCGCGCGGCTGACCTGTAGCGACACCGTCTGCGCCACATCCGGCAAGCGAAGCATCCCGGTGAACGCCATCAACAGGGCGTGGAATTCTTCATCCGCGTGATAGAACCCGGCAATGTCGTCATCTTCGATCAACAGCTCTTGCAGGCGCACGTTGCGGCTCAGCTTTTTGCGCTGATCATCGGTCAGGTCACGCGCAACCTTGGCCACAGTTGCCAGCTCCAGGGCCTCTCGCAGAAAGGCTCCTTCGCGAATTTCGTCCATCGAGAAATAGGACACGCGTGTACCGGATTGCGGCACCACATCCACCAGCCCTTCGGCGGCAAGCCTGGTTATGGCGTCCGCGACAGGTGCGCGGGACACACCCAACTGCGCGCAGATCGGCGCCTTCCGAAGGTTAGCGCCGGGGGGGAAATCCAATGCCAGGATCGCCTGTTTGATGGATTGGTAAACGCGCTGCGCGAGCGACCCCTCAAATGTTGAAATGTCGGGCAGGCGGGTGGCGTCAATGTCGTATGGGTGGTTCATAAATCTGAACTATCATACTAACATGTTAGTTGACAAGTGTGAATTATCCCCGTAGCTCTGTGGCGAACAAGCGGGGAATCCATGCACCCAGTTTCAAATATCAAAACCCCGGGAGGCCCGGCCCGTGACACAATCCGGCTGAACCCGGATGACAACGTGATCATCGCGTTGCGCGACCTGAAGGCCGACGCGCAACCGGATGGGATATCGATACGGCTTCCCACGGACATCGCACGCGGGCACAAGATCGCCACCGCCCCGATTGCGGCGGGTGAAAATGTGATCCGCTATGGACAGATCATAGGTCAGGCCAAAGCGGATATCGCCGCGGGCGAGCATGTTCATGTCCATAATCTGGGTATGGGGGCGCATCAGCAGGACTACGCATATGCAAGCGCGAACGCGCCGCTGCCCGAGATTTCAGGCGACCGTATCTTCCAGGGCTTCCACCGCGCCGATGGCAAGGTCGGCACGCGCAACTACATCGGCATTTTGACAACGGTGAATTGCTCTGGCTCCGTGGCGCGATTCATAGCCGAAGCCGCCGAGAAACGGGGCTTGTTGGACGCGTACCCGAATGTGGACGGCATCGTTCCGATCGTTCATGGCACCGGGTGTGGCATGTCCGGAAAAGACGAAGGCTATTCCACACTGTTTCGAACGCTGGCGGGATATGCCCAGCATCCGAATTTCGCCGGTATCCTGCTGATCGGTTTGGGCTGCGAAGTGATGCAGGTGGCCGATCTGGTTGGGGGTCGTCCGATCCGTCCTGATGGCGTGCTGCGTTATATGACCATACAGAGTGAGGGCGGCACACGCCGTACCATTGAACGTGGATTGAACGAGCTGCGCGGGATTGCCGACCTCGCGAACAAGGCCGAACGCAAACCTGCGCCGATCAGTGCGATAACGGTTGGAATGCAATGCGGTGGGTCAGATGGCTATTCCGGGATCACCGCCAATCCTGCTTTGGGCTATGCGTCGGATCTGTTGGTGCGGCATGGCGGTACGACGATCCTGTCCGAAACCTCGGAAATTTATGGCGCGGAACACCTTTTGACCCGGCGGGCCGAGACCGTTGAGGTCGGGGAAAAGCTGATCGAACGCATTCGCTGGTGGGAGGGATATACTCACCGCAACGGCGGCGAGATGAACAACAACCCAAGCCCCGGCAACAAGCGCGGCGGGTTGACGACCATTCTTGAGAAATCGCTTGGCGCCGTCGCCAAAGGCGGCACCGCGCCCTTGCGCGGTGTTTACAAGTTCGGCGAGAAAATCGACAAGGCCGGCTTTGTTTTCATGGACAGCCCCGGTTTTGATCCATGCTCGGTCACGGGGCAGGTAGCGTCAGGCGCGAACCTGATCGTGTTCACCACCGGGCGGGGCTCGGTTTCGGGATATCAACCAACACCCTGCATCAAGCTGGCTACCAATTCCGAAATGTATGCCCGGATGTCGGAAGATATGGATCTGAACTGTGGGGACATCGTCACAGACGGTGTGAGCATTGAGGCAAAAGGCGAAGAGCTGTTCGAAATGCTGATCCGCGTCGCATCGGGTGAACAAACAAAAAGCGAAGAACTTGGCTTTGGTGGGGTCGAATTTGTGCCCTGGCAAATCGGCGCGGTGATGTAGGCGGCACCACCCCTTGGGGAGAGGGGTGTTTGGGAGGATAAATGACAAAACTGGTCGACATGTCGGGGATCGAGAAACACTTTCCCGGAGTCCATGCGCTCAAATCAGTGCAGTTCGATCTGGTGCCCGGCGAAGTTCACGCGCTGATGGGCGAGAACGGCGCGGGAAAAAGCACGCTGATGAAAATCCTCTCGGGGATTTATCAGCGCGACGGTGGCACATTGCAAATCGAAGGGCGTGATGCAAACCCAACCACGCCACGCGAGGCGCTGGCTTTGGGTATCGGCATCATCCATCAGGAACTGAGCCTGATGAATGATCTGACGGTGGCACAGAATATTTTTATCGGCCGCGAACCTCGTAAACGGTTTGGCCGACTGAACGATGCTGCGTTGAATGCACAGACGGCCGAAATTTTTGCGTCCATGAACCTAAACCTCGACCCCAAGGCGCAGGTCGGCAGTCTGACCATTGCGAAACAACAGATGGTCGAGATCGCCAAGGCCCTTTCTTACCGGTCCAGGGTTCTGATCATGGATGAACCGACCGCGGCCCTGAACGATGCTGAAATTGCCGAGCTGTTCGTGATCATCCGCCGCCTGAAGGCCGAAGGCGTGGGCATTGTCTATATCAGCCACAAAATGGATGAGCTGAAGCAGATTGCTGACCGGGTCACGGTGATGCGCGACGGAGAATACGTTGGCACCGTTGACGCGGCAGCAACGCCGATCAGCCAGATTATCGCGATGATGGTAGGTCGCGAAGTCAAGGAAGAGCCGCTGGTCCCCCCCGATCTGAGCGATGCCGAGGTTTCGCTGGAAGTGACCGGGCTGTGTCGGGGTCACGAAATCCGCGATGTCAGCTTTTCGGTCCTGAAGGGTGAGATCCTGGGCTTTGCCGGGCTGATGGGGGCCGGACGTACCGAAGTTGCGCGGGCAATCTTCGGGGCTGATCCCAAAGATAGCGGAGAAATCCGGGTGCATGGGCAGGTGGTCTCGATCAGGACACCATCCGATGCCGTCAAGGCGGGCATCGGCTATCTTTCCGAGGATCGCAAGCATTTCGGCCTCGCCACAGGGATGAGCGTTCGTGACAATGTTGCCTTGGCTTCGATGGATATGTTCACCGGACGTGTCGGTGTTCTGAACGATGGTGAAATCGGCACGACGGCCAAGGGTTACATCACGCAGCTGGGCATTCGCACGCCTTCGGACACGCAGGAGGTACGCCTGCTGTCCGGCGGCAATCAGCAGAAAGTTGTCATTGCCAAATGGCTGCTGCGGGATTGCGATATCCTGATTTTCGATGAGCCCACGCGCGGTATCGACGTGGGCGCAAAATCTGAAATCTACAAGCTGCTGGAAGAACTGGCCGGGCAGGGCAAGACGATCATCGTGATTTCGTCGGAACTGCCCGAGATCATGCGCCTAAGCCATCGCATTGCCGTGATGTGCGAAGGCCGACTGACCGGCATTTTGCCGGGCGGCAAAGCCACCACTCAGGAAGACATCATGCATCTGGCGACGCAGCGGGCGGCGGCGATGCAGATAACAGGAACAGCGTAATGACCTCAGCAACGGAAATCGAAAAGAAAAGCCCACTGGCGGGGCTCTCGGAAAGCGGCGCCTACCAAAAGCTGCTGGCCTTCGCCAGCTTGATTGCCTTGCTGATCGGGTTTTCAATCGCGTCGCCGAACTTCATGCAAACTTCAAACATGATCGCCATCTTGCAGGCGACATCGGTCAATGGGGTGCTGGCGGTTGCTGCAACATTGGTCATCATAACTGGCGGGATCGACCTGTCCGTGGGAACTCTGATGACATTCTGTGCCGTTATCGCCGGTGTCGTGCTGACCTATCTCGGAATGCCACTGTTGTTGGGGGTTACGGCAGCGATTGCGGCGGGTGCGTTCTGCGGGCTGTGCTCGGGCACCTTTGTCGCCAAGATGAAAATCCCGCCCTTCATTGCCACGCTGGGTATGATGCTGATCCTAAAAGGGTTGTCGCTGGTGATTTCCGGCACGCGGCCCATCTACTTCAACGACACGCCGGGCTTTGACCAGATTTCGCGCGGGTCGCTGATCGGAAAGGTTTTTCCCGCATTACCGATCCCCAATGGCGTGCTGATCCTTTTCCTTGTTGCCATTGCAGCTTCGTACATTCTGGGGCGCACGGTTCTGGGCAGATACACCTTTGCGCTGGGATCAAACGAAGAGGCGGTGCGCCTATCGGGGGTGAATACCGATCTTTGGAAGATGCGTATTTACGCTCTGGCAGGTGGGATCTGCGGTATCGGTGGAATTCTGATCGCGTCGCGACTGAATTCGGCGCAGCCCGCGCTGGGGCTTGGCTACGAGCTGGAAGCCATCGCTGCCGTCGTGATCGGGGGCACGTCCCTGTCCGGTGGGCGTGGTACAATCCTTGGAACCCTGATCGGTGCCCTGATCATGGCAGTTCTGACCAATGGTTTGCGAGTGCTGTCCGTCGCGCAGGAATGGCAGACCGTTGTCACCGGCGCGATCATCATTCTGGCCGTTTACGCCGATATGGCGCGGCGCAGGAAGACAGGTTGAACAGTCACAAAAATCAGAAACGAAGACCAACTGGAGGAGAAGACATGCTAACACGTCGTTTCATTTTGGGGGGCCTGAGTGCGGCCAGCCTTTCGATACCTGCAACTATGTCATCGGCGGAAGACATATATATTCCGCTGGTGTCCAAAGGGTTTCAGCACCAGTTCTGGCAGGCGGTAAAGTCCGGTGCGGAACAGGCCGCGGAGGAATACGGTGTCACGATCACCTTTGAAGGCCCGGACAACGAAACCATGGTGGATCGTCAGATCGACATGCTGGCGGCGGCCCTGGCCAATAACCCCAAGGCCATCGGTTTTGCCGCTCTGGACAGCCAGGCCGCCATTCCACTGCTGAAGCAGGCTGATGAAAAGGGCATTCCGATCATTGCCTTTGACAGTGGCGTTGACAGCGACATTCCGGTTTCTACAGCAACAACAGACAATCAGGCCGCGGCTGCGCTAGCTGCGGACAAGATGGCCGAGATGATCGGCGGCAAAGGCAAAGTGGCCGTTGTTGCACATGACCAGACCAGCCGCACAGGCATCGACCGGCGCGACGGCTTCGTCAATCGCATTGCCGAAAAATACCCGGACATCGAAGTTGTCACGGTTCAATACGGTCAGGGTGACCACCTGAAATCGACCGAGGTGACCAAAGCGATCCTGACGGCGAACCCCGATCTGAATGGCATCTTCGGCACCAACGAAGGCTCGGCCATCGGTGTGGTGAATGGTGTGCAGGAACTGGGGACCGAGGGGCTGATCATCATCGGATATGACAGTGGCAAGGCCCAGAAAGATGCGATCAAAAGCGGGCTGATGGCGGGTGCAATCACTCAGAATCCCGTGGGCATCGGGTATGAAACCGTCAAGGCTGCTGTGGCCGCGATGAAGGGTGAAGAAGTTCCTGCCCTGATTGATACCGGGTTCTACTATTACGACGCATCCAACATCGACAATCCGAAGATCGCGGCAGTGCTGTACGACTGATCTTCATTGTCAAACTTGTTCCTGGCTCTTGGTTCTCCAAGGGCCAGAAGCTTGTCAGAATCCCTGCATTAGCATGTCGACGCCGGCGGTGATCTGCGCAAAGTGATCATCAAGGTTGTCGACCGGCGATTTTAGAATGCCCACCGGAACAGCAGCCATGAATTGGGTTGCCATTACAAACGGTTTGCCTTGGATATCAAAGACGGGATTGAGCCGGGTGGCTGGGATCGGCGCGGTCGCTTCGGGAAGCAGGGGCACGACGACGCGTGTGTTCAACCCGCTCAGCAGATCGCTCTGGATGTCCAGAAGATACCCGTCACCTGACGGGTTGGGGAATACGTCGTATTTTGGCATCAGAACTGTCGGTAGGTGTCCAGCGGTAAGCCATTACGCTCGACATACGCGTTGGAACTCTCAAGCGCGGCCTTGTTTTCGGCTTTCCAGCGCTCAGCTTTTGTACTGGCGACTGCGGCCCGAATGCCGTCTTCGGCTGCGCGGGAAAGATTGATCTTCAGATCCCGCGCCTCGGACAGCATATCGCCATCCAGTGATAGATTTGTCGGTTTACGAGATGGAGCATTCATTTGATTACCCTCTGAACTGCGCCATTTTACCATCACACGATATGCGCGTCAAACATGCGCATATTACGTGAAGCGTGGAAGCCCTCTGTTCAGCGGTACGTGGCAATCAGGAGATTTTTGGCCTGAAAAGAGCTTTGCGCTCAGTTCTTGTAACCTCTCATTACTGAGCGACTTTGTGTTTGTGTTTATTGAACTGTTGGTCGAAGAGGTTTTTGAAGGGTCCGTTTTTCTGCATGAGTTGGTCGAGGTTTCCCTGTTCGGCG
>NZ_JBQFMI010000016.1:0-66910 GCF_056531755.1 Ruegeria sp. L11
TCTCATCGCTGCAAGCAGCGACTGTTGGGTGACAGATATCTCATTCGTCGTCTCCCCCATCCTCGAACATGCTTTTTTTGAGCAGCCGGTTCTCAAAGGTCAGGTCGGCGACTACCTCTTTCAGCGCCGACGATTCCGCTCTCAAATCCTTCACCTCAGAGCTGGTAGCCTGGCGTGCGGTATCGCCAGCCAACCGCTTCTTACCGGCCTCAAGGAACTCTTTCGACCAGCTGTAATACAGGCTCGTAGCTATTCCTTCACGGCGACACAGCTCCGCTATGCTGTCTTCACCACGAAGCCCATCCAACACAATACGGATCTTCTCCTCTGCCGAATGCTGGCGCCGTGTCTTCCTGCGGATGTCTTTGACAACTCTCTCTGCTGACGCTTTCTGTTTCCCGGATTTCATTCTCATCTCCACTCTCTGATGGTTACGATGAGCCTGAAATCCTCCGCTACGCAATCAACCTAGTCTGTTCCATGGGTGCTGATGGCGGACACTCGTTGCCGTCATCGGAACAACCGCAGCATTTCATTGGAGGGCCCAGATCACGACAATGAAGTCGGCCCCAAGCCGACCTTGCGCGAGGTCTTCTGATGCTGCACTTGCAAGCTGCGTTGCTGACATTCGCCGCGAGCGCATATTCCGTTGGATTGCGATTTCACACATCGCGCAACAAAACGGTCTTTCGTCTTTTGAATACACTGACTGCCATCAGCGTAAAGCGGAACCCCGGTTGTGCGCGAAGGGTGGACTGTAGTTATAGCGCGGTCACTTTACCTTCGATTCTTAGCACCGGAAAAAGGACGATCTGGGTGGATTGACTAACAGGGCATTCATTAATGCTACGTGATACTCCGACGGAATGATCCCCGATCGAACGGATCAAGAGGCGTCCCGTGTTTCCGAGAGGCCGCATCCTGAGAGGCAGCCTCTCAAGAGCCAGGTCATTTTGCTATCTCAACACCCAGCCTCTCTGCGGCTTCAATGTTGGCATGCAGATGGTGCTCGAAAGCGGGCAGGACCGCTTTGAAATGCTCCTTCAGCTCGGGCGCATCCGCCTCGGGCAACAGCAGCCCTTCGACCGCCGCAATTGCAGAACGGTGAAAGGCGACTTCATGCGTCAGGTAAGCTGCGTCAAATCCGTCGGGGCCCGCGGCGCGCAAGGTCTCGATTACCTTGTCATGCTCCATGGCCGCTTCGATCCGCGCCGGAGGCAGCACGGGCACGATCCCCAACTCGCTCGCCAACTGGTGGACACCGGCGCGCACACCGGAATGGTCATTCGAGACCATTTTACCAAGGGCCCGGACCTCTTCCGATTGTCCCATGACTTCGCCCAGAAGAGCGGTTTCGATGTCGAAGCTGTTGACCTGGGAATAGATACCGATGATTTCGGCGTCGCTCAGACCATCCGCAATGGCGCCCGTGCCCGACAGGGCGATTGCCGCCACGGCGATCATTGTCTGCATTTGTTTCAAAGGCATGTTTTTTCTCCTGTCAAAGCCATTTGATGCGCACAGGATTCCATTCCCTCGAATAATAGAGAAATTTTATTTTCTGATCTTTTTATTTGCAGAATCTATAGGATCGCCCCGAGGGTGTCGTTATCCGGTTGGACAGGCGGCTTAATCTTTGCACTCACCCGAGACATGTCCGCACTTACCCCCTGCCTTGAACAAGCTTTGGGACGCGGTTGTGGATGTGATCGTGCAGCGCGACCACATGGGGCGGCATGGCAAGATCGGGCTTCCAGGCCCAATGAAATTCGAAACTTGCGGGAGATCGATCATGTGCCAGGAGCAGGAGCGCGCGGTCCTTCTCAATCGAAAGCTTCGCGGACGGCAGAATGCCCGCGCCGACCCCGATCCCGGTCCATTGCTCGATCACCGGGTAGCTTATCGCGGCCCCCGGATAGGGCGTGAAGTTCTCGGCGTTCTGACCAAACAACCGCTCAAGCGAACGGTTCAAGCCACACCCACCGCCAGTCATGATGATCGGAGCATCCGGTAGCATTGCAATCTCGATGCTGCCTCGAGTCGGAACATCAGCCCCATCGCTTGGGATATAAAACAACGGGTCCGCGTAGAACCGCAGATGGTCCCAGCCGGTTTCCACAATGTCACGAGGCACCACGGCGAGATCCACGGAGCCGCTCGCCAAACGCTCGCCCAGGTCATCAATCAGGCATTCCTTGAAATAGATGGCAACGTCCGGGTTGTCCTGCCTGTAGGGCTGAAGAACATCATTGAGCAGCGCCATGTCCACCAACGGAGACAAGCCGATCCGCAGAATCTTGTGTTCAGGGTGCAGATAGGCTTCACAGGCTTTCTCCATTTCGCTGCGCGCATCCAGAACGGCTTCGAGGTAGGGCAGGATGTACCCCCCGAAAGGTGTCAGATCGACCGAGCGCGTCGTGCGTTGAAAAATTTTGGCACCGAGTTCCTCTTCCAACTGCACGACCGCATTCGAGAGGGTTGGCTGGGTTGCGTTGCAAATGTCCGCTGCATGGCTGAACGACCCTGTGCGCGCGATTTCACGGATGAACTCAAGTTGCCGGAGCTTCATTTTATTTCCATTTCTTATAAGTATGATAAAGTCTATCAATTTCACTATTAGTCAAGGCCCTCCTATCCTTCTCTGCAAGAAAGGAGCAGCCAATGTTCTCGACAGCAAGCACAACTCTACCAACTCTTATCCTTGGGCTGTTCGTTGGCGTTTCCGCCTTGGCCATGGTTGCCAACGAACTTGGGAAACGGAGTGGTTTGTCTATCCCTGCTCGGCTCTTGTTGTCGGGCGGATTGGGAATGGGTGTGCTGTCGGTCGGCATAAAAGTCGTGATCGTTTCAGTCCTGTCTCAGGTCGACGGCCAGGCTCTGGCTGCGGCCGGGGCGGCGACGAGAGTGGTAGTTGATGATCTGCTCCCCGACACCCAACGCGAACCCCACGAAGAAACGGTCAGTGCCCGCCCTTCCGGGTTTCGGACCTGGCGCGCCCTACCCATGGAGCCGCCCCAACCACGCAACAACCGAACCACGCCTGCAAAGATCGAACTCGGCCGGGTGCTGTTTTACGACGAAAACCTCTCGATGGACCGCAGCCTCTCTTGTGCCTCCTGTCACACTCTGGCCGATGGCGGCGACGACAATGCCCAGTTTTCGACCGGTTTCCAGGGGCAGGTCGGCGATCGCAACGCGCCAACCGTGCTGAATGCCGCCTTTCTGCGCCGCCTGTTCTGGGACGGGCGCGCCCGCTCGCTCGAACATCAAGCCGAAGAGCCGTTTGTGAACCCGGTGGAAATGGCCATGCCCTCTCTCGCCGCTGTGGAACAGCGCGTGAAGGAAGATCCTGTCTATGGGCCGCTGTTCGACAGGGCCTTTCCGGGCTCGGGCGTGATCAACATTACCCACATCACAAAGGCAATCGCGGCCTATGAAAGAACATTAATTACCCCGGGCACCCCCTATGATCGCTTTATCCGGGGGGATGATACCGCCCTGTCCCCGGCAGCCCTGCGCGGAATGGCCTTGTTCGACGAAATCGGCTGTCGCAACTGCCATATGGATCCGGTTTTTTCGGCAGCGGGGACCGAGAAGACATTGGGCATATATCGCACTTTCCCGGTTTTCCGCGAGAACAATCCGTTCCTGAGCAAATATGGCCTGCTCGTCGACGGAAAGCCCGAGCGTTTCCGCGTCCCCTCGCTGCGTTATGTGGCTCTGACGGCGCCGTATTTTCACAACGGATCTGTTGGCGAACTTGAGGAAGCAATTCGCATCATGGCCGTCTCACAACTCGGACGCACCCTCAGCAGCGATCCTCTGGACGACCTGTATGTGGTTTCACAGGTGGTCGACGACACCACACCGGGTCGAAACACGGCCCTGATCCGGGATCGTGCGTTGAGTGAGCAGGAGGTCTCCGACATCGCCGCGTTTCTTCGCTCTCTGTCTGCAAAGTCCATTCCCGAGTAATGCACCGACTGCAAACCCAACGTAGTTTGCAGGTCGTACTCGGGCCGGAAGGCACCACCCTCTACGTCGACGATGACGGCTTGATAAGGTTCGCAGCCATTTGTCACGCGTGCGGCATCAGGCACTATGATCTGAGTCTGTTGAAAAACTCTCTGATTTTGGCGGGTCTGTTTGAGCAATCGCTCTGATTTTATTTAGATGTCGAAAGCGTAGCCGTCACTTCAACCAGCAACGGGCACCATGGGCTTAAGCTTTGCGAGCTTCCGGAGGTTCTGAGCGGTGGCTGTGAGGGTAAATTCATCTTGGACGCCACATGGGCCTCGTATTCGGAGCCGTCCGAGGCCGAGGATGCGCTTTAGATGGGCGAAGAGCATTTCGACCTTTTTTCGTCGCGCCTGAGCCTTGGCGTTGAAGCCTGAGGCGGTGCATTGGCGGGTAAAATCTCTCGGGCCGCCCAGTCTTCGGGATTGCTCGAGTTCTGCTTTTGAACATCGGCGTTGATCAAACTGGCATCCACGGCGAAACCCTGACCTCCAACCAGACCCTCTTCCATGCAGCGCGCGACCGTCGCCTCGAATACATGGCGTAGCTGATCGCTGTCGCGGAACCGACCGTGCCGGTTCTTGGAAAAGGTCGACTGATCCGGGATACGGTCCGTCAGATCAAGGCGGCAAAACCATCGATACGCGAGGTTCAGATGCACCTCTTTACAGAGCCGGGCAATTCCAGCCGGGTTGCCCGTCCTACAGTTTCGGCTTGTATGCCTCGAGGGTTTCAAGAACCCGGGATCGAGTTTCCGGTGCGTGCTCAAAGAAACGGCTGGCAACATTGTTGGCGGGGAAGCCGGGCCAAGTCCGATGCATCTCGCCTATTGCTAGACGTGCGGCCTCGCGTTCGCCGTTCGCATAATAGGCCGCGGCGAGCATCATGAGGCTCGGCGCGCTCACCGGTTGGCCGCGTTCGGCCGCCGTGGTGAACGCCTCGATACATGCTTGATAGTCCTGAAGCATGAACTGGGAAGCTCCCCAGATATTGTTAGCGCCGAACCTACCGATTCCAAAGCGGCGGCGTTCCGGGTTGGTGACCTCTGCCGCGAATGTGGGGTCATTTGAAATGAGCGCCGTGATGCCCGCCAGGTCCAGAACGTGGCCGTCTTCCGGCGACAGGTCAACGGCCATTCGGGCTCGACGCAGCGCTTCATCGGTGTTGCCTTCTACCGCAAGTGTCCAGCCCATGGCAGCATTCGCCCAGCCATCAGTTGGGCCGCGTTCCAGGGCCTGTTCTGCCATACTGCGTGCTTCGGCAAGTAGATCGGATGCGCGTGTGGCATCATTGGACAGATAGGCCAGAAGCGCCAAAACCTGTGCCGCGCCCGCAAATCCGCCCGGTAGGTCAGGGTCGAGATCGATGGCGTGCCGAAACGTGGTGAGCGCAATCTCCTGGCGCTTCAGATCGAAGAGCGGGAAGAACATTCCGCGCGCCTGTTCGGCGAGATTGGTCGCCTGCACACTGGCCATGGATCGTTCCCTGAGCGCAGCGAGCTTGGCATTGCTTTTGTCCGTAGCGGGGTGAGTTGCTTCGTGGCGGAGATTTGCCGCAAAGAATCCACCCGTGATCAGCGCAACAGCGAGTACTCCGAGCGCGGCCATCCATCTCCGAGAGGCGGAATGTGCGTCGTTGGGTTCAGCTTTCTTCGGCCTTACCTCTTCGGAGAACGAACCCGGCGTGTGTCCAAATGTCAGTTTAGGCTTGTAGCCGCCTGAGGGGATGAGGATGCGGGCGTCGTCTTCTGATCCTTCGCCCTCATAGTATTCCTGGAGCAACCGCCGCAGGCGCCCGGCCTCGACCCGAACAAGGCTCAGTCCGCCGCCATCGCCGTCTAGTCGCCGCCCGTAGACTTCCACTGCAATGGCTTTGCCACGAATGCGGTCGCCGTGTCCGGAGAGTGTCTCCTCGATGACGTAGGTCAGAAACTGTCTCAAACGCGGCGACGTAGCAAAGACATCGCTCTCAACAACCTTAGTCAACGCTGCGCGCGCCTGATCAACGAACTCAGACGTTAGTTCTTTTTGTTCAGTGCCTTGCGTCACTTCCCGCGCCACCATCTTACGTCCAACTAACCCCAGCTTACCCCAGCTTACTCTGACTGGCGAGTATGCGGGGTTACCCTTGGGTTCAGTGCGCATGCCATCAACCGCCAATCCAGAGGCAACATGACCCTTCGCTGCGATCTACCTGATCTCGCCAATTTGATCTTCGCACTTGCGCTGGATCACCCGTCACTCAGGGGGGCCCTGAAAGACTATGAATTGGCCTGTTCAAGCGAGAAGGATGAAACGTTGAGTCCTGAGTTGCGTGCTGAATGGGCCACTATCCGAAAGGAACTGGTCCGCGAGATCGAACGTCAGACTCGGCGTATTTCCGCTACTCCCGACCAACAGAGGACAATTGAATGACCAAAGACCATCGTGACGACCCGCAGCACCCGAACCAAATCGATTCCGATCAGCCGCAGGATCCGTCGCGCCGGGACATTCTGAAAGGCGTCGGTGTTGGAGCAGTCGTTGCTGGCGGGGTCAGCTTTGGCGGTGCCGCGCAAGCTCATCCGGGCGAAGGACCGTTGGGGGAGGCGCTGGTTAATCCCTATGGGGGACGTCCCGCTGGCGGCATCACACTTCCAGAGTATTTCCGTCCGACGAAATACATGACCGGCTCCAACGCCAACTATTTCCCCTTGGCCGAGGAACTCGGCCCTGACGAGATGCGGATTTCCTTTTGCGGTTCGACGCCCTTCCCACCGCGCGAGGATCAGGCCGGCACTTGCATCATGGTCGAGCTCGGAAACGGTAAGCGCTTCTTCTTCGATTTCGGCTCCGGCTGTGTACGCAACATCATCGGCATGCAGGTGCCAGGGCAGTTGATCAACGACATCTTCATCTCCCACCTGCATATCGATCACTACGCCGATATTCCCTACATCTATCCCTTCCGCGCATGGTCTGGCGGCTACACCCCCCTGCGCATTCATGGTCCCTCCGGGCGGACCCCCGAACTTGGAACCCAGGGCATGGTGAACGGGATGAAACAGATGCTGAAATGGCATCTGGAAGCATTCGACGTGTTTCCCATTGGCGACGGTTACGAGATCGAGGTAAACGAGTTCGATTTCCGCAAGGAAGGCGGCATCGTCTATAACGAAGACGGTGTCACGGTCCGCTCCTGGCCGCGCAGCCATGCCAAGGACGGCGCCGTGGGGTATCGCCTCGATTGGAACGGCCTCAGCTTCGTCTGGACCGGCGATGGCCGCCCGGATGAACTCAGCCTCGAATACGGCAAAGGCGTCGATGTCTTCGTGACGGAAATGTCCGGGCAGGATATCGGGCAGTTGATGACGTACAAATACGGCCTGCCGCAGGAACTTTTCAACTACACGATCGATACGCATCACACGTCCCACTATGCCGTCGGCAAGATCATGGCCGAAGCTCGTCCGCGCATTGCGATGGTCACGCACTACACCCAGGACGAGGACATCGACGCCGAGATGCTGGCAGGCATCCGGGCCCATTACGACGGTCTGTTTGCCTGGGGTCTCGACGTCGCCGTCGTCAACGTAACGAAGGACGCGCTCTGGTACCGAAAGGCCGTGCTGCCGGGCAAATCCGGCTCGGTCGCGCCATTCCGAGAACTCGCTAAGCTGGAAGCCGCGGGCAAAATCACGTTGCCGGACGAAATCAAGCCGCCCGCACCACGCCTGACTCGCGCGGACCAGCAGGATCAGAAATACCGGGACATGGAGATCGATCCGAAGGCGTATTATCCGGCGGATGTGTTCCGAGCTCCAGCACCGGATTGGCCGAGCGACTTCACGATCAAGGTCGATGATGTCATCCCGAACCGCAAGAAAAAGTCGGAGTGATCGAATGATCGAGTTCGGTTCGGCATCCGCTGTCCCTGTCACCATTCTTACCGGCTTCCTCGGGGCCGGTAAGACGACCCTCCTGAACCGGATCTTGACTGGAAACCACGGCCTGCGCGTCGCTGTCCTGGTCAATGATTTCGGCTCTATCAACGTGGATGCCGACCTCGTGGTCGGTGTCAAAGACGACGTGATGAGCCTCGCGAATGGCTGCGTCTGCTGCTCGATCCGAGATGACCTGATCGAGACGGTCGAAGCGGTGCTCCAACGCCCGGAGCAGCCAGAATACATCCTGCTGGAAGCCAGCGGTGTGTCAGATCCGTCCTCCATCGCCATGACATTCACGGACCATCGGTTCCGCAACTTGATCCGACTCGACAGCATCATGTGCCTCGTCGATGCCGAACAGGTCTTTGCTTCACCCGAGCAGATGGAACTGAAACTGCGCCAGATTGCATTCTCGGACATGGTGATCCTGAACAAGGTTGACCTTGTGGAGCGCGAGACGGTTCAGAAAGTCCATGACTGGCTGGGATCGCGCTTCCGTCGCTACAGGCTGGTGGAAGCCGTCAACGCGGAGGTGCCGCTTGACATCCTGCTCTCTGTCGGACGCTTTGCCGCCGAACAGTTGGATGCGGAACCGTCAGAACACGCCCATGGCCCAGGCTGCGGTTGCCCCGAACATGAGCATCACCATAACCACGCGGCGAAGTTCTCGACTACGATGCTACGCTCGGATCTTCCCGTTAATCTCTCCGGCCTGCGAGACGCAATCAAGGGACTGCCCGGTGAGGTCTACCGGGTGAAAGGGTTTGTCTATAGCGAGGAAGACCCGGAGCACCGTATTGTCGTGCAAGTCGTCGGCAAGCGTATCGACATTGCCCGGGACGAGAAGTGGGGAACGCGCAAGCCGGAAACTCGTCTGGTCGCGATCGGCGCGCCCGGGGCCGTTTCGGAAGACACCTTGGGAAGAGTGTTCCTCGAAGTGGCATAAAGGAGACTACTCTTTCCGCGATTACCTTGCCAAATACCGTCGAAAAGAGCGAACCGGACCTTCGTTGAGATCGCAGCGAATTCACACTTCCCGCCCCTTTGACCGTAAACTCAAAGCAAAGCTTATTAGTGAAGCGCAAAACATAGGGCCAACACCGAGATGGACCTGTCACGTTTTCGTGCCGCTCCAAGTGTTCGTTTAAGCCACTTTCCGTTCGAAGGCGACCGGGCTTTTCCAGCTCAGTGCTGAGTGCTTTCGACGCGGATTGTAGAACACATTGTTCAGCGTTTGTACCGGGAACTACGCCCCAACGCGACGAGTTCATCAGCGTCCACCATCAAATACGCGGGGGCCGAATGATGCGCGATGAAATGCATATCGAACACGATTGTCTGAAGTCAGCGCCAATGGGACAATTTAGGTCGATTTGATAAGAGAGGGTTTCTGGCACATCGTAGCCACCAAGGCGTGGAGATGAGACAGAAACCCCGAGCCAAGCGGAGCCACGGCGAGAAAGATGCCAAAGACATCCGTTGGCAGTGGAGAAATATGAGCGGCGCAGCAGTGCCAAACCAACCGAGCAGGAGTTGGCCTGACTTCGTGATAAACAGTTGTCGCGGTGAGTATCTTCTCGCGCTTTTCGCGTATCGTTTTATTGACGCAACGTCGATTCAGTTGTTGTGGCCATTAAGAAGTTTACGCAAACGTAAGCAGCGATTTGATTTTTCGACTAATCGCTCAAAAAGTGACGTCAGACGGCGTTTTCTTCCCCCTTACGTGTCAGTTTGCAACTCTTACATGCGCTCAGTCGCTGCGGGTTGGCACTCACAGTAAGTGATCCTTGAGCCCTCCTTACCAGCACGGATCGGATCAGACCCGCAGCGGCTCTATTCAAGTCGTAGTTCCTCTCGCCAGGGCATGGGATGCCAATCAATGCCCGACACGTGCCATTTCTTTTGAAACGCTGGTTCGAGTCGCAATTGAACAGGCGCAGTTCGGGATAAGAACTGCGCCTGTTCATGGTCAAACCCGAAAACCGCGCGTTTAAGCGGCGACCCACATCTTCAACGGTGCGCGGAAATCCATCAGGTCAAAGCCCTTGTGATCGTCAACCCAACCGCTGATCCGATCTGAAGTCGCACCGACAAAGTCGTTGAACATCGGACAGATCAGACCACCATCATCACGGATCAACGCTGAGGCTTCTGCGTACATTTCCTTGCGCTTCGCATCATCGAGTTCGGCGCGCGCTGCGATGACGATTTGATCGAAACGCTCGTTGAAGAACCGGGTGTCGTTCCAATCCGCTGTGGACAAATATGCTGTGGACAGCATTTGGTCCTGAACCGGACGGCCACCCCAGTAACTGGTGCAGAAAGGTTGCTTGTTCCAAACTTCAGACCAGTAGCCGTCATTGGGCTCGCGCTTCACATCCAGCGTTATGCCCGCGGCAGCTGCGGACTGCTGGAACAACGCAGCCGCATCCAATGCGCCGGGGAACGAGTTCTCGGACGACCGAAGCGTGACCGGCCCGCTATGACCCGATTTCTTGAAGTGGGACGCCGCCTTGTCCGCGTCGTATTCGCGCTGTTCGAACTCAGTTGCGAGGGGATAAGAGCTGTTGATGGGTGTGTCATTGCCCACAGAGCCGTAGCCGAAGAGGATCTTGTCCACCATTTCCTGACGATTGATGGCGTATTTCAAGGCCATACGCAGATCATGGTTGTCGAACGGCGCGGTATTGACGTGCATGATAAACACGTAATGACCTGCGCCGGACGTAGAGCGCACCGTGATACCGGGCGCGCGGTCAACAAGACGAGCAGTACGGGGCGGCACACGGTCAATCATATCGACCTGACCAGATTGCAGCGCCGCGACTCGTGCGGTGTTGTCGTTGATGACAATCACTTCGATCGTGCCTGCATGACCAATCGTGTCATCCCAATGGTTGGGGTTGTGTTCAGCCACGAAACGCACACCCATATCGGCGGCTTTCAAAACATAAGGACCGGTGCCAATTGCAGCAGCTGGGTCCTCTTTACCGCCACCAGGCTGAATGACGAGGTGATAATCCGAAAGCAGATATGGAAGGTCCGCATTGGGCGCTTCCAGCTCGACGATGAACAGGTCGCCATCCGTTCGCATATTTGCGATACCACGCAACAAGCCCAACGCCCCGGATTTGGTCTCTTCGTTCGAGTGCCGGTCGATGGTCTGTAGAACATCCTCGGCAGTGACGGGCTGACCGTTTGAGAAGGTGATGCCGTCTCGTATCTTGAACGTCCACGTTTTTGCGTCGGCAGAAGCCTCAAAGCTTTCTGCGACCTTGGGCTCAAGGCCGCCATCAGGTGCAAGCGTCAAGAGCGTCTCACCCCAAAGGCGGGCGACCATATTAGCGGTTGAGTTTGCGGCGGTCGCAGGATCAAGGCTGTCGGTTGTACCGCCGCCCTGGATGCCAACGCGAATGGTGCCACCTTTTTGTGGGCCAGCGGCTTTGACCGCTGACGACATCGCCAGATTTGCTGTTGCAGCAGCCAGCCCCAAGGCGGACGCCTTCCCAAGAAATTCACGGCGGGGCATTTTGCCAAGCGCTGCCTGTTTTGCCAGATATTTGATATGTTCGTTCATGGTGACTTCCCCGTTGTCGTTTGAGAGCTCAGATTTGATTAGTAGGTTGCAAGTGATACTCCGCCTGCATCCGCAGCTGGCGGAAAGTGTCGTGACAATTTTTCAATGATCTCGTCACGCGTGCTGCGGTATTCTTCTTTGAAGAAGAGATTGACGTGTTCACCCGGATCGTTGCGAAGATCGAACATCTCTCCCCAGTCTGCGTTTTGAGGATAGATTGTGACACGCCATTCGTCTGTCATTACCGTCTGGTTGTAAGTGTCCATGCGCGTGCGTGGGTGATATTCGGCAAAAAACGCGCGACGCCCCGGGCCATCTGCCTGCGTCATCAGGTGAGCGAAAGAGACCCCTTCGGTCGGCTGATGCTCCAGCTCCAAAAAATCCTGCAGGGTCGCGCGCAGATCCAGATGACTTGTTGTCCCGTGACGTTCGCCAGGCTCGATCCCCGGACCTGCAGCGATCAGCGGTACGTGCAAAAGCGATCTGTAGGGGCTGGGGCCTTTTCGGATAAGCCCGTGATCACCCAACAACTCGCCATGATCCGAGGTGAAAATGACAATGGTGTCTTCAAGGAGACCTTGATGCTCCGCCTGTGCCATGATCCGGCCGACGCAAGCGTCAATCATCGAAATCATTCCATTGGTATACGCGATCGCACGGCGAATTGAATCGTCCGAGAAGCTCGATGTTGTCTGCAAAAAACCCTGTTCTCGCGGTGGTCCCGGATCGCGCAGGAAGTCCACATAGCTTTTACCTTTTTCCTCATCATCGCCGTCGCGCAGGAAAGACGGCATCGCTGACAGCTCATCAGGCACATATGAGGGCATTGGCATGTCCGCCGGATCGTACATGTCGCACCATGGCGCAGGGGGGGAAAAAGGATGGTGCGGATCGGGAAAGGAAACAAACAGAAAGAACGGGTCTGACCCGTCATTTTCAGTCAGGAACTCGCAGGCCCGATCTGTGATCCAAGAGTTGTAATGCAAGTCGAAAGGGATGGCCGATTTCCAAACTTCGTCAATATCCCCACATTGCGGTTCAAGCGCGTTTTCCGGGAGATAGAGCTCGGCCGCTCCCGGCGCGACGGATTCCAGCCAACGGGCATAATGCCCACCTTTTGTGGCACTAACGGATTCTCCAATCAGAATGTCGACCGCGTCAAACCCGTAAAAGGGGCCGCACCATCCCTCACTTTCCGGTAAGTCCCAAAAGGCGTTTGAATCCGGCATAAGATGCTCTGGCCCGGCCAGAATAGGTTGGAAGTGGAATTTCCCAACCCCATGGGTCTTGTACCCCATGGCCTGAAAGTCATGGGTGATCAGTTTCAGATCCTCAGGCAGGGCAACCCCGTTGCGCGTCAGGCCGTGCGACCTTGCATACTGACCGCTGAACAAAGTGGACCGGCTTGGAGAGCAGATCTGGTGCGGTGTGAAATGCTTGGTAAAGACGGCGCCCCGCTGGGCCAGTGCGTCTATATTCGGTGTCCTGACATGCTTGTTTCCGGTGCAGCCCAGACTGTTGGCGCGTTGCTGGTCCGTCATAATCAAAATGACATTTTTCTTCATTCTTGGCGCTGCCCTCCGAAACAACGGGACAGTACCACAGCGCTTACATTTGAAATAATACTATCTGTTTCGACTGATATTTGTTAATCGAATACCTATGTTCACCCATAACCAACTCAACGTCTTCTCTGCGATCATGCAAACCGGGTCGGTTTCCGCTGCTGGTCGCAGGTTGAATCTGTCACAACCCAGCGTCAGCCGGCTTTTGTCGGATCTGGAGCGGGAGTTTGGCGTTCCTTTGTTTCGTCGCCGGAGTAAGGGTGTGACACCGCTCCCCGAAGCGGAAGAATTCTATCAAGAGGTTAAACGCAATTTTTCGGCCCTTGCGAACTTGGACGAGATCGCCTCTCAGATCGCTCGGAAGGATCGCGGGTCCTTGTCAATTGCCACAATAACCGCCGCCTCATTAGACCTCGTGCCTCAGGCCCTGAGACGGCTGAACATAGCGGAAAAGAACATCCGGATCGATTGGCGGGTACGATCTTCAAACTGGATACTGGACTATGCCCGTTTCGGCGCGATGAGAACAGGCTTCGCCTATGTTTCGCGCTCTCTGAAGCAAATGAACGTCCTGTTTGAGGGAAGCTTACCACATATTTGTTTTGTTCCCGAAGGTCACCCTTTAGCCGCAGGTCAGGGGGCGCTGACACTGGAACAGATGGCGCCCTATCAGATCATCGGGCTGCGCAACGAAGTTGAGAGTGCTTTGTCGCTAAGTGACTTGCTAGAGGGTGAGCGCCCACCGGTGACTGTCGAAACATCTTTAGCTGCACTTACTCTTAGCAAATCCTGCGGTGGGTTGCCTCTCGTGGATGCTTTTACGGCTTTTCATTGGTTGCAAGGGAACAAAGGACGGCCGCGGATCGTAGAGGGCCTTCCTCTCTATCGGTTTGCGGTCGTTGAACCAATTGGCATCAACGCTTCACAGATAGACAGGGATTTTCAGGATTGCCTGATCCAAGAGATCGAACGCGTTGTTTTGTGGACCAAACAACTCGGCTAAAAAACAAAGCGTTCATTGACGTTCAGACTTCTACGGATACACCGGCATTGCGGGACTGTTGCATGCGTTGATGGGTCCCGCTTTTGCCACCGACCAGGATATGCCTCTCGTCCACGCGCCAATCGACACTGGCACGCCGCACGTGTTTCTGGGTCCGCGTTGTGTGCTCCGGCGCAAACTTGGGGCAACGAAGACCAAAATCCAAGGCACTTGCGCGTAGACAGAGGTTAAAACAAGCAAACACCCTTAAGGGTGAGAATGATTGGACGCTCAAAAAGGCAGCACGCTTCTATGAGTGGCCAACCATAGTCCGAATGACTTCAAGCCAGTTGCGCCTCTTCACAAAACCACCGCGCGGACCGGATCACAACGCAATACCCAGCCCGCAACATGCGGATTGGCCGTTCAGCCTTCGATAAAGGAGGAGTCTTTCAACAAAATGGGCTCAAAGCAGCCCTTCTTCCCGCAACAATTCCAGCATATCCGCTTCGGGTCTTGGGCCGATATGGCTGATGACCTCGCGGGCGCAGACGTTGCCGATCCTGGCGCAGGTCTCGTAATCGCGCCCTGTGGCCATTCCATACAGGAACCCCGCGGCGAACTGGTCACCGGCACCGGTTGCGTCTACCGGCACGATCCTCTTGACCGGCACGTCGATGCGCGCGCCTCCGTTCAGGACGGTCACGCCATCACCCGAGCGCGTGCAAACCACCAGCGGGCAAATCTCGGCGGTCTTGATCAGCGCCTCTTCCAGATCGTCGGTTTCAAACAGCGATTTGATTTCAGCCTCGTTGCCGATGACGAAATCCAGCTCATTCTCGATCAGCAGCAGGAAATCGACCCGGTGCCGTTCCACGCAAAACGGGTCGGAAATGGCGATCCCGGTCTTGCCGCCGCCCTTGTGGCAGGCGCGCGCGGCCTCAAGAAACGCGGCCTTTCCCTTTTCCTTGTCGAACAGATAGCCCTCAAGGAACATGATCTGGCTGCTTCCGGCGACCTCATCGGGCACGTCATGCGACGACAGTTCCGAGGAGATGCCCAGATAGGTGTTCATCGACCGCTCGCCATCGGGCGAGACAAAGATCATCGAGCGCGAGGTCGGCAATTCCCCGCCCGGAACCGGCGGGTTCACGAAATCGACGCCATCTTCGTTCATCGCATCCGCATAGAACCGGCCCAGCGCGTCGTCATGCACCCGCCCGATAAAGGCGGCATCCAACCCCAGCGCACCTGCGCCCGCAATCGTGTTGGCAACGGACCCGCCCGGCGTCTGCACCCGGCGCTCCATCGAGGCATACAGAAGCTCGCCGCGCTCCTGCTCGATCAGTTGCATGATGCCTTTTTCAATGCCCATCAGTTCCAGGAAACTGTCATCGGCCTGCGAGATCACGTCCACAACGGCATTTCCGATACCGGTCAGCTGGTAGGTTTTCATAATGTCTTGTCCTCGAATTGACAGAGATCACGGATGATACAGGTCGGGCATTGCGGCTTGCGCGCCTTGCAATGGTACCGGCCATGCAGGATCAGCCAGTGATGCGCATGGAGTTGAAAATCGGCGGGGATATTGTCTTCGATGGCGCGCTCGACCGCGTCCACGTCCTTGCCGGGGCAGATGCCGGTGCGGTTGCCGACGCGAAAGATGTGCGTGTCCACAGCCTGCGCTGGCTGCCGCCACCACATGTTCAGCACAACGTTGGCGGTCTTGCGTCCGACACCCGGCAGCGATTGCAGCGCTGCGCGGGAATTTGGGACTTCACCGCCATAGTCTTCGACCAGAATACGGCTCAGCTTGATGACGTTCTTGGCCTTCTGGCGGAACAGGCCGATGGTCTTGATATGCTCGATCAGGCCCTCCTCGCCCAGATCCAGCATCTTTTGCGGCGTATCGGCGATCTTGAACAAGTCGCGCGTGGCCTTGTTGACCCCCGCATCGGTTGCCTGCGCCGACAGCGCCACGGCCACGACCAGCGTGTAGACATTCACATGCTCAAGCTCACCCTTGGGTTCGGGGTCGGCCTCCTGAAAGCGCGTAAAGATCTCGCGGATCGTATGATAGTCGAGTTGCTTTGCCATCCGGGCCTTAATGCCGCCCGAGGGGCCGCGACACAAGCCCAAAGCCAATGCGCAAGTTCCGGGTCGCGGCAGCGTGTCGCGCGCGCTATGGTTTGTGCCAGACAATGAGGTGCAACCATGAACGTCCAGACCCCCGAAAGCGGATACCACTATAACGTCATGCGCCGGGCAATCGACCTGATTGATCAGGGCGGTGAAACCCTCAGCCTCGATGAGTTGGCCCGCCAGATGGATATGAGCCCAGCGCATTTCCAGCGCCTGTTCTCGCGTTGGACTGGTGTGTCGCCAAAACGGTATCAGCAATACCTGACGCTGGGCCATGCAAAGGCGCTGCTGCGCGAACGGTTCACCACGCTTGAAACCGCCCATAATGTCGGCCTGTCCGGCAGTGGCCGCCTGCATGATCTGTTCCTGAAATGGGAATCCATGAGCCCCGGCGAATACGCCCGCAAGGGCACGGGTCTGACGATCTACTGGGGCTGGTTTGAATGCCCCTTTGGTCCCGCGCTGGTCATGGGCACCGACAAGGGGATCTGCGGCATCGCCTTCGGGGCCGAAACCGGAGAGAAGGCGGCGATGGAGGATATGGTCTCGCGCTGGCCCAACGCGGATTATGTCGAAGATACCATGCGTCTGCGCCCCTGGGTTCTCAGCGCTTTCGGCACGGCCCGCGACCGGTTAGAGCCGACGCCGCTCTACCTGATCGGCTCGCCCTTGCAGATCAAGGTATGGGAAGCACTGATGCACATCCCGTCGGGGCAGGTGACGACCTATTCCGAGATCGCGCAGCGCGTGGGTTCGCCGCAGGCCGTGCGCGCCGTGGGCACGGCGGTCGGGCGAAACCCGGTCAGTTGGCTGATCCCGTGTCACCGCGCCCTGCGCAAATCAGGGGGGTTGGGCGGCTATCACTGGGGTCTGCCGGTCAAAAGGGCCATGCTGGCCTATGAGGCGGCGCAGGCCGACGCCTGATTGACAGAAGGCCCGACCGCTGCCAAAAAGCAACGCAGGTTCGGGTCCCCTGCCGTTCGCGGCCATAGGCTTTGGTGAAACCCGGTTGAACAAACATCTGTTGCCCTTTCCCGGCGCGCGGATGGTAATGCGAACCCCGTCCTAAACTCGCGCCCGTTCAAGGAAACGAGGCAAAACATGACACTGTCACAAGACATCGCTCCGCTGGAGGAGCTGAAAGAACAGGCCAAACGCCTGCGACGGAAACTGCACGACACCGGCGTTCAGCTGTCGCACGGTCAGGCGCTGGAACTGGTGGCTCATCAACATGGGGTGCGCGACTGGAACACATTGCACGCGATGGCGGGCAACCGGATGCGCTTGCGCGTGGGCGACCGGGTCGAAGGTCGATACCTGGGCCAGCCGTTCACGGCGGAAATTCGTGGTCTGACAATGCTGGGGGACGGTGCACACCGCCGGGTGACCCTACAGTTCGACACGCCTGTCGATGTGGTCCGGTTCGACAGTTTCTCGGCCTATCGCCAGCGCGTGACTGGAGAGATTGGCTGGGACGGTCGTTCCCGTCGCCATACGTCCAACGGGGAACCCCAGCTAGTGGTGCGGCCTGTCTGACATAATAAGGGCGAGGCAACCGCGTTGCCCCGCCCTCTCATCTTGCATTGCGCTGGGTGGATTATTCAGCCGCCCAGCCGCCGACGGATTTGACTTCCAGAAAGTCTTCCAGCCCCCAAACGCCACCTTCGCGCCCGTTGCCGGATTGCTTCATCCCACCAAACGGAGAGCCCGCGCTGCGCGACTGGCCGTTCATCTCGACCATGCCCGACCGCAGAACCCGCGCCATGCGGTTGGCGCGCGCCTTGTCCTGCGTCTGCACATAATTGGTCAGGCCATAAGGCGTGTCATTGGCGATCTCGACAGCCTCTTCCTCGGTGTCGAACGGGATCATGGTCAGGACGGGGCCAAAGATTTCCTCGCGCGCGATGGTCATCTGGTTGTTGGCATCGGCAAAGACCGTGGGGCGGACATAATAGCCCTTGTTCAGCCCCTCAGGGCGTCCGGTGCCGCCCGCGACCAGCCGCGCCCCTTCGTCGATACCTTTCTGGATCAGGTCCTGAATCTTGGTCCACTGAACCTCATTCACGACGGGTCCGATATGGCGGCCCTCTTCTGCGGCACTGCCCACCGTGACCTTGCTGGCGACCTCGGCGGCGATCTCAACAGCCTGATCATAGATCGGTCGCTGCACCAGCATCCGGCTGGGGGCGTTACAGCTTTGGCCGGTGTTGTTCATCATATGCAGCACGCCGCGTTTGACAGCCTTTTCATCGGCATCGGCAAAGACCACATTGGCGCCTTTGCCACCCAGCTCCAGATGCACTTTCTTGAGCGTTTCCGCCGCGTTCTTCGAAATCGCCGTACCCGCACGGGTCGAGCCGGTAAAGCTGACCATATCCACGTCGGGATGACCCGACAGCTGCGAGCCGACGCCCGCGCCATCGCCGTTTACCAGATTGAAGACACCGGGCGGGAACCCTGCCTCGTCCATCATCTCGGCAAAGATCATCGCGTTCAGCGGGCTTTGCTCGGAGGGTTTCAGAACCATCGTGCAGCCCGCAATCGCCGCTGCGCCGACCTTGAGCGTGACCTGGTTCATCGGCCAGTTCCAGGGCGTGATCAATGCGGCCACGCCAACCGCCTCATAGATGATCCGGTCATTCGGGGCGTGATCCCCCAGAGGGCGTTCAAACTGAAACGCCTTGGCCGCGCGGATGAAGTTCTGCAAATGCCATGTGCCTGCACCAACCTGCTGGCTGCGCGACATGTCAATCGGCGCGCCCATTTCCAGCGACATGGCCTGCGCCAGATCTTCCGCGCGGGTCTGGTAGATGTCGATCAGCTTCTCGACCAGCGCGATGCGGGCCTCTACCGGCGTTGCCATCCAGCCCGGCAGGGCGGCCTTGGCGGCGGCAACTGCCGCATCCGTGTCGGCCTGCCCACCCAGTGAGATCACCGCGCACGGCTCCTCGGTCGAGGGGTTGATGACCTCGAAATCATTGGGTTGCGACGGCGCGACCCATTGACCATTGATAAAGAAATTCCGCTTTTCGATCATCCTGAGCCCTCCTGTCGGTCCAGCTAGAATCCGGCTGTTCGCCGACACTCTGTCACCCAAGCGAACAGGGGGCAATAGGTGATTTGATCAAATTATTTTTCCTGTGAAACCGGTGAATTTCCGGGCCGCGACCACGATGCAAGTTTTAACCCATGGGCAAAGTGATTAGGTTGCGGGCAATCGACTCAGGTTAATACTGGAAAGGAGATACCCCATGGGTTTGCGCATCAACGACACGGTCCCGAACTTCACCGCAGAAACAGATCAGGGCACCATTCAGTTTCACGACTGGATTGGCGACAGCTGGGCCATTCTGTTCTCGCACCCCAAGGATTTCACACCTGTCTGCACCACCGAATTCTCGGCCGTCGCTCAGCTGAGTGACGAATGGGCCGCGCGCAACACCAAGGTGATCGGCGTGTCGGTTGACGGTGTCGAAGACCACAAGAAGTGGAAGAAGGATATCGAGGAATACGGCAAGGCCAATCCCGGGTTCCCGATCATCGCTGATGAGGGTCTGGCGGTGTCGAAAGCCTTCGACATGCTGCCAGCCGAAGCCTACCTGCCTGATGGTCGCACCCCGGCTGACAGCGCCACCGTGCGGTCGGTCTTTATCATCGGCCCGGACAAGCAGCTGAAACTGTCGATGACCTACCCGATGACCGTGGGCCGCAACTTTGCCGAAATCCTGCGCGCGCTGGACGGGTTGCAGATGTCGTCGAAAGGTGTCGCAACACCTGCCAACTGGGTGCCGGGTGAAGACGTGATCATCCCGCCCTCAGTGTCGAACGAAGACGCCAAGGCCAAATTCGGCGCGTTCGAGACGATCTTTCCCTATCTGCGCAAGACCAAAGCGCCGTCCTGAGGCGGTCACCGGGTCAGGGGGGGGGGGCTGTCTGCCCCCCATCGCGCCTGCCGGCACGATTCCCCCCGAGGATATTTGGGGCCAGATGAAGCAGGCGGGGGCAGGGTGACCGGCGGGAAACCTGCCCCTAGACCTCAGAACCTGTACCGAAGCCCGAAATTGACACTGAACGTATCCAGATCGTCTTCGACGATGCCGGTCAACGCGCCGTTCGGGGCCAGCCGCCGCGACGAGACGTCAAAGGCGCGGGCATAGCGGGCGTCGACGGTAAAGGCGGTTGACGGGTTGATCTCGTAAGCCACACCGGCGATCAGCTGCGCGGCAAAGGCGGTGTCGCTGTCATCCAGCGCCACACCGGGCCCATAGGCAAAATCCAGATCCGAATAGGTGGCCCCCAGACCAAACCCGGCATAGGGCGTCAGCGCACCCGCCTGTTTGAAATCGAACAGCACATTGGCAAACAATGAGGTCTGCGTGACATCGCCCGAGATATTGCCCTCGGCCCCCGGCCCGTTGCCCGAGAAGTTCACACCATCCACGTCGCTGTCGCGGTAAGACAGCTCCAGCTCAATACGCGTGCCGAACCTGTCATTGGACCATTGCGGGATCTCCTTGCCGATGGCCACGCCCAGACCGAACCCTGCGTCGAACTCCGTGTCGACCGACTGCGGCGCGCCGCCGATCGTGCCTGCGAAATCGCTGTCCTGCAACTGGCTGTACCCGACAAAGCCCTGAACATAGGTGCCGTCGCCCAGGCTTTGCGCGGCAAGCGCCGTCGCGCTGGCGGCGAGGGCCGTTGAGGTAAGTAAAATGCGCTTGAACATGATTGTCTCCGTAGCTCCAAAACTCTGCTTGGCCTCGATGTGGGCGGGCTTGACGGAAAGGAAAGGCGCGGGGCTATCACTTCGTTTCACAGGTTTTTGGACGCGCGTGAGTGAATAGATCCGGGGCTGGGGCAGCGCTGTTCATCGGCTTCTTCGGGCCCCTCAGGTTCTGGTTCGCGCCGAATTGTGATAGGGTGCTTAGGGGCAAAACTCAGGCATGCGACCAATCACCTCGGGCTTTCGGACTGTTCAAAGCAGGAGAAGACCATGGCTTTTACAGATTGGTATGTTGAAGGAGAGAGTTTCGGGAACTGCAACTGCGGCTATGCCTGCCCCTGCCAGTTCGAAGAGTTGCCGACCCATGGCGATTGCCGGGGGTTCGAAGTGCTGGAGGTGACCAAAGGGCATTTCGGTGACACCGACCTCAGCGGGACCAAAGCCGCGCTGATCTATGCCTGGCCGGGGCCGATCTTTGAGGGCGGCGGCGAGATGCAGGTGATCGTTGATCCCGCAGCAACCCCGGCACAGCGCGACGCGCTGGAAAAGGTCTTTCACGGTGAAGAAACCGAAGAGATGGCGACGCATTGGTATGTGTTCAGGGCAATGTGCGAGACGGTTCATGACACGCTTTACCTGCCGATCGAATTCGAGATGGACCTCGAAGAACGCACGGCCAGCGTTACCGTTGGTGATGTTCTGAAATCCACCGGACAGCCGATTCAGGCCCCGCATGGCGGCGGCGCGCATCGGGTGCGCATCGATATCCCCGGCGGGATCGAGTTTTCCATTGCCGAGATTGGCAGCGCCTCGACCCGCTCTGATGCCGCGATAAAGCTGGACCTGAAGGACAGCTATGGCCAGTGGCATCTTCTGAAACATGGGCCCGGCGGGGTTGCTCACTGATCGGCACCCCTGTCAGGCGGCGTGCGCAGATGTGTTCGGGACCGATGACCAGCAGGGCAGCGTCAGATCCGCCTTCAGCACCCGAACCTCAAAGGGTTTCAGCACCGGCAACGCGGTTGACCCATAGCCACCGGCACCGCAGGCCAGATCCGGGAACAGGGTGAACAGCTCGCGCCTTGTGGCGAGAGCCATCGCGCCCAGTGTCGTGTCGCCGGGATAGAAGGATTCGGACCAGACCCCTTCGACATTCACCAACTCATGCCGGTCAAAAAGGATATGGACATACTCGACCCCTTGCGCGGGCAGCTCCTGAACGATTGTCCGCCCGTTGATCAGCCCCTTGGCCGGGGCCAGCATCGCGGTCTCGCAATGCATCAGCTCCATCATCGCCGAGGTGACGGCGATCCGGTGTTGTGGCGAGACGACCAGATCACGGTTGGGGCTGTTTGGCCCGAAACATCCCGCCATGATCCGAACCGGACAGAGATGAGGGTCCTGTTGCAACTCCTGCGCTGACAAGCGACGCCTGCCGATCCAGCGCACCGGGCGGATATGGCCCTTGGCAGTGACAACCGGGTCGCCGGGGTTCAGCGTTTCGACACGGCGCAGCCCGGTGGGCGTCCGGATCAGGGACCCGGCGGTAAAACACACGAAAGACGGCAAGGTCTGATAGGTGCTTGGCGCTGCCGTCCCGCCAAAGCTGGTCCCCGTGATCGTATCGTTCAGCTGCGCCTGACCCGAGGTGACGATGATGTAGCGCGGGTTCGAGAACTGAACCAGAATGAAGGTGACAGGCGCCCCGTTCACCGTTCCCGAATAGCTTTCGAAGGTGCTGAAATTCTGGCTTGTCCCGGAAAAACCGGGCAGGGCCGACAAATCAAGCTGCGCGCTGTCAGGGTCGGGATCCTGCAACAGGGCGTCATTGTCGGTGATATCAACGGAATAAGCGGCAGTAATATCGACGCTTCTATTGCTATAGGGGTCTGCGCTGATTTCGAAAACGGTTATCGAGGCCACGGTCGAAAAGCATCCCTGAATGCAACAAGATCATCCTTATGGTTGAGTAAATACACGCATGAAGTGTTAACAATTGATTTACCAAGCCACGGGACACCCGGTGTTCTTGACCGCACGGACAAAAAAAAGCCCCGGTCGAAACCGGGGCTTTTCGCATTCAATCAGAGGGTGGGCAGATTACTCTGCGCTTTCCTCTTTCTTTTCTTTCTTCTCGGGAACGATCTCTTCGCCGGTTTCCTGATCGACCACTTTCATCGACAGGCGAACCTTGCCGCGATCGTCAAAGCCCAGCAGCTTGACCTTCACTTCCTGACCTTCCTTCAGAACATCCGACGGATGGTTCAGGCGGCGGTTTTCGATCTGGGACACGTGGACCAGACCATCGCGCTTGCCAAAGAAGTTCACGAAGGCACCGAAATCGACGATCTTGACCACCTTGCCGGTATAGACCTGACCTTCTTCCGGCTCGGCCACGATCGACCAGATCATGTCATAGGCTTTCTTGATCGATTCCCCATCGGGCGATGCGATCTTGATGACGCCATCGTCGTTGATGTCGACCTTGGCACCCGAAACCTCGACGATCTCGCGGATGACCTTGCCGCCCGAACCGATCACTTCACGGATCTTGTCGGTCGGGATGTTCATGGTCTCGATTCGCGGCGCGTGGACCGAGAACTCGTTGGTCTCGGACAGGGCTTTGCCCATCTCGCCCAGGATGTGCATCCGGCCGTCCTTGGCCTGTGCCAGGGCGGTTTCCATGATCTGAGGCGTGATGCCCGCGACCTTGATGTCCATCTGAAGCGAGGTGATGCCGTTTGCAGTACCCGCAACCTTGAAGTCCATATCGCCCAGGTGGTCTTCGTCACCCAGGATGTCGGTCAGAACTGCGTAAGACCCGTCATCTTCCAGGATCAGACCCATGGCCACACCGGCAACCGGAGCTTTCAGCGGAACACCCGCATCCATCATCGACAACGACCCGCCGCAGACAGACGCCATCGAGCTGGAGCCGTTGGATTCAGTGATCTCGGACACCACGCGGATGGTATAGGGGAAGTCGGTCGGCGCAGGCAGAACCGCCTGCAGCGCGCGCCATGCCAGCTTGCCGTGACCGATCTCGCGACGGCCGGGCGAACCCACGCGGCCCACTTCACCCACCGAATAGGGGGGGAAGTTGTAATGCAGCAGGAAGTTCGATTTGAAGTTGCCGTGCAGCGCGTCGATGAACTGTTCATCGTCGCCGGTGCCCAGCGTGGTCACGGCCAGCGCCTGAGTTTCACCGCGGGTGAACAGGGCAGAGCCGTGTGTGCGCGGCAGCAGCGAGGTTTCGGCTTCGATGGCACGCACATCGGTGGTCGAACGACCGTCGATGCGCTTGCCGCCCTTGACGACGTCACCGCGCAGAATACCGGCTTCCAGCTTTTTCATCGCCGAGCCAAGGTTGGCGTCTTCCAGCTGTTCCTCGGTCAGCGCTTCCTTGATCGCTTCACGGGCAGCGGCAACAGCGGCGGTGCGCTCCTGCTTGTCGGTGATCGCGAACGCGGCGCGCATCTGCTCTTCACCGGCAGCCGAAACGGCGGCGTAAAGCTCCGAGTAATCGGGTGCGACGAATTCAAACGGCTCTTTCGCGGCGTCTTCGGCCAGCGAAATGATCAGGTCGATGACCGGCTGGATCTGTGCATGCGCAAAGGTCACGGCACCCAGCATTTCGGCCTCGGACAGCTCATAGGCTTCCGATTCCACCATCATCACGGCGTCTTTGGTGCCGGCAACAACCAGATCCAGACGCTGTTCAGGGTTCAGGCGCAGGTCCTGCATGTCATCCACGGTCGGGTTCAGGACGTATTCGCCATCCACGAAACCAACGCGGGCACCGGCGATCGGGCCCATGAACGGCGCGCCGGAAATGGTCAGTGCAGCCGACGCGGCGATCATCGCGACGATGTCGGGATCATTGACCAGATCGTGGCTCAGCACGGTGCACATCACCAGAACTTCGTTTTTGAAACCGTCAACGAACAGCGGGCGGATCGGACGGTCGATCAGACGCGCGGTCAGCGTTTCTTTCTCGGTCGGGCGCGCTTCGCGCTTGAAGAAGCCACCCGGAACCTTACCGGCGGCGTAATATTTCTCTTGGTAATGTACGGTCAGCGGGAAAAAGTCCTGACCAGGTTTTTGGCTCTTGGCAAAGGTCACGTTGGCCATGACGCTGGTTTCGCCCAGCGTGGCAATCACGGTGCCGTCGGCCTGACGGGCAACCTTGCCGGTTTCCAGTGTCAGCGTCTCCTCGCCCCACTGCATCGATTTCTTCGTTACATCAAACATATGCGTATCCTAGAACGGAGCACTCCCGCCCCTGCGGGTCTCCGGTTTTGCATGGCGGCCCCATTGCCGCCGACCCCATTTATCTTCCGTTCGAGTGCCGGGGTCAGGGCACAACGTCTCAGATACCGCGCGCATACATGAGAATGCGTTGGAAGGAAAGCGAAACCGAAAAAGCTGGCCGGATCATGCTGAGGCAGGCCCTGCCCCCTCGCAGCGCGACACAAGGCACAAGGGCCGCATGATGGTGCGATGCGTGCCATTACCCCCGTCCGGGAAATGGCCTGACAGAACCGGATCACTGCGCTAACCTAACTTTCATCGGGGGGTGCGAATGAAAAGACGGCTTACGACAGTACTGGCGGCTGACGTTGTCGGGTACTCTGCGCTTATGGATCAGGACCGGCAGGGTACACTTGCAGCACTGAAATCGTTCCGTGACGACACGCTCACTGCCCTTCTGAAATCCCACAACGGCACATTGATCAAAAGCATGGGGGATGGCTGGATCGCTGAATTCCAGTCAACGTCCGACGCGTCGGATTTTGCGATTGCCCTGCAATTCTGCGACAAGCCCGAAGGGCTGCGGCTGCGCATCGGTATTCACACGGGTGAGGTCATTACAGAAGGCGAGGACATCTTCGGTGATGGCATCAATGTCGCTGCCCGGCTCGAAGCTCTGGCCAAACCCGACCAGATCCTGATTTCGGACACGGCGCATCACAGTCTCGACCGGGGCGATGCAGCCCTGTTCGACGGCGGCGGGCAGGCCGAGCTGAAGAACATCACGCGCCGCGTTGGTGTCTGGTGCTGGCCAAAGGGCTCAACCTCCAATCTTGCAACACCCGCCGACACCCGCCCGGGGATCGCCGTCCTGCCCTTCGACAACATGTCCGGCGACCCCGAGCAAGAGTTCTTTGCCGACGGTATAACCGAGGACATCATCACGGAACTGTCGCGCTTTCGCTGGCTGATGGTCGTGGCCCGCAACTCGTCCTTCATCTTCAAGGGAAAAACGACGGATATCCGCCAGGTCGGCCTGACGCTCGGGGTTCGGTATGTGCTGGAAGGATCCGTCCGCCGCGCGGGACAGCGTGTCCGGATCACCGGGCAGTTGATCGATGCGGAAAATGGCAGCCACCTGTGGGCCGATCGCTTTGACGGGGTGCTGGACGATATCTTCGAGCTTCAGGACAAGGTCACGCAAGAGGTCGTCACGGCGATCGAACCTTCGCTGCGCCAAGCCGAAACGAACCGGTCCCGCGCCAAGCCGACCGAAAACCTCGAAGCCTATGAACTCTATCTTCAGGCGCAGTCGCATTTTCATCTGCTGACAGATGACGCCAATCGCGAAGCCATCCGGCTGACAACGCTGGCGCTGGACCGCGACCCGGATTACGCCGCTGCCGCAGGGCTGCTGGCCTGGCTGCACATTCAGCGCCTTGTTCAGGGGCTCGATCCCATCGGCGAAGGGCCCAGGGCCGCCATCAGCGCCGCAGAACGCGTTCTCATGAGCGACCGCGCCGACGGCATTGCCATGGCTTATGCGGCGCATTCAATCTCGATGCTGGCCCGCGACTTGCCGCGCGCGCGGGCGGCGTTCAAACAGGCTCTGGCCGAAAACCCCAATGCTGCAAGTGTTCACATGCTCGCCTCTATCAACCTGTGCATGTTGAACCGGTCGGACGAGGCATTGGAACACGCAACACATGCCATTGAACTCAGCCCGAAAGACCCGATGCGCCATGCGGCGCATATCGCCCGGGCAAGTGCGCTTTTTCAACTGCGCCGGTATGACGAGGCCGCCGCCGCAGCGCGTGACGCTCTGGCCGTTCGGTCAGGATTTGTCATGAGCCACCTGATGCTTATTGCCGCCTTGGGCCAGATGTCGGATGCCGCAGCGGCGCAGGCGGCGATAAGCGACCTGCAAGCGCTGCGCCCCGATATCACCGCTTCCTCGGATCAGACCAGCCTGCCAATCTTTACCGTTCCGGCCTGTGCGGAAAGCTGGCGCGAAGGGTGGAAAAAGGCCGGTCTTCCCGAATAACGGCTGATCTACAGACACACGTTCTGCTGCGGCCACGAAACGCCGCGCGCCCCCCCCGGTTGGCGGTGACTGGTTGTTCAAGTGTGATGTTCACCACAGAGAGATTTCAAAACTCGTCTATTGTGCAGGCTTATTGTGTCAAAGTTAATGAAAGTAGGTTTACCCATGAAGCTCCATTCCGCCTCTGGCATTTCATTTAACCCTGATGTGTTCGACGAGTCATTCATCGAAATGCTCGACAAGCTCCCCGAGGACGCGGTCGAGGATATCGACCTTGATGCAGGCCCGAAGATGCCGCTGATGACAGCCCCCGCCGCCGAACCAAGCGCGGCGGACGTGGCCGCGATCATGGAAAGCGCATGGGAAGAGCTTTATGCCTCAGACGAAGGGGCCGATATCCGCGCGCTTCCGGCCGACCAACAGGCGCAGATCAAGGCGCGGTTCCTGTCCCCCGACCCGATACCCGAGACCGAAGCCGCCACGGTTCCCGTCGATGCCGCGCCGTTTTCGGTGCAGGAAACTGCGGACAGCCTGATCCTGATGCAGGGGGACACGCCGCTTTTGGGGGCACCGCTGGGCACCAGCAGGAAAAAGCGCAAGAAAGCCGCGCTGAACACCTTTATCGGGGCCGCCGCCAAGGCGTTTGCCGATATCATCACGATGGCCATGGCCGCGCTGGGGGTTTATCAGGCGCTCGGAACCAAGACGGTCACGCGGGCCGGGGCCGGGATTGCCGTCAAATGCAGCGGCCCGATCAGCCGCCATGCCGGCGCAATCGCCAAGGCCGGAACGGCGGGCAGCGATCTGGCCATGATGAAGGCCATGCTGGGCGTCGCCAAGGCGTCCGTCGGGTTCACCAAACTTGCCGGCATCGTTCTGACCGACATGAGCGGCCTTGAAAAAGCCGCCGCGATTGCCACCTGCGTCGGCGGCATGACACTGGCCGTCGCCTCGGCAAGCGGGTCGTTCTGGGTGTCGATGCTAGCGATGGTAACCGCAGTTGCGATGTTCGTGATCGACACCGCCTTGGCGGTCGATACCTACAAAAAGTGGCAGGCAATCTGACCCGGAATCAAAAACGCCCGCCAATTGGGCGGGCGTACAAATCTTACAAACCGGGGTTCAGAACCGGTACAAAACGTAACAAATACGTTTAGCGGCGGATGCCCAGCTTTTTGATCAGGTCCTGGTAGCGCGCCTCTTCCTTGCCCTTCAGGTAGTCCAGCAGCTTACGGCGCTGAGCAACCATTTTCAGCAGACCACGACGACCGTGGTTGTCTTTCTTGTGGGTCTTGAAGTGCTCGGTCAGGGTGTTGATGCGCGAGGTCAGGATAGCAACCTGTACTTCAGGCGAACCGGTGTCGCCTTCTTTGGTTGCGAATTCTTGCATGACGCGTGCTTTTTCTGCGGCAGTGATCGACATCGGGGTCTCCTTTAAAAGGTTAGAGTTGATGGCGCAGGCCGGGATGTCGTCCAGCACAGGCCCATGGAGAAAACCGCACCGATTCCGATGCGGATGGGCGCGTATAAGCGCATTTGACCCAAATGGCAAAGGGTTTCTGCGGGCTCAGGCCATCTGCCCGTATTGCGCCAACTGGGCTTCGGTGATCAGCTGAATGTCGGCCGCTGTCATCCCTTCGGCACCATATACCTGCGCAACTTCCTGGCCATCTATGAAAACCCTTGTCAGGTTGGCGTTTTCGGCGTCGACCTCAACCTCGATTGCCGGGTCGGTCTCATCCTCCCACGTCACCAGCAGCTTGTCTTCGCCGGGTTGAAACCCCATCACGGTCACCTGATCGTCGCCTGGGTTCAACACGATATCATCGGCCCCGTCTCCGCCCGTTACCACGTCTTTGCCGCCTGCCAGAATGGTATCGTCACCCGCACCGCCGTTCAGGAAATCCCTTTCGGCGGCCCCCTCTTCGATCCCGAAAACAAAGTCGTCTCCATCCCCGCCAAAGACGGTATCCTCACCTTCGCCCCCGTTCAGAACATCGTCCCCGAACCCGCCCTGCAACGCATCATCCCCTGCGCCACCGTCCAGCCTGTCGTCGCCCTGACCGCCAAACAGTTCGTCCTCACCCGCACCGCCATCCAGTGTGTCGTCACCAAAGTGACCGTAAAGGGCGTCCTCCCCGTCATCTCCGAACAAGAGGTCGTCATCCGCCTCACCGTGCAGGATGTCATTTCCCTGCCCGCCCGATATCTCATCCGCGCCGTCGCCCCCGTGCAGAACGTCGTTGCCCTTGGCACCGCTTATCGTGTCGTCCCCGCCATAGCCGTTGATCTGATCGACACCGTCCTGCCCGGTAATCACGTCCGAACCATCGTCACCGGCAATCACGAGATCGCCTTCAAACTCCGAGATCACAGTCCCGGTGGAGGGTGCCTCGTCACTGTCCGGCGAAGGTTCGGTGTCGGTGCTTTCCGGATCTTCGACACCCTCGCCGATGACCAGAAACTCACCAGTATCAACCTCGGCTGATGGTTCACCTTCGGGGTTTTCATCCGGCGTGTCGTCCTCTTCGATCAGAAAATCGCTCATCGCGTAAGCAGCGCCGCCAATGGCGGCCAGTCCAAGCAATCCGGCCAGAAACATGGAACCCCTCCGAAAGCATGATGCTCCGAGGGTGGAATATCCCATATCGCCCGTCACAGGGTCAAAGGTAAACCTTTGAAATGGTTAACCCTTGTCACCAGAGCTCAGGCTGCTGCGTATAGGCGATATAAAGCGGATGTTTGGGGTGTCCGTCCTTGGTCAGGCCAAGATGGAACAGCGATTGGCCGGTTCCGCGCAACAGGGTTTCCACCGCAGGGCCGCGCCCCAGATGCGCGCCGTGCGTGCCCCAGGCCGCGATGACCTGATCGGCCCATTGCACACCGTCCAGAATGGCCGCGTCATTCTCGGGCCCGACCGGATCGGCGGCAGCCCGCATCTTGCGCGGGTCGGTATCGCGCCACGCAAAGATGTTCGTGACCTGAAACGCGCCGAACCCAAGCGCGCGTGCGCGCCGTTCACAGCGTTCCACCGTCGGGTCGTTCTGCACCTCGGTCGCGGTTGACGGGTTCAGCATCACAAACAGCGCCTTGCGACCTTCAGGGTCCCAGATGCGGGTCAGGCTATAGCGGTATTTCTCGCAATCGGAATAGATGGCGGTCGAGGGCGCGTCGCCCTTGGTATGGGAACGGGTGATCATGCCCTTCGCCTAACACGGCTCTCAGTCGACGAACACCCGGCTGGGGTGCAATTCACCGGATTTATAGATGCCAACGGCCACGGCCTTGCCGTCGAATGAAGCCCAGGCCTCGTCGCCGTATTCAATGTCTGAGGCCAGCACCATGCCCGGATTGCCATTGCGCAGACGGGTTGCCCCCTCGGCGGTGCATTTCAGCTCGGGCAGGTCGGACAGGCCGGTTTCCAGCGGGTGCAGATATTCGTCCAACGCGGTTGTTTTCGCCATCTCGTCAATCTGCTCGATGCTCAACCCGTCCTCGGCCTCGAACGGGCCGGACCAGATGCGGCGCAGTTCCTTGACGTGGCCGTGGCACCCCAGCGCCTCGCCCAGATCGCGGGCGATAGACCGCACATAGCCGCCTTTGCCGCAGGTCATCTCCAGCACCACGTGATCTTCGTCGGGGCGGTCGACAAGGATCAGTTCCTCGACCCAGAGGGGGCGAGCGTTCAGCTCCACATCCTCCCCATCACGGGCCAGTTTATAGGCGCGCTGGCCGTCGATCTTAACCGCCGAGAATTTGGGCGGTACCTGCATGATATCGCCCAGAAACGGGGTCAGCGCCTGTTTGATATCGTCATCCGAGGGGCGCGCGTCGCTTTGCGCGATCACTTCGCCCTCGGCATCGTCCGTGTTGGTGGCCTGCCCCAGTCGCACGGTAAAAGTATAGGCTTTCAACGCATCGGTGATATAGGGAACGGTCTTGGTCGCCTCGCCCAAGGCAATTGCCAGAACGCCGGTCGCCTCGGGATCCAGTGTGCCCGCATGGCCCGCCTTTTTGGCATCCATCGCCCAACGCACCTTGTTGACCACGGCGGTCGAGGTCATGCCCGCGGGCTTGTCCACCACCAGCCAGCCGGAAATGTCGCGACCCTTGCGTTTGCGTCCCATCTTGCACCTTGAATCTTGCTAAGGCGCGCGAGTTAACGGATCACTCTGCCACTGTCAATTTGCGGGCGTTTCTTCGACGACGCCGACAATCGGCCCCAGCGAGAACCCCAGATCCGAGCGGTTGCTGGCCCGCTCATACATCCGCGAGATATTGCCGTCGAAAAACAGCGCGTTTGGTGTGCCAAGCACATCGCGGAACAGACGCCCGAACTCGTGGAAGGTGACATAATCTTCCGAGATCGCAAACACCGCACGCGTACCATCGGAACTGGTGCCGACGCCATTGCGAACATAAAGCGAGGTCGAATCGGGCAAGAAGCGCGGGTGCAGTTCTCCGTCGATCACAAGCATAGGGCCGGATTGGGTGGCAAAGCGGCAGGTGGGGGCCTGATCCACGTAATCAAGCGTTTCAAACACATCCGCCCGGCCCTCACGGATGCAGAACACGCCATTGGGCAGCAACCCGAAATTTCCGGGGCCGGGGTTGGTGATCACACGCATCTGCTCCTGGCCGTCCTCGACATAATGGCCAACGGGTGAACGGTCGTCGTGATACATGCCCGCGTTCATCGCAAAAGCCAGCCGTTCGCCTTCCGGGGCCAGCACTTCGTTGACCGACGAAAAATACCCCAATACCTGACCGTCTTCGCCGTTAAGAAACAGCCTCAGATCTTCATTGGCGGCATCGACGTTGCAAACCGTATAACGTTTGTCCTCATGGGTCAGCTTTTCACAAGTGACCGCTCCTGCCTGCGCGGCCCAAAGAAGCGTCGCCAATGTGACAAACGTGCGGATCACTCGTCCAGATCGCGGCGCACCGCGTCCTGTTCGAACATGCGGCGGGTGTCGTCCAGACGGTCGAACGTGTCATCCAGCCGAAAGCGCAGATCGGGCGCGAATTTCAGGCCGACTTTCTTGCCGACCATGCGCCGCAGCTCACCCTTGTTGCGGGCCAGAAGTTCGATCACGTCCTCCTGCCCTCTGCCGCCAAGGGGCAGCACATAGGCGGTGGCGATCTTCAGATCGGGCGAGGTGCGCACCTCACCCACGGTGATCGACATGCGATTCAGGTCGGGGTCGTGGACATCTCCGCGCGCCAGAACTTCCGACAGGGTGCGGCGGATCAGTTCGCCGACACGCAGCTGCCGTTGGGACGGGCCGGGGCCATCATGGAATTTGTTCTTTGCCATAATCCCCGATCTAAGCGCAAAGCGGGGCTTTGCCAAGCGGGCGCGAACCGGGTAGGAGGCTTTGAGCCGACTTAACGAAAAGGACCAGCGCAATGACCCATATTCCGGGGATCGTCATCACAGGGGCTTCGGGCCGTATGGGGCAGATGCTGATCAAGACCGTGACGGACAGCGATCAGGCGCGTCTGGTCGGCGTGGTCGAACGCAAGGGCCATGACTGGATCGGTCAGGATGTGGGCACGGTCATGGGCGGGCAGGCGCTGGGCGTTACCGTCACCGACGACCCGCTGGAGGCCTTTGCGCAGGCGCAGGCAGTGATCGACTTCACCGCGCCCGAGGCGACACTGGAATTCGCTGCGCTGGCGGCGCAGGCGCGCTGTGTGCATGTGATCGGCACCACCGGCATGTCCGACGAACAGATCGCAGCACTGGAACCCGCGTCCCGCCATGCGGTGATCGTACGAGCCGGAAACATGAGCCTTGGCGTCAACCTTCTGGTGCAATTGACCAAAAAGGTCGCAGCTGCGCTGGATGAGGATTTCGATATCGAAATCATCGAAGGTCACCACCATCACAAGGTAGATGCACCTTCGGGCACCGCCTTGATGCTGGGAGAGGCCGCAGCCGAAGGGCGTGGCGTTGAGTTGTCGGACGTGTCCGACCGGGGTCGGGACGGCATCACCGGCGCGCGCAAGCGTGGAGATATCGGCTTTCACGCTATTCGCGGCGGCGACATCGTGGGGGAACATGATGTCCTGTTCGCCGCCCCCGGAGAACGCATCGTCCTGCGCCATCTGGCCACCGACCGCGCCATCTTTGCCCGCGGCGCGTTGAAAGCGGCGCTGTGGGGGCAGGGCAAATCCCCCGGTCAATATGACATGGTGGATGTGCTTGGGCTGTAAGCCATAGACGGGCCGCTCGACGGCGTTACACTCGGGCGTATGCGGAACCTGACATCACGTGTGATGACCGGATTGGTGCTGGTCCTGTTCTATCTGACCCTGCTGCCCTTCGTCGCGCAGGGGTTTGACATGATCGGCGTCGGGCTGTCTGAGAGCGCGGCACAAAAAAGCTACTTGTTTGCCTATGACCAGAGTGTCGCTAATGCGGCGATGATGTTGCATATCCTTGCCGGAACGGTGTTGGTGGCTCTTGTGCCGCTGCAGCTGCTGAAAGGGCTTCGGCTGAAATACAATCGGTTTCACCGCGGCTTGGGTGTGGCTCTGATTGCGTCGGCTTTGATCACCGGACTGGCAGGAATGACCTATATCCCCCTGCGGGGAACGATCGGTGGACCGATGATGTCTGCAGCGTTTTTCTTGTATGGGCTCTGCCTGTTCACTGCAGCTCTGATGGTGGCGCGCATGGCTATATTCGCGGATCGTGCTGGCCATTGGGCATGGGGTCTGCGTCTGTTCTGGCTGGCGCTGGGGTCGTGGCTCTACCGTGTGCATTATACGGTTTGGTATCTGTTGACCGGCGGGTTGGGGTCAGAGCCTGATTTCTCGGGCCCTTTCGATCAGGTTCAGAACTTCGCGTTCTTCGTACCATACCTGCTGGCTACGCAGATTTGGATCGCGCGTTGCCGATCTGCTCATCGGGGGGCTCTGATCACAAATCCCTGATCTTGTCGGCGCGCAGCGGGCAGGCGAGGTAGACGCCAAATTCCTGACCGATATCAGCGCTGACGCGGGCGTGCACCGCACCCTGCCGATCGAGGAACCGCTGGTTGTCTTCAACCGGGAATATCCCCTCGTGCCAGATACCGGGATGGATATACAGCCCGCGCGAACCGTCGCACCAGAACGCCACCACCTTTTCTGGTGTCAGGTTGTCGCCGGGCAACGCGGCAGGAATGATGAAGGGCTTGTTGTCGAGCGGCCAGAACATCTGCCCGCCATCCGGGTGGTAGTTCATGTGCCACAGCAGCACCTGATCGCGGGGCGCTGTTTGGCGGCTTGTCTGTGCCTGCTGCGGATCGGTGGACCAGCCGAGGACATAGTGGCCATTGACCGCTTCGTTCTCGCCATAAAGCACGTCGCCCTTCCACTCACCGCGAAAGGTGCCTTCGACCCAGCCGCCTTCGTCGCCGGTGCCTTCATCGATCGGCCGCCACCCCTGTTGTGGCCAGCGGGTGATCTCGATCTCGAACCCTTCGGGATCATCGATCAGACACCCATAGCCTTTGACCGAGGCGTCCGTCGCGCGGATCAGGGGAACCTCGTGCCAGGGCAGCGAGGGTTTGGTGCTGGCTTCAAAGATGTATTCCGGGGCGTTCATGCGGCCTCCATGTGTTTGTCGACCATACGCTGCACCATCGGCGCAAAATGTGCAAAGTCAGGGGTTTCCATGTCGGCGCGTTTCCCGGCCTCATCCAGATAGCGGACCTGGATAATCTCTTTCAGGTTCGGGTTGGCTTCGAACACGGCAACTTCTTCGGCGCTCATCGGACCACCTTGCAGTTCCAACGTGTGAACCGATGCGGCGGACAGGCGATTGAAATACTCGGGTTTGGTGGCACAAAGATACCGCTTGGCCGCCACGTGATAGCGGCAGCAATCGGTGATGACCGAAGGGAAGAACTGCTCCAGTACCTCGGCGCCCGCGTCCTCATGATGACGGTCTTCGGTGTCATCCGGGTGGTAGGTGCCGAACTCGGATGTGAAATGGCCGATGTCGTGCAGCAAGGCGCCCACGATAATTTCCTCGGGCATCCCGTTCTGCTCGGCAATGGTGGCGCCTTGCAGCATGTGCTGGGCCATGGTGACAGGCTCGCCCAGATATTCTTCACCGCCGCGGCGCGCAAAGATGTCACCGATGAAGGCAACGATATTGTCCCGGTTCAGTGTCGAGAAATCGGGTTTCATTCCGCCGCCTCCGGATGCGCCATCTCCATCGCCGCCAGTGTGGACAGCAACCCGTCCTTGTCGGCGTAACATCCCTGCAACCAGCGCGATCCGGCCCCGGAATAGCCAAGCCGCGCGTGCAGGACGCGGGTGTTGTCGACGATAAAGCTTTCCCCCGGTTCCAGTTTGAACGACACGCCCATCGCCGGATCGTCGATGATATCTCCCAGTTGGCGATAGGCGGCGTAATAAGCCTCCATCTTGTCAAACGGCACATCCACAAAGGGGGCGGAAGAGCGGTTGTTGAAGCGGATGCCGATCAACTCACCATCCGGCGACAACTCGATCATCGGGCGGCGCGACCGCAGGCAGACCCCGTCCGAGCCCTTGTATTCGAACCGCGCCGGATATCCGGTCAGCAGGGCAAAGCCTTCGGGGTTTGAGTCACGCAGTTTTTCGATGGCGCGGAAGCCATCAACAACAATGGACTCCCCGCCTTCAGCCGAGTTTTCCAGACAATAGAGGATTTGCAAGGTCGGCACCGGGTCGCGATAGGGGTTGTCGGTATGCGCCTGAAGGCCAAGCCCGGTATAGGCAAGGTTGGTCGGGTTCACCTCGGTCCGCACCTCGAAATAGGGGCCATAATTGGTTTCGCGGACATAGCCGAACAGGTCAGCGACCTTCAGCAACGATTCAGGCTCGGTCGGGCCGCCGGTCAGCTTGGCAAAGCCGAACTCGGCCACAGCGGCCAGCCAATTGCGCTTGGCCGCCGGGCTGGCATGGACCTCGTTCCAATCGCCGCTGGGCGCGGCGATGCCACTTTCCCAGGTCGTGATGCCGGGGGCGATGCGACCCAGCGCAATGTCATGATCGCGGTCGTAGCTGTTTTCGGCCAACCAGTCCGCCGGGAAGGTAACGATTTTGCCCTCAGGCTGGAACGTGACTTGCAGGTCGCCCGCGACCACCTCGGCTGAACTGACCGAGATGTCGGCAGGAATATCGCCGATGGTGATCAGGCGCTGACCGTTGCCCGGCGCGCGGGTATCAGCGTCCAGCGCGTTGTCGCGCAGCCAGATGGCGTGGAAACGGGCCTTGGCCCCGGTGTCGAACGCGACTGTAACAATCGAGGTGTCGTGGGTGGCGGTGCGCAGCATTGGGGGTCTCCTGTTCGGCGCGAGCTTTGGTTGAGCAGATACGCCGTTCGTGGCATTACGACAATTAATCCTTATTTCGGCTGAGGCTTGGAAAAACTAATGGCTAAAAATAAGACCGGATTACCGCCGCTGGATTGGTTGCGTGTGTTCGAAGCCGCTGGGCGGCTTGGCGGGTTTTCGGCGGCTGCGAAAGAGTTCGGGTTGACGCAGGCCGCCGTCAGCCAAAGGATCGGCAATCTTGAGGCTTGGCTGGGCCGGTCCCTGTTTGTGCGCGAGGCGCGCGGCGTGTCACTGACGGTCGAAGGCGAAAGCTATCTGCCGCTGGTGCAGGACAGCCTGCTGGCGTTGGAACGCAACACTGAGGATCTGTTTGGAAAATCGCCACGCGAACTCAGGGTCGCCGGGTTGTCATCAAACATCCACGCCCTTGTTGTACCAGCCCTGCCTGTGTTCCGAAATCTGCGCCCCGAGGTGCGGGTGATGACCGACTCGGTTGCGCGCCGGTCGTCGCTGGATGAGGAACGCACCTGGCTGCAAATCCGCTATGGTCGCGGAGTGTGGGCCGGGCGCGACGCGGCGTTGATCGCGCATGAGGTGCTGGTGCCGATGGCCGCGCCGGGCGTTGAATGGGGTGCCCCCCTGATCGATCTGCGCGGCGAGCGTCCTGGCTGGCGCGAGTGGAACCGGAAATACGGGCATGGGGACGTCGCGCCATCTCATGTCAGTTTTGATTCGATGGAACACGCCGTTTCGGCGGCAAGGCGCGGTATGGGGATTGTGCTGGGCTCGGTTCCGCTGGCGTCCGGTGATCTAAAGGATGGCCGGTTGCGCAGGTTAGAGCTGCCAGAGCTGCAGACCAAGGACGGGTATTGGCTGACATGGCCCGAAGATCGGGCGCAGTCCAGAAAACAGCGCGCCCTGATCGATGATTTTCTGAAGGCGCTGCGCGGCTGAGGGCCTAGAAATCGATGGCGATGCCTTTCTTTTCCCAATCACCGTAACGGGCGGGGTCCAGCCCATCGCGCCCGCCCAGTTCCTTGGGCATTTCCCTGGCTTCGGCCTTGGCTTTTTGGCGGCGTTCTTCCGCTTCGGCCAGCGCGCGTTGGGCGGCGGGGGGCAGGTCTTTGCGGTCGTCACTCATGACATCGGGTTCCTTTCCGTGCATAGCCTTGATATACGCCCGCGTCCGCCAATGGCAATGCGGGCACAGGTCACATGAAGGCGGTACCATGACAAACAGCGCGACAGCAGCACGGCGCAGCGCAATCTATCTGTTGGATCAGGTTCTGGGCGAAGGCCGCCTGTTGTCTGAATGCCTCGCTGCGGGCGCTTTGGATCGGTTGGGGCCAGAGGATCGCGCGCGTGCCCAGCGGCTGGCCTCGGAAACCCTGCGCGGGCTGGAGCGCGCCGACCGTCTGCTGGACAATCACCTGAACCGAACACCCGCCCTGACCGTACACAACGCGCTGCGGCTGGGCGCGGTCGAGCTGTGCAACGGGGAAGCTGCGCATGGGGTGGTGAACTCCATGGTTGAAATCATCAGCCGCTCGCGCAAGCACGGGCGTCTGAAAGGCTTGGTGAATGCCGTTTTGCGCAAGGTCGCGTCCGAGGGTCCCGAAGCATGGCCGAAAATGCGTGTCCCGCGTCTGCCGGAGTGGTTGCGAGACCCGCTGCTCGCGGCGTGGGGTTCCGAAGCGGTTGCCGGAATGGAACAGGCGCATTTCGCGGGCGCACCACTGGACCTTACACTGAAGCCGGGGGCAGAAGGCCCTCCGGGCGAAAAACTGCCCACCGGGTCTGTGCGTATTCTGGATGCGGGTCAGGTCTCGGCCTTGCCGGGATACAAGGCTGGGGATTGGTGGGTTCAGGACGCGGCAGCCGCGCTGCCGGTGCGTGTTCTGGCACCGAAGGCGGGCGAGAAGGTGTTGGACCTTTGCGCAGCTCCGGGCGGTAAAACCATGCAACTGGCCGCGGCGGGGGCGGATGTGACGGCGCTGGATGTATCCGCGGCGCGCACCGAACGCGTGCGCGAAAACCTCGCCCGGACCGGGTTGCAGGCAGAGGTCATCGTGGGTGACGCGCTGGACCATCAGGGCCAGTACGACGCAATTTTGCTGGACGCGCCCTGCTCGGCCACGGGTACGATCCGCAGGCATCCTGACTTGCCGTTTGCCAAGGATGGCTCGGAATTTGGCGGATTGATCGAATTGCAGGCGCAGATGTTGGCCCACGCATGGACGCTGCTGAAACCCGGCGGGCGGCTGGTCTATTGCACCTGTTCGCTTTTGCCGGATGAGGGCGAGGTTCAGATCGAAGACGCGCTGGGCATGTATCCGGACATGCGTGTTGATCGCGAGGCACTGAAGCTCTCCGGCATCGAAGACAATTGGATCACCGAGGAAGGCGGCCTGCGTCTGCGGCCCGACTACTGGCCCGATCGCGGGGGTATGGACGGGTTCTATATCGCCTGCCTGAACAAATCCGCCTGAGCGCACGCTTTTCGATGACTTGACGATCGGCGCGGTCTATCGTTGGGTCTCAAGCGCCAGCAGAGCGCAAGGGGCAGAGTAACACGCGCATGTCAAATTCGGACACCATGGCCAGTCGGTGGATGCGGTTGCAGAACCGTTTCTACGCGCGTCTCAGCCAACGGCAAAAGGCAGCTACGGGGTTTGTTGCGCAGCCCCAGCCGCGCACCGTTGGTTCGTTTGCGCGCGGGCGGCAGCTGGTTGCGGGGAATCTCTTGTTCGCCGGCTATTTGGTCGAGGCAGACGATACAGCGTTGTGGGATGTCATTGCCCCCAGCGCCGGCTTTGACGAGGAACGCCATGGTTTTGCATGGCTGGATGATCTGGCCGCCGTCGGTGATATGCGCGCACGGGAAAAAGCGCAGCGCTGGGTTTGGGGCTGGATCGAGGCGCATGGCCGCGGACAGGGCCCGGGCTGGGTGCCTGACCTGACCGGGCGGCGGGTGATGCGCTGGATCAACCATGCACTCTTTCTGCTGCGCGGGGCAGATGAGAAGCAAAGCAAACTGTTCTTTCGGTCTTTGGCGCAGCAAACATGGTTCCTGTCCAAGCGCTGGCAGGCCGCGACACCCGGGTTGCCGCGTTTCGAGGCGCTGGCCGGTCTTGTGCAAGCCGGGTTGGCGCTGGAGGGGTTGGAGCAGATGGCCGATCCGGCCCTGCGGGCTTTGGCTGGCGAGTGTGACCGGCAAGTGGATGCGCAAGGCGGTATTCCAACACGCAACCCGGAAGAGCTGCTTGAAGTGTTCATGCTGCTCAGCTGGACGTCGGCGGCGCTCAGCGATCTTGGACGCGGTACACCTGTCGCGCAGGCCAAGGCGATCAAGCGGATTGCACCGACCTTGCGCAGTCTGCGCCATGCGGATGGCGCGCTGGCGCGGTTTCACGGCGGTGGGCGCGGGGTCGAAGGGCGGCTGGAACAGGCGCTTGCGCAAAGCGGCGTCAAGCACAAGGCGGCGACCGAACTGCCAATGGGCTATGCCCGCCTGTCCGCAGCACGCACCACGGTGATCGTGGATGCCAGCGCGCCGCCGTCCGGAGCGGCCTCATTCAACGCGCACGCATCCACGCTGGCGTTCGAGCTGACCTCGGGGCGTCGCCCTTTGATCGTGAATTGTGGATCGGGGGCCAGTTTCGGGTTGGATTGGCGCCGTGCCGGGCGTGCGACCCCATCTCACTCAACCCTGTGTCTGGACGGGTTCTCGAGCGCGCGGTTGGCCAACCCGTTGCCGGGCCGCGAAAGTCAGGCGCTGGTCGATGCGCCGCGGGACGTTCCGGTCGATTTTGAAGATGCGTTCGAAGGCATCCGTTTCATGGCTGGGCATGACGGATATGTCAAAGTCTTCGGGCTGACCCACGCGCGCACATTCGAATTGCGCTTTGACGGGCGTGAGCTGACGGTCGAGGATATTCTGCTGACCGCAACCGACAAGGCCAAGCGTCAGTTCGACAGGGCGATGGACGCCTCGGGCCTCAGGGGCGTTGGCTATGACATCCGTTTTCATCTGCATCCTGACGTTGATGCTGCGCTGGATCTGGGCGGGGCGGCAGTGTCGATGGCGCTCAAAAGCGGCGAGATCTGGGTTTTCCGCCATGATGGTGTGGGAAAATTATCTGTCGAACCAAGTGTTTACCTTGAAAAAGGACGTTTAAAGCCACGCGCGACAAAACAGATCGTTCTATCTGGCCGCGCAATGGAGTATGCGACGCGCATCCGGTGGACGCTGAGCAAGGCGCAGGATACAGCCTATGCCGTGCGCGATACGCACCGGGACGAGCCCAAGTTTGACTGACGCCAAAAGGACCTTTGGACCCATGACTGACCTTCACCCCGTGCGCCGCGCGTTGCTTTCCGTTTCCGACAAGACCGGGCTGATCGAGCTGGGCAAGGCGCTGTCCGAGCGCGGGATCGAACTGTTGTCGACCGGCGGCACAGCCAAGGCGCTGCGCGATGCAGGGCTTGAGGTTCGCGATGTCAGCGAAATCACCGGCTTCCCCGAGATGATGGATGGCCGGGTCAAAACGCTGCACCCGATGGTGCATGGCGGGTTGCTGGCGCTGCGTGACAATGACACCCATGTTGCGGCGATGGAGGAACATGGCATCGGCGCCATCGACCTGCTGGTCGTAAACCTCTACCCCTTCGAGGCAACCGTCGCCAAGGGCGCGGGCTATGACGAATGTATCGAGAATATCGACATCGGCGGCCCGGCGATGATCCGCGCGGCCTCAAAAAACCATACCTTTGTGAACGTGGTGGTGGATGTCGAGGATTATTCCTCCTTGCTGGATCAGCTGGAAGAAAACTATGGCAAGACATCCTATGGCTTCCGCCAGTGGCTGGCGCAAAAGGCCTATGCCCGAACAGCGGCCTATGACGCCGCCGTGTCGAACTGGATGGCCGATGCGCTGCAACTGGACGCCCCAACGCGCCGCGCATTTGCTGGCGAGTTGAAGCAGACCCTGCGGTATGGTGAAAACAGCCACCAGCAGGCAGCGTTCTACACGGACGGCACCAACCGCCCCGGCGTCGCCACCGCCGTACAGCATCAGGGCAAGGAACTGAGCTATAACAACATCAACGACACGGACGCGGCCTTTGAGCTGGTGGCCGAGTTTGATCCGGCGAATGGCGCGGCTTGCGCCATCATCAAACACGCCAACCCTTGCGGTGTAGCCACAGGTTCAACCCTTCTTGAGGCGTACAAGGCGGCATTTGACTGCGACCGCACCTCGGCTTTTGGTGGCATTGTTGCGCTGAACCAGCCGCTGGATGAAGAAACAGCGCAAGAGATTACGGGCATCTTCACCGAGGTTGTAATCGCCCCCGGTGCCTCGGACGAGGCCAAGGCGATTTTTGCCGCCAAGAAAAACCTGCGCCTGCTTACGACCGAGGCGCTGCCGGATGTAACCGAAGGTGGCAAAACCGTCCGTCAGGTGGCCGGCGGGCTGTTGGTGCAGGACAAGGATAACGGCTTTGTCGGCATGGACGACCTCAAGGTCGTGACCAAGAAAGCCCCGACCGACGCGCAGATGCGTGACCTGTTGTTCGCGTGGAAAGTGGCCAAGCACGTCAAATCCAACGCCATCGTCTACGTCAAGGATGGCGCGACCGTGGGTGTTGGCGCGGGGCAGATGAGCCGAGTGGATTCGGCCCTGATCGCGGCCAAGAAAGCCGAACGTATGGCCGAAACGCTGGGCTTGCCGCAACCGCTGACCATCGGTTCCGCCGTGGCATCGGATGCGTTTTTCCCCTTCCCCGACGGGTTGATGGAAGCCGCCGAAGCGGGCGCGACCTGCGTCATTCAGCCGGGAGGGTCCATGCGCGACGATGAAGTCATCGCCGCAGCGGATGAGGCTGGTCTGGCGATGGTCTTCACCGGTATGCGTCATTTCCGTCACTGATGCGGTCACGCCTGCTTCTCTGGGCGGCCTTGGCCGCCTTCGCGATCGACCAGATCAGCAAATATCTGGTCGTTCACGTCCTGCGCGTGGCTGAACGGCCCGACGGTATCGATGTTCTGCCACCGCTGCTGGTGTTCAAATACGGCGAGAATCGGGGCATCAATTTCGGCCTGTTTCAGGGCGACTCTGAGGCTGCGCGCTGGTTTTTGATCGGTGTGTCCGTGGTGATCTGCATCGGTGTGCTTGTCTGGCTTGGTCGTTCGACGCGTTCGAAATTCATGTTGTTCTGTGGCGGCATGCTGATCGGCGGAGCGCTTGGGAATGTGGTCGACCGGCTTCTTTATGGGTTTGTTCTGGATTTCCTGAACATGTCCTGCTGTGGCATCAACAACCCGTTTGTGTTCAACTTGGCGGATGTGCTCATATTCGCCGGAGCGCTGGGGCTGGTTTTGTTTGACGGCAAAAAGCCCTCGTGACGCGCGGAATGATATGCGATAAAAGCGCCTGAAACAGGCTGGAGACACCAATGCGGATGCCGCGCGCCATATTTGTTCTGACAGTTGCCGCTGCGGTTGCGGCATGTTCGAATCCCGGACTGCGGGATCTGGCGCCTCCGGGACAGGGTCCGGATGAGTTTTCGGTATTGCCGGTCAAGCCGCTGACCCAGCCTCAGGATTACGCGTTCCTGCCGGCACCGACGCCGGGTGGTGGAAATCTGACAGACCCGACCCCTCAGGCCGATGCGGTGATCGCGCTGGGCGGTAATGCCGCCGCCCTGAACCCCAATGCCGGTGTGCCGTCGTCGGATGCAGCGCTTGTGACGGCGTCCAGCCGTTATGGCGTGCCAGCCGATGCACGGCAAGTGGTCGAAGCCGAGGATGCCGCGTTCCGCAAACGCCGGGGCCGCTGGACCGGTCTGCGCCTGTTCCCCGTCGACCGCTATAATCAGGTCTACGAACGCCAGTCGATCGATCCGTATTCGGAAACCGATGCCGCCCGCCGGGCCGGGGTCGAAACCCCGACCTCGCCCCCGAATGAATAATTCTTAACTTTCCGTCATCGGGCTTGAACCCGGGCCGCACCACCGTAGTTTGAATACTATAAAACGAAACGGAGGATGCCCCATGGTTCGGGCCCTGGCCTTGTCGGCTGCCCTGATCGCCACCACCCCGGCTTTTGCCGGGGGCGGGAAAGAAGCGGTCACCACATTCACTTTGGACAACGGCATGAATGTCGTCGTGGTCGAAGACCATCGCGCGCCTGTCGTGCAGCACATGGTCTGGTACCGCGCCGGATCGGCGGATGAGCCGATCGGATCGTCGGGTGTCGCGCATTTTCTTGAACACCTGTTGTTCAAGGGCACAGATACTTTGGCGCCAGGTGAGTTCTCGGCTACCGTCGCGGCCAATGGCGGCAACGATAACGCGTTCACCTCGTATGATTACACTGCCTATTTCCAGCGCGTCGCCGCCGACCGGCTTGAGTTGATGATGCGCATGGAATCGGACCGTATGCGGAACATACGCCTGAGCGATGAGGATATCGTGACCGAGCGCGATGTGATCCTTGAGGAACGCAACCAGCGCACCGAAAACAACCCGCGCGCCCTGTTCGGCGAACAGATGAGCGCGGCACAATACCTCAATCACCGTTATGGCGTGCCGATCATCGGCTGGAAGCACGAGATGGAAGAACTGGAACTGGAAGACGCACTGTCTTTCTACCAGACCCACTATGCGCCCAATAACGCCATTCTGGTTGTCACCGGAGACGTTGACCCCGCCGAGGTCCGCACTCTGGCCGATCAGTATTACGGTGTGATCCCGGCCAATGCGGATTTGCCGGAACGGGTCCGGTCGCAGGAGCCCCCGCAAACCGCCGAACGCCGTCTGACTTTCAAGGACCCTCGCGTGGCGCAGCCCTATGTCCAGCGCAGTTACCTGGCGCCCGAACGCGATCCGGGCGATCAGGAAAAGGCGGCAGCCCTGTTTCTGTTGGCGGAACTGCTGGGGGGCAGCACGACCTCTTACCTGAACGAAAAGCTGCAATTCGATCAGAAAATGGCTGTTTATACTGGGGCGTTCTATCGTGACGTCTCGCTGGATGACACAACATTCGATCTGCTGGTGGTTCCCGCCGAAGGGGTTTCCCTGCAAGAGGCCGAAGATGCCATGGACCAGGCCGTGGCCGATTTCATTGCCGAAGGTGTAGACGAGGACGATCTGAACCGCATCAAGATGCAGTTGCGGGCTGCGCAGACCTATGCGCGCGACAATGTGGACGGGATCGGCAACCGCTATGGGCGCGCCCTGACCAGCGGCCTGACAATACAGGACGTGCAGGCATGGCCTGATATTCTTCAGGCTGTGACCGGCGACGAAATCATCGCCGCCGCCCGCGATGTTCTGCAACCCGAGGCGTCGGTCACCGGCTGGCTGATGCGCGATGATGAGGTGACGCAATGAAACGGTTTCTCGCAACGCTGATTGCCTGTCTGGTTGCTCTGCCTGCCTTGGCCGAGATCGAGATTGAAGAAGTGACCTCGCCCGGCGGGATCACCGCATGGCTGGTCGAGGATCACTCGATCCCTTTCACCGCGCTCGAGCTGCGCTTTCGTGGCGGTACGTCGCTGGACGACCCGGACAAGCGCGGCGCCGTCTATCTGATGAGCGGGCTGATCGAGGAAGGGTCCGGCGAAATGGACGCGCGGACCTATGCGCGCGAGCTTGAGGCGCTGGCCGCATCGTTCCGCTATAACGCCGGTGACGACACGGTTTCGATTTCCGCACGTTTTCTGACCGAAAACCGGGATGAGGTTGCCGACCTGCTGCGTGAGACGATTCACGAACCACGCTTTGATCAGGACGCGGTTGACCGTGTGCGCGCACAAATCCTGTCCGGGCTGCGATCAGATCAAACCGACCCGAACGAGATTGCAGGCCGCAGCTTTGCCCAGATGGCCTATGGCGATCACCCTTATGGTTCCGAAGGCAAGGGCACGATCGAAAGCGTCTCGGCGCTGACACGGGATGATGTGGTAGCGGCGTATGAAAGCGTTTTTGCCAAGGATCGACTTTATGTGGGGGCCGTCGGCGATATCACGGCCGAAGAACTGGGCGCATTGCTTGACACATTGCTCGCCGACCTGCCGGAAACGGGCAAGCCCATCCCGGGCAAGGCCAACGTGACCATCTCCGGCGGGATCAGTGTTGTCGAGTTTGACACCCCGCAATCCGTGGCGCTGTTTGGCCATGCCGGAATAGATCGGGACGATCCTGATTTCTTTGCCGCCTATATCCTGAACCACATCCTTGGCGGTGGCGGGTTCGAAAGCCGTCTGATGCAAGAGGTGCGTGAAAAGCGTGGCCTGACCTATGGGGTTGGAACCTATCTTGTGCCCAAGGATCTGGCCTCGGTTTACCTGGGGTCGGTGTCATCGGCCAATGACCGCATTGCCGAGGCGATAGAGGTTATTCGCAACGAATGGGCGCATGCCGCCACCGAAGGGGTGACGCAGAAGGAACTGGACGATGCCAAGACCTATCTGACTGGCGCTTATCCGCTGCGCTTTGATGGCAACGGGCAGATTGCCGGGATCATGGTGGGGATGCAGATGGAAGGATTGCCCATCGATTATATCGCCACCCGCAATGACAAGGTGAACGCGGTCACACTGGAAGACGTGAACCGCGTTGCATCCGAACTTTTGGACCCGGACGGCCTGCATTTCACTGTCGTTGGAAAGCCGGTTGGGCTGGAAACTACCAACTGAACTGCAAGGGGTGAGTTGCGGCTCACCCCTTTTTCATACTCCGCAGCATATCGCCCATCATCTGGCCGAACTTGCCCGATCCGCGCTGATAAAGTGCCCCATCCACGGCCAGAACCGTGCCGCTGATATAGCTGGCCAGATCCGAGCTGAGGAACAGGCAGGCATTGGCCACGTCCTGCGGCTGACCCCAACGGCCCAACGGCACGTCGCGGCGCAGTTCTTCGTGGGCGTTTTTGGTGGGCGCTAGGCGTTTCGCACCTTCGGTGCCTTCGATGAACCCCGGCACAACCGAATTCACCCTGATCCCTTCGACACCCCATTCCATCGACAGCGTGCGGGTGATCTGATCCACCCCCGCCTTGGCGGCGCAAACATGCGACTGGCCTTCGTACGGCAGGTAGGACTGCGGGGCCGAGATATTGATGATGCTGGCACCGGGGCGTTTGAGGAACGGATACGCCCCCTTCATCACGTGGATCGTGCCCATCAGGTCGATATCGATCACGGTCTTGAACGCGTTGACCGACATCTCGGACGCCAGCGCCGGGAAGTTGCCCGCCGCGCCCGAGATCAGCACATCGAAATCCCCAAAGGCGTCATGGAATTGCTTCAGTCCCGCCGCCACAGCGTCGGCATCACGCACATCAAACGCAGCCCCAATCGCATCCTGTGCGCCTGCGGCTTTCAGCGCGGCGATGGTGTCATCGACCTTTTCCCGCGACCGGCTGGCCACGGCCAGTTTGGCACCCGAGGCCGCAAAAGCCTCGGCAATGCCGCGATTGATACCGCTGGTTCCGCCAATCACGATGACGGTTTGTCCTGAAAAATCCATGTAACGCCCTTTATCTTTGATCTACTGGGTGAGCGCCATTCTCTTGACTGAGTTCGTTGCGCATCTCCTCAATCATCGGAAGCACAAGAGTTTCGCGATTTGCGAGTAAGAATACCAAGCACGCAAATGCGCCGACCAAAGAAAAAATCACCAAACGAGCGATAGAAGTCCGATTGGTTTTCTCAGTCGGTAGTACCAAAGTAAACGCTCCCTTGGCGGGAGCCCTACTCGCCGTAGGGCACCCAGATGTTTTTCACTTCTGTTGCAGCCTGAAGGAAGCGGCGGGAATGGTCCATGCTCCAGTCAAATGCCGTCGCGTTATTGACCCAGGTCCGCTTCAGGTTCCCGGCTGAAACGACCTCGATCTCTTTCGACAGGTCGGTGGACGAAAACGACCAGACCGCGTCGACATTCAGATGCGAGGCCAGCGGTTTCGCCAGTTCCGCATGGCTGCCCGTCAGGATGTTGACCACACCGGCAGGGACGTCCGAAGTCTCAAGGATCTGGTAGAAATCCGTCGCCGCCAGCGGGTAGGGCTCAGAAGCCACCAGAACCGTCCGGTTGCCCATCGCAATCGCAGGCGCCATGGCCGAGACCAGACCCAGCAGCGGTGCCTCATCCGCGCAAAGCGCACCGATCACGCCAACGGGTTCCTTCATGGCGATGGCCACGCCCCGGATCGGAACACCATGGACCTGGCCGTCATACTTATCGGCCCAGGCGGCGGCAGTGAACAGGCGTTGGATCGAAGCCTCGACTTCTTTCGCGCCGTCTTTCCTGCCGGTCATGGCGTCGATCCGCGCCGCGAATTCACCGGCACGGGCCGAGAGGTTTTCGCCGATGTAATAGAGGATCTGGGCCCGCAGATGGCCGGTGGTTCTGGACCAGCTTTTGGCACCTGCCGCAGCCTCGACCGCGTTGCGCACGTCCTTGCGGTTGGCAAGACCCACATGGCCCAGCAGGCCGGACTTGCCCCAAACCGGTTTCGAATAACCACCATCGGGCCTCGCCTGCTTGCCGCCGACATACAACTTGGCAGTGCGGTCAATCGGGTCGACCGGTGCCCCTTCGCCCATGGCTGCCTCGACCTTTGCCAGCGGCTTGGCCTTACCCTTGGGTCTGGTATAGGCGGTCAGCCCTTCCCAACCACCTTCGCGGCCAAAGCCGCTTTCGCGGACCCCACCGAACCCGGCAGCGGCGTCAAACAGATTGGTGGCATTCACCCAGACGACGCCCGCAACCAGCTTGGGCGCGATATCCAGCGCAAGGTTCACATTCTCGGTCCAGACAGTCGCCGCCAGACCGTACCGGGTGTTGTTGGCCAGCTCGACGGCCTCTTCCGGTGTGCGGAAAGTCGAAGACACCAGCACCGGACCAAAGATCTCTTCCTGCATCAACGGGTCCGAGGTCTCGAGCCCCGAGATCAGTGTCGGCGGGTAGTAGCAGCCGTTTGCGGGAAGATCGCAGGCAGCTTGATGCACATGGCCCGCTGTGTTGCTTTCGACCATTCCTTTGATGGTCTGCAACTGAACCGGGTCCACAACCGCGCCCACGTCGATACATTTGTCCAGCGGATTGCCGACGCGCAGCGTGTCCATCCGGGCGCGCAGCTTGTCGTGGAAACGGTCGGCGATGCCTTCCTGCACCAGCAGGCGCGAACCTGCACAGCAGACCTGACCCTGATTGAACCAGATCGCATCCACCAGCCCTTCGATGGCCGAGTCGATATCGGCGTCATCAAACACGATGTACGCGGATTTGCCACCCAGCTCCAATGTCAGTTCCTTACCAGATCCGGCAGTGGCCTCACGGATGCGGCGGCCCACAACAGTCGAGCCGGTAAAGGCAATCTTGTCCACGTCCGAGGCCACGATCATCTCGCCCACGGCACCGTCTCCGGTGACGATGTTGACGACACCTTTCGGCAGACCGGCCTGTGTGCAGATATCGGCAAATAACAGCGCCGTCAGCGAGGTATACTCAGCGGGTTTCAGAACCACCGTATTTCCCATTGCCAGCGCAGGCGCGATCTTCCACGCCAACATCAGCAGGGGGAAGTTCCACGGAATGATCTGACCGCACACACCCAACGCTTCAGCGTCGGGCAGCTCGCTTTCCATCAGCTGCGCCATACCGGCGTGGTAATAGAAATGCCGCTGCGCCAGCGGAATATCGATGTCGCGCGATTCCCGGATCGGTTTGCCGTTGTCGAGGCTTTCCAGCACCGCAAACAGACGCGAATGCTTTTGCAGCAGTCGCGCAATTGCATAGAGATACCGCGCACGGCCCGCGCCGCCCAGTTTCTCCCATTTCGGCTGAGCCTTGCGCGCGGCGGCAACAGCGGCGTCCACGTCGGCCTGCTTGGCCTGCGTCAGCTTGGCCAGAACCTCCCCGGTCGCCGGGTTGCGGCTGTCAAACCCTTTGCCCGGCTTGGTGAAAGCACCGTCGATATAGTGTCCGAACTTGTCGCCCTGATCGACCAGCCAGGCCAGCACCTCGGCGGCGCTTTCGGGGGCGGGGCCGTATTCCATGGTCTCAAAAATCTCTTTGACTGTCATGACTTCATCTTTTCCCAAATACTCACTGTCCAGACATATCCGCGGGCTCAGCCCATCGAGTGTCTGTAACCAGCCGAGTAAGCCCCGGTGACATAGTGTTCCAACTGCCGCTCGATATCGCCCAGTAACGATGAGGCGCCAAAGCGGAACAGATCCGGTTCCAGCCAGCGGTCACCCAGCTCGTCCTTGATCAGCGACAGATAAACCAGCGCGTCCTTGGCTTTCGAAATACCACCTGCAGGCTTGTAGCCGACCCGATATCCGGTGCGGTCATAGTAATCGCGGATCGCGCGGATCATCACCAGCGACACGGGCAGGGTGGCGTTGACGCTTTCCTTGCCGGTCGAGGTCTTGATGAAATCCGCCCCGGCCATCATGCACACCAGCGAGGCGCGCGCAACATTGCGCAGGCTACCCAATTCTCCGGTCGCAAGAATGGCTTTGACATGGGCATCGCCACAAGCCACGCGGAACGCCTTCATCTCATCATACAGGGCCTGCCAGTCCCCCGACAGCACGTGACGGCGCGAGATTACGATGTCGATTTCCTCGGCCCCGGCCTTCACGCTTTCCTCGATCTCGGCCACGCGCAGATGGAACGGGGACAGGCCGGCGGGAAAGCCGGTGGACACGGCAGCGACCGGAATGCCAGTGCCTTTCAGGGCGTCCACGGCGGTTTCGATCATGTCGTGATAGACACAAACCGCCCCGGTCGTGATCGGCGGCATGTCCAGCGCCTGAAGGACTGAAGGCGCAACCGGCTGACGGGCCTTTGCACACAGGCGGCGCACACGGCCCACCGTATCATCGCCCGACAGCGTGGTTAGGTCGATCATCGTGATGGCTTTCAGCAGCCACGCAGCCTGATATTCCTTCTTGACCGAACGGCGGCCCGGCAATGTGGCCGCACGGCGTTCAATCGCGGAAGTATTGGCCTGAACGGCGCGCACCCAGTCCAGATCCAGTTCCATTCCGGGGTTCCGGGGTTCGGTCACTTGCGGCAGATGCGCGGTGCGCACGGGGCTTTCTGAGCTCTGCGTATCCATGGTTACGTCCTTTGGGAGGTTTGCGACAAAATCGCACGGGTGGCCCGGGAATGGAAGGTGTTCCGGCGCAATGATCGAATATTTTTGACCATTTGGACAAATAACAGAGGTTTTCTTGCGAATAATTCTCATTAGCGTTGACTTAGTTGCGAATGGTTCTCATATTTGATCCAACACGTATCCAAATCGAGGTTGGAAATGATTCGTCGGCATTGCCTTGCATTTTTGGCTCTGGCCCTTTCGGTGCCAGCCATGGCTTTTGCCGGGGCACCGCTGAAAGTGGTGGCCACGACGGGCATGATTGCAGATGCGGCCCGTCAGGTCGGCGGTGATCTGGTTGAGGTCAGAGGGCTTATGGGCCCCGGCGTTGATCCCCATGCCTATCGCCAGACGCGCAGCGATATTGTTGCGATGACACGGGCAGACCTGGTTCTGTGGCACGGCCTGTATCTCGAAGCGCAAATGGAAGACTTCTTTCATGACCTCGTGCGGAAACGGACCGTCATTGCGGTTGCAGAAGGCGTAGATCAGTCCATGCTGCGTGCGCATGATGATTATGCCGACAAGTATGATCCGCATGTCTGGATGACACCCGCGCTGTGGCGCGAGGTTGTTCTGGAAGTGCAGCGCGCGCTGACGGAGGCACGCCCCGAAGCCGCCGAGGTTTTTGCCGCGAATGCACAAGCCCATCTGGCCGACATAGACCGTCTGACGGCCTATGCCGAGAAAACCCTGTCTTCGGTACCGGACCACAACAAGGTTCTGGTCACAGCCCACGACGCCTTTGGCTATTTCGGTGAAAGTTTCGGGTTCGAGGTTCTGGGCATTCAGGGCATCTCGACCCAATCCGAGGCGGGCCTGAACCGGATCGGAGAGCTGGTTGACCTGTTGGTTGATCGCCGGATCACGGCGGTCTTCGTCGAAAGCTCGGTTTCTGACCGGTCGATCCGCGCGCTGATCGAAGGGGCCGCAGCCAAAGGGCACGAGGTGAAGGTCGGGGGCGAGTTGTTCTCGGACGCCATGGGCGAGGATGGCACTTACGAAGGCACTTATATCGGGATGCTGGATCACAATATCACCGTCATCGCAGGCGCATTGGGCGGAGAAGTTCCCGATCGCGGCATGAACGGCAAACTGTCAGCAGGGTTCTGAGAGATGCTGGGGCTGATCAGCAACGAAGGTGTGACGGTCCAGGAACAAAACCTGGATAACAGCCCTCTGGCTGTGCGGGGTCTGACGGTTTCCTACGGGCAGAAGCCAGCGGTCTTTTCGGTTGATATGACGGTAACGCCCGGCGCGATGACCGCCATTATCGGGCCGAACGGTGCTGGAAAGTCAACGCTGCTCAAGGCGGCGCTGGGCATCGTTACGCCATTGTCGGGGCAGGTGACCGTATTTGGTCAGCCGCTGAATTCGCAACGCGCACGTGTTGCCTATGTTCCCCAGCGTGCCAGCGTGGACTGGGATTTCCCGACACGTGTGATCGACGTGGTTCTGATGGGTCTGTCGCGTGAACTGGGCCTGTTGGGCCGCTTGCGCGCGCGCCACAAGGCCCGTGCGATGGATTGCCTGAACCGTGTCGGAATGCGCGATTTCGCGGATCGCCAGATAGGCCAGCTGTCCGGTGGCCAGCAACAGCGTGTGTTTCTGGCGCGTGCTCTGGCTCAGGATGCTGATCTGTACCTGCTGGACGAGCCGTTTGCCGGTGTCGACGCTGCTACCGAAAAAGCCATCATCGCGGTGCTGAAATCCCTGAAAGAGGCCGGTAAGACAGTCGTTGTCGTGCATCATGATCTGGCCACCGTGACCGACTATTTCGACCACGTTTTCCTGATCAACACTCGCAAGGTGGCCGAAGGGCCGGTGGCCGAGGCCTTCACGGCGGAAACGCTGCAATCGGCCTATGGTGGCAGGTTGGCAACGGCCCAGATCGATCAGATTTCACGCGCGCTGGGATAGTTCATGCTTTGGGATGCTCTGACCCTTCAGCTTGGCTATAACGCCACGCTGGTTGCCATCGGTGCGACATTGCTTGGCGTGTCGGCGGGCGTGACAGGGACCTTCCTGTTTCTGCGCAAGCGCGCCCTTGTCAGCGACGCAATCAGCCATGCAACCCTGCCGGGCGTCTGTATCGCTTTCATGGTGCTGGTCGCGCTGGGTGGGGACGGGCGCAACCTGCCGGGCCTGTTGGTGGGGTCCGCCATTTCAGCCTGGGTTGGTCTGTTGTGCATGAACTGGCTGACACGGCGCACCCGACTGGCCGAGGACGCCGCGATCGGTGCGGTCCTGTCTGTGTTCTTCGGCTTTGGGATCGTGCTGCTGACGGTCATCCAAACCATGGGGGTTGGCCGTCAGGCCGGGCTGGAAGGTTTCCTGTTGGGTTCAACCGCCGGAATGCTGTGGGCCGATGCGGTGATCATCGCACTTGGTGGCGCCTTGACGTTGGCGCTGGTGCTGATCATCCGCCGTCCGATGACCCTTGTCGCATTCGATCCCGAATACGCAGCGGCGCGCGGGTTGCCAGTGCATCGTATCGACCTGGCCATGATGGGGCTGGTCATGGCCGTGACCGTGGTCGGTCTGAAAATCGTCGGCCTGATCCTGATCGTGGCGTTGCTGATCATTCCGGCGGTGACCGCCCGGTTCTGGTCTGACCGCTCGGAACGCGTTGTTCTGCTGGCCGGGTTGGCAGGTGGACTAGCCGGATTTATCGGCGCTGCCATATCCGCATCTGCGCCCAATCTTCCAACCGGCCCGATCATCGTACTGGTCAGCTTTGCCTTTTTCCTCGCCTCCCTCTTCTTCGCCCCGATGCGTGGCGTTCTGGCGGCGGTGCTGCGGCATCTGCGGTTTCAGCGCCGGGTGCATATTCGTCAGGGACTTCTGGCGCTGGCACAAGGGCAGAAGATCTATGAACCCCTGACCCTGCGTTTGCTGCGGCGTGCCGGGCTGGTCCGGGCGGATGGCGTGGCGACGGACACCGGCAAGGCCCGCGCGGCCAAGGCCCTGCGGGATGAAAAGCGATGGGAAATCGTGCGCGCCGATCAGGCGCACGAGGCGACAGCTGCGCTCTATGACGGGTTGCGTGATATCGAGACCGTTCTGACACGCGACCAGATTGATGAGATCGACCGCCAGATTGGCGGACCGCAGGGGATACCGGCATGAGTGGTGAAGAATTCGTTCCGCTGTCTCTGACGCCGCTGCTGATCGGAACATTTGCGGCCATCGCCTGTGCCTTGCCCGGCAACTTTCTTGTGTTGCGAAAACAGGCGCTGATCGGCGATGCGATCAGCCATGTAGTGCTGCCGGGTATCGTTGTTGCGTTTCTGCTGACAGGTGCCATATCCACCTGGCCGATGATGTTGGGTGCGGCTGGGGCCGCGGTTCTGGCTGTTGTCCTGATCGAGGCCATTCGCCGACTGGGGCAGATCGAACCCGGGGCCGCCATGGGCGTGGTCTTTACCACCATGTTCGCAGCAGGCGTTCTGCTGCTTGAGCAGACGGATACGTCAACCGTGCATCTGGATGTGGAACATGCGCTTTACGGCAATCTCGAAAGCCTGATCTGGCTGGACGCGACCGGGTGGTCCTCGTTGCTGGACGCTCATGCCCTTGCCGGATTGCCCCCGGAACTGCCCCGTATTGCGCTGACACTGGTGGGTGTGATGCTGTTCACATGGCTGTTCTGGCGGCCGCTGAAAATATCCACCTTTGACGAAGGTTTCGCCCGCACGATCGGTATTCGCACGGGACTTCTGGGCATGGCGCTCGTCATCACTGCGGCTATCGCGGCGGTTGCCGCTTTTGACGCTGTGGGCTCGATCATCGTGATCGCGATGTTTATCTGCCCTCCGGCAGCTGCGCGGATGCTGACCAACCGGCTTGAGGCACAGATTGGCTGGAGTGTCGTGATCGCTATAACCTCCGCCGTGACGGGGTATGTGATAGCAGGCTACGGGCCCCTGTGGCTGGGTGCAGCGGATGCGGTCAGTGCGGCGGGGATGATCGCAACGATGTCCGGGCTGATCCTGGCACTGGCGGCCATGTTTGGCCCATGCCGCACACGTGTTGGTGTTCAGACATCAGCCTGAGACGGCATTTTCCTGCCGCAGATGCCCATGCGTCATCGGCCAAACTCTGCCCAGATACCGTTAAGGTTAATCTTAAGCAGATTTTTGGGAAGTCTCGTGCTAGAGGCTGCCCATTGATTAGCTGAACACACCACTCACTCTGGTAGGCCCGGATGGTACGGAATGGGGATTCATTCACGGCCATCCGGGCGCCCCTTTCCGATCAGAAGGCATGCTCAAACCGGTGGCAGAATCGTGCGCGGTTGTGCTAGGTCTAGGGGTATGGCGCAAACAAACCCCAATATCAGCGAAAATCGCCCCGTGATCAGACAGCTTGACGATGCTGCCATCAACCGTATTGCGGCGGGTGAAGTGGTGGAACGCCCGGCCTCGGCGGTCAAGGAACTGGTCGAGAATGCACTTGATGCCGGGGCCGCGCGTGTAGCCGTCGAAATCGCCGACGGGGGAAAGACACTGATCCGCGTGACCGACGATGGCTGCGGTATCCCGGCCCAAGATTTGCCGCTTGCCCTGTCGCGCCACGCCACATCAAAGATCGACGGATCGGACCTGCTGAATATCCACACCTTCGGGTTTCGAGGCGAAGCCTTGCCCTCGTTGGGGGCTGTCGGACGCCTGACCATAACCAGTCGCGTGCCCGGTGCGGACGCGGCGCAGATCCATGTTGCAGGTGGCAAGACGGGTTCGGTCAAGCCTGCAGCCCTGCGCGCGGGCACGGTGGTCGAGCTGCGCGATCTGTTCTTCGCCACCCCCGCCCGGCTGAAATTCATGCGCACCGACCGGGCCGAGGCGCAGGCGATCACGGACATGGTGAAACGGCTGGCGATGGCCGAACCATCCGTCACATTTACCCTGCGCGATGTCTCGGGCGGTGGCGAAGGCCGCGTGATCTTCCGCGCGGATCGCGAGAATGGCGACCTGTTTGACGCCCTGCACGCCCGTCTTGCCCGTGTGATCGGGCGCGAATTCGCCGAGAATGCGCTGCGGATTGATGCCACGCGCGAAGGTCTCAGGCTTTTTGGCTATGCGGCCCTGCCGACCTATTCCCGTGGCGCTGCGGTGGCGCAGTACCTTTTTGTCAACGGGCGTCCCGTGCGCGACAAGATGCTGACCGGTGCTTTGCGGGCGGCTTATTTCGATTTCCTCAGCCGGGACCGTCACCCGGCGGCGGCATTGTTCATCGACTGCGACCCGACATTGGTTGACGTGAACGTTCACCCTGCCAAGTCCGAGGTCCGGTTCCGCGATCCGGGCGTTGCGCGCGGGCTTATCGTGTCCAGCCTGCGCCACGCATTGGCAGAGGCCGGGCATCGCGCGTCCTCGACCGTGGCCAATGCGACCCTGGGTGCGATGCGACCGGAACCCGCGCAGTCCGCACCAGCGCGGGTCTATCAGATGGATCGCCCGTCGCCCGTGGCGCGCCAGGCCGCGTACCGCGCGCAGGCTCCGGGTTTTGCGGAACTGGCGCATGATTACAGCGGCAGCATTGTCGATCCGATCCCGGTCGCACCCGCTTCGCAGGGTCAGGAGCCCGATCCGCAGAATCTTCCGCTGGGTGCTGCGCGCGGGCAGGTGCATGAAAACTACATCATCGCCCAGACTGCCGATGGAATGGTGATCGTTGATCAGCACGCCGCGCATGAACGGCTGGTCTATGAGAAGCTGAAAACACAAATGGCCGAGACGGGAGTCGCGGCGCAGGCCCTGTTGATCCCCGAGATTGTTGAGTTGTCCGAAGGTGATTGCGCTCGTCTGATGGCTGTCCGTGATGATCTGTCCCGTTTGGGGCTGACCATCGAACCCTTTGGCGGAGGCGCCATTGCCGTGCGCGAAACCCCGGCCATTCTGGGCGAGGTCGATGCGCGCGCGATGATCCTTGATATCCTCGACGAACTGGCCGATCAGGGCGAAAGCCAGATGGTGCAGGCAAGGATCGAGGCGATCCTCAGTCGGGTTGCCTGCCACGGCTCGGTCCGGTCCGGTCGTCGGATGCGGGCCGAGGAAATGAATGCCCTGCTGCGCGAGATGGAGGCCACGCCGCATTCCGGCCAGTGCAATCACGGGCGACCCACATATGTGGAACTGAAGCTAAGCGACATCGAACGCCTGTTCGGGCGCAGTTGATCCATTGGCCACTGCAGGTTAGTAAGAATAAAACAAGAACATCCGAGGCGACATGATCAAGATTGCAGGAACAGAATATGCATTGGATGACCCGGTTGTTCTTATCGTGGGCGGAACAGTTGCGCTGATCCTGCTGCTGCTGTTCCTGTCGTTGCGCGCCGCCAATCGCTCGGCCCGGATGGCGGAACCGCTGGCGCGGCAGATGGCGCTTCTGGGTCAGCATGTGCAGCAGCTGGGGCAGGGGCAGGAACAGTTGCGCGGCGGCTTGCAGCATGTCTCGGACACGCAGGCCAACGCGCAGGTGCAGGTGATCCAGACGGTCGAGGCACGCTTGTCCTCGGTTCAGCAGCAGATGAATGACCGGCTGGCGGACAACGCGATGAAATCGGCGCGCGCGCTGGCCGAGATGCAGGAACGGATGAAGGAAACCCTGCACGGTTCGTCAAAACAGACGGCGACATCACTGACGCAGCTGCAGGAACGTCTGGCCGCCATCGACAAGGCGCAGGACAATATCACGAAACTGTCGGGCGATGTTCTCAGCCTTCAGGATATCCTGTCGAACAAGCAGCGGCGCGGGATGTTTGGTGAGATTCAGCTGAACGATATCGTGTCCAAGGCGCTGCCCGCGGACAGCTATTCGCTGCAAGCCACCTTGTCGAACGGCAGGCGCGCGGATTGCCTGGTGCATCTGCCGAACCCACCCGGCCCGATCGTGATTGACGCGAAATTCCCGCTTGAGGATTTCGAAGCACTTGCCGCCGCGCAGACCAAGGCAGATGTTGAAAGATGCCTGCGGGCTTTTGGTGCTGCCGTGAAAGTGCATATCAAGGCGATTTCCGAGAAATACATCCTCGACGGGGAAACCGCTGACGGTGCCCTGATGTTCGTCCCGTCCGAAGCGATCTATGCCGAGCTGCACGCCCGCCTGCCCGATGTGGTGCGCGAAGGGTTTGCCGCAAGGGTCTGGATCGTCTCGCCCACCACCTGTATGGCCACGCTGAACACGATGCGGGCGATCCTGAAAGATGCGCGCATGCGTGAACAGGCCGGTGCGATCCGCAAAGAACTGGGATTGCTGCACAAAGACGTGGACCGTCTGGGCGACCGCGTTTCAAACCTCGACCGTCACTTCGGGCAGGCGGCCAAGGATATCTCGGAAATCAAGATCAGTGCCGAAAAGGCCGGCCGCCGGGCGCAGCGGCTGGATAATTTCGACTTCGAAGAAATCGCGCCCGATACTGAAACAGAGGTTGTGCCACTGGCACGTCACGAAGGCTGAACATCCTGTTGAAGAACTGAACCGGCACCGGGCCGGTTCTGATGGACCAGTGCCTGCAAGCGTTCAGATACGCAGAAAGGGTTGGAAAAGGCGCGGCATCAGCTTGTTGAATTTCAGCGGCGCATCCGTAACCGCCAGGCATATGCAGTCTTCCGAGATATCCGCGACAGGTGTGTGTTCCAGATCCTCGTCAGCGATTTCAACATCGCCACGGGCAAAATGGTCAACCTCGTCCGAGAAAGCCCCTTGCAGAACCATTGTCAGCTCCATGCCGTTGTGGCCATGATCCGGCACGGCAGCACCGGCCGGAATGAAAAGCAAGCGGGCGGTGGCGTCTTTGGTGGTCGGCAGGATCGCCTGTTTGACGCCCATACCTATCGACCTCCAGCGGATGTCCTTGACTGTTCCGCCCACGTAATCCTGCAACGGGGCTGGCAGAACTGCACATCCCGGGCGAACGGGCTTGGGCGCTGGTGCGCCCTGGGCGATCAAAGCCATCGTGGCCGCCAGGGAAGTTTCACTCATGCTGGCACCCTCACTCTGCTCGTCCAGAACTTGCCCGCCAATGGCGTCATAGCTTTCGGCGCGCGCACGGCAGTGGTCGCACAGGGACAGATGCGTGGCGACCATCAGGTTGAAGGCTTCGGGCAGGCTGCCTGCGGCATAAGCCATCAGCAGGTCATCTGTCAGGTGATGTTTGATCAACTTGCTCATTTTACTCATCTCAGTTCATCGCGTGGCGCAGGCGGTCCAGCGCCAGCCGTATCCGTGATTTGATCGTTCCCAGCGGCAACCCGGTCTGCGATGCGATTTCCCGGTGACTCAGGTCGCCGAAATATGCCTTCTCGATCAGGTCCCGCTGTGCATCCGGCAACGCTTTCAAGGCGGTGCGCAGTTGCGCGGTTTCCTGTTGCAGCGCGATGACGTCATCCTGATCGGGCTCAGCCTCGGGCCCCCAACCCAGATCTTCGGGTTCAGGGCGGCGTTGCTTGCGCAGCACGTCAATGCGCTTGTTCCGTGCGATGGTGAACACCCATGTGGCCACGGTGGCACGCGTCGGGTCGAACAGGTGGGCCTTGTGCCACAAGGTCGCCATCACCTCTTGTGCGCATTCTTCTGCCATGGCGGCATCCGCCCCTGACTTCATCAGGAACGCCTTGATACGCGGCGCGAAGTGCTGGAACAGCTCGGCAAATGCCGCCTGATCCTGCGCATCCCGGATGCGTCTGACGTGGTCCACCCATTCGGCCCTGGTCTCGCGCTTGCCGTTGATGTCGTTCACCCGCCTACCCTTGATGCGTTTGTTGATGCGCCAAGATTGAGGGGCGGGTGTTTCAACCGCTGGTCCGTCCAAGGTCGCTGTATTGATCTGGGTAAACATAACCACAATACGGCGCATGTCCCAAGCCGGATCACTTTATCGGAACATTTTGATCCGCTCCCGGCCAAGTCTCGTAATATGAACACCAGCGGCAAAAAAGAAATCGCGACTGCTCTGGCGGTTATGCAAGGACCAGAAGGCATCGGATGGCAAAAACGATAGATCATGTTGCAGGCCACACCTATCACGGCCGCAAGGGGGCAATCGACAACGCCTTCCGGTATTCTGTCGATTACATCCTGTTTGATCCCGAAGCCCGGTTAACCACGCCTTTTCTGTTTTCAATGGACCGGACAAATGTCACCAACTGGCGAACCCGCGATCACGGAGGAGAGCCAGGTCAAGGCCATGGTGCCGCCTGGCTGCGCGCGCGATTTGCCGAGATGGACATTCCGCAACCCGCGCAGGTCATGCTGCTGACCCAGCCAAGGGTGCTGGGCCACGTTTTTAATCCCGTCAGTTTTTGGTTTTGCTTTGACCGCGATGATCAGCTTTACGCCGTGGTGGCCGAGGTGACGAACACCTTTGGAACGCGCCACAGTTATCTGTGCCATAAGCCGGATTTTTCAACCATCGAACCAACCGACCGATTGGCGGCCGAAAAGGTGATGCATGTCTCGCCCTTCCAGAAGATTGAAGGCAGCTATACGTTCCGCTTCGACTACAGCCCGGATCGGGTTGGTGTGTGGATCGACTACACGCGCGCGGGTGGCGGGTTGATCGCGACACTGACCGGACCGCGCCAGCCATTGACCAGCCGGGTGATCCTTTGGTCTTTTCTGCGTCGCCCATTCGGTTCGCGGCGCACTTTTGCGCTGATCTTATGGCAGGCCTTCAGGTTGTGGCTGAAAAAAGCTGCCTTCCGTCCGTTTCGCAAGGAACCTGTGCCTGATCATCCAGTATCGCGTGTGGGGCAGTGACCAGCCTGTTTGTTCAAGATCAAAGACGCGGGCCCCCGTCGGTGGTTGTGATGGCGTAACAACCGCGAACACGAGGAGTCGAAGAGATGTTGGAAATCTCGGCAAGAAAAGTCGCCCAGGTCGCCATGATGGGCCGCGAGCTGAACCGGGCCGAGGGCGAATTGCGGGCGTTCATCGACCGCATGAGCGAAGACGAGCAGGCCGAACTGGTCGCCATCATGTGGATCGGGCGCGAGAGCTTTTTCGCGGAAGATCTGGCCGAGGCCATCGCCACCGCCAAGTCCGAGGCTTCGACCCCTTGTGCAGACTACCTGATCGGAACACCGCACATGTCTGACCACCTTGAGAATGGTCTGGATGCACTGGGGATATCAGCGGAAGACGTGGAAAACGATCTGATGTAGGCCGCTCGACGGCCTCACCCCAAAAACAGACCTGTGCGTTGGTCGCCAGCGTCGGATACCGAGGCCAATGCGCCTTCCGCTTCGCGGACACTGCCGTAAATGGGGAACAGGCGGGGCAGACCGGCCGTGAACACCTGCGCGCGCAACCTCAAGAAACCTTAATGTTTCCGACTGGCGACCTTAACGGTGGCCTCCCTTATTTGAAGCTATCACACCCAAGCAATTCAAATTTCGGAGGAACCAGCAATGACTGATGTACAGACGATTGACACTCATAAGGGTCTCTTGGACCGCCTGTTTGCCAAATATGCCGAGGCAAAAGTCGAACATTTCCGACGTCAGATTTTCTCAAAAACTGTACGGCAGCTGGAAAAGCTCAGCGACATGCAGCTGAACGATATCGGCATTTCCCGCGAGCAGATCCGTCGGCGCGCTTATCACAGCGTGTATCACAACGCGCCGTATCAGCGGTGACCCGAAAGTTTCGAAATCCTAGCGTGAGGTAATCAGTATGTTTGACTTTATCCCCTCGACCAATCAACCGGCCCCGGCCGCCAGCGCCTTGTTGCTGTTTGATCGCGCCATGCGTATTCGTGCCATCAGCCCGGATATCGTGCGCGCCGCCCAGCATCTGAACGGTCTGACAGACCATCAACTGGCCGAGCTTGGCATCAACCGCAGCGATGTTGAAGACACCATCGAACGCTTTATCTGAAGACACCTTCAGGGAAATCCAGACGAGTTTACCATGCCTGAAGAAGAACAATAGAAGCCATTCCGGTGTATCTGGAATGGCTTTTTTGGTGCAATCAGGCCGTATGATCCACGATCTGCAAGTGCTGGGCCAGTCGGTCGATCTCGGCCATCCAGCCTTGTACCAGTTTTGGGTCGCTTGGGGCTGCGTGAACACCTGCCGGGATGGCGCGGTTCATAACGGCCTCGACGGCAAGTGAAACCGGGATCGAAACCAGACGCGCCATTGCTGTGCCGCGCTCGTCGCCCCAGGCGTCCATGACATAGGTCTTGTGCCAGACTTCGACGCCGTCTTTCTCGGCTTTCAATCCAACACACAGCACCACGCGGTCGGGCTCACCTTCGTCATAGGCGTTTTCGCTCCAGAACTGGTCGGACATCTCTTTCAGACGCGCATCCCCTTCCGGGCCCGACAGGGTTTCGATTTCACGGAACACATCCGACCACGCATCCGCCCAACCGTTCAGGCGCAGGGTGCCGCGGACGAATTCTCTGACTGGCCAGTGATCCTCGAACTGGTACTGCGGCTTGAACGGGATCGAGTCGCGGTTGGGATAGACCTCGAAACTTTCCGGCGTTGGCAGCGGCGCGATATAGCTGCTGATCGCATCCCACGGACGGGCAACGTCCAGCGGGGCATAGTCGCGGATCGACTTCGACGGCGACCGCAGCGCCTTGAGCACACCCAAGGGCGACCAGCTGAACTTGTAGCGGAACGGGTTCGGGATCTTGGGAATGCCACCGCAATACGAAATAAAGCTCAGGTGGTTTTGCGGATCGAACGCATCCGAGGCGCGATAGTCATCGACCAGTGCATGGGCCATCAGGTGGTCGATGCCCGGATCCAGACCAACTTCGTTGACCAGCGCCACACCGGCCTCGCGCGCCTTGTCGTCCAGTGCGCGCATTTCGGGCGCGATGTAAGACGACGACACGAAATTGGCCTGTTTCGAGATCGCCAGTTCCGCCAGTGGCACGTGCCAGTCGCCCGGCAGCATGGACACGATCACGTCGCCCTTCTCAAGCACATCACCCAGTGCGTCGATGTCGGAGGCGCGGATATCGTCGGTCAGGTCCCCAACCTCGGCCTTGGCTTTTTCGATCGTCCGGTTCCAGACGGTGACCTTGTGACCGCCCTCGATCAGACGGCGCAGGCCGGGGATGGCCGACAGGCCGGTGCCACACCAGTGAATCGTCATCGCTCAGATCCCTTCGATATGTGTTTTGTAAGTTGCTTCTGCCCGACCCCAGACGCCGCTGTCCAGATGGGTCAGGGTCAGAAGCGACGGCAAAAGCTGTGCCGCATAATCTTCCGAACTTTCGACCGGCAGCATCGACGGCAGGTTATCGATGGCCATCACGTCCATCACCGGATCGGTTGCCACGCGCAAAGCAGGCGCGTCCCATGTGGTTGCACGGTCATAGACCGGCACCGGGTTGTAATCACTGTCCGGGTCACAGGCGACATCGCCGATGGCGGTTAGGTTGCGCGGGGCAGTCAACGCCTCACGCGGAACAAAGACCGGGGTTCCGGGGCGCGCGAAGATGCAGTTCAGGAACAGGTCGTGGTCCAGAATTTCGGGAAACGGCCCGCCGCTTGCGGTTTCCGCCATGTCCCATTTGGTGACGTCGACGCCCATCGCGTCGCACAGGTCTGCGGCCCCCGTACCCACGCGACCCAGTGCACCAATGACGATGGCGCGGGGGCGTGGGGCTCTGGTCGCGTCCAACTCGGCCAGCAATTCGGCGTTCAGAACGTCTTTGCCTGCATACACCTCAACCGGCGGGCATTCCTCGCCCCGTTGTTGCGCCGCCCATGTCTTGAGCGTTACCGCAGCGCCTGCATAACCAGCCCAATAGCCAAAGGCGGCAACCCGGCGGCCGTCTTCGCCCACCAGATATTCCAGATCATAAAGCGTACCGCCCCCGGCCTTGAACCGCTCCAGCAGCGCGCGACCCGAATGCTGGCCCTTATAGGCGTGGCCGAACATGATGTGGCGATGGGGCAGGGGGGTGCCATCTTCGGGCAGTTCTTTGAGGCCGAAGATGATCGCATCCAGCGGGGCTTCGGGCCACGAATTCTCAGCCGCGATTGCACAGCCGGCGTCTTTGTAGCCATCAATCGGAATGGCGCGGACATGGCTTTCCTCAACCGTCACGCGGAGACCTGCGGCGATCAGTGCCGCGGCCCCTTCGGGTGTCAGCCCCACCCGTTCCTCGTTCGGGCGCTGTTCCGCCCTGACCCAGAGATGTGTCATCTTATTTCCTTTTGTCAGAGCATCCCGGCAGCGCGCACCGCCTGAACCGAAGGCCGTGCCTCCATCGCCTTGCGGAAGGCGAGAATTTTGGGGAATGCCGAGACATCGACGCCGTCGCCTTCCAGCCAGCTGCAAACCACATAAAGATAGGCATCGGCCAGAGAGAACGCGTCCCCCAGAACAAACGGCCCGCGCAACCCGTTTGACGAGATATAGTCGCAAGATGCCGTCATCGTTTGCGAGACCTTGTCCGTCATGTCTTTCCAGCTGGATTTCTTGTCGGCCCAGCGATGCCCGCGCAGCTTGTGGGCGTGGTTCACATGCATGGTCGAGGCCAGATAGAACATTACCTCGCGCATGCGGGCGGCCATGACCGGATCAGCTGGTACCAACCCGGCCTCGGGTGCCTTGACCGCAATATATTCCAGCAACGCGCCGGTCTCGGTCAGGATGCCGCCATCGACCACCAGCGCCGGAACGCGCCCCTTGGGATTGATCTGCTTGTAGGCTGGTTTTGTCTGTTCCCCATCGGCAAAGTCCAGCTTGATCGCTTCATAGTCCAGCCCGGCCTCTTCCAGAGCAATCGCAACAGCGACCGAGATGGTTCGGGGTGCATAATAAAGCTGCATCGGGGATCTCCGATCTGGTTAGAGGTGGGTTTGCGCGAACTGCCGGTCGGGTGCTTCCAGATGCGGCACCGCATTGAACAGGACCGGGCTCAGCTGTGCGCCAATCGGGTGCAGACGATGCATCGACGTGTTCATGATGGCAAGGGCCACCCGCGCCATCGACGGGATGTCCAACCCCATCGCCTGCCGCACCACCATCGAGATCAACCCGCCTGAGGTCACGACGATGGCCGGTCCGCCCTCGGTCCCGATCTCGTGCAGCGCGTCGCGAACACGGGCTTCGAACGCATCGAAGGATTCCGGCGCGTTCTCGATCTTTCCGCTGGCCCAGGCCGCGAAGGTTTTGGGCAGGTGTTCGACAAATCCCTCGCGATCGGTCGGGATTTCGACGCCGTGCTGTTCTTCGAACAACTGTGCAAGGGTGAAATACTCGATCTCGTTCAGCCGTGCGTCACAGACAGGATCAGCCAATCCCATGCTGGTCACCGTCTCGGTATGGCGGGTCAGGGTGCCACAATAGACGCGTGTATAGTGGCTGCGGGTGTCACGCAGATGCGCGCCCAGCCAGCGGGCCTGTTGATGGCCCAGATCGCTCAGCTTGTCATAGCTTGCTTCGTCGCGCGCCGTCGTGTTTGCCTGCCCGTGGCGCACCAATGTGATATGTGACATGTCGCTCCCTCTTGCGCCGAAGTCTTAGGGCAGGTTCCCTGCCGGGACCAGAGGGGTTTCTTGATCTCACCGGAAAAACATTCGCAGCTGTCCGGTTTCTGGCTATGGTCGCCCTGACCAACTGCGCCCGGAGGGATTCATGGCCGTCGACCACACGCGTTTTCTGGATGATCTGCACAAGCTGCGTGAATTCGGTGCCTCAGGTGTGGGCAAAGGGGTCATCCGACCAGCCTATTCCAAGGCGGATATCGCTGCGCGCCAATGGCTGGCGGACCGTATGGCCGATGCAGGTCTGACACCGCATTTCGACCCGGTCGGCAACCTGTTCGGGTTGGCGCCCGGTCGCTCTCTGCTCATGGGGTCGCATTCCGACAGCCAGCCCGAAGGCGGCTGGCTGGATGGCGCGCTCGGCGTGATCGCCGCGCTCGAGATCGCGCGGTCCAGCGACCAGCCGATCTCGGTCGTCAGTTTTCAGGACGAAGAAGGCTGGTTCGGTGTGACCACGGGTTCGGCGGTCTGGTCCGGCGGTCTGCCGCTGGACAAGGCAGATGTGTTGACCGACGGTGCCGGCGTCAGCTTTGGCGAAGCCCGATCTTCCATGGCGGACCTGTCGCAGGGTTTTGTCGATCCCGCGCGGTTCAGCGGCTTTGTCGAGATGCATATCGAACAGGGCCCCTCTCTGGACGCAGCGAACGAGCAGATCGGTGTCGTCACCGATATCGTCGGCATCCGGGACATGTCGGTCACCTTCGAAGGGCAGCAGAATCACGCGGGCACCACGCCGATGCATTTGCGCCGCGATGCGTTTCAGGCGTTGTCACTGTTCAATACGCGCCTCAACGAACGGTTTCGCAACGTGGTGACACCACAAACCGTCTGGACCATCGGGCGGGTCGATCTTCACCCCAATGCGTCGTCCATCGTGCCGGGTCGGGCGCGGTTCTCGATGCAGTGGCGCGATGGCGATCCGGATCGGCTGTCGCGGATGGAGGAGATTATCCGTACCACAGCGCAGGAAATAGCCAGCGAACAGGACTTGGTGCTGACCTACGGCCCTTTGCTCGGGTTGGAACCCGTCACGATGGATCAAACGCTGCGCGCGGCGCTGGAACATGGGGCCGAACAGGTGGCCCCCGGCAAATGGCGCAGGATGCCGTCGGGCGCGTTGCACGATGCCACAAACGTGTCGCGCCTGATGCCCGTTGCGATGCTGTTCGTGCCCTCAATCAACGGTATCAGCCACGATTTTGCCGAAGATACCGCCGAAAGCGATCTTGTCGCCGGGCTGAGGGTGCTGGATCTCGCAGTGCAGTCACTTGACGGACAGGCGCGATAAGGTGCAGGCAAAATACCGTTTTTTCAGGCCATTGCAGTCGGCTTGCCTGGTGTTATCGTCGCGTTCAAAGCTTTGACCGGCAAACCCTTGCAGAGGCCAAATGACAAATGTTGCCTAACGGAAAAAAGTTTCCTATAGGAACGAAATGGATGCATACGCCCGTATACAGACTTGCCCCACAGGCGGCGCGCCGGTTCGCAAGTTGACCGGAATCGTTGCAATATTGACTACTTGAGGCAGACTGACGGGAATGCGTTCGAAACCGATAGATACGAAAAGGTATCCAAGATGACCGAGATTAGACGCACGCCGCTTTTTGGGCTTCACGTTGAGTTGGGCGGCAAGATGGTTGATTTTGCCGGGTGGGAGATGCCGGTTC